>JAYPOZ010000082.1:0-20934 GCA_038131165.1 Rickettsiales bacterium | reverse complement strand
ATCCTCCGTTAAATCAGACGATCAACTGGCCCAAAAATTTTGACGACGGACATTCCGAAGATTCTTGCCGCTCCGCACTGGCGATCTACGTTACGCTCCGGTCGTCCTTGCAGGGCGACTTAAGTCGCCAGACCCGTTCAGGGGGACTGGATCACTTGGAACAGGCCACTCGGATCGGAAAATGCAGCGGCTACCGATGCTTTGTCTTGCCGGCGATTTCATTGAAAGCAACAGTCCGTCCACAATTATGCGAGCCAGCGCGGTATGAGCGATAACATTCCGACATACGACGCCGTCGTCATCGGCGGCGGTATTTCCGGCATCTACGTGACCTACCGGCTGCGCGAACTCGGCATGTCGTTTCGCGTGTTCGAGGCGGCGGACGACGTCGGCGGCACCTGGTACTGGTGCCGCTATCCGGGCGCCCGGTTCGATTCCGAAAGCTGGTCCTACGGCTATTTCTTCGACAAGGAGCTGCTCCAGGAGTGGGACTGGAAGGAGCATTTCTCACCCCAGCCGGATACGCTGGAATACCTCAATCTCGTCGCCGACAAGCACGACATCCGGCGCGACATGACCTTCAACGCGCGGATGGCCGCCGCCGAATTCGACGACGCGGCCAACCAGTGGACCGTCACCTTCGAGGACGGCAGCCGCGCGCGCGGGACGCTGCTGATCACTTGTCTCGGCGTGCTGTCGACCCCGACGCTCCCCAATATCCCGGGCCGCGACGACTTCGAGGGCGAGGCCTATCACACGGCCCGCTGGCCGCACGAGCCGGTGCGCTTCGAAGGCAAGCGCGTGGGCATCATCGGCACCGGGGCGACGGCGATTCAGGCGATCCCGGAGATCGCCAAGACCGCAGAACACCTGACCGTGTTCCAGCGCCACCCCAACTGGGCGGCGCCGCTGCACAATTCCAGGATCACCCCGGAGGAGCAGCGGGACATCAAGGCCCGTTACGACGAGATCTACGCCCGCTGCTGGGAGACGGCGGGTTGCTTCATCCACACCCCGGACCCGCGCAGCGCCCTCGACCAAACGCCGGAAGAGCGGGAAGCCTTCTGGGAGAAACTTTATTCGGAGCCCGGCTTCGGCATCTGGATCGGCAACTATCGGGACATCCTGACCGACGAGCGTGCCAATGCGCTGATCACCGAATTCATGACGGCCAAGATCAAGGAGCGGGTCGACGACCCCGAGATCGCCGAGAAGCTGATCCCGAAGAACCACGGCTTCGGCCTCCGCCGGCTGCCGCTCGAGAGCGGCTATTTCGAGACCTACAACCGGCTGAACGTCCGGCTGGTCGACACCAACGCGGCGCCGATCGAACGGATCACCGCCAAGGGCGTGAAGACGGCCGAAGGCACGAACGTGGAGGCGGAGGAGCACGCGCTCGATATCCTGGTCTATGCCACCGGCTTCGACGGGGTGACCGGCGCCTACGACAATGTCGACATCCGGGGCCCCGGCGGACGGCGGCTGCGGGACGACTGGAAGGACGACATTCCCAAGACCTTCCTCGGCGTCCTCAACGACGGCTTTCCGAACCTGCTGATGGTGCTGGGCCCGCACACCTCGCGCGGCAATATCCCGCGCCACATCGAGAAGATCGTCGACTTCAACATCGGTCTCGTCGGCCACATGCGGGAGCATGGATACACCCGCGTCGAGGTCCGCCCCGAAGAGGCGGCGAAGTGGCAGGCCGAGGTCGTGGAGGTCAACAGCGGCCGCCTCGCCGCCAATATCCCAAGCTGGCAGACCGGCGTGAACGTCAATGTGCCCGGCCGCCAGACCATCCGCGTGCTGGGGTATTACGGCGGCGCCGTGCGCTACCGCGAAGTGGCGGATCAGGTCGTCGCCGGAAAATACAAGGAACTAATCTTCCGCTGAACGGACGGTGCGTGGGGAGTTCGCCACCGGCCGGGCGATTTGACCCGAACGCGGATCACTTGAGCTTGTGCTCCTTCATGCTTCGGATCAATGACTTCATAATCGGGTCATTGTTCCCTTTCGCTAAGAGCTCGCGAAATTCTTCCTTACAAACGGCTATGCAGCTGACTTTGGTCTTCGCTTCTGCCGAGGCAAACCTCGGAGCGTTATCGAACAGAGCCAATTCACCAAATATTTGACCTTTATATTTAATGTCCAAAATAGTTCTGGAAGGCCCAGAACCTTGATATAACCAAACCTCCCCAGAGGTAACTAAATATGCAGCATCACCTTCCGCACCCTCTTTAAATATTATTTGATTTTCTTGAAAATTTATTTTTGAAACCATTTTTTACTCCAGGATTTATCCCAATAAATCACAGATGGTTGCAATTTATACTTTTGAAGAGGCTAATTCCTAAGAATTGAGCCAAACCCTAACGTTTAGTTTCGATGGGTTAATGTGTGTCCCTCATCGCTTGAGGCGGGAGTTCCTCCTGTGGTGGCTCACTGAGACGGCGAAGAATGAGCAACTTAAGAGCGTCTACATTGACGGGCTTTGTCTAATAGTCGAAGTGACCGGGAACCTGCATCAAAGCGGTAAACATATCGCTGTTGCCGGTGAGCATTATTTTGACCACAGCCGGATGCTTTTCGCCGATGTGACGCAGTAATCTCCACCCTTGCACGACGGGCATTTCCATATCGGTAACAAAGGCATCGAACGGGTATTTATCCAATAATTCCATCGTGGTTGAGCCGCTTTCCGTGAATGTCATTTCCTATTCATCTTCCATATCGCGTAAGTTGCGTCTCAAACTGTTTAGGATGAATTTCTCGTCATCGACGAAGAGAATTCTTGGTTTTTTTTGCGCGGTCGTCATGTGCTTCTCCAACTGACTATCCAAACTCTCATGTCCCGTTGAATTCAACTTTCCGTAAACAACCGGCGCACATCTTCCAGCGCATCTTCAATTTGCATTGGGATCAACTGGGCAAGCTGGTCCAGCGCCGCGAAAGCGTTCATTTCGGTAATTTCTTTGGAGGCACGAAGCCGTCTCGCGATGAAGGAATTTACGGTTTGTAATTCTGAATAACTTCTTTTTAGTCCCTCCAAATCCATATCGAAGGACGCGCCCGACTGCGCGCGAAAAAATTGCCGCAAGAAATACATTCCGACGGTTCGGGTCAGTGTTTCGTCTGGTGTGGACAAGGGCAGGTGAAATCGAGCCATCGGTCGCAGGAAATCTGCATTGGGGCACCCGCTGGTGGCGATTTGGAGACCCATGAAAGAACTAATGGCGGTTTGAGAGGTCGTCTTCCTGCCAATCCAACGGTCTTCAAGGATAACAACCAAGTGCACTTTGGCATGTGAGAGCGTCCGACCTAATCGACGTACCGTATCCATCAGCGCAATGGCTGCTGGGCAAAATTCGGACTCGGTTTCGATTAAGGGACAGTTCGGACATTTTTCAAAACTGAGTCTTGCCCAATCGGGAAATTCATTTTGCTGTTCTGGAATTCTCTTGCCGGTGTTCCTATCGATTTTTAGGTCAAATGCTTCCGTGTTCGAATCACTGAACTCAAAGATATAGCGGATATTGGTTTGAGCTATTTCCGGGGACATCGACAGATTCAAGGGCCAAAATTTTCGTAAATTCTGATGCGGCAAACGGAGCCGCTTCTGACATCTATCCCCCACCACCGAATTATCCTATCCGCAAATGAGGAGGTCCGACTTTCCACCGGGCCGGGCGCCGGCAAACGATACACTCCTACCTTCGGCAGCCTTGGTGGCCCGATCGGAACGTCATTGATCCAAGATAGAGACGAGCGCAATTGGGGGCTCGGCTATCCCTGCGGATGGTAGGCGCCTTGCCCCGATGTTCGAACCATGGCGGAGACGAAAGCGCGGACAGGCCGATCAAAGCAGCAATGCCTGAGGTGTTGCTGCTGTTCTCTACCCGGCGTCCCGCCGCTCGGGCCGCTTCAATCCGAGATTCTCGCGCAGCGTACGGCCTTCGTATTCCCGGCGGAAGAGGCCGCGGCGCTGCAGCTCGGGGATCACGAGGCGGGTGAAGCGCTCCATGCCCGTGGGCACCACGGGGGCGGCGACCATGAAGCCGTCGCAGCCCTGGCCGCGGTACCATTCCTCCATGACGTCGGCGACCTGGGTCGGGTCGCCTTTGAACATGTTGCCGGCCATCTGCGGCAGGATGCGCTTGTAGGTCTGGCGTACGCTCAGACCTTCCTTCCGCGCGACCTCGACGATGGCGTTGGCGATGCCGGTCGGGCCGTGGTGCCCTTCGGGCCAGTCGATCATCGGGCTGTCGAGCGGCAAGGTCTTCACGTCGAGCCCGGTCATCTTCGCGAGGTAGTCGACGCCGACGGCGGGCGGCACCAGGTCGTCCAGCTCCCCGGCGAGATCGTCCGCCTGCTGCGCCGTCTCGCCGACGAAGATGGTAACGCCGGCCAGGATTTTGAGATCGTCCGGCCCCCGCCCGTACTTCCCGAGACGGCCCTTGAAGTCGCTATAGAGCGCCTGCGCCGCCGGCAAGGTCGCCTCGATGGCGAAGATGCAGTCCGCATGGCGGGCGGAGAGCTCGCGCCCGGCCTCCGACTGCCCGGCGGAGAACACGACCGGATAGCCCTGCGGCGGGCGCGGCGCGTTAAGCGGGCCGGCGACCTGGAAGTGTTTGCCCGTGTGGCCGAGCGCCTGGACCTTGGCCGGATCGAGAAAGCGTCCCGACGCCTTATCCTGGGGAAAGGCGTCGTCGGCCCAGGAATCCCAGAGCCCTTTCACGACATCGGCGAATTCGTTGGCGCGCTCGTAGCGCGTGTCGCGGGCGACGTGTTCGCTGTGGTTGAAGTTCAGCGCGTCGAGGGCGTTGGACGTCGTGACCAGATTCCAACCGGCGCGACCGCCGCTGATGTGGTCGAGAGAGGCGAAGCGCCGCGCGACATGAAACGGCTCGTCATAGGTCGTGGTGGTGGTGGCGACGAGCCCGATGTGCTGCGTCACCATGGCCAGCGCGGACAAGAGCGTGACGGGCTCGAACACCCCCGGCCGGTCGGAGGGCGAGGTAGCGGCGAAAAGGTCCGGCTTGTCCATATTGCGCACGCCGTTGCCGTCGGCAAGGAAGAGGAGGTCCATCTTGCCGGCCTCGGCGATCTGGGCGAGGCGCACCGCATTGGCGATGTTCGCGGCTGGCTTGTCCCAGGCTTGCGCGTGCCGCCATTCCCCCACATGGCTGCCCTGAGCGTTGGCGTTGGCGGCAAGGATCATCGGCATGGTCGGTGCATCCGGCGGCAGTTGGGACCCGGCCGCGAAGAGTGCAGCCATCGTTCGGATCTGTCCAGCGGGTCCCTCTCCGCAGCGGCATCGGGCTTTCCGGATGGCCGGGATCGGCCTCCCGTAACCCCGTCCGTGCCGCCGTTCAGGTTTCGACAGGGTGGCCGGGAGGTCCTATGTTGTCCGTCAAGATCATTTGACGGAGCAGGGCAGTGGCCATCGATCTGTACAGAATACGCGCGGAGACGCCCGGCGTCGCCGACGTCGCTCATTTCAACAACGCCGGGGCGGCACTCATGCCGGTGCCGGTTCTAGATGCGCAGATCGAACATCTGAAGCTCGAAGCCCGGATCGGCGGCTACGAGGCGGCGGCAATCGCCAAAGAGCGGTGCGAGGCCGTCTACGGCTCCGTCGCCCGGCTGATCGGCGCAGCGCCGGAGGAGATCGCGCTCGTGGAAAACGCGACGGTCGCCTGGGACATGGCGTTTTACTCATTAGAATTTGCGAAGGGCGACCGCATCCTGACGGCGGAGGCCGAATATGCCGCCAACTACATCGCCTACTTGCAGGTCGCGAAGCGGGTCGGCGCGGTGGTGGAGACGATCCCCTCGACCTCTGACGGCGAAGTCGATACCGCGGCGCTGGAAGCGATGATCGACGAGCGGGTGAAGCTGATTTCGATCACCCACATCCCGACCAACGGCGGCCTCGTCAATCCGGCGGCGGCGATCGGGCGCATCGCGAAGGCGCACGGCATCACTTATCTCCTCGACGCCTGTCAGGCGGTGGGGCAGATGCCGGTCGATGTGGACGAGATCGGCTGCGACATGCTGTCGGCGACCGGGCGGAAGTTCCTGCGGGGGCCGCGCGGTACCGGGTTCCTCTATGTCCGCAAGCCGTGGTTGGAAAGTCTTGAGCCGCCGATGATCGATCTCTTCGCGGCGGAATGGGTGGCGCCCGGCGAATACCGTCTCCGACCCGACGCGCGGCGCTTCGAGAACTGGGAAAACAATTATGCCGCCCGTCTTGGTTTAGGGGCGGCGGTGGATTATGCGCTGGATCTCGGGCTCGACGCGATCTGGGAGCGGGTGTGCCGGCTGGCCGGCGGTTTGCGGGAGGGACTTGGCGCCATGCAGGGGGTCGCGCTGCGCGACATCGGCGCCGTGCAATGCGGGATCGTGACCTTCACCAAGGAGGGCGTGGAAGCGGATCGGATCAAGGCCGCGCTGGCGGAGAAGGGAATCAATGTCAGCGTCTCACGGCCCTCGAGCACGCTTCTGGATGCGACGCGCAGAGGCCTGCCGCCGGTGGTCCGCGCCTCCGTGCACTATTACAACGACGAGGCGGAAATCGAGCGCCTCTTGCAAGCCGTCTCGGCAATCAAGGAGTAATCGCGATGAACGGACTATCCGGTGAATTTGTCGCCCGCCTTGCGGCGGTCTGGCACCGCTTCACGGTCCCGGAAGCGGACAGGGCGACGCTTGCGGAGATGCTGGCACCGATGGACGCGGCGGGCGAGAGCGTGGCCGCGCATCTCGCCTTCGATATGGAGCCTTCGGACTTCGAGACCGCGCTGGCGGACTTGGCGCCGCAAAGGCCCCGGACATGAGCGAGGAAACCGCCTTTCTCGACGCCTGCGAGACGGCTGCCCGGATCAAGGCGCGCGACGTCTCCGCCTTCGAGGTCGCGGAGACCGCGATTCGCCGCGCCGAACGCCTGCAGCCGGCCCTGAACGCCTTTATCAGTCTGGAGGCCGAGGCGGCGCTGGACGCGGCCCGGGACGTCGATGCACGGCTTGGCCGGGGCGAGGAGATCGGCGCCCTCGGCGGGGTGCCGCTGGCGCACAAGGACATGTACTACCGCGAGGGCAGGGTGACGACCTGCGGCTCGAAGATCAGGGCCGGTTTCGTCGCCGACCGGACGTCGACGGCGCTCGCACGGCTGGCGGCCGCGGGGGCGCTCCATCTCGGCGGTCTCAACATGTCGGAATTCGCCGTCGGTCCCATCGGCAACAACGTGCATTACGGCGATTGCCGCAATCCCTGGAATCCGGCACACGCGCCGGGCGGCTCGTCCAGTGGTTCCGGCGCCACGGTCGCGGCGCGCATCGTCCATGGCGCGATGGGCTCCGATACCGGCGGGTCGATCCGCATTCCCTCGGGCATGTCCGGCGTCGTCGGCTTCAAGCCGACCCAGAACCGGGTCAGCCGCTACGGGCTGATGCCGCTCTCCTTCTCCTTCGATTGCGGCGGGCCGCTGACCCGGACAGTGCGCGACGCGGCCCGGATCATGGACGCGGTCGCGGGACATGACCCGAAAGACCCGACCTCCAGCCGCCATCCCGTCGACGCCTACGAAGCCGCGTGCGGCGCACCGGTGACGGGTCTGCGGATCGGCATTCCCACGACCTATTACTACGACGATCTCGACCCCGGCGTCGCGGCCGCGATGACGGCGGCGCAGCGAGTCCTCGCCGATGCCGGGGCGGAGATGGTCGAGGCGGACGTGCCCGACCACGAGGAGATGAACCTGATCTGGGCGGCGGCGCTGGCGGCGGAAGCGGCGACGATCCACCGCAAGTGGCTGATCGAACGCCCGCAGGATTACGGCGACATGGTGCGCCGCCGGATCGAGTTCGGCCTCTACCAGCCGGCGACGCGCTATCTCGAGGCGTTGAGCATGCGGGACACGTTCCTTAGGGACTATTGCGCCACGGCCTTTCGCGACTGCGACGTGCTGCTGACGCCGACCCTGCCGATCCCGGCGCCGCGCCTCGCGGATGTCGATGTCGGCGGCAGCGAAGACATGCCGGCGGTGGTGCTGCGCATCTCGAAGAATACGCGCCCGATCAGCTATCTCGGCCTTCCGGCCCTCAGCGTTCCCTGCGGCTTTACCGGCGGCGGCCTGCCGGTCGCCCTGCAGCTGGTGGGACGGCCCTTCGACGAGGCGACCCTGTGCACGGTGGGACACGCCTATCAACAGGCGACCGAGTGGCATACGCGCGTGCCGGAAATCGCGGCGTGAAACGAGGGCAACGGGGTCTAAGTGATTCTTAACACTGCTTTCGGAGGACGCTGATATGACGGATCAACCGCAAGGCCCGCTCGCGGGTATCAAGGTACTCGACGTGACGGCGAATCTGGCGGGACCGGCCGCCGCCATGCATCTTGCCGATTTCGGCGCCGACGTGATCAAGGTCGAGCGGCCGGACGGCGGCGATGCGACGCGCCGGTTCGTGCCGCCCTATAAGGGCGAATCCTCCTCCTTCATGATGATCAACCGCAACAAGCGGGGCATCGCCATCGACCTGAAGAGCGAGGCCGGCAAGGATGTCTTCCGCCGCATGGTGAAAGGCAGCGACGTGCTGGTCGAGAATTTCCTGCGCGAGACCATGCCGAAGCTCGGCCTCGGCTACGACGATCTGAAGCAGATCAATCCAGGCCTGATCTATTGCGCGATCTCCGGCTTCGGCGCCACCGGCCCCTATTCGCATCGCGCCGGCGTCGATCTGATTGCCCAGGGCATGAGTGGATTGATGAGCACCACCGGCTACGGTGGCGAGCATCCGCCGCTGAAGACCGGCGCGCCAGTGTGCGACGTGATGACCGGCATGTTCGGCGCGATGGGCATCCTGGCGGCGCTCCAGCACCGCAACAATACCGGCGAGGGGCAGTTCGTCGACACCTCGCTGTTCGAATCCGGCATCGCCGCGACCTTCCATCAGTCGTCGCAATATGTCGCGACGGGCAAGGCACCGGAAGCCCTCGGCAACGTGCATCCGCTGAGCGGTCCCTACGAGGTCTTCAAGGCCAAGGACGGCTGGATGACCTTGTCGGCGGGCAGCGACCGGCACTGGGCCCGGCTTTGTCAGATCATCGGGCAGCCGGAACTGGCGGAGGATCCCAATTTCGCGAAGACACCGGAGCGGATGGCGAATCTGGATCGGGTGCGCGAGATACTTGCGCCCCATTTCATCAAGAAGACGCGGGCGGAATGGGGCCCGATTTTCGAGGAAGCCGGCCTGCCGTCCGGCCCGATCCTGGATACGGGCGAAATGCATCAGGACCCGCAAGCGCGCCACCGGGGCATGATCGTGGAGGTGGAACACAGCAGCGTCGGCAAGATCAACGCGATCGGCCCCGCGGTGAAACTGTCGAAATCGCCGACGAGCGTGCGCCGCGCCGCGCCCCGTCTTGGCGAGCATGGGCCCGAGGTGCTGGCCGAATTCGGCTACAGCGAGGCGGAGATTGCCGGCTATCTCAAGGACGGGGTGATTTCGGTGCCGGAGCCGGCGGCGCAGGCGGCGGAATGATCAATCCTTCCGGCGCCTCTGCAGACTGAGGAAAATCGCCGGCAGGATCGAGACCGCGCTGGCGAGAGCGACCCACAGGAAGCCGTCCTGGAAACCCAGAGTATTGGCCTGTGCCTCGACGACGTCGCGCAGGTATTTCAGGCCCATGGAATCGTGCATGGCGCTTGGGATGCCTTCGGACCCGAGCAGGCGGTGAACCTCGCCGAGCAGGGCGCTGGTCGCATCGTTGCCGGCGTCCTGGGTCGCGGTAAAGGCTTCGCCGTGAAATTGGATGCGCCGCTCCAGCATGACCACAAAGGTGCTGATGCCGCAGGACCCGCCGAGCATCAAGAACAGATTGACGATGCCCGCCCCGGCATTGATGCGCTCGGGCGGCAGCGCCGCAAGTGCCGCGCTGTTGACCGAGGGCGAGACGAAAGCGACGCCGATGCGGCCGAGCAGGAGATAGAAGGCGATCGCCCAGAACACCGTGTCGACATCCGCATCGGCCAGCATCAGCGCGCTGAAGATGAAAATCGCCTGACCGGTGAAAATCATGACATGCGGCGGGAACCGGTCGGCGAGCTTGCCGGTCAAGGGCAGTGCGAGCGCGGCAATGAAGGCGCCCGGCATTAGGAGGGAGCCTGCCAGGGTCGGAGTATATCCCTGGACGATCTGGCTGAAGATGGGAAAGGCGTAGTTCTGCGCGAAACTGCCGAAACCGTACAGAAAGGAGATGGTGATCACCGTACAGAAACGGAGATTCCCGAAAACGCTCAGGTCCATGAGATTGGCGCCGGGGCGCTTCTGCGAATAGACGAAGCCGACCAGCGACGCGACCATAACCGCGATAAGCAGCGCAATATCGTCGGAGACCCAGCCGATCCGTTGGCCGTTGCCGATGATCGTCATCAGGCAAAAAACGAATCCGCACATCAGAATGTAACCGAGAAAGTCGAACTTGCCAGCCCGTCCGAGGCCGTCCCGGTCCGGCATGAAGACGATCCCCATGACCAGCGCCAGCAAGGCAACGGGGATGGGCACCAGGAAGATGTAACGCCACGTCAGGACGTCGATGACGACGCCGCCGATTGCGGGAGCAAGGCCGAGCGCGAAGACGACGCCCATGCTGAACAGTCCCATCGCCATGCCGCGTTTTTCCGCCGGGAAGACCTGAAAGAGCAGCACCATGACCAGGGGTTGGATGATGCCGGCGGCAAATCCCTGAATGACGCGGCCAACAATGATCATGTCGAGCGTCGGCGAAAAGCTGCTGATCAGGCTGCCGACGGTGAAGACGACCAACGAGCCGGAAAACGCCATGGGTTGGCCGATCCGGGCGATCAGCCATTGATTTACCAAAAGGCTGGTGACCGTGGTCGCGAGAAAGGCGCTGGAGAGAAACTGTGCCTTGTCCTGGCCGACCCCAAAGGCACCCATGACATGCGGGATCGCGACATTGATCATGGCGCTCGAGAAGACCATGCAGAAGAAGGCCATGAGACCCGCCACGGTCACGAACCAAAGGTACATCGGCCCGTAACGCGCGAACAGGGCGTCGCTGCTACTCATTCGCCGTGCTTTCTAGTGATGCCGCCATGGGCTCCTGTGGTATCGTCTCGCTCCGTCGGCGCAAATTCCAATATATTCGCAAGGCAGCTATAAATAAGCGCCGTCGGCCAAAAGACGAATCACATGTTTGATCCCGTAGGGCTGTGACGGGTGCGAGGCAGAGAATGGAATCGGCAACCGATCAGATGACGGAAACAGACCGGCGCCCGCCGACCATGGGGCTGGTGGTCCTGCAGGCCGACGAGACCATTGAGGACGAGTTTCGCGGGTACCTGCGGGATCGCCGGGTCGTCTTGCATCACAGCCGCATACCGAGCGCGGCGCGGCTCACTCATGCGAGCCTCGAAACCATGGCGGCGGATTTGGCGGCGGCGGTCGATTTGTTTCCGGTAGGTGCGGATTTCGACGTCATCGGTTATGCCTGCACGTCGGCGGCCGCGGTGATCGGCGAGGGGCGTGTCGCCAAGATCATCGGGGAGGTTCGGCCTGGGTCGGCCCTGTCCAACCCCACGACGGCGGCGAAGGCTGCGCTCGATGCGCTTGGAACGCGCCGATTGGGGTTGCTCACGCCCTATAGCGCCGATATCGCCGATGAACTGGCGGCGAACTTCCGGGATGCCGGGTACGGGATCGCCGCCGCCGTGTCGTTTGACGAAGAGATCGAGGCCCGAGTGGCGCGGATCGATCCCGAGACCATTTTGAAAGCGGTCGTCTCCCTTACCGGCAAAGCGGAGATGGATGCGGTATTCATCTCCTGCACGAATTTGAGATGCGCAGAAATTATTGCGGAGGCAGAGCGGCGGACGGGATTACCTGTTCTGTCCAGCAATCAGGTATTGCTATGGCATATGCTGGAATTGGCGGGGGTCGAGACGTCCGGCCTCGCGGCGGATAGGTTGTTTTCGGTCGGGCGGGGGTGAGTTTATAAACACATTTTTATAAGTGTAAAAAATTAGGAAATACGGCGGAAAATAAATTTCGCGCCACTTGAGCTTGTTATACGGGGTCCAATCCCCATGTTAATATACTGTTATTCCAGTATTTATTCTGGATGAAAGAAACCATTTTCGAATTCGGGCGGAGCTTGCTATTTAATCCGGCCCTCCGCGGAGCCAATTGGGAGTTAAAGCATGAGCCACGAGATCCGGCGCAACAGTATTGGTTTGCCTATTGAGCAGGGGCTCTATGACCCGGCCAATGAGCATGATGCGTGCGGCTTCGGGTTTATTGCGAACATCCATAACGAGCCGAAGCACGAGATCGTTCATCAGGCGCTGGAGATCGTCCATAATCTGGATCATCGGGGCGCGATCGGGGCGGATCCGTTGGCCGGCGACGGCGCCGGTATTCTGATTCAGATTCCCGATGCTTTCATGCGGAAGGAGTTCTCGGCGCGCGGCATCACCCTGCCACCGGTGGGCGACTACGCCGTAGGCATGGTCTTTCTGCCGAACGACGCCACGAAGTGCGACCTCGCGGTGAAAGCGATCGAAACGTCGATTTCCCGTGAAGGGCAGGTGCTGATCGGCTGGCGCGATGTTCCGGTCGACAACAGCGTGCTGGGGGAAAGCGTCAAGGAGGCGGAGCCGATCATCCGTCAGGTGCTGATTCAGCGGGGGCCTGAGACAGCGGACACGGACGCTTTCCAGCGCAAGCTCTATGTCATTCGAAAGCAGGCCCATCACGCGCTTTGGGATAAGAACGAGACGGCGTGGCGCGATTTCTACGTCGTTTCCATGTCGGCCCGGACCATGGTGTACAAGGGCATGGTGTTGGCGCCGAATTTGGCGAAGTTCTACTTGGATTTCCAGGACCCCGATTTCGCCACCGCCATCGCGTTGTTCCATCAGCGGTTTTCGACCAATACCTTCCCCTCCTGGCGCCTCGCGCAGCCGTTCCGCTTTCTCTGCCATAACGGGGAGATCAATACGGTACGCGGCAACATCAATTGGATGAATGCGCGCCGGCATAACATGAAATCGAAGGTGCTGGGCGACGATCTGGAGAAACTGTGGCCGGTGATCGGCGACAGCCCGTCGGACTCCTCGACCTTCGACAATGCGCTCGAACTTTTGGTGATGGGCGGCTATTCGCTTTCCCATGCGATGATGCTGATGATCCCGGAGGCGTGGAGCGGCAACGATCTCATGGATCCGAAGCGCCGTGCCTTCTATGAATATTACTCGGCATTGATGGAGCCTTGGGACGGCCCGGCGGCGATGGCCTTTACCGACGGCCGTCAGATCGCGGCCACCCTAGACCGGAACGGATTACGGCCCGCGCGCTACATCGAGACCGAGGACGGATTGGTCATCATGGCGTCCGAAGTCGGCGTGCTGCCGTCCATCCCCGAAGAGAAGATCGTCCGGAAATGGCGGCTGCAGCCGGGCAAGATGCTGTTGGTCGATTTGGAGCAGCACCGCATCATTTCCGACGAGGAACTGAAATCCGGTCTCGCGGACGCCTATCCCTATCAGGAGTGGCTGGATCGGACGCAAATCAATCTGGCGGACCTGCCGTCGGAGATCGGGCCGATGGCGGCGGACTCCGCGACCTTGCTCGATATGCAGCAGGCTTTCGGTTACACCGCCGAGGATTTGAAGTTCTTCCTGGAGCCGATGGCGGAGAAGGGCGAGGACCCGATC
Organism: Rickettsiales bacterium; assembly: GCA_038131165.1. Taxonomy (GTDB): domain Bacteria; phylum Pseudomonadota; class Alphaproteobacteria; order UBA8366; family UBA8366; genus UBA6544. The sequence continues at coordinate 7,202 of JAYPOZ010000082.1, read as the reverse complement.
GGCTCGATGGGACGCGACATTCCTCTGGCGTCGCTTTCCGACAAGCCGAGGATGCTCTCCGATTATTTCTTCCAGAATTTTGCCCAGGTCACGAACCCGCCGATCGATCCGATCCGCGAGGAGTTGGTGATGTCGCTGGTGAGTTTTATCGGGCCGCGTCCCGATCTGCTCGATCTCGGCTCGGGCGGAGAGCACAAGCGTCTCGAAGTCCACCATCCGATTCTTTCCAACACCGATCTCGAGCGCATTCGCCGGATCGAGAACCACGTCGACGGATCGTTCCGGACCTATACGCTGGACATCTGTTACCGGATCGACGGCCCGGAAGCCGAAACAATGGAGACGGCGATCGCGCGAATCTGCGCCGAGGCCGAGCGCGTGGTCCGCGACCAGGATCACAACATCATCATTCTGTCCGACCGCGGCCTGGATGCGCATCATGTGGCGGTCCCGGCCCTGCTGGCGACCGGCGCGGTGCATCACCACCTGATCCGCGAGGGGTTGCGGACCGACGTGGGGCTCGTCGTGGAGACCGGCGAAGCCCGCCGGGTGCATGATTTCTGCCTCCTCGCGGGTTATGGCGCGGAAGCCATGAACCCATATCTCGCGTTCGATACCTTGACCAATTACGTGCACGAGAAGGGCAACGGGCTCGACGAATTCACCGCCCACGGCCACTACATCAAGGCGGTTTGCAAGGGCATGATGAAGGTCATGTCGAAGATGGGCATTTCGACCTATCAGTCCTATTGCGGGGCGCAGATTTTCGATGCTGTCGGCCTGTCGAGCGCTTTTGTCGACGCCTATTTCACGGGGACGTCGACCAAGGTCGAAGGCGCAGGTCTCGCTGAGATTGCGGAAGAGACGGAACGCCGGCACCGCTTGGCCTACAGCGACGCGCCGATCTATCGCAATGCGCTGGATGTGGGCGGGGACCTCGCCTACCGTCTGCGCGGCGAGGAGCATGTCTGGACGCCGGAGACCATCGGCACGTTGCAGCACGCGGTGCGGAGCGCCAATTACAGCCTCTTCAAGACTTACACGTCGAAGGTCAACGACCAGACCAAGAAGCTGAAGAACCTGCGCGGTCTGTTCGAGATCACGTCGGACCGCAAACCGGTTCCCCTGGACGAGGTCGAGCCGATCTCCGAGATCGTCAAACGGTTCGCGACGGGCGCGATGTCCTTCGGGTCGATTTCCTGGGAAGCGCATACGACGCTGGCCATCGCCATGAACCGCCTTGGCGGCCGCTCGAACACGGGCGAGGGCGGCGAGGAGGCCGTGCGTTTCGGCACGATGGAGAACGGCGATTCCATGCGCTCGCGGATCAAGCAGGTCGCATCGGGCCGCTTCGGCGTGACGACGGAATATCTGGTCAATGCCGACGACATTCAGATCAAGATGGCCCAGGGCGCCAAGCCCGGCGAAGGTGGTCAGTTACCGGGCGACAAGGTCGACGACTGGATCGCACGGGTCCGTCATTCGACGCCGGGCGTGGGATTGATCTCGCCGCCGCCGCATCACGACATTTATTCGATCGAGGATTTGGCGCAGCTCATTCACGACCTGAAGAACGTCAATCCGCAGGCCCGGATTTCCGTCAAGCTGGTCTCCGAAGTCGGCGTCGGTACGGTCGCCGCCGGCGTCAGCAAGGCCTATTCCGATCATGTGACGATTTCCGGCCACGACGGCGGCACGGGCGCCAGTCCGATCACCTCCCTGCTCAATGCCGGCGGGCCGTGGGAACTCGGCCTTGCGGAGACGCATCAGACGCTGGTTATGAACGGGTTGCGGGGACGGATCGCGGTGCAGGTGGACGGCGGTCTGCGGACGGGCCGGGACGTGATTGTCGGGACGCTCCTTGGCGCCGATGAATTCGGCTTCGCGACCGCGGCGCTGATCTCCGAAGGCTGCATCATGATGCGGAAGTGTCATTTGAATACCTGCCCGGTCGGGGTGGCGACGCAGGACCCGGAATTGCGCAAGCGCTTTACCGGTCAGCCGGAACATGTGGTCAATTTCTTCACCTATATCGCGACGGAAGTGCGCGAAATTATGGCGCAGCTCGGATATCGCTCGATCAACGAGTTGATTGGCCGGCGCGACCTGCTGGATATGCGCGGCGCGGTGGACCATTGGAAGGCAAGCAATATCGATCTGTCGCGGCTGTTTGCGCCGATCGAAGCGGCGGACGGCGTTGCGCTCTATAATTGCGAGCAGCAGGATCACAGGCTTGAGCGTGCCCTCGACAAGCAATTGATAGAACAGACCAAGGACGCGATAGAGAACGGCACGCCGCTCAGCATCGAAATGCCGATCCGTAACATCAATCGCACGGTCGGGGCGATGATGTCCGGCGAGATCGCAAAGCGGCACGGGCACGCGGGCCTGCCCGAAGACACCATCCACGTGAAGTTTACCGGAAACGCGGGGCAGAGCTTCGGTGCCTGGTTGGCGCATGGGGTATCTCTGGAACTTGTCGGCGACGCCAACGATTATGTCGGCAAGGGTTTGTCGGGCGGACGGATCAGTATCTATCCGTCACCGAAGAGCCCAGTGAATCCTGAAGAGAACATCATTGTCGGCAATACGGTTCTCTACGGGGCGATTTCGGGCGAATGCTATTTCCGCGGTGTCGCGGGCGAGCGCTTTGCGGTCCGCAATTCGGGCGCGACCGCCGTCGTGGAAGGCTGTGGGGATCACGGCTGCGAATATATGACGGGAGGCGTCGTCGTAGTCCTCGGCGAGACGGGCCGTAATTTCGCCGCCGGGATGTCCGGCGGGATCGCCTATGTCCTCGATGAAGGGAGCGCGTTCGAGACCCTGTGCAATATGAGCATGGTGGAGCTTGAGCCGGTTCTGCGCGAGGAACGCGCCGCCAACGACGATGGGGTGGATATCTCCACGGACATGACGCGCTACGACGAACGGCGCTTGCGGGGTCTGATCGAGAATCATCTTCGCTATACGGGCAGCGCGCGCGCGCGCGCCATATTGGACGATTGGGACAGTTACCTCGGCAAGTTCGTCAAGGTGATGCCGGTCGAATACCGCCGGGCGCTGCGCGAGATGCAGGCCAAGGCCGAGATGGACGCGCGGGGCATCGCCGCCGCAGCCGGAGAGTAAATCATGGGTAACCCGACTGGATTTCTCGAAATCGATCGAGACGACCGTATTTATGACCCGGTCGAGGATCGCGTAAAGCACTATAAGGAATTCATCGTGCCGCTACCGCCCGAGAAGGTGTCGGAGCAAGGCGCGCGCTGCATGGATTGCGGTATTCCGTATTGCCACCAAGGGTGCCCGGTCAACAACATCATTCCGGAATGGAACGATCTGGTCTATCACAACAAGTGGCGCGACGGGCTGGAAGTTCTGCATTCCACGAACAACTTTCCGGAATTCACCGGACGGATCTGCCCGGCCCCTTGCGAGGCCGCCTGCACCCTGAACATCAACGACGTGCCGGTGACGATCAAGACCATCGAATGCGCGCTCGTCGACCGCGGTTGGGAAGAAGGATGGATCAAGCCGCAGCCCGCTTCGCGTCATACGGATAAGCGCGTCGCGGTGGTCGGCTCGGGCCCGGCAGGGCTCGCCTGCGCGCAGCAATTGGCGCGCGCCGGGCATCGGGTCGTGGTGTTCGAGAAGAACGCGCGGATCGGCGGTCTTCTCCGGATCGGTATTCCCGATTTCAAGATGGAGAAGCATCTGATCGACCGCCGCATGGCGCAAATGCAAGCCGAAGGCGTCGAATTCCGGCCGAACAGTCATGTCGGCGAAAGCGTTTCGATCGAAACGCTGTTGGGCGATTTCGATGCCGTCGCGCTGTGCGGAGGTTCCGAGAAGCCACGCGATCTGCCGGTGCCGGGCCGCGAGTTGGACGGCGTTCATTTTGCGATGGAATTCCTCTCGCAACAGAACGACCGCAATGCGGGCGTCGACGTGCCGGACGACGTCGCGATCATGGCGACGGGCAAGCATGTCATCGTCATTGGCGGCGGCGATACGGGCTCCGACTGCGTCGGCACGTCGGTCCGCCATGGCGCCAAGTCAGTGACGCAGCTGGAACTCCTGCCGCAACCGCCGGTGCGGGAAGACAAGGCGCTGACCTGGCCCGATTGGCCGATGAAATTGCGGACGTCGAGCTCCCACGAAGAAGGGTGCGAACGCGACTGGTCGGTGATGACGAAGTCGTTCACGGGGACGAACAGCCGCGTCACGACGCTCAACGGTATCCGCCTCGAATGGAAGCCGAGCGAGAGCGGCAGCATGGACATGCAGGAAGTCGCCGGATCGGAATTCGAGCTGCAGGCCGACCTGGTGCTGCTCGCGATGGGGTTCGTGCATCCGGTACATGCGGGCCTGGTGGAATCGCTGGGCGTTTCGCTTGACCCGCGCGGAAACGTTGCGGCGGATACCGAAAATTATCGGACGTCCATCGACAAGGTTTTCGCCGCCGGCGATATGCGTCGCGGCCAGTCGCTTGTGGTGTGGGCGATCCGCGAAGGCCGTCAGTGCGCCAGCGCGGTCGACGAGTTCCTGATGGGCGAAACCGAATTGCCGAGATAGGCGGCTATTTGCCGCCGCGTCATTTCATTAATCCGTTCGAATATTAGAGGAGGGATTCCATGGACTTGGGTCTCAAGGGGAAGCGCGCCATCGTGACCGGTGGCTCTAAAGGGATTGGCCGCCGGATCGTCGACCTGCTGGTGTCGGAAGGCTGTCATGTCGGTTTCTGCGCGCGCAACGAGTCCGATGTCGACGCGGCGCTCGCGGCGCTGTCCGGCGGAGAGGTCACGGTGATTGGCGGCACGGCCGACGTTACCGACGATACGGCGTTTCGCGCCTGGATGACGCAGACGGCGCAGGCGTTGGGCGGAGTGGATATCCTGGTGGCGAATGCCAGTTCGCTGGTCGTGGGGGCTGACGAGGAAGCGTGGCGCACCGGCTTGGAGGTCGACATCCTCGGAACGGTGCGCGCCGTCGAGTCCGCGTTGCCCTATCTGGAGGCCTCTGAATGCGGCTCGATCGTCGCGATATCGAGCACCGCGGCAGTCAATGTCTCCGGCGGCGTGCGGGCCTATAGCGGCGTCAAGGCGGCGCTGATCAGTTACATGTCCGGCCTCAGCACGAACATGGCGGCTAAGGGCATCCGCGCGAATACGGTCTCGCCCGGCGCGGTTTATTTCGAAGGCGGCGTTTGGGAGCGCAACAAGACCGAGGATCCGGAAAGATTCGCGGCGGCGATCAAGCGGAACCCGATGGGCCGTTTTTGCACGCCGGAGGAAGTCGCGAACGGCGCGGTCTTTTTGGCGAGCCCCGCCGCCAGCTATATCAGTGGCGTGAATCTGGTGGTCGACGGCGCGGCGACGACACGCATTCAGTACTAGTTCGCCGTCCGGAGTTCGAAATCCACCCGAGGCGCGCCCTGATCGCCGGAATCGAACTGCGCTTTGCACTCGTCGATCCGGTCCGCAATGATGCCGTGATCCTCTATCAGCGCTTTCTTCACGCTCAAGGTACGCATCTGAGCGAGTGAGTTGAGTTCCAGTCCGGCTGCGTCGATGAAAGATTCGGGAATTGCCCGGCCGGAACCGGAGGCGGTCTCCGCGTCATCGGACCCTTGAGGGCCGGTATGCGTCCGGAGATATTGCTCGAAATCGGCGGCGGTCGAACGTCCGCAGGCCGAAAGGCGCAGTCTGGGGCGGTCGCGCATTGCCTTGCCGATAGTCGCCAGAAGGGCCGTTTCCCGTGCGCCGATATTCCGATCCAAAGGCTTGAAGACGACCGGGCGCGGGGCTCCCGGCGCCGCAGCCTGTGCGACCTGCGACAACAGGAACGCCGGAGGAAACAGAATCTTCACCGTCTTGCCGACCGTCTCGCGGATCGCCCCGCCAATGGCACCTCGGACGATCTGCCCTATGCGGAACTCCGGGTCCTCGATCTTACCCGATATAGGTATCTGCAGTTCAATTCTGCCTTTCGAATCCTCGAGCCACGCGATGGCGGTGGCCGGGGCGATGCCGCCGGTCAGTTCCAGAACGTGGGCGTCGTTGGTCGGCTCGGTCTTCGAGAGCTTTAGCCGGTCGATGCTGGCGTTGATCTCGGCCTTCAGTGACTGGTTGGCCCCCGACGCCGCTTTGGCTTCGGCCGACAGCCGGCCGTTTTCGACCTGTATTCCGAAATGCTTTTCGAAGTAGCCGTTCAGCGCCGGCAGTTGCACACCGTCCAGCTTCAGGATGCCGGAAAGAGCCGGTCCCTCCGGCGTCCGCAGGGCGGCCTTACCGGAGGCGTATATCGACGCGAACTCGTTCAATTTGCTTGCAAGTGTCAGTTCGATGCTTTCGGTATGGCTGTCCAGCGCATCGATGCGAAGGGTGCCGATCTTCGCGTCGAGTTTGAACGGCGGCACGAGCGCCGCATTGGTATAAGACAGTTTGGTGTCGGGAGCGAATTCGAGGTTCTCGATGCGGATGCGGGCGGGAGGCGAGGCGCCGGTCCGCGGGGCGCCGTGATTTTCCGTATGCGCGAACGCATCGATAAGGTTCTGCCGCGCGGCAAGACGCGCGCCTTGCAGGCGAGTGCCGACGATATGGAAGCCGCTCGCCGTCGCATACTCGATCTGCTTCGCCGCGATGCGCTCGGCTTGAAAAGCGAACGCGTCTTCGTCGTCCAGACTGAGCGCCATGCGCCCGATATTCGCGCTTAGGGCGACCCGAAAATCCGCCGGCGAGTCCGGCGAGACAGTGAGCGTGACGGAGGCATCGGCGATTTTGCCATGGTCCAATTCTACTCTGCCCGGGAGGTCCCGTATACCCGTTGGCATGCTGGCGCGAAATCCGTCGAGCCCTGCCGAACCGGCGGCCTGAAATTCGATTGTGCCCTCATCATCGTGTGCCAGTTCCAACGCGTCGAGGCGCGCGGTGACCGATTGCAGCTCGACCAGCTCGCCTTGAGACCCGCGAAGGTGCCAATTCCGCCCTTGGAAGGACCCGTCTTCGAGGCGCAACTCCGCACTGCCGCGATCGGATAGCGACATTGCCAGCGCGGTGTGCTGCCATTGCGAACCGATGTTCCCCAGTTGCAGTGCTGTCCCCGCCGGTTCCCGGGCCGTCACCGCTCGGGCGGAGAACCCGAGGTTTCCAGCCCGCAGGCTGAAGCGTTCCGCAACGTCGGGTGAGGGAGATAGCGACAGCTCC
>JAYPOZ010000081.1:2120-22004 GCA_038131165.1 Rickettsiales bacterium | reverse complement strand
GCGGCCGCCCATGCGGAGGCGATCGGCCTCGAATGTCACGCCGGCCATGGCCTATCCTTCGATACCGTCGCGCCGATCGCGGCTATTCCGACGATTGTCGAACTCAACATAGGGCATTTTCTGATCGGCGAGGCGATCTTTGGCGGGCTGGACAGCACGGTAAAACGTATGCGGTCGTTGATGGACCGGGCGCGCGCCGACGTTCAGGGCGAGCAGTCGGCCTGATGATTCTCGGGATCGGTAGCGACCTGATTGACATCCGGCGCATCGAGAAAACACTGGAACGGTTTCCGGACCGGTTCGTGAGTCGGATTTTTACCGAGACTGAACGCCGGAAATCGGATCGGCGTACGAACCGTGCCGCCAGTTATGCAAAGCGTTTTGCGGCTAAGGAAGCATGCTCGAAAGCGCTCGGTACCGGATTTCGCCGGGGCGTCTTCTGGCGGGACCTCGGCGTCGTCAATCTGAAATCGGGCAGGCCGACGATGGCCCTGACAGGCGGGGCGAAGGCGCGCCTCGATACCCTCGTGCCCGAAGGCATGGCGGCACAAATCGACCTCACCATTACGGATGATTTTCCATTGGCACAGGCCGTCGTGATCATTTCCGCTGTGCCAAAAGAGATGGCGGAGGCGGCGGAGTAACCGATTGTTCGGCGATGCGTCGGGCGGCCCGTGCTTTTTCTTCGATCCCGGACCAATTTTCCGTGGCCATGTCCTCGACCGTGGCGACCCAACTGCCTCCGACGCAGACGACGTTCGAGAGGGCGAGGTATTGGGCGCAGTTGGCGGCGCCTATGCCGCCGGTCGGGCAGAATTGGATGTCGGAAAAGGGCGATGCGAAGTTTTTTAGCATCGCCTGGCCGCCCGCGGCCTCCGCCGGGAAGAATTTCAGAAAGCGAAATCCGGCGCGGCGTGCGCTCATGATTTCGGAAGCCGTCGCTACGCCCGGCAGATAGAACAGGTCGAGTTGGGCCGCGGCCTCCGCCAGAGCGGGGTCGAAACCGGGACTCACCGCGAATAGCGCGCCGAGGTCTTTGGCGCGCGACAACTGTGCCACCTCCAGAACGGTGCCGACGCCGATGACGGCTTGTGGCTGTGCGGCCACAATTGTCTCCAGGGCCTGCCAGGCGGCATCCGTCCGTAACGTGATCTCCAGCACCGGCAGGCCCCCGGCGATCAATGCTTCGGCGGTGGGTGCCGCGTGCGCCGTCTCGGGAAAGATCAGCACCGGAATGATCCCGGCCTGCGCCATGGTATCTTTCATCCTGGGTCTCCCGGAAGGGTTAACGCCGGCATCGCGGCCCGCGGAATGATCGCCCCTGGATGCATGATGACTTCCGCCGCGAGGCGGTGGGCTTGTTCCGCGGCGGCGATGGCTGACGCGCCGCGGAGCCTGGCGGCGAGATAAACGGCGTTGAAGGAGTCTCCGGCCCCCGTCGTGTCCACCGGCGTTCTGATCTCCGCGGTCGGCGCCAGCACGTCTTCCTCCGTGAGGGAGACAAGGCAGCCGGCGGCATCCAGTTTGACGATCACCTCCGACACGCCCGCCGCGTGGAGGCGCCGGGCGCAGGCTGCCGCATCGGCATCTTCGAAAAGGGCTTGCTCGTCCGTCAAGGTCGGCAAGGCGATATCGGTCCGCGCTAGGGCTTCGTCGAATGCATGGCGCGCGGTCCGCGCATCCGGCCAACCGCGCTCGCGATAGTTGCTGTCGAAGGCGATCAGGCATCCACCCTTCCGCGCGGTTTCCAGAACTTTGAAAAGCCGCGCACGATGAGCGACGCTGTAGATCGACAGCGTTATTCCGCTGAAGTAGAGGCAGTCGTATCGATCGATTTGTGCCATGACGGCATCGCATTCCGGGAAGTCGAAGAGGTTCCGGGCTGGCGCCCGATCGCGCCAATAATGGAATTGCCGTTCGCCGTGATCATCGGTGCGGATTGCATAGAAGCCGGGCAAGCGCCCTTGAGCGCGAATGACATGCCTGACGCCAACGCCTTCGGATTGCCATTGAGCGCGCATCCAATCGCTGTAGGGATCGTCGCCGAGGGCGGTGATGTAGTCGGTCCGCACACCGAGGCGCGCCAAATAGATCGCCGTGTTCAAAGTGTCGCCGCCGTATGAGAGCCTCATCGGCTGGGGCAAGTCGCCGCTCAATTCGAGCATGCATTCTCCGATGCAGGCAACGCGCGGATTTGCAGTGAACCTATTCATCGAAACATTGTTGGGCCAACTGTGATGCGAGAATTTGCCTTGCGCGTTGGAGCGGTCCGATTGCTCTTAACTTCTATCCTGCCCGAAATCGGCCGGCCAGCGCGCTTGACTATCGAGTCCCCGGCGACCACATTGGCCGACCCTAGGGGCGGCTGTAAAGCCGGTATTTGAACGGCCATCGAGCGCATATATGAATTCTGATAAGGCCGATAAGCCCGGCGGATCGGAGCCGCAAGGTCTTCTCGCCAAATTTGAAGGTGTGATCGAACTCGTTCGGACCGTGATCTATGCGGTGGTGATCGCGGTCGGCATACGCACGTTTGCCTATGAACCGTTCAGCATTCCGTCGGGTTCCATGATACCGACATTGCTTATTGGCGATTACCTGTTCGTCTCGAAATTCTCTTACGGCTATAGCCGCCATTCGCTTCCGTTCAGCCTGCCATTGTTCGAGGGGCGCATTCTGGGCAGCGCACCGGAACGCGGGGATGTCGCCGTATTCAAGTATCCGGTCCGCGACAGCAATTTCGAAAAAGACTACATCAAACGCATCGTTGGGCTGCCGGGCGACCGGGTAAAAGTCGTCTCCGGCATTTTGCACATCAATGGCGAACCTGTGCGTCGCTTGAAGATCGGCGAATTCACGTTTGGCGAGGCACGGTATGGCGCCACGAAGGCGGCGCTGTACATCGAAACCCTGCCCAACGGCCGCCAACACCAATTGATCGAGGCTGAAGGCGATTTCGGCCGAATGGACAATACGCGCGAATGGACGGTGCCGGACGGGCATTACTTTGCGATGGGCGACAACAGGGATAACTCGCTCGACAGCCGCTTCAATTGGACCGTTCCGATGGAGAACCTGGTCGGTCGGGCTGAATTCCTGTTCTTCTCGAAACCGCAAGATGCGTGGTTTTTCGAGGTTTGGCGCTGGCGGTTCGGACGTATTCTCGACGGTATCGAGTGAGCGGCACGGAAGCCGCGGCGGTCGCGGACGGCACCGCGATCGTGTATATATCGAATATGAACGAAGATCTGATACAAGCCCTGGGGCACGAGTTCGCTTCCCAAACGCTCCTTGAGCAAGCGCTGACGCATCGAAGCGTCGCGCTGAACGGGCGCGCCAGCTACGAACGGCTTGAGTTTCTGGGTGACCGGGTGCTCGGGTTTACCATTGCCGATATTCTGCTGGATGCCTATCCAGAGGAGAGGGAAGGCGGGCTTGCGAAGCGTCACGCGGATTTGGTGCGGCGCGAAACCCTGGCAGAGGTCGCCCGGGAGGCCGGGCTTGCGGCGCATATCCTTCTGAGCCGGGGCGAGGCGGATTCCGGCGGGCGGGAGAACGATGCAATCCTGGCGGATGTATGCGAGGCGTTGATTGCGGCACTCTATCGAGATGGTGGCATCGGCGCCGCGCGCCGGTTTATCGAGCGCTATTGGACGAAGCGGTTGCATGCGCCGCTGAATCCGCCGGAGGACGCCAAGACGGTTCTGCAGGAATGGGCTCAGGCGCGCGGCCTGCCGCTGCCCGACTACAGGATCGTTGGGCGCGACGGGCCGGATCATGCACCGGTATTCACTGTTTCCGTGTCCGTCGAAGGGGCGGAGCCGGTGGAAGGTGTCGGCGCTTCGAAACGAGCGGCGGAGCGGGAAGCGGCGGAAAAACTATTGGCTGAGGTGGGCGCAAATGTCTGAGGTGGCGAATACGCGGTGTGGGTTCATCGCTGTCTTGGGCGCGCCGAATGCCGGTAAATCGACGCTGATCAATCAACTCGTCGGTGCCAAGGTCAGTATCGTCACGCATAAGGTCCAGACCACCCGCATTCGGATCATGGGCATCGCGGTCCGGGAGAAGACGCAACTCGTCTTCATCGATACGCCCGGCATTTTTGCGCCGCGCCGCCGGCTGGATCGCGCCATGGTCGACGCCGCCTGGCGCGGGGCCGCCGAAGCGGACCGGATCATGCTGGTCGTCGATGCCAAGCGTGGCGTCGATCAGGACACACAGCGCATCGTCGACGGCTTGAAAAAGACGCAGCGCAAGGCGTTCCTCATTCTCAACAAGATCGATTTGATCAAGCGGGATGAGCTCTTGGCGTTGGCGGCGAAGCTGAACGAGACGGGTCTCTTCGAGGAGACATTCATGGTCTCGGCCCTAAAGGGAGACGGTGTTTCCGACATTATGGATAAGCTGGTTGGATTGTTGCCGCCCGGGCCCTGGATGTTTCCGGAGGACCAACTCTCCGACCTGCCGCAACGCCTGATGGCGGCGGAAGTGACGCGCGAATACCTCTTTCTGCAGACCCATCAGGAAGTGCCTTATGCGACGACGGTCGAGACAGACTCCTGGGAGGAATTCAAGGACGGCAGCGTAAAGATCAACCAGACGATCTACGTCCAGAGAGATTCTCAGAAGTCGATTATTCTCGGCAAGAAGGGCGTGAAGGTGAAGGAAATTGGCGCCTCCGCGCGTCAGGACCTCATGGAAATATTCGGTCGCAACGTACACTTGTTCATTCACGTGAAGGTGCGGGACAAATGGATGGACGACCAATCGCGCTACAGCGCCTGGGGATTGAATTTCAATGCTTAGGGCGCATCGTGCGGATTAGCGATGGATTGGCGTGACGACGGCATCGTTCTAAGCCTTCGCAAACACGGCGAGTCGTCCGTCATCTTGCATCTGCTGACGCGCGAGCACGGACGCCACGCAGGTTTGGTGCGGGGCGGAAATTCCCAGAAGCAGCGCGGAATCCTGCAACCCGGCAACGAGGTGAGTGCCGTCTGGCGCGCCCGGTTGGAGGAGCATCTCGGAAATATCACCGTCGAATTGTTGGACAGCCATTCGGCCCGCGTCTTGTCGGACCCGGATCGGTTGGCCGCAATGTCATCGGCATGCGCCTTGATCGACGCCTGCCTGCCGGAACGCGAACCGCATGCGGAACTGTTTGCGTCCCTGCGCGAACTTCTGACCCTTCTGCCGGGCGAGGGCTGGGAGGCGGCTTATGTCGGTTGGGAGCTTTCGCTCCTCGGTGAACTCGGGTTCGGGCTAGATCTCGAAAGCTGTGCCGCGACCGGCGTGACAGAAGACCTGGCATACGTCTCGCCCAAGAGCGGCCGCGCCGTCTCCGCGGCGGCAGGTGCCGCCTACCGGGAGAAACTCCTGGTGCTGCCGCGCTTCCTGACCGCCCAAGCGCCAGTGGAAACCGGCACTTTGGAGAAGGGTGCTTTATCGGACGGATTGCGGCTGACCGGATATTTCCTGGAGCGTCATATGCTGGCGCCGCACGGCAAACTTCTGCCGGATGCCCGCGACCGTTTGGGCGAAAGGTGGCGGCGCGGAACTTAATGCTTGCCCGTCAGGCAATCGGAAAGCGCTGCCGATAGATTTCGCATGATCTGTGCATAAGCCGCGGGGCCGGGTGCCACCGTACTTCCCAGTGGATCGAGGAGGCCGATCCTGGCGCCGGTATCTTCCGCAAGCGTTTCGATAAGGCGCGGTGCGAACTGCGGTTCTCGAAAAACGCACTGTGCCTGATGCGAGACGATGCGCCGGCGGATGTCGTGAATCCGCTTCGCGCCGGGCTTGCGGTCCGGATTGATGGTCACGGCCCCGACCGGCGTCAGGCCGAAGCGCCGCTCGAAGTACTGAAACGCATCGTGGAAAACAATGTACGGCCTAGTCTTTAGCGCTGTTGTTTGTTGTTCGATATGGCGCGTCAGCGCTTCGATCTCCGCGGCAACGGTTCGGGCGTTCTTGCTGTACCGTTGCGCATTGGCCGGATCGATTTCGCTGAGGATATCCTTGATGGTTCGGATTGCCGCTTTGGCGTTCTCCGGGTCGAGCCAGAGATGCATGTCGTAGACGCCATGCGCTCCGTGTCCTTTTTCATGCTCCTTCCCGTGGGAATGAGCGTCTGAGGCAGGGTGCGCCCAAGGGCCGCCGTTGCGCGACTTGAGGAGCTGGATGCCCGGCGCCTTCGAAATCGAGAGAATCCGTGTCGCTCTCGGCAATCCTTCGATCGGTTTTCGCAGGAAGGTTTCCAATTCCGGGCCGATCCAGACGACGAGTTGCGCCGTGTTGAGAGCCTGCGCCTGGGAGGGCCGCATGGCGTAGCTGTGCGGCGTCTTGCCCGGCGTCAGCAGGAGCATGGGGGATGCAACACCCTGCATGACCCCGGCGACCAGCGAGTGTAGAGGGTTGATGCTGACGACGACCGAAGGCCCGCCTGCAACCGCAAGATTTTGCGGCACCAGATAAAGGACCGCAGCGAGCGTGCAAAATGACAAAGATTTGAGCATCGGGGTCGTTGTCCATGAAATGATATAGTATAACAAAAATACATAAATGTTATAACATAGCAATACCGATTCCGGTTCGCTATAATCGCCCGGCAGCAGACAGGTAAGCCCCTGAACTCAGACCGCCGGAGTACCAACATGGAATCCGTCTTTCCCGAGCCGAATCACGATCACGGAGCCTGCGTCGACGAGGCGCTCTCCCTGGCGGAGAGGCTCTGCGCCGAACGCGGCGCCCGGTTCACCCCGCTGCGACGGGAAGTGCTCTCGCTCATTTGGAGCAGCCACAAGCCAGTCGGCGCCTACGATATTTTAGCCATGATGAACGAAGAAGGGACGGGAAATGCGGCACCGATGACGGTCTACCGGGCGATTGATTTTCTCATGGAGAATGGGCTGGTGCATCGCATCGCGAGCCGGAATGCCTATGTCGGCTGCGCCCATCCCGAAGCGCGGCACAGCGGTCAGTTTCTGATCTGCCGCGAGTGCGGGCGGGTTGCCGAGATCGAGGAGGCGGCCATTGCCGATGCGTTAAGCGAGGGGGCGGCGCGCGCGGGTTTCGATGTTACCACTCCGGTCGTCGAGGTCGAGGGCGATTGTCAGGATTGCCGGGGCGGTAAACATGACTGAGGCCGCTGTCCGCGACATTGCGACGGGCACAGATAACCAGGCGGCCGAGGTTCTTCTGGCAGGTCGAGGCCTCGATCTTCGCCTCGGCGGGCGGACGATTCTGTCCCATGTCGATCTCACCGTATCGGAGCGGGAAATCGTAACCCTGATCGGGCCCAATGGCGCGGGCAAGACCATGCTCTTGCGGCTGCTGCTTGGCCTAAAAGCACCCGATGCCGGCGAGGTCGTGCGGCGACCGGGCCTTACGGTGGGATATCTGCCGCAGAAATTCACGGTCGACGCCACCCTGCCGCTGACGGCGCTCCGCATGTTGAGCCTGACCTCCAAAGCGGAGAAGAACGTTGCCAAAGCGCATTTGGAGGAAGTGGGAGCGGGGCATCTCGGCCGCGCCTTGGTGCATGAGCTTTCCGGCGGTGAATTGCAGCGTGTCATGCTGGCCCGCGCGTTGATGCGGGACCCGGATCTTCTTGTCCTCGACGAGCCGATGCAGGGTGTCGACTTCACGGGCGAACTCGATCTCTATGAATTGATTGGGCGTCTTCGGGACCACCGCGGATGCGGAATTCTGTTGGTCTCGCACGATCTCCACCTGGTGATGGCGTCGACAGACAGCGTCGTCTGTCTGAACAATCATGTGTGCTGTGCCGGGCGACCTGAGACGGTCAGCCGCGACCCGAAATATCTTGAGCTGTTCGGCAGCCGCGCCGCGGAAAGTCTGGCGGTCTACGCCCACGCCCACGATCACGATCATGATTTATCGGGGGATGTGGTCGATCATGGCCACGGGCACCACTGATGTTTGATGATTTCTTCTTGCGCGGGCTGATGGGCGGGATCGGCGTGGCGATCCTTGCGGGGCCGCTGGGATGTTTTGTCGTCTGGCAGCGGATGTCCTATTTCGGCGCCGCCATCGCGCACGCGGCCCTGTTGGGCGTGGCGCTCGGCTTTGTACTCGAAGTCGATCCCCTGGTCGGCGTGCTCCTTGTCAGCGTCTTGTTCGCGGGCGGAATCGCCGTGCTGCAGAGCCGCACGATTCTGGCCTCGGATACGATTCTGGGCATTTTCGCGCATATCTCGCTGGCGCTCGGTATTGTCGCGATCGGCTTCATGGAAACGCTGCGGGTCGACCTGATGGGATATCTGTTCGGCGATATCCTGGCTGTCTCGCGCGCCGATCTGATCTGGATTTATGGCGGCGGATCGGCGGCGCTGCTGGCAATGATGCTCATCTGGCGCTCTCTGCTGGCGTCCGTGGTGCATGCGGAAATGGCCGCCGCCGAAGGCATTGCGATCGAGCGCACGCGGCTGCTGTTCACGCTCCTGCTGGCGACGGTGATCGCCCTCGCCATGAAGATCGTCGGCATCCTGCTGATTGTCTCCCTGCTCATCATTCCGGCGGCGGCGGCGCGGCCGTTTGCCCGGTCGCCTGAGCAGATGGCGCTCTGGGCCGCGATCTTCGGTGTGGTCTCCGTCGTCGCTGGTCTTGGCGCTTCGCTGCAGATCGACAGCGCTTCGGGACCTTCCATCGTGATCGCCGCCTTTGCGCTTTTCCTGCTGGCGCGAGCCGCCGTTTGGCTGAAAGACAGCCTTGTGCGCCGAACGATGAGCAACTAGGTATTGCGCCGAATTGGCGGCTAAGTACTATATCTCGCAGGAGATAGCATCATGTCAGACCCTCAAGAAGGGGGCGATATCCGCCCCATCCCGCTCGCGGACGCCTTGGCCGAGCGCTATATGGCCTACGCCATGTCGACCATCACGTCGCGCTCCCTGCCGGATGTGCGCGATGGTCTGAAACCGGTGCACCGGCGCCTGCTTCATGCGATGCGGGAGCTGCGTCTCAATCCGGACAGCGGTTTCAAGAAATGCGCCCGTATCGTCGGCGACGTGATGGGTAAATACCATCCGCATGGCGACGCCGCGATCTACGATGCGATGGTACGTCTCGCGCAGGATTTTGCCGTCCGCTATCCGCTCGTCGACGGCCAGGGCAATTTCGGCAATATCGACGGCGATAACGCGGCGGCGATGCGCTATACCGAGGCGCGCATGACCGAGGTCGCGCGCCGCCTGCTCGAAGGGATCGACGAGGACGCGGTAGACTTTCGCGATACCTACGATGGCGAAGGCGCGGAGCCGGTCGTCCTACCGGCGAATTTCCCCAATCTCTTGGCGAATGGCGCCTCGGGCATTGCCGTCGGCATGGCGACCAGCATTCCGCCGCATAATGTCGCCGAACTCTGCGATGCGCTGCTGCATATGGTGAAGACGTTGCGCAACGGCAGTCGCCCGAATCCTTCTTTCGAGAAACTGGTCGAATTCATTCCGGGTCCGGATTTTCCGACCGGCGGCGTGCTGTGCGAGAACCGGGCGGACGTGATCTCGGCGTATCGTACAGGGCGGGGCAGTTTTCGAATCCGCGCCAAATGGGAGACCGAGCATCTCAAGGGCGGTGCATACCGCATCGTAATTACCGAGATGCCCTATCAGGTGCAGAAGTCGAAGTTGGTCGAGAAGATCGCCGAGCTGCTGCACGAGCGCAAGCTCACCATGCTGGACGATATCCGCGATGAGTCGACGGAAGAGGTCCGCCTCGTGCTGGAGCCGAAGAGCCGCAATGTCGACCCGGCGGTGTTGATGGAATCGCTGTTCCGACAAACCGATCTCGAGACCCGGTTTTCGTTCAACATGAATGTTCTCGACCATGGTCGGGTTCCGCGGGTGATGGACCTCCGCGAAGTCTTGCAGGCCTATCTCGATCACCGCCAGGACGTGCTGGTGCGCCGCAAGACCTTCCGTCTCGGCAAGATCGAGAATCGACTGGAAATCCTCGAAGGCTACCTGATCGCCTATCTGAATTTGGACGAGGTGATCCGCATCATCCGCGAAGAGGACGATGCCAAGGCCGAATTGATCAAGGCGTTCAAGCTCAACGAGGTGCAGGCCGACGCAATTCTCAACATGCGCCTGCGCCATTTGCGCAAGCTGGAGGAAATGGAAATCCGAGGCGAGCACACGTCCCTGACCGCCGAGCGCTTGGAGATTATCGGGCTTCTGAAGGACGAGAAGGCGCGCTGGACGCTTATTTCGGACGAGCTAAAGGAATTGCGCGAGACCTTTGGGCCGGAGACGGAACTCGGCCGCCGCCGTACGGAGATCGCGGATGCGCCGTCGGCCGTGGTGATCCCGCTTGAGGCAATGGTGGAGCGCGAGCCGGTCACGGTCGTCTGCTCGATGAAAGGCTGGATCCGGGCGATTCGGGGGCATATCGAAAACGAAGACGACCTCAAGTTCAAGGAAGGCGACCGGCATCGCTTCGCGCTCCACGCGCAGACGACGGACAAGCTCCTGGTGTTCGCGACGAACGGCCGGTTCTACACCATCGGCGTCGACAAGCTGCCGGGCGGGCGGGGCCATGGGGAACCGTTGCGCCTGATGCTGGAGCTGCCGCAAGAGCACGACATCGCCGGCCTGTCGATCTATCGCCCGAAACAGAAAATTCTCGTCGCCGCTTCAGACGGGCGCGGCTTCGTCGTGTGTGAGGACGACCTGATCGCGCAGACCAGAAACGGCCGCCAGGTGCTGAACGTCTCGGGCGACGTCGAAGGCAAGGCGAGCTTCGCGATCGAGGAAGGGCACGATCATGTGGCAGTGGTGGGCGAGAACCGCAAATTGCTGATCTTCCCGCTCTCCGAATTGCCCGAGATGAGCCGGGGGCGCGGCAACATATTGCAGCGCTACAAGGATGGCGGGCTGGAGGATGCCAAGACCTTCAAGTTCGACGATGGATTGACCTGGAAGCTCGGCGATCGCACCCGCACCGAGACGGATATTCTCCGCTACGTCGGCAAGCGGGCCCAGGCCGGGATCATGGCCCCGCGCGGCTTCCCGCGGGACAACCGCTTCGGGGGGTAGGCGCTTTTCAGGGCGCTACCACGCGGTCAGGCCGTCGCCTTCTCGTAGACGAGCCGGGCGGCGAAGACGTCTTCCGTCGCGATGCCGACACTCTTGAACAGGGTTGTTTCCGCCGGGTTCACGTTGGCTTTCCCTACAAGCACCTCGCCGATTTCTGCGTGAATTTGCGCGCCTGACAGGATCACGTCGCCGGATTCCGCAAGGCAGGCGTCGCGGGAATCGGCGATCACAATGCATTTGTTCATGACATCGTCGTCGAGTTCGCGCCAGGTGGCGATGGGGGCGCCGACGGCGTTGACATGGGCACCGTCCTTCAGCCAATCGCCGCACAGGACCGGCGTTTGCGAGCTTGTCGCCGTGACCACCACGTCGGCGCCGCGTACCGCGTCCTCGGCGCTCATGGCGACCGCGCCGTGCGCTTCCGCGAAGCGCCGTGCGTGATCGGCATTGCGGCTCCAGACCCGGACCTCTTCGAAATCCCGCACGCAGCGCATTGCCTCGATGTGGCTTTTTGCCTGTGTGCCGCTGCCGAGGATGGCCAGCACCTTTGCGTCCGCGGCGGCAAGCGGTTTGGTCGCGGCGGCGGAGACGGCGGCGGTGCGCATCTCGGTGATCAGGCGGCCGTCCATAATCGCCTGGGGTTCGCCCGTATCCGGCGCAAACAGGAGGATCATGGCATGGTGGGTATGAATGCCGCGGTCCGCATTGTTGGGGTAAAAGGTCACCAGCTTGATACCCATGGCATCTTTCGAGACGGCGGGCATCGGGCCGAAATAGCCGCCCGCGGGCTCGACCGGAATCATCGAGCGGAGTGGTTGCGTCACCTCTCCGGCGGAAAAGGCGATCATCGCCTTCTCCATTTCGGGAATCAGGTCGTCCATTGTGAGAATTTCGGCGATTTGTTCTTCATTCAGCGTCAGGGTCATCTCTCTGCTCCGCAAGCTGTCATCCGCGTCTCCGCCTACCATATCTCTCCCAGAGTACAATCGACAGGGAGAGTGCGAGATGAGCGATCCGATTTCGACGGCGATCTTGCCGGAGGGGTGGCAGCGGGCGCGGGGATACTCCTACGGCATGGTCTCCACGGGTGGCCAGACCGTGAGGATCGCAGGGCAGGTGGCGCAGATCAGGGGCGGCGCCGTCGAAGCAGGGCTGGATATCGGTGCGCAATTCGCGCTGGCTCTCGGCAATGTGGTCGAAGTGCTGGCGGCGGCCGGAGGCAAGGCCGAGCATTTGGTGAACCTGCGGGCCTATGTGACCGATATGGATGCCTTCAACGCGGCCGGGAAAGCGGTGGGCGCGGCTTGGGGCGAGCATCTCGGCCGGCATTTCCCGGCGATGACGCTGCTCGAAGTGACGAAACTGTTCGACGCCAACGCAGCGGTCGAGATCGAGGCCGAGGCGGTCATTCCCTAGCCCGACGGCGTTGCATGCGCCCGGGGGCCGCTAGAAGCTCAGCGAGATATCCCGGTGATGCGACAGGCAGCCGGCGACTTCTTCGGCTTGCGGTTCCGTCAGACGTTCCTGAGAGCGCAGGCCGATGGTGTCGGATATGGCGGCGTCGTAGGTGGCCAAACCGGCGGCCAAGCGCTTCGCCGCCGCGGTTCGCCAGGCAATTTCGGCGGCATGCCGCTCCAGGGCTTCCGCCAGCGCTTGCTGGGCCTTCTCCCGTTTTGGCGTATCGCCCTTCATGGCGCGCCGCGCACTGGAGAGCTTGGACTTAATGCTGCCGGCACCCGGCACCGCGCCGACCGACGCCTCTACGTCCCTAATCTTCGCCATCGCTTCCGCCGAACTTGCGCTGGCGATGACTGGACCAAGTCCTTCGATGACGGCTGCCAAAGCCGGCAGTTGGTCTCCGCTCTCGATAATCTTGCGGAGCTGCGGGATCGGCTCGTAAGTGTCGTCAACCGCACGGCGGTATAGGCGGCGCGCCTTCGTCTCGTCGAGGGCGAGCTTGCGATAACGTGCCTGGGCATCCTCCCAGCCGTCCGGAAACAGGGCGAGCAGTTGTGCTTTTTCTGCCGCCAATTCCCGCACCTCCAGGTCGATCTCCCTAATGCCTTCCGGATCGGGGACCGCGCGGAAGGTGAGGGCCTCTTTTTCTTTTGTCAGCTTTGCGATCTTCCGGTCGATGGTCGACATTTCAACCCGGCGATCGCGAACCTCCGTATGCAGAGGACGATAGACCGGGACATAAGCGGCGAGCGCAGCTTCGGCAGCGCGGACCTTTTCGATTTGCGGGAAGACCTTGTCGGCCGCCGCCAGACTTTCCGATATGGCGCGGCGATGCTTGTCCGGGAGCGACGCAATATCGAGGGTCTTCGCCGTGGAAATGGCCGCGCGAATTTCGCTGCCCCGGGCAGCGTACTCGCGGAAAAGATATTCCTCCAAGCAAGCCTGCAGGCGCGGATTCTTGGGCGGCGGGGCGGTCTCGGAGGTCAGGTAGACCTTGGCCGGCAGGTAATTCACCAACGGCGGGAAGACGCCGACAATGGCGAGGCCCAGCAGCTGCAAGGCGATGAACGGCACCACGCCCTTGTACATCGAAATCGTGCGCACCGCCTTGGGTGCCACGCCGCGCAGATAGAACAATGCGAAGCCGAAGGGCGGGGTGAGGAAAGAGGTCTGCATGTTGACGCCGATCATGACGCCGAGCCAAACGGCGGTGACGTTCGCGGTCGGGTCGGCCAACAGGATCGGGGCGATGATCGGCACCACGACGACGGCGATCTCGATGAAATCGAGGAAGAAGCCGAGTACGAAGATGACAGCCATCACCACCAGGAACTTGGTGACGAAACCGCCCGGCAGTCCCGAGAGAAAATCGCGGACCAGTTCCTCGCCGCCGAAGGCGCGGAAGGCCGAGGTCAGCATTGCCGCGCCAAGCAGGATGATGAAGACAAGCGATGTGGTCTTTGCGGTCTCCAGCATGACGCCTTGCAGCGTGTCGTCGATCTTATAGGCGCGCCAGCCGCTCCAGCAGATTCCCGCAAAGAACCCGGCCGATGCGATTGCCGCCAGGAAGATACCCAGAACGTCGGCGTCGGTCTTGATGTTCTTGACGTTGATATCGAAGACATTGATCAAGGCAATCAACGCAATCACGGAAACGCCGGTGAGAATGGCCGGATAGAAGGTGTCCTTCCGGCCGGCGGTGAGGCGGTATCCGGCCATCACCAGGGCGCCGACGGCGCCGATGGCCCCGGCCTGATTGACGGTCGCAATGCCGAGGATGATCGATCCCAGGACCAGGAAGATCAGAGCCAGTGGCGGCAAGAGAACAAGCAGCACCCGGACACCGAAATGCCAGTCGTAATTGCCCAGGAACGGCGCCGGCGGCGCAGATTTGGGCCGGATCAGGGCCAGCACGAGGATGTAGAGAATATAGAGCCCAACCAGGACCAAACCCGGCAGAAAAGCGCCCAGGAACATGTCGCCCGCACTGGTCGAAGTGAGATCGAACTCCGACGGCAATGTCGATGTGCCGGTGCCTTCCTTGAAATCCGCCGTGCGCAGCGCACTGCCTTGATCGGTCGCGTTGGAGAGCTGGTCCGCCAGGATGATCAGTACGATGGAGGGCGGAATGATTTGGCCGAGGGTTCCCGATGCGCTGATCGTGCCGGTCGCGAGGCTATGGGAATAATTGGCCCTCAACATGACCGGAAGCGAAATCAATCCCATCGCGATAACGGTTGCGCCGACAATGCCGGTCGTGGCGGCCAGAAGGGCGCCGACGATCACGACGGAGATGCCGACGCCGCCGGGAATCGGCCCGAAGAGCTGGCCCATGGTCACCAGCAGGTCTTCCGCAATCTTCGAGCGTTCCAGCATGATTCCCATGAAAATAAAGAGCGGAATCGCGATGAGCGTATCTCGTTCGGCTTCCCAATATATCCCTCGGAAATTGGTCACGCCGGCGCTGAGCCATTGGATCGGGTCGCCGTGGGCGAAATAGGCCTCGAAACGGCCTTCGAAGAGGTAGCCGGTCAGCGCCGCGAGCGCGATTGTGAGAATGGCCGATCCCGGAAGCGCGAAGGCCACCGGATATCCGGCTCCCAGCGCCAAAACCATCACGAGAATAAGAGTGACGAGAAAGAGAATTTCCATCAGATGACAGCCTTACGGACTGAGCGTCTATACATTGGCATGTTCGGAGAGATCCGGATGATAATCGGCCTCGCGCCGCAGGACCGCTGCATTGCTCAACAAGTAGCTCATGAACTGCACGAGCATTGTAATCGCGAATATCAACAGAAAGCCCGCAAGGAAGTATTTCACGTACATGCCGTAGCCGCTCTGCGTGACTTCGTAGTTCAGCAGTGGACCGTTGATGACGTTCGATTTCCCCCACATGCCCATCGTCAGGATGACCCAGCACAGCGGCAGACCAAGGAAGACCGAACCGAGAGTATTCGTCCATGCCTTGCCGCGTTCGCTGAAACCCGCATAGAGAATGTCCACCCGGACGTGCCCTTCGGCGATTAGCGTGTGGGCACTCGCAAACAAGAACAAGGCGCCATACCAGAAACGGACCAGATCGCCCATAAAGGCTTGTTCGTAGGAAAAGATGAAGCGCGCGATGACGATTTGAATTTCCGCGACGACGATTAGAAGCGCCAGCCAGTGAAACCCGAGGGAGCGCGTGAAAAGCGCGGCGACGAACGAGACCGCAAGCAGTGGATAGTGGACCATGTTGCCGCGGAAAGCCGACCGTCCGAGATCTTTCGACAATTGTTCGCCGACAACGCTTGCGAGCAGGCCTTCTACCCTAAGGAAGGAGATCATTGAATCGGCGATCCCGATCAGCAGCACGCCCCAAAATACGGCGCGGACCATATAGGCGGCGAAGGCGGACAGTCGTTCGGAATCGGCGTGCATCGACCGCCGCGGCGTCATCAGGACATAGGCGGCGGCGGCCAGGCAGGGAATGAGGTATAGGGCGACCTGGAACCAGCCCCGGGTAACGGCTTCGTCGGAAAGGGCTTCGCGCAAAGGCGCAAACCCGAACCAGCCGCTATGCGCAAACAGGCCGGGGAGGCCGGGCCAATCGTGCCAGAAGTTCAGAAAATTGTTGAGGACGAAAGCGAAGCAGAGCAAGACCATCGCATTGGCGAAAATGCGCAGGCCGACCGCGACGGGGTCGCGGGCTCTGCCGGCTCTGGCGAGTTCTGCAGATGTTTGCGCCGATATGTCGGTCATGCGGCCCCCCAAAGGTACATTACCGATCGGTCATGCCGATCCGGTGATCCCTGTCGCCGTCACGCGAAGTGGAGCCTCCCGCGAGGCTCCACTTTACTGTGCGACGTATCGGAATATCCGAATCAGAGACCCAGCACGCGGTTGCGCTGAGCAAGGTAGCCTTGGTCGGAAATCTTCGACCAGCCACCCAGATCCTGCCGGGCGGCACGGAAGCTGTCGTCGATTTTCTTGGCGAGCGGGCTGTGGCCCCGCACCGACGCGAAAACCTCTTCCGCAGCTTCGCCGAAGGCATCGTAAGTCTCGTCGTTGAACTTACGGAGCTTGACGCCTTGGTCGCGGACCAAGCTCGCGAGTGCCTTGCCGCTCTTGGCGTTGTATTCGGCCATCATGATGTCGTTTTCGGCGGCCGCCGCGGCTTCGATGATTAGACGGTCGGTATCGGTAAGTCCGTCCCACCACTTCTTGTTGATGCCGAAGGCCAGCATCGAGCCCGGTTCGTGGAAGCCCGGGTAGTAGTAATACTTCGCGGCTTCGTAGAACTTCATGAAGCTGTCGTTCCAGGGGCCGACCCATTCGGTGGCGTCGATGGCGCCGGAAACCAAGTTTTCGTAAATCTGGCCGCCCGGAAGCGATACCGGCGAGGCACCGAGCTTCGCCATAACGTCGCCGCCAAGGCCAGGAATACGCATCTTGAGACCTTTAAGGTCGTCCGGCGAGTTTATTTCCTTATTGAACCAGCCGCCCATCTGGCAGCCGGTGTTTCCGGCCATGATGCACTTGAGGCCAAAGCCCGCGGCCAGTTCGTCCCAAAGCTCCTGCCCGCCGCCGAAACGGATCCAGGCGTTCATCTCGGTATAGGTCAGGCCAAACGGCACGGCGGTGAAATACGCCCAGCCCGGATGCTTGCCTTTCCAGTAGTAGTCGGCAGCGTGATAGGCCTGCGCGTTGCCGGAGGCGACTTCGTCGAAGGAATCGAAAGCGCCGACGCGTTCTTTCGCAGCAAAATATTCGACTGCGATCCGGCCGTCCGTCATCTTGCCGATACGGTCCGCTAGACGCTGGGCACCGGTGCCCAGACCCGGGAAATCCCGTGGCCAGGTCGAGACAACAACCATCTTCTTACGGCCCTGCGAGATCGCAGGCGCTGCAAATGTGCTCGCGGCCACTGCACCGGCGGCGCCGGCGACACTGGCTTTCGTGATAAATTCGCGCCTTTTCATACAGAATCTCCCTGTTCTCAAACTTTGACATTCAGCCCAATGCGAAAGGCTAATCAAGGATATCCAAACTCGCGGCCATAACAAGTGGCGAGAGGTTCATCAGGAATGTCTCATTTACGGGATTTGGCGGCGACGGAGGCCCCGTCGAACGCGGCTAGGAAGCCCTGTTCAGCTTCTCGCGAGATGTTTCGACCGAATAGGGTCCTTCGATTTCTTGCCAGCCTTCGGGACCGAAACTTTCGATCGGGCGGAACCGGATTTTATAATCCATCTTCGGGCTACCCGCGACCCAATACCCGAGATAGACGTGGTCGAACTCCTGACGCAGTGCCTCCTCAATCATCCACAGAATGACGTAGCTTCCCAGGCTCCGGCGCTCCTCGGCGGGATCGAAATAACTGTAAACCGCCGAGAGTCCCCCGGCCAACCGGTCCATGAGGCAGACGGCGATCAGTTTGCCGTCGGGACGGCGAAATTCGACAAGCACCGTGTCGACCGGGCTGCTCAAGACCATTGCGGCATAGTCCCGGCGACTCATCTTCGCCATCTCGCCTTCCCCATGACGGCGTTGCGTGTAGAGCTGGAAGAGGTCGTATTGTTCCTCGGTAATACGCGTGCCGACTATCTTGACGGAGAGGTCGGCGTTGCGATTGCGGATTCTGCGCCACGCCCGACCGTACTTGAAACGCCGGGCGGGGATGCGCACAGGCACGCACGCGTTGCAACCGGCGCATGCGGGCTTGTAAATGATGTGGTGGCTCCGCCGAAACCCTCCCTGGCTCAACACGTCGAAGACGTCGAGCGCGTTCGGTCCCGACAGTTCCGCGAACAACTGCTGTTCGACCCGTCCGGAAAGATACGGGCAGGGCATGGGCCCCGAGCGGAAGAAGGTTAGAACCTGGTGCGGGAGGCGCTGCGTCGTCATGGTCGCGTATCGGTCCGATCGGCGTTTCGCGAAGTCATCCGCCCGCTTTCGAAGCCGGGACCGTATTCACGACGAATATGCCGGTGACAATATCGTGCACACAGCGTCCACGGTTGTTGAACAGCGCGACGAGCAGGATCAGGCCGCTCGTGAAAGTGACGGACAGGTAGAACAGCACCGACAGGACGAACGCCTGCAGGTAGGCGGGTTCCTCGTTCTGCGTATTGACGATCTTCAGGCCAATCACGCGCATGCCGATTGTCGCGGATCCGCGACCGCCGATAAGCACCGTATCGTAAAGGACAAAAAGCAGCGCCGGCCAAAGAAACGTCAGTAACCCGGTTAAGGCAAAAAACGTGATGAGATTGAATATCATCAGGGACATAAAAATCGCCATGAGGATCATGGCGTCGACAAAGAAGGCAACCGTGCGCCGCCACGCGACACCGTCGAAACTGGCGTCGGCGGCGAGAAGCGTCGCATTGCCCCGTTCCCAGCTAAAGCTGGGGCTGCTTCGGTCGGGGAGCCTTTCCGGCATGTCAGGGCCCTCCAGCACTAACAACGTGAATCAGCGAAGCCAAACGGACAACGTAGGCAGATCGCGTCTGTTGGCCGTGTCCGGATCGCACTAGAATATCCGCGGTGGTTCAGGCGGCTTTTCGATCTTCAGTTCTTTCTGTTCGCGCAGCAGTACGATCGAAATGCGGCGGTTTTGCGGCGACGTGGGGTCGTCCGCCAGCAGCGGAACCTTGTCCGCCAGTCCAACGACCGATTCTATTCGCTTGCCCGACACATTGTGCTTAAGCAATTCGCGGCGCGCCGCGTTGGCGCGTTCGATCGACAACTCCCAATTCGTGCGTCCACCGGAACCGTTGAAAGGTTTCGAATCCGTATGACCCGAAATTGTGATCTCGTTTGGAAGCCGCTCAACGATACTGGCGACGAGCAGCAAGAGCATCTCCGCTTGTGCGGTCAAGCGAGAGCTTCCCGGCTGAAAGAGCGATGTTCCAGCTTGGTCGAGCAATTGAATCTGCAATCCCTGATCGGTCACTTCGACCTTGATCGAATCCTTGAGAGCGGAGAGTTGCGGAAGATCGAACAGCGCTTGCTTGATCGCTCGTTCCGCCCGTTCGAATTCCTTTTGCTCACGCTCGATTTCGGCCGGTGTGGCACTCTTCGCCTGATCGTGTTCTTCGGTCTGGCGGGTTTGTTTTTCCAGCTCGTTTTCAAGCTGGGAATCCGATCCGACGGTCATTTCCTGGGTTTGCCCCGGCGTTTTTTCAACGCCCGGATCCGTCATTGAGACGCCGCCGAACACGCCGCCGCTGCCGCTCGACCCTTTGATTGCACCGGTCGGCTCGAAGTAGTTCGAAATACCCTGTTTCTGCTCGACCGTGGTCGCATTCAGCAACCAAAGCAATAGGAAGAACGCCATCATGGCCGTCACGAAGTCCGCATAGGCGACCTTCCAGGCGCCGCC
>JAYPOZ010000081.1:0-2020 GCA_038131165.1 Rickettsiales bacterium | reverse complement strand
CCGAATTCCACCATGACCCGGCGGGCGGTATTCGCGCGATCACCCGAAAGTTCCCAATTGCTGTAACTCTGGTTCGATCCGCCGGAACTATCCGTATGACCCGTAACGACGACCGCGTTGGGCATTTTCGTGATCACATTGGCGACGATCGCCAGCATTTTTCGACCGTGATCGTTTAGCAGTGCCCGGCCCGGAACAAACATCGCGATGTCTTCTTGGTCCAGTATCTGAATGCGCAGACCATCCGGCGTAAAATCGATCATCAGGCTATCCTGCATGTCGTTTAGTTCCGGAATTTCCTGGAGCGCCTGACGTATTTCCGCCTCGACCCTGGCGAAGCTATCAAGCTCGGTTTTTAATCTCTTGGCCTCAGCCTCTGCTAATGCTGCTGCCTTTTCTTCATTCTGCCCTTCGTCTCCGCCTGATTTGCTGCCAACTGTGGCGATTGGAACTATAACGCTAGGCGGAGAACCAGCTGACCTCATCGCACCATCCGCATCCTGCACTAATCCTGCAAGTGCTCGTCCTAAGCCCTCCGCTCCCTCAACCTCCGAAGTGTCGGGTTCGAAGTAATCAGAAATTCCTTGTTTATTTGACTCAGTGGCGACGTTTAATAGCCACAAGAGCAGAAAAAAAGCCATCATTGCTGTGACGAAGTCCGCATAGGCAACCTTCCAAGCTCCGCCATGCGGCGGATGGTTAGCCTTCATCCGCTTCTTAATGACGATGGGTTGAAGCTCCTTTAATTTACTAACCATTTTTTTAATTTGTGGCTTCAATCCCGACCCTAGATTGGGCTGAGGGATCCAGTTGCTTCTTCAAGCTCCAAAAAAGTGGGCCGCACTGTCTCGTTTAATGTCTTACGGGCAAACTCAACCGAAACCGCTGGTGCGTATCCTTGGAGGTGGGCGATGACGCCGGCCTTGATACACTTCAAGTAACTTTGATCTGCCTCAAAATTGCCTTTCATAGCCGTCGCCATCGGCCCAACGAACCCGTAGCACAACAGAATTCCAAGGAAAGTTCCAACTAATGCTGCGCCGATTAGGTGCCCAAGGACTTCTGGTGGTTCCGTGATGGAGCCCATTGTATGAATGACGCCAAGCACAGCAGCAACAATTCCTAAGCCTGGGAAAGCTTCCGCCATTGTGTTTACGGCATGCGCGATTTCAAGATTATGATGGTCATGTGCATCGATTTCTTGATCTATAATACTTTCGACCTCCAAAGGATTGTCTGTTCCGAGCGTCATCAGGCGCAGGTAGTCGCAAAAGAATTCAAGGGAGTGATGGTCGCTTAAAAAATGAGGGAATTCCTGGAAAATATCGCTATCGTGTGGATTTTCGATATGAGACTCGAGTGCTAACATACCCTTCGACTTAGCAAACCGGAAGATCTGATACTGCAAGGTCAACAACTCAAGATAGTGATGTGCTCTATACTTCGGTCCCTTTAAAAGACCTCCTAAAGCCGCAATCGCTCCGGTAATAGTCTCTTTATTATTGGCGATGATAAACGCACCAACCCCGGAGCCGCCAATAATAACAAGTTCGGCGGGTTGAAATAAGACCGCCAAGTGACCTCCGACCATCAGATAACCGCCGATAATAGATCCTATCACAACCGAGAGACCTACAATTACGAACAAAATCCGGCCCTAATAATATCGCCCAGAACGCTATGCATTTTTTCTCCTAAAGTCCGATTTCCCACATTTGGGGATGGGTTCTTAAGCGTTGTCAAAACCTACGCCAACAAACATTGATAGGATTTTAACCAAGAAACAAATTTTCGCTAGTCTGTTTCGTTTGTTGTGTCGTCCAATCGATTGATGCGGAATCCGGCTGCCGTCAAGCGCGCTATAATTTCCTCCACATGATCGGATTTCCCTGATTCTATGACGATATCTGCTTCCGCCTTTTTTTAAGGACACATCATAGATCACCCGCTGGTGATAAATCTCGACGATTGAAGTGGTCCCGGTAATTTGGACAGGTTGGCGGCCTGATTAAGGTGTATC
>JAYPOZ010000080.1:19472-22041 GCA_038131165.1 Rickettsiales bacterium | reverse complement strand
CGACTGGATCAAACCGGGGGCCACGGTCATCGATGTCGGCATCAACCGGGTGCCGAAGCCGGGCGAAGAGGGCAAGTACCGCCTGGTCGGCGACGTCGCCTTCGCGGAGGCGCGTCTCGTGGCGGGGGCGATCACGCCGGTGCCGGGCGGGGTCGGGCCGATGACCATCGCCTGCCTGCTCGCCAATACGCTTACCGCCGCCTGCCGCCAGCATGGCCTGGAGCCGCCGGCCATTTAGGGTCCATCCCTTAGACTGTATGGCGGCGCGCCAGGGTGCAGAGGCCGCCGAGCAGCATCGCGCCGCCCCCTAGGATAAACAGCACCCCGTAATCGCCGCTGAGCTCGAAGATGAACGGCAGCGCCAGTCCGCCCGCCGCCGCTCCGCAGGCGTTCGCCACGATCGTCACCCGCATCATCCTCGGCATGTCCGCGGCGGCCCCCATCTCGCGCGCCCGCGCCGCCATCACTGCGGCCAGGCCCGGCTGCGCCCCGTAGAAGATCGACGAGAACCAGAGAACGGGCGCAACGGTCAAGAAGGCCGGCCCCGCGACACCGAGGCCGAGCAGCGTAAACACCGTGATCAGGGTCAGGGAGACGCCGAGCCTGGCCGCCAACCGGGCCACGAGGATGGGGCCGAGAAACGCGGAGAGGCCGACGACGCTCCAATGGAGTCCGCCGAGCTCCATGCTCATGCCAACATCGCGCACCAGAAAATCGACCCAATAGATGGTGTGCGGCACGATCCCGAAGGAGAACAGAAAGTTCGCCGCCACCAACCCGCGCCAGGTCCAATGCGTCGGCAGGGCGGCCGCGGCCCCGGTCCCTCCGGCCGGCAGGATATCGGCCGCCGACCACCCCCAATGGGCCACGACGGCGACGGCAAACCCGGCCAGGGCGAAGCCGCTCCACGCCCAGACGATGCCGTGCCCCAGCATCCACGGCGCCAGACTGCCCGACAGGAAAATGCCGAGCCCGACCCCGGCATAGACATAGCCGGAGGCCACCGGGCGCTTTTCCGCGGGCGCGGCCGCCGTCGCGAAGGCCAGGCTCTGCACCATGATCAGGCCGCCGATGGCGCCCAGCAGGGCGCGGCACGCCAACAGCCAATAAAACCCCCAGGGCAGCATCGAGGCCGCCAGCGCCAGCACGCCGAGCCAGACCGCCGCCGGCAGCAGCAGGCGGATCGGAACCGCGGCGCGCAGCCGTTCGGAGAAGAAAGCGCCGGCCAGAAAGGCGGCGAGATTGCCGCCGCCGACATATCCCGCTTCCAACTCGCCGAGCTGCCCCGATTGGATCAGCGGCGGCAGCATCGCCGTATAGGAAAACCGGCCGAGCGCCATGCCGACAAACATCGCCGCCCCGCCGCCGATGGCGATGCGCCGCCAGGAAGCGACTCCGTCCTTTTCGTTCATGGCCTCTCGTCCTGTCCCGGTCCGGGCGCGTGTATCGCGCCGCAGGATGACGGCCGATTTGATCCACCGCAAGGCATCGGCGCGTGGGCGATGGTTGGATGTCGCTCCAAGGCTTCCCTGAGGAATGTCTCCATGCAGCCGACCGATGTCTGGGATTTGCCGACGCGCCTCTTTCACTGGGCGTTGGCCGCCTTTGTCTTCCTCGCCCTGGCGACCGGCGAGGACGAGGGTATTGTGTTCTATATCCACGCGGCCGCCGGCCATGGCGTCCTGGCCTTGCTGGCCTTCCGTCTTGTGTGGGGGGCCATCGGCAGCCCGCGATCGCGATTCGCGGACTTCATTCGGCCCGCATCCGTGGTCCGCGCCTATCTCGGCGACCTTGTCCGGCTGCGGCCGCCCAGCCATGTCGGGCACAACCCGCTCGGTGGCTGGATGATCGTCCTCCTGCTCGCGGCCTCGGGCGCCGCCGCCGGAACCGGCATTCTGGTCCTGGACTATGCGTTCCTCGAGGGCCTGCACGAAGGCCTCGCCAATTTTCTGATCTTCCTGATCGCGATCCATGTCGGCGGCGTCCTGGTCGACGGCTTGCTGACCGGAGACAATCTGATACGCGCCATGTTCACGGGCCGGAAGAACCTTGCCCCCGACCGGGCCGCCGCGGAAAAACCCCTGGCGCCGCGCTGGCTCGGAATCGCGCTGCTGATCGGTGCCGCTGTGCTGTGGATATGGCTGGTCGGAACGACCCGGGCTCCGGCTTAACCGCCCGGCAGCCGCAGGCGGTACACGCCCTTGAAATCGTTGGGATCGACCGGTTTGCCCTTGCGCAGGATCTCGATCCGGCCGGCGCGCGCCAGATGAATGGCCTGCTGGCGCACCGCGTTGAGATAGCGGCGCCAGAGGTCCGGCGGATCGTTCTTGCGCCGCCGCGTCTCGGCATAGGCGCGCGCCGCCGCTTCCGGCGAGACCGCCTTCTCCGCGCCGGGCGCGGTCAGCAGGGCCAGAATGGCGGTGGCGACGGGATCGTCCGATGCGGTATCCTGTGCCGGCGATCCGGATTTTTTGCTGTCGTTCATAAAGGTTCCTTAGCATGAAACTGGACGCGGCGCCCAATCCTGAAAATAATCCTGTCTTATGACCGAAACTTTCCAACCCCTATT
>JAYPOZ010000080.1:0-19372 GCA_038131165.1 Rickettsiales bacterium | reverse complement strand
CGTGATCGGCCGGATCGGCGTGAACGGCTTTCGCATTTTGTTTTCCGTCTTCGCCCTCGTCACGCTGGTCTGGGCGATCCGCAGCTATGCCGCCGCCCCCTACGAGGAACTGTGGGCCCAGACGACGGCGTTGCGGCAGGTCCCGGCGATGATCATGCCCATCGCCTGTATCCTGGCGGTGGCCGGCGTCTCGACCCGCAACGTGACCTCGGTCGGCGGCGAGACCCTCTCGCCGATGGACGCGCCGTCACGCGGCATCGTCACCGTTACCCGCCACCCGCTGATGTGGGGCTTCGCGCTCTGGGCGCTGGCCCATCTGGCGCCCAACGGCGATGTCGCCAGCGTGATCTTTTTCGGCGGCATGGCGCTGTTGTCGCTGCTCGGCATGCGCCACATCGACCACCGCCGCCAGGCCACCATGGGCAGCGATTGGGGGCCGATGGCGCTGACCACGTCGGCGATCCCGTTCGTCGCCTATATCCAGGGCCGCACCAAGATCGACTGGAAAGGCATCGGCCTCACCCGCCTCGCGCTCGGACTGGGCCTCTATGTCGCAATCCTGATGGCCCACGAATGGGCCTTCGGCGTCTCGCCGATGCCGGCGGGATAGCGCGCTAACCGCCGCGCTTCTGCAACAGGCGGAGTCTTAGCGCGTTCAGCTTGATGAAGCCTTCGGCGTCGCGCTGGTCGTAGACCGCGTCCTCCTCGAAGGTGACGTGTTCCAGACTGTAGAGGCTGTTCGGGCTGGTACGGCCGACCGTGTGGATGGCGCCCTTGTAGAGCTTCAGGCGCACGCTGCCGGTCACGTGTTCCTGGCTGCGGTCGATCAGCGCCTGCAGCATCTCGCGCTCGGGCGAGAACCAGAAGCCGTTATAGATCAGCTCCGCGTAGCGCGGCATCAACTCGTCCTTGAGATGCGCCGCCCCGCGGTCGAGCGTGATCGATTCGATGGCCCGGTGGGCCGCCAGCAGCACCGTGCCGCCCGGCGTCTCGTAGACGCCGCGCGATTTCATGCCGACGAAGCGGTTCTCGACCAGATCGAGGCGGCCGATGCCGTTGGCGCCGCCGAGCTCGTTAAGGCGGGTGAGCAGGCTCGCGGGCGACAGCGCCACCCCGTCGACGGAGACCGCGTCGCCGCGCTCGAAGCCGATCTCGACATATGTGGGCGTGTCCGGCGCGTCTTCCGGGCGCACCGTTCGGGAATAGACGTATTCCGGCGCTTCCTCCGACGGGTCCTCCAGCACCTTCCCCTCGGCCGAAATGTGCAGCAGATTGGCGTCGACGGAGAACGGCGCTTCGCCGCGCTTGTCCTTCGGCACCGGAATCTGATGCGATTCGGCGTATTCGATCAGCCGGGTGCGGCTCGCGAGATCCCATTCCCGCCACGGCGCGATCACCTTGATGTCCGGGTTGAGCGCGTAGTACCCGAGCTCGAAGCGGACCTGATCGTTGCCCTTGCCGGTGGCCCCGTGGGAGACCGCGTCGGCCCCGGTCTCGGCGGCGATCTCGATCTGGCGCTTGGCGATCAAGGGGCGCGCGATCGAGGTGCCGAGCAGATAGACCCCTTCGTAGAGCGCGTTGGCGCGGAACATCGGGAAGACGAAATCGCGCACGAATTCCTCGCGCAGGTCCTCGACGTAAATTTCCGTCACGCCCATCATCTCGGCCTTGCGGCGGGCCGGCTCCAGCTCCTCGCCCTGGCCGAGATCGGCGGTGAAGGTCACCACCTCGCAGCTGTAGGTATCCTGCAGCCAGCGCAGGATCACCGAGGTGTCGAGCCCGCCGGAATAGGCGAGGACTACTTTCTTCACGTCTGCCAGATCGGCGGTCATGGTCTTACTCCGGGCGAGTCTTCAGGTCCTTGAAAAGCGCGGGGAGTATAGGGATTTGCCGCCCGTCGGCAAGCGCTTGCAATGCCCGGCGAATCCCGATTAGCTGCGGGCGGTCAATGGGCGGGCGTATACCCCGAGTCACAGGGAGATCGTTACGAAGATGACGAAACTGACTGAGGAAGACCTAGCGGCCTTGGCGGCCTTGGACACGCCTACCGTGTGCAATGCGCTGGAAATCGTGGCGCCGGAACGCCGCGGCTACGGCTACACGACCAAACCGCTGGTTTGCGCCCGCCCGTCGCTCCAACCCATCGTCGGCTATGCGCGCACGGCGCGGATTCGCGCGAAAACCCCGCCGCAGCGCGACGCCGCCGTGATGAAGCAGCAGCGGCTCGATTATTACGAATACATCGACAAGGGCCCGAAACCGTCGATCACGGTGATCCAGGACCTGGACGAGCCGGCCGGATTCGGCGCGTTCTGGGGCGAGGTGCAGTCGAACATCCACAAGGGGCTCGGCAGCCTCGGCGTGGTGACCGACGGCAGCGTGCGGGACATCCCGGATGCCGCCGAAGGGTTCCAGATGATCGCCGGCTCCATCGGGCCGTCGCACGCCTGGGTGCATCTGGTCGACTTCGACACCGAGGTCTCGATCCACGGCATGGACGTGGCGCCGGGCGACCTGATCCACGCGGACATGCACGGCGCCGTGGTCATCCCGCTCGCCGTCGCCAAGGAGGTCCCGGGGGCCGCCGCGATGATCGCGCGCAAGGAAGCGGTGACCATCGGCGCCGCGCAGACCCCGGGCTTCGACTTCGAGGCTCTGAAGAAAGCCTTCGGCGACGCCGAGGACGTGCACTAGCAAGCAAGGAATACCGGCGATGAAACTTGGCGTCAGTCTCACGCTTGCCGACGGCGCGCTCGCCGACGGCGGCAGCGCTCTGGTCGAGGGCGCGCGGAAGGCGGAGCGGATCGGCTTCGACGGGTTGTGGTTCTTCGATACCATCGGCCGCGCCCGGGCCCTGCCGGATCCGCTGATCGCGATGTCGGTCTCCGCCGCCGTGACTGAGAAAATCCAGCTCGGCACCTGCATCTATCAGGTGCCGCTGCGCCATCCGGTGGAACTGGCGCACCGCATGATGACGGTGATGATGATGGCCGGCGACCGCTTGATCTTCGGCGTCGGCGCCGGCTCCACCAAAACCGATTTCGCCGCCGTCGGCGAGGATTACGACGGCCGGTTCAAGAAGCTGCGCGCGGCGCTGCCGCTGATGCGGCGGCTGTGGGCCGGCGAGACGGTGGACGGCACCAACCTGAAGCCCTGGCCGCAGGTGCAGAAAGGCCCGGCGATCCTGATCGGCAGCTGGGCCGGCGGCATCTGGATTCCGCGCGCCGCCAAGGAGTTCGACGGCTGGATCGCCTCCGCCCATTACACCGACATCAAGACCATGGGCGAGGGCATCGAACGCTTCCGCGGCGAAGGCGGCACCCGCGCCATCGCCGCCAACATCAAGATCGACCTCACCAAGCCGACCACCAGCCTGGAAGGCCAGCAGGGCTTCCATCTGGAATGCGCGCCGGACGAGGCCAAGGCCCGCCTGCAGCAGATCGCCGAACTCGGATTCGAGCAGGCGGTCCTCGTGGTCAACGACACCGGCGAGGAGAACCTCGCCGCGATCCGGGAGCTGTGGCGGGGCTGAAAGCCCGCACAAGCCGTCACCCTTCGACAGGCTCAGGGTGACGGTTCCGTAGGCAAGCGTTCTTCCGCCGCCTCTTCCCGAACCAGTCGAAGGGCGACGGTTCCGTAGGCGAGCGTTCTTCCGCCGCGTCGTCCTGAGCCTGTCGAAGGGCGCCGCGCCCCGGAATGACGCGAACGCCGCTAATCCCCGACCGCGTATTTTTGCTCCAAAGCCGTCAGCTCGTCGAATTTGGTGAGGCCGAGAATGTCCTCGAAGGAAGCGACCAGTTCCGGCCTTTCCACCACCTCTTCCGAAGCGAGCGCCTCCTGCAATCCCGCCAGGGCGTTGGTGATGCCGGTGATCGCGCCCGCGGTCAGGAGGCGCGGATAGATCACCGCGCCGACGCCGATCTGCTCCAGCCGCTTGGCCGGGATCAGCGGCGTGGTCGAGCGGGTGCGGATGCCGAACCCCATGTTGACGCAGAGCGGCTTCGAGATGTTCTCGACCACCTTGATAATGGCGTCCTCCGAGAGCAGCGCGTCGGCGAACAGCAGGTCCGCCCCCGCCTCCGCGAAGGCGTTAAGACGCTCGATCACGTCGTCGATCCCATGCACCGCGAAAGTATCGGTGCGCGACATGATGATGTAGTCGGGATCGATCCGCGCATCCGCCGCCGCCTTGATCTTGGCGACCGCTTCCGCGAAGGGGATGACGTCCTTGCCCTTCATATGGCCGCAGCGTTTCGGCCAGACCTGATCCTCGATCATCACGCCCGAAAGCCCCGCCTTCTCGAAGGCGCGGACCGTGTGATAGACGTTCACCGCGTTGCCGTACCCGGTGTCGGCGTCCGCCTGCATCGGAATGCCGGAAATATCCGCCAGCGCCCGGGCGCGGGCCAGATTGTCCTCCAGCCCCATCAATCCGACATCGGACAGACCGAGCGCGCTTTCGCTGATCCCGGCCCCGGAAATGAACCCCGCCTTAAAGCCCATCTTCTCGACGATGGCGGTGCTGAACCCGTCGAAGACACCGGGCATGACGAGAATTTCCGGCGCTTCGATCAGCGCGCGGTACTGCTTCTTGAGACTGTCGGCCATGGTCCGCTCCCCTTTGCTGTGGACGATCTCTTCAGTAATCTAGCGTGCAACGCCCGAGACGACAGGAAGCGGCATGCAGCTGATCATCGCGACACCGAGCCCCTTCGCCCGCAAGGTGCGCATCGCGCTCCGCGAGAAGGGTCTTCACCATGAAGAGACGGTAAGCAATCCGTGGCGCGCGGATGCCCTGGCGCCGGCGCATAACCCACTCGGCAAGGTGCCCGTCCTGCTGCTTGACGACGGGCGCACG
Source organism: Rickettsiales bacterium (assembly GCA_038131165.1). GTDB lineage: Bacteria > Pseudomonadota > Alphaproteobacteria > UBA8366 > UBA8366 > UBA6544. The sequence continues at coordinate 14,514 of JAYPOZ010000080.1, read as the reverse complement.
CTCTACGAAAGCGCCGTCATCGTCGATTATCTCGAGGCGCTCGGGGCCCCGCCCCGGCTCCTTCCCCTGGATCCGGCCGAGGGCATCGCCGCCCGCCAGATCGACGCCCTCGCCATGGGCATCTGCGACGCGGTGGTGCTGTTGGTGCTGGAAGGACAGCGCCGGGCGGAGGCACAGAGCGCGGAATGGATCGCCCGCCAGCGGGCGAAGGTCGAGGCCGGCCTCAGGGCGCTCTCCGAGGCACTGGATCGCCGGGACTGGTTTGTCGGCGACGGCCTGACCCTGGCCGATATCGCCGCAGGCTGCGCGCTCGCCTATCTCGATCTGCGGCTGCCGGATGTCGACTGGCGCGGCCGCTACCCGAATCTCGTCGCCCATTCGGCGAAATTGGAGGCGCGGCCGTCTTTCGCCGCGACATTCCCCGTCGCCCAGGAGATCGAGCCGCTGGCGTAATGCCTCCCGCGGCCGCCGGACCGCCTAGGCCGCCGTCGCCTTGAAGCTCGGGCGGTCCTGCATCCGGTCGAAATAGGCGGCCAGGCCGGGCGCGCCGGCGATGGCGGCCTTGCCCTCCTCCCAGAGATTGGTGGCGCTCAGGATCGGCAGGATGAAGCAATCCGCCATGCTGAAGGAATCCGTGCCGAAATACCCGTCGGCGACGGCCGCCTCCAGGGTGCGGAACATGCGCGGGAAGCGCTTGAGCGCCACGTCGATCTTGTCGCGGACCACGTTGCCGTCGTCGTCCTTGTGGAAGGCGTATTCGACGACGTAGTTGCGCATCAGCAGCTGGTCCGCCTCGACCGCCGCGTAGGCCGTCCATTGGTTGACCTTGGCCGCCGCCTTCGGGTCTTGCGGGATCAGTTTCGGCCCGTCGAATGCGTCGTCGATATAGCGCGCGATGGCGAGCGACTCGCAGATCTCCAGCCCGTCATGGCGCAGCGCCGGAATCTTACCGGTCGGGTTCAGCCCCTTCACCACGTCCGAATGCGGCCGCTCCGGCAGCAGTTGGTACGGCACGCCCTTCTCTTCCGCGACCATGCGCACGCTGCGGACGAAATTCGAGCGCGGAAAACCGATGATTTCCAATGCCATTGTGTTCTCCCTCTGGATTGGCTTTGCGCTAACATATAGGACGTTTCGCCGGCTTTGTACGAAACCGTGCAGCGCGGGTGCACGCCGCCCCGGACCCGGAAGCTGGATACCCGCCCGCCGTCACCTATCTCCAAAACAGTGATTTTCGATGGGATACCCGCCATGAAGCTTGGCCTGTTCATGATGCCGCTGCACCCCTCCTACCGGGAGGTGGCGGATTGTTACGACCGCGACATCGACCAGCTGGTTCTCGCCGACAAGCTGGGGTTCGCGGAAGCCTGGCTCGGCGAGCATTTCACCGAGAAGTGGGAGAACGCGCCCGCTCCCGACCTGCTGATCGCCAAGGCACTGGCGCTGACCGAGCGCATCCGCTTCGGCACCGGGGTGACGCTGCTCGGCATGCACGAGCCGGTCTATCTGGCGCACCGTCTGGCCATGCTCGACCATCTCTCGCGGGGGCGTTTTCAATGGGGCATCGGCCTCGGCGGCATTCCGACGGACATGGCGCTGATGGGGCTCGACCCGAGCGAAGGCCGCGCTCGCGCGGAGGAAGCGCTCGACGTCATCCTGGGGCTCTGGGAGAACGGCGACGCCTTCGTCCATGAGGGGGAATTCTTCCGGATCAAGGCGCCGAAACTCGACCCCGTCACCGAGCGGGGGATGCACATGAAACCGCTGCAGCGCCCGCATCCGCCGATCGCGCTGGCCGCCAGCACGCCCAAATCCAAATCGCTGCGCATCGCGGGGGCACGCGGCTGGTCGCCGATGTCGAGCTCGCTGCTGTCGCGGGCTTTTCTGCCGGGCCATTGGGAGACGGTACTGGAAGGCGCGGCAAAAGCCGGACACAGCCCCGACCGCAAGAGCTGGCGGATCGCGCGCGATGTCTTCGTCGGACCGACGCCGGAGATCGCGCGCGATCGGGCGCGCACGGTGCTGGGGCGGAACTACGAGTTCCATCAATTGCCGAGCCGCCGGGGCACCATTCAGATGGAGATCATGAAGCTCGACCCGTCGATGGCCGACGCCGACGTCGACGTGGACTACCTGATGGACAATCTCTGGATCGTCGGCGATCCCCAAGAAGTCGCCGACAAAATCAGGGCGCTGCACGACGAGGTCGGCGGGTTCGGCACGCTGTTGAGCGTCACCGCCGATTCGGACGACCCGAGCTGGGATCACGAAAGCCTCAGCCTGCTCGCCAACGAGGTCGCGCCCCGCATTGCCGATATAGGAGCCTGACGATGACATCCGAAGCCGTCGCCCGTTTCGTCGCGGACTCCCGCTACGAAGACCTGCCGGAAGAGGTGCGCCACGCGGCCAAGCGGTCGCTGCTCAACTTTTTCGCCACCGCGCTGGAAGGCACCCACGACATCGCTGTCGAGACCGCGCTTTCGACCCTGCAGGAATTCGCGGGCGCGGGCAAAGCGACCCTGATCGGCCGCGCGGCGCGGACGGATGCGATGACGGCGGCCTTCATCAATTCGGCGGCGGCGAACGTGCACGATTTCGACGATACCCATCTGCGCACGGTGATCCATCCGACCGCGCCGGTGGCCCCGGCCCTGTTGGCCCTGTCGGAGCTTCGCCCGGTCAGCGGCAAGGAGTTGCTCCACGCCCTGGCGCTCGGCATGGAATTCGTCTGCCGCATCGGCAATGCGGTCTCGCCCGACCATTACGCGCGCGGCTGGCACATCACCACGACCTGCGGAATCTTCGGCGCGGCGCTGGCCGCGGGCAAGGCCCTCGGCCTCGACGCCCGGCGTCTGGTCTGGGCGATGGGCACCGCCTCGGCGCAATCCTCGGGACTGGTCGAGACCTTGGGATTCATGGCCAAGAGTGTGGGCGTCGGCGGCTCGGCGCGGGGCGGACTGCTGGCGGCTCTGCTGGCGGAGAAGGACTATAATGGACCGGACCGACCGCTGGAGGGCGAACGCGGCTTCCTCAAGGTCACCGGCGCCGACCCGCAGATGGAGGAGGTCAGCGGCGCGTTGGGGACGCGCTGGGAAGTGCTCCGGAACATCCACAAACCCTATCCCTGCGGCATCGTGCTGAACGCCGTGATCGACGGCTGCCTCGATCTCCACGAACGCGGCGCGGGCCCGCTCGACAAGATCGAATCGATCACGCTCAGCGGCCATTCCCTGCTGCAGCAACGCGCCAACCGGCCGGACGTGATGACCGGGCGGGAATCGCAGGTGAGCGCCCAACACACGGTTGCCGCCTGCCTGATCTTCGGCGCGGCCGGGCTCGAACAGTTCACCGACGCGGCGGTCCAGGACCCGCGGGTGCTCGAATTCCGCAAGCGCGTGCGGCTGGAGACCGTCGAAGGCGTTCCCGTCCCGGACGTGAACATCACGGTCGCGCGCACGGACGGCACGCGCGAGGAGATCGCCGTGAAGGATGCTCGCGGCACCGACAACCGGCCGCTCACGGACGCCGAGATCGAAGCGAAATTCAAGCTGCTGGCATCGACCTACGCGCCGGACTGCACCCGCGCCGAGGCATTGATCGATGCCGTCTGGAACCTCGAGAAGAACGAGGATGCAAGCGCGATCCTCGCCGCTGCCGTGCCGGCCGCCTAGGCGCCGACCCCGGCCGCCACGCCCGCGTCGAAGCGGGCACCCGCTTCCTTGAAGACCGCGCGGGTATGGCCCATGTCCCAGGGCGCTTCGATCAGGGTTTCGTGATCCCATTGACTGCGCGGCTTCGGCGGCTCGAAGAAATTACCGCCGTAGACGTGGATCGCGCTGGTCAGCTTGGTGATCGGATTGGCGACCGAATGGATGATGTCCGGCCCCATGGTGGCGACCTGACCGACGCCCATGGAATCGGCACCCGCCGCTTCCAGGCCCGGCGCGCCGTCGCTCCCCGAACCGTCGCCGATGCGCCGCCAGAACATGTTGTCCTCGCGCCCGCCATAGATGCCGATCACCGCGAACATGTTGTGATTGTGCGGCAGCAGGGTCATGTAGGGCGCCCAGATGAAATTGATGATCGTCAGGTCGTCGCCCTGATGGATCGGAAAGACACCGGCTTCGGTCGGCTCCCCCAACTCGGCACAGATTCCGGAGGGATCGGCGACCGCTTCCAGGACCAGTTCCCGGATGGCCTTCTGGCCTTCGCCGACCGCGCGTTGGCAATCGGCAATAAAACGCTCTTTCTCGAACACGAGATGTTTCTCCACAGGCAGTTTGTCGTTTTTTATGCTTCGGATGGTATCGCGGCGGGCGCGGTTAGGCCAATGCCGCGTCATGCTCGGCGACGAGTTGCCGCACTTTCGGGATCAGTTCCGCGCCGTATTGCACCGCATCGGGCCGCGGGTCGTAGCCCCGGATCAGGAGGCTGGTGGCGCCGAGTTTATAATACTCCAGCAACGCCGCCGCGACCGTGTCCGGCGTGCCGACCAGCGCCGTCGAGTTGCCGCGCGCGCCGGTGGCCGCCGCCAATGCCGTCCAGAGACAACTGTCGTGCACCTCGCCCGCCTCGGCGATGGAGAGCAGGCGTTGCGAGCCGACGTTCTGCGCCGTCCGGTTCGCGGGATTGGCCGCCCCGCCGGTCCGCGCGGTGATCCGCGCCAATATGGCGCGCGCCCGCTCCCAGGCCTCGTCCTCGGTCTCGGCCAGAATCGGGCGGGTGGACAGGCTGAACGTGATCGGTCGGCTACCCGACGCCCGGCGCACCCGCGCCATGAAATCCGCCGTCTCCCGCAACGGCTCCCCCCACAACATGAAGACGTCGAGCCCGGGCGAGAGTTGCTCGACCGCCGCGTCGGAGCCGCCGCCGCCATAGACCGGGATATGCGGGGTCTGCGCGCAGCGGATCTCCGAATACGCCCCATCGACCCTGTAGAATTCGCCCGCGTGGTCGAAGGGGCGGGTATCGGTCCAGGTGCGGCGCATCACCTCGACATACTCGGCGCTGCGCCGGTAGCGCCCGGCATGGTCGACGTAATCGCCGTCCTTCGCCTGATCGTCGTCGCGCCCGCCGGAGATGATATGGACCGCGAGCCGCCCGCCGCTGAGCTGGTCCAGGGTCGCGAGCTTTCGCGCCGCCACGGTGGGCGCGACGAAGCCCGGCCGGTGCGCGAGCAGGAACCGCAGACGCGCGGTGACGCTCGCCGCGTGGGCGCCGACCATGAACCCGTCCGGCGCGTCCGAGAAATAGCCGATCAGCACGCTGTCGAAATTCGCGTCCTCGTGAATGCGCGCGGTCTCGGCGATGGTGTCCGCGTCGAAGGGCGGGCCCTGCGCCGGGATGATCTCGGAAGAGATGCGCGGCGCGATCCAGCCGATCATTTCAACGGGCATGCGCGCCGGGCCGCTTTATGCGGCGGAGCGGTCTTGGTCCGCCGCCGCCGCCTTCAGGACCATCATGGCGCATTTCTCGCCGATCATGATGCTGGGCGCGTTGGTGTTGCCGCTGGTCAGGGTCGGCATGATCGAGGCATCGGCGACCCGCAGCCCCTGGAGGCCGTGCACCCGCAGCTGATCGTCGACCACCGCCATCACGTCGCTTCCCATCTTGCAGGTGCCGATCGGGTGATAGGTCGTCTCGCCGTTATGGCGCACCCACTCCAGCAATTCCGCGTCGGTCTGCTTGTCGATGCCGGGGGCCAGCTCCTCCCCGGTGATCTCGGCCAAGGGCGAGGTCGCCATCAACTCGCGCGCCTTCCGCATCGCCGCCACCAACCCGTCGCGGTCCTGCTGGGCGGAGAGGAAGTTGAAGCGGATGGCGGGCGGCGCGTCCGGGTCGGCGGATTTGATGTGGATCGAGCCGATGCTCTCCGAGCGCAGCACGTTGATGTTCATGGTGATGCCCGACGTCTTCGAGATGCGCCGCTCGCGCCCCGCCATCTCGTAGATGAAGGGCAGCACGGAAATCGTCGCGTCCGGCGTCTCCAGCCCCTCGCGGGTGCGGAAATACATGCGCAGCGGCACCGAGGTCCGGGCGAGGAAGCCGTCGCGGAACAGCGCGTATTTCGCGGCCTCCCGCACCAGCCGCCAGCCGCGGGCGTTGTCGTTGAAGGTGGCGTTCCTCTCGGTGATCGCGAATTTGACGCGCGGGCTGTAATGGTCGCGGAGATTCTCGCCGACCCCCTTCAACTCGTGCAGCGGCTCGATGCCGAATTGGCGCAGCAGGTCCGGCTGCCCGATGCCGGAAAGCTCCAGCAGTTTCGGCGAATTGATCGAGCCGCCGGAAAGGATCACCTCGCGAGACGCGCGGGCTTCCTTTGCCACGCCGCCCGCCTTGTAGCGCACGCCGACGCAGCGCTTGCCTTCCAGGATCAGACTTTCCGCGAAGGCCTCCTGCTCGATCGTCAGGTTGGGGCGGCCGCGCGCCGGATCGAGATAGCAGAACGCGGTCGACTGGCGGCGGCCCTTGGCGATGGTCACCTGCGACATGCCGATGCCTTCCTGGGTCTCGCCGTTGAGGTCGGGATTGAACGGCAGGCCGATCTTTTCCGCCGCCTCGATCATCTTCTCCAGCAACGGCACCTGATGGCGCGGCGTATCGTTTACCCGCAGCGGACCCAAGCGGCCGCGGTATTCGTCTGAGCCGCCCGCGTAGCTTTCCATCTGCTTGAAGATCGGCAGCACGTCCTGGTAGCTCCAGCCGCGATTGCCGAGCTGCGCCCATTGGTCGTAGTCCTGGGCCTGACCGCGCATATAGACCATGCCGTTGATCGAGCTGGAACCGCCCAGCATCTTGCCGCGCGGCACTGGGATGTTGCGCCCGCCGGAGCCCTCGTCCGGCTCCGACTCGTAGCACCAGTTGACGGCCGGATTGTCGACCAGCTTGGCGATGCCGACCGGCACCCGCGACCAGAAGAAGTCCGAGCCTTCCTTGCCCGCCTCGAGACACAGCACCCGGTAGGTGCCGTTCTCGGACAGCCGCGCCGCCACCGCCGCCCCGGCGGAGCCGGCGCCGACGACGATGAAATCGTAGGTGGAGGATGCATTGGGGGCCATGGCGACTGTCTCCTGACTCGTGTGACGCTGCGGTGGAGAATAAGATGAAGCGGATGCCGACGGAGGCGAGTCTCTGAAAAGTTCCCCGTCGGGCTAGTTTGTATCCCTAGTTTCGTATCCTGAAGTGAGTTCCGCAACCGTTCCTGAGGAGAGCCCCGCATGCGCCTTGTCTCTTACAACGTTCAGTTCTGCACCGGAAAGGACGGCCGGGTCGACATCGACCGTATCGCGGGCGAAGTCGCCGCCGCCGACGTCATCGCGATGCAGGAGGTCGACCGCTATTGGGCGCGCTCGGAGATGGCCGATCAGGTGGCCGAGATCACCCGGCGCCTGCCGGATCACCATTGGGTTTATGGGCCCGGTGTCGACCTGGACGCCAGCACGCGCGACGATGACGGCAGGCTGGTGAACCGGCGCCGGCAGTTCGGCAATCTCCTGTTGTCGCGCCTGCCCATTCTGGCGTCGAAGAACCGGCTGCTGCCGAAGATGCGCTTTCACGCGCAATTGAGCCTGCAGCGCACCATGCTGGACGGCGTCATTGCCTGCCCCGGCGGCCCGATCCGGGTCGCGTCGGTGCATCTCGCGCATGCGGCGGGGCCGGAACGCCTGGCCCAGGTCGCCCATTTGCGCCGCCTGCAGGCGGAAGCGGGCCGCGACGGCGGCGTTCTCTCGGCCCGCCACGAGAATTGGCCCGAGGGCGACGCCTCCCCGGCCTGGCCGCGGGCCTCCCTTCTGCTCGGCGATTTCAACATGACGCCGGACGCGCCCGAGTATGAGGCCCTGGCCGGACCCGACGACCCGAAATACGGGCGCCTCACCGAGGCCGACGGCTATCTCGACGGCTGGCTTGCCGCCGGCGGCGATCCGGCCGGCGGGCATACCAAGTTCGAGCCCACCGGCAACCGGCGCATCGATTATGCCTTTCTCAGCCCCGATCTGGCGCCCCGCCTGCGCGCGGTCGAGGTCGACCGGGACGCCCAGGGCTCGGACCATCAACCGCTGTGGGTCGACATTGACCTGTAGGACAAACCGGGACCGATAGGATAATCCGGAAATCGTTAATTTCGTATCCTGGAAGGAATTAGAAATTTCGCGCCGATACCCCGTGCGGACTGGATTGATTATCGCCCGAATCTCCCTACCCTGAATCGTCAGAAAATATTCTTCAGGACTGGGAGGTTCTTTGCACCATGGAATACCGCCGCGTTTCCGCCGATTGTCACCTTGATATGCCCTGGATGCCGCCGGAGCTGTTCGTCTCCGAGGCCTCCGCCGCGATGAAGGACCGCATGCCCTATGTCGAGGACGGCCCCGACGGGCCGCAATGGGTCACCAAGAAAGGCGCCTATTTCGGCCTGCTGAACGGGGTCGGGCCCGGCGGCGTGAAGCTGGTGCCGGGGCAGAACAAGCGCGTCGACATCATGGCCGAGACCGGCATGTTCGCGGACGGCACCCAAGGCATCCAGCGCCCCTCCGACCCGCATCTGCGGCTCAAGGAAATGGAGCGCGACGGCGTCGATGCCGAGGTCATCTTCGGCATTCTCGGCTCCGCCTCGAAGATGCAGGACCCGGAAGCGGCCATCGAGATGTTCCGCATCTATAACGACTGGCTGGTCGATTTCTGCAGCCACTATCCGAACCAGCAGATCGGCCTTGCCTGCCTGCCCTACGGCGACATCGACGCCGCCGTCGCGGAGATCTACCGCGTCGCCAAGAAGGGCCTGCGCGGGCTCGAGTTGTCGTGCTCCTGGGACATGGACCCGATGTGGCACCCGTGCTGGGATCCGCTGTGGAAGGCGGTCGACGACGTGCAACTGCCGCTGCATTTCCACACCTTCCCGACGACCGACCCGCGAGCCCGCGAACAGGCATCCGGTCAGATCCGCCGCGCCGCGCTGTTTACCGGCGTCACCGCCTTCCAGATGGGGCTGGTGAACATCCTCGCGGCGGTCATCGGCGCCGGCGTGCTGGAGCGCTTTCCGAACCTCAAGATATCGCTCGGCGAGAGCGGCATCGGCTGGCTCCCCTATGCGCTGGACCGCATGGATTTCGAATACGAGGACCGGTTCCGCGACCTGATGCCGATGAAGCCGTCCGAGTACTGGCAGCGCCAGTGCCGGGCCACGTTCCAGTACGACGTGATCGGCCCGGGCCTGATCAACAAGAACGGGCTGATGACGGAAGACACGCTGATGTGGGGGTCGGACTATCCGCACACCGACGGCATCTGGCCGGAATCGGACAAATATATCGAAGAGCAGTTCGCCGGACTGACCGCGGCGCAGATCAAGAAGATTACCTGCGACAACGCGGTAGAGTTCTACGGCCTGAAGAACTGACGGCGGGCGCCGCCGGCCCTAATACGGCACGTCGCCGATCACCGTTGTGCGGTGCATGTGGCGGTCGGCGCCCGGCGGCGGCGGCTCGGCGATGTGCATGCAGCAGCGGTTGTCCCAGAAGACGAGGTCGTGCAGGCGCCATTTGTGGCGGTAGACGAACTCGGGCCGGACCGCGTGCTCGCACAGCTCTTCCAGCAGGGCGTCGGCTTCCGCCGCCTCAAGCCCCAATATCCGCACCGTGTGCGCCGGGTTGACGTAGAGCGCCTTGCGCCCGGTTTCCGGATGGGTGCGCACGACCGGGTGCTCGACGGAGGGCACTTTCGCCATCTGCTCCGCCGTCAGCGCCGGGCGCTCCTCCGTCGTATAGTATTTCCGCGCCGAGCCGATCAGGAATTCCGCCTTCAGCCCGTCGATCCGCGCCTTGGTGGAATCCGGCAGGGTCTCGTAGGCGCGGTACATGTTGTTGAACAGGGTGTCGCCGCCTTCGGGCGGGATTTCCAGCGCGTAGAGCAGCGACCCCAGGCTCGGCACCTCGGCGTAGGAGAGGTCCGAGTGCCAGCGCCGCCCGGCCGAGGCCAGCCCGGCGAAATCGCCGTCCGCCGTCTTCTTGTTGGAGACCTTGAGGATTTCCGGATAGCCCGGCAGCAGGAACTGGTCGTAGACATGCCCCGAGAGGTCGCCGAAGCGGCGGCTGAAGGCGATGTGCTGCTCCGGCGTAATGTGCTGGTCGCGGAACACCAGCACCTGATGGTCGAGATGCGCCCGGTGCACGGCGGCGAAGGTTTCGTCGTCGAGCGGCTCGGCCAGATCGAGGCCGACGACCTCGGCGGCCAGCGCGCTCGAAAGCGGGTTGATCTCGAACATGGGCGTCTCCTGTCGGCAATCGGGGTGCGGGCGTGCCCGCTCCCCAGTAACCTCTGGTGACTTGCCCGAAGTTCAAGTCCACATGCCGCCCGCGATCGGACGTGCTTATGCGGCCGTGATCTCCGCCACGATCCGGTCCCAGGCCAGCGCCAGGAAGGCCGGCTCCAGGGCCACCGCGCGCCGCGCCGCCGTGCCGAGTGTCGGATAGATCGGATCGCAGATGCCGTCGATCTTGGCCAGAATCTCGGCCTGCGTAAACGGCCGATCCGGGCCGCCGCGCGCACTCAGGCATTCGGCATCGAAATCCCGCCCGTCGCGCAGCGTCAGGCGGATGCGCACGGAGCGGTCGTTCGGCGGCTCCAGCGCCGGCTCGAAGGGCTCTATCGCGATCTTTCGGCGGACGCTGTCGATGCCGGGGTCGTCCAGCGTCTCGGCGGCGAAGGCATCCGCACCCGCGTGCCCCAGCACGGCGGTCGCGGCGGCGGCATGGGGCAACGAGAATTTCGCCGCCAGGGTCGTCGCGGGCCGGGTGGCGCGCAACTCCAGGGCGCGCTGATGGACCGCCACGGAGATGCCGGCGATGTCGTCGGGCGCGAACGCGCCGCCGTGTCTTTGCTGCAGGTCGAGCATCGCCTCGACCGTGCTGTGCAGATGCTGGCAGCAGGCATGCAACTTCTGGAAATTCTGCGTGATGGCATAGACGCCGCCCAAATCCCGCGTCATTTCGCCGGGCCGGCATTCCGAGCCGAGCGCCGTCGTGTAGACATCGTGGGGCGAGCCCGCCAGCCCGGTGATTCCGAGCGCCGCCCATTCGGCGGCGCGCATGCCGGACCAGGCCCCGGTCGCGGGCCAGACGTTGCGCACCAGCGCGCCGCTGCCCGCATGATTGCGCGGGCCGGGGGAGACCGTCGTCGCGGCACTCACGGCCGCCGCCTGCAAGCCGCTGCCATCCGCGCCCCGCGCCAGCGCTATCGCCGCGGCGGCGCCGACGGCGGCGAAAAGCGCATGGGGATGCAGCACCCGGATGGCCGTCGGGAAGCCGCGCGCGATCCGGGTGGTGACCTCATAGGCGGCGATCAGGCAACGCAGCACCTCGGTAAAGGCCAGGCCTTCGGCCTCCGCCTCGGCCAGCAGGGCCGGCAGGATGTAGAGCCCCGCATGACAGGAGGTGACCCGGTAGCCCTCGTCGAGTTCGGCCCAGTCGCCGGCCACCGCGTTGGCGACGGCGGCGGTATAGCGGTCGGCGCGCGTCCGCCCGCCCCGGAAGATCGTGGCCTCGGCGGCCCCCGCACTTTTCAACAATCCGTCCTGCAGGCGGGCCAATTCGGGCTCGCCGCGCGCGGCGACGACGGCGGCGAGATCGTCGAAAAGGACCAACGCCGCGCTCGCCCGCACCTCCGGCGGGATATTCTCGAAGCAGAGGGCGGCGGCCCAATCGCAGACCTCTTTTAGCGCCAGCGCCACATGATGCCGCTCGGCGGCGGCGGGCGCGTACTTGTCCAAATCCAGCATGGCGGGCTCCTTAGGTTATTCAATAAAGCTATACCGAATGTCCGCTTGTGGGATTCGCCGGGACAAATTCCGCGCCTCGGCGCGATGACGGCTGGCAAGAGGCCGGGCGTGCGCTAGAGTAGCGCCATGGTACAACTCTCCGTTCTCGACCTCGCCTATATCGGCGAAGGCTTCACCCCCGCAGACGCGCTCGCCAACGCCCTCGACCTGGCGCAGCACGTCGAGGCCGCCGGGTTCTCGCGTTTCTGGCTGGCCGAACACCACAACCTCGCCGGGATCGCCAGCGCCGCCACCGCGTTGTGCATCTGCCATGTCGCGGGCGGCACCAAGACGATCCGCGTCGGCGCCGGCGGCGTCATGCTGCCGAACCATTCGCCGATGGTGATCGCCGAGCAGTTCGGCACCCTGGCGACGCTGTTTCCGGGCCGCATCGACCTTGGCCTCGGCCGTGCGCCCGGCACCGACCAGCGCACGCTGCAGGCGCTGCGGCGCGGGCCGGACGCCTCGGAGTATTTCCCGCAGGACGTGGTCGAGTTGCGGGCCCTGCTCGGCCCGCCCCAGGAGGGTCAGGTGATCCACGCCATTCCCGGCGAAGATACCAACGTGCCGCTCTGGATTCTCGGCTCCAGCCTCTACGGCGCCCAGCTCGCCGCCATGCTGGGCCTGCCCTATGCCTTCGCCTCGCATTTCGCCCCGCAGGCGCTGATGCAGGCGATCGCCGTCTACCGCGAGCGCTTCGAGCCCTCGGAACAGCTTGAGAAGCCCTATGTGATGGTCGGCTGCAATGCCATCGTCGCCGATACCGAGGAAGAGGCAAAGCGGCTGTTCACCTCGCCGCAGCAGAATTTCACCCGCATGGTGCGCGGCACCCGCGGCCAGCTGCCGCCGCCGATCGACGATATCGAGGCCTTCTGGACGCCGATGGAGAAGGCGCAGTCCGCGTCGATGCTGGCCTGTTCGTTCCACGGCTCGAAGGCCACGATCAAGGACAAGCTGGCGCCACTGATCGAGGCCACCGGCGCCGACGAGCTGATGGTCGCGGCGGCGATCTGGGATCACAAGGCGCGGGTGCGCTCCTTCGAACTGCTCGCCGAAGCAATGGCCTGACGCGGCGGGCCTTCGGCGCACTCCATGTTCCGAAACGCCCGCCCCGCTCGGAAGGGCCCGTCAGACCGCCGCGAGCGCCTGATCGAGGTCGGCGATGATGTCGTCGATATGCTCGATGCCGACCGACAGGCGCACGTAGCCGTCCGAGACGCCGGTGGCGAGCTGGTCTTCCGGCGTCAGCTGGGAATGCGTGGTCGAGGCCGGATGGATCGCCAGGCTGCGGGCGTCGCCGATATTGGCGACGTGATAGAACATCTGCAGCGCCTCGATAAAGGCCCGGCCGGCCGCCTTGCCGCCAGCCAGCTCGAAGCCGACGAGACCGCCGAGACCGCCGGTCATATAGGCGTCGGCGCGGCGCTTGTCCTCGCCCGTCTGCCGGCCCGGATGGATCACCGTCGCCACCTTGTCGTGTTTGCCGAGATGGTCGGCCACCGCGGCCGCGTTGCGGCAATGCTCGCGCATCCGCAGCGGCAGGGTCTCCAGTCCCTGGATGAACTGGAAGGCGTTCTGCGGGCTGATCGCGGCGCCGAGGTCGCGCAGCAGGATGACCCGCGCGCGCAGGATGAACGCAATCGGGCCGAGCGGCTTGACCGCCTCCGTCCAGACCGCGCCGTGGTAGCTGTCGTCCGGCGTATTCAGCGCCGGCTGGCGCGCGCCCGCCGCCTCCCAGTCGAAGCTGCCGCTGTCGACGATGACGCCGCCGATCGAGGTGCCGTGGCCGCCGATATATTTCGTCAGCGAATAGACGTTGATCGCCGCCCCGTGATCGAACGGCCGGCAGATGATCGGCGCCGCCGTGTTGTCCATGATCAGCGGAATGCCGAGCGGGCGGCCGATATCGGCGACCTCCTTGATCGGGAACACCCGCAGTTTCGGGTTCGGCAGGGTTTCCGCGTAATAGGCCCGGGTGCGCTCGTCCGTCGCCCGGCGGAAATTCTCCGGGTCGGCGGGATCGACGAAGCGGACCTCGATGCCCTGCTGCTTCAGCGTATTGGCGAACAGGTTCCAGGTGCCGCCATACAGGTCGGTCGAGCTGACGATGTTGTCGCCCGCCCAGGCCAGATTCTGGATCGCCATCGCCGAGGCCGCCTGGCCGGATGCCACCGCCAGCGCCGCGACGCCGCCGTCGAGCGCGGCAATGCGCTGTTCCAGCGCGTCCTGCGTCGGATTCATGATCCGGGTGTAGATATTGCCCAACTCCTGGAGCGCGAACAGGCGCTCGGCATGGCCGGTGTCCTGAAACTGATAAGAGGTCGTCTGGTAAATCGGCACGGCGACCGCGCCGGTGGCCGGGTCGCTGCGGTATCCGGCATGGAGCACGAGGGTCTCCGGGTTCTTGCTCTGCGTCACTTTCGTATCCCTCCAATGGCGTCAAACGGGGCCCCGTCGCGTGGTGCAAAAACGGGGCGATTGGGCGTGAATGGATACGAAACGGCGCGCCGTTGCAACTCCCTTGGGGTCATCGTTTATGGACATTTTGGCTATTATCTGATATCCTTGCGTACGAACCCAATATTGAAAGGAGGTCCGATGCCCCGCCTCAAAATTAGGGGCCGGCCGCCGCGCCCGGCCCGCGGCACCGCTCCCCGGCCCACGCCCGATCCCGCGCCCTTGGCGACCGCGCCCCGTTGCGG
>JAYPOZ010000079.1:0-22148 GCA_038131165.1 Rickettsiales bacterium | reverse complement strand
TCGACGAGACGGACATCGGGCAGGGACTGCGCCATCTCGCGCCCGAACCAAGCCGGCATCAGCTGGTCGTCCCGGGCGGTCACGATCAGCGTCGGGCAGGCGATCTTCGGCGTCAGCGGGCGTGTATCGAACGCCAGGATGGCGCGCAGGCGGCTGGCAATCTGATCGGCGTCCTGCGGCGTCGATTTCGCGTCCTCCGCCATGCGTCCGAATCCGGCCTCGTTCGCGCGGCGGTATTCGGGCGGAAACAGCAGGCTCGCGTTGAACCAAGCGTACCGGTAGGGGTCGAGGCCGCGGGCGGCCGCGATGCGCAGCTCCTGCATCGTCGTCAGATGCCCGTCCGCATAGGCCCAGGGCGTGGCGAGGATCAGGCCATCGACCCGCTCCGGATGCGCCGACGCCAGTGCCACGCCGATCCCGCAGCCGGTGGAATGACAGCACAGATAGGCTCTCTCTATCTCCAACGCATCCAGTAGGCCCACGACTTCCTCCGCCCGAGCCGCCATGGAAACGTCGCCGCCCTCGGGCACAGGGGCGCTTTGCCCCGTGCCGCGCTGATCGTAGCGGATGACCGTGAAGTCATCTGCCAGGATGTCGAGAAACGGGCCGATCCCTAGCGGGCCGCTGCTTTGCGGGAGGAGCATCACCATGGGCTTTCCGCCGCCGGTGCGCGTGTAGTGGATGTCGCCGCCGTCGGTCGTCGCCATGGGCATGTGCGTCTTCTCCGCAGACCCGCCCGGTGCGGGCGGAGGTTTGGTAAAACGAAGCTTGCGCTCAGAGTACGAATGGATGGCTGCCGGTCAACTCGCCTGTGCCTTCCCCGGCGTGGCGGCTTCTTTCGCCTATGGAACAACGATCCCGTCCGCTCTAACTCTTAAGCTGGGTCTTGCGGATGGCACGAAGCGGCCCCCATCGAACGAGAGGCAACGAAGATGAGTGATTGGAGTCAGGCGAAACGGCCGATCCCCGTCCCAGATCAGTGGACGAAACCGTTTTGGGAATCCGCCAAGCGGGAAGCATTGGAGCTGCAGCGCTGTCAGGAGTGCGGCCATTTCCAGCATCCGCCCTATCCCACCTGCGTGAACTGCATGTCCATCGACCTGAAGTTCGAGCCGGTCGGTCGCTCCGGCACCATTTACGCCTATACCATCATGTATCACGATGGCGACAAGCGTTTCGCCGGGGCCGTGCCCTATGCCAGCATTATCGTCGAACTGGACGATGCGCCGGGCGCCCTGATGGCGGCCAACCTGCTGGGCGCACCCTATACCGAGGCGAAAGTCGGGCGGCGGGTCGATATGGTCTTCGAGAAACTGAACGACGACATCACCCTGCCGCAGTTTCGGCTGGCTGACGCCGATCCGGCCGAATAGGGGGGGCGAACCGTATGTGGGAGAACAGGTGCAAGATCGCCATCAGCGGCATTGGATATTCCAAGGTTTCGCGTTCCGCCGATATACCACTGGCCGCGCATGCCCTGGAGGCGGTCAAGGGCGCGGTTGCCGATTCCGGGCTGGAAATGTCGGACATCGACGGGCTGTCCACCTATCCGGAACTGCCGGCGACAGGGCACGCGGAAGTCGACGGTATTTCCGTCGTCTCCGTCAATTGTATGATGGCGATGCTGAAACTGCCCAACCTGACATGGCACATCCAGGTGGGGACGACGAATATCGGCGGCGCCGTGCAGCAGGCGGCCAATGCGCTGCTCGCCGGCGTCTGCAAATACGTCGTGGTGTGGCGCGCCATGCACAATCCGCGCGGCACCTACCAGAACCTGCCGGGCGAGTACGCCCAGGGCGCGGCGCAGTTCACCGGCCCCTTCGGGTTCGGCGGGCCGGGACAGGGCATGGCGGTCGCCTATACCCGCTGGCTCGAGACGCACAATCAGGACCGCGAGAAGATGGCGACCCTCGCCGTCACGCAACGCAAGCACACGCAGCACAATCCGCACGCCTATTTCTACGGCACAGAGCTGACCAAGGAAGACTACCTGTCGTCGCGCATGGTTGCCTATCCTTTCTGTCTGTTCGACTGCGACATCCCGGTGCAGGGCGCGGTCGCCATCGTCATGACGACCGCCGAGCGGGCGAAAGACCTGAAGCCGACTCCGGCCTATCTCGCGGGTTACGGTCAACGCCTGCATTTCGAGGTGGCGGGCCGCATCGGCAGCCTCAGCAGCTATATGGAAGGGGGGAGCTCTTCCTCCCGGCTGACCTGGGAACGCTCCGGGTTCTCGCCGAAGGACGTCGACGTGGCGCAAATCTACGACGGGTTCTCAGCCTCGGTGATCTACGGCCTCGAATCCTACGGGTTCTGTGGCGAGGGCGAGGCGCTCGACTTTATCCAGGACGGACGGATCGAGCTCGACGGGGAACTGCCGCTCAACACGTTCGGCGGCAGTCTCGGCACGGGGCGGATCCACGGCCTGTGGCACATCATCGAAGGGGCGCTGCAGGCTTCCGGCCGGGCCGGAAGCCGACAGGTGAAGGGGGCGAATGTCTCCTTCGTCGGCGCCAGCGCGCCTATCGTGACCGGCACCACCTTCATCTTCGTGGGCGATCCGTATTAGCCCGCGATTGGTCAAACGATTGGATTGAGTCATGGAAGTTGCCCTAACCCCCATCGAATTCGCCCGGCGAGCGCGCCGGCTCTATGCGGACCGAGAGGCCGTCGTCGACGGCGATCAGCGGTTCACATATGCGGCGTTTCTGGACCGTTGCGACCGCTGGTCGTCCGCCTTGCAGGCCATGGGGGTCGGGCAGGGAGACCGGGTCGCCTATATCGCGCCAAATACGCATTCGCACCTGGAGGCCTATTATGCGGTCCCGCAGATCGGCGCGGTCCTGGTGCCGATCAACTACCGCCTGCTGCCGGACGATTTCGAGTACATCATCAATCATTGCGGCGCGAAGGCGGTCTGCGCGCATCCGGACTATTTCGATGCGATCGACGGTATCCGCGACAAGCTGACGAGCGTCCGGAAATTCGTGGCGTTGGAGGGCTCGAGAGCCGGATGGCTCAATTACGAGACGACCCTGGCGGCGAGCTCTCCCGACTTCAAAGAAGTCGAAATCGACGAGACCGATCTCCTCACCATCAACTATACCAGCGGTACGACGGCGCGGCCCAAGGGCGTCATGATCACGCACCGCAACGCCTATATGAACGTGATGGGCTCGCTTGCCCATCACCACCTGACGCCGGCGGACCGCTATCTGTGGACCCTGCCGATGTTTCACGCCAACGGCTGGACCTTCACCTGGATCAACACGGCGCGCGGCATGGCGCATGTCTGCCTGCGCCGGGTGGAGCCGCCGCTCATCTTCCAGCTCATCCGGGAAGAGAACATCACGATGTTCTGCGCGGCGCCGACGGTGCTCATCAGCATCGCCAACGCGCCCGAAGAAGTCCGGGCCGGCGCCCCGCGCGGCGTCCGGCTGTTCACAGCGGGCGCGCCGCCCGCGGCCGCGACCATCGAAGTGGTCGAACGCGATCTCGGCTGGGAATTGACCCATGTCTACGGGCTGACGGAGACGGCGCCGCTGATCACGGTCTGCGAAGCGCGCCCCGAACACCGCAATCTGCCGGTCGAGGAGCTCGCCAAGATCAAGGCGCGCCAGGGCGTGGAGTTGATCAGTTCCGGCGAACTGCGGGTGGTCGACGAAGAGGGCAACGAAGTGCCCCATGACGGGGAGACCCTCGGCGAGATCACCGTGCGCGGCAACGTGGTCATGAAGGGGTATTACAACGATCCCGAAGCCACCGCCGCGGCGATCAAGGACGGCTGGTTTCATTCCGGCGACGCCGCCGTGGTGCATCCCGACGGCTACGCGGAAATCCGCGACCGTTTCAAGGACGTCATCATCAGCGGCGGGGAGAACATCTCGTCGGTCGAGGTCGAAGGCTGTTTGCTCCGCCATCCGGCCGTGCTTGAGGCGGCGGTGGTCGGCATGCCGCACGAGAAATGGGGCGAATCCCCGCACGCCTTCGTCATCCTGCAGGACGGTGCCGAGGCGACCGAGGAGGAACTCAAGCTACACGTGCGCGACAACCTCGCCCATTTCAAGACACCGCAATGGGTGAGCTTCGTCGACGAACTGCCGAAGACGGCGACCGGCAAAGTGCAGAAATTCGTCCTGCGCGGGGGCAAGGCGGGGATTTCGCGGCAATAGCCACCCGCATCGACGCGGAAGCAAAAACCGCGATTTGGACGCAGGCACGAACCGCTCAGGCCATAATTCCGGATCGCTGACGCGTCCGGAATGACAAAGTCTAAGACATTTCATTGTTTAAGACATGTCATGCCGGGGCATGCGATGCATGAACCCGGAATTACGGCCTGAGCCGTCCGACAACGCGCCGCTGCGAGGGATGAGAGTTCTAGAAGACCCCGTCGGCTTCCAGCGCCGCGATCTCCTTCGTGGTCATGCCGAGCAACTCGCCGTAGACGTATTCGTTGTCTTCGCCGTAGCAGGGCGCCCCCCGGTCGATGATGCCGCCGACATAGGCCGGGCTCTCGCTCAGCTTGACCGGCACTTCCGCGACCGGCCAGCGGCCGATCTTCGTCCCGGTGACTTCCGTCAGCCATTCCAGCGCCACCAGCTGCGGGTCGTTGTCGCAGCGGTCCTCCGCGGTTTGGCACACGCCCGCCGGCACGCCCGCTTTCTGCAACGCTTCCATCAGGCGGCGGACGTCGCCCTGCCGGGTCCATTGCCCCACTGCTTCGTCGAGCGCGTCTTGGTGCGCCAATCGGCCGGCGAGATCGGCGAAGCGGGGGTCGGCCGCCCAGCCGGGTTGTCCCGCCAAATCGCAGAGCGCCTGCCACTCGCCCTCGGTAAAGCAGGCGATGGCGAGCCATTTGTCTTCTCCGGCGCAGGGATAGACGCCGTGCGGAGCCGCCGGTTTGTTCGGCGAGCGGTTCCCCGTCCGGGTCCAGATTCGCCCGTTCGCCGACCAATCGAGCATCGTCGTGCCGTTGATGAACAATCCGACTTCCGTCTGCGAGGCGTCGATCCATTGCCCTTCGCCCGTCCGCTCCCGGTGGTAGAGCGCGCTCAGCATCGCGAGCGCAAAGCTGTAGGCGCCCATCCAGTCGAGATACGAATAGCCCCAGCCCGCCGGCATGGCGGGTTCCGGTAGGCCCGACATCTCGGAGAGCCCGGCGAAGGAATTGGCGATGGGACCCACGGTCCGGAAGCGGCCGTATTTTCCCTGTGCGCCCATGCCCGATTGCTGCACGTAGATGATGTCCGGCTTGATCTCCTTAAGGGTGCCATAGCCGAGGCCCCAGCTGTCCAGCACGCCGGGCGAGAATCCCTCGGCGACGATATCGGACATCGCGACCAGTCGGCGCGCGATCTCCAAGCCCTTGGGATGGCGCACGTTCAGCGATATGCCGCGCTTGCCCGGGTTCTTGTTGTTGAACTGGCCGCCCATATCCGGGTCCGTGACCCCCTGGAGGGGCGCCGTCGCCTTCTCCCGGGCTTCGCGGCCGCCGACCGGCGCCATCGAGGCCATGCGGGTGTCGGGATGGCTCTTCAGCTCCACCTTGAGGCTTTCCGCCCCAAAGGCGCTCATGAAGCGGGTGCCGCCGGCGGAGGCCAGAAACCAGGTGAAGTCGAGAATGCGGATGCCGTCGAGGGCGAAGGGCTTGCCGCGCTTCGAAGCCTGTCCCGCCCGCGTCGGGTCAGCGTCCGGCGCGATCTTGGGCGCCGGATTGGGGAGCGCCGTCTCCACGCCCGCCGCGTCTTCGTTCAACAGCGGAGCGCGGCGCCCCGGTATCCAGCCGGTCGCGGTGGCGATCCATTTGCTCGTCGCATAGCGGAACGATTGATTGTGTTCCGGATGTTCGATATCGCAGACGCTCCGGCGCGCGATCCAGTGCGGGTCGAGGGCGTTCTCGTGCGGCTTGCGCAGCGGCGCCCAGAGCATGCCGAGTTCCTGCGCCTCCCGCCACGGCACGTTCTCGTAGGTGAAGTTCCGCACGAACCGCTGCATGGCTTCCATGCCCTTGTCGCGCTTCTCCTTGACCGGGCCGGTCCCCGGCACGAAACGTCCGCCTTTCGAGAGGTCGCTCGTCTCCTTGTCCATGCCGGATTCGATGCCGTAACGGTCGAGCAGTTCGATCAGCCTGTCGCCGTCTCCCGGCCGCGTGCCGAGGCTGGCCATGACCCAGCGCCCGTCTTTCGTGTGGGCGATGGTCGGGTGCGGCGAGATGGTCTCGCGCGCGTGGCGGCAGGTCTGGCGAAAGATCGGCGAGCGCCGCATGACCCAGGACATGAGGTCGACTTCGGTGCATTTGGCGACCGCCTCGTGCACTGCGCAGGAGACCTGTTGCCCCTGCCCGGTGCGAAAGCGGTAAACGAGGGCGGCCATGATCGCCATGCTCATCTGCTCTCCGGCCACATGATAGGCGTGCCACATCTGCGGCGCGATCGGCGGCAGATCGTATTTGCCGTCCGGCGTCGGGTCGTAGCCGCAATTCATCATGACGCCGCCGAGCGCCAGATGCACCAGATCGGAGGCCTTGTAGTCGCTCCAGGGGCCGGCGTCGCCAAAGGGTGTGATACGGGCATGGATGAGCGCGGGAAACCGTCCCTCAAGGCTCTTGGAGTCCAGCCCCAGCGCATCGGGCGTGCCCTTGGGCGTCGATTCGAGCAGGATGTCCGCCGAGGCCAGCAGCCCTTCGAACCGGGCGCGGTCCTGCTTTTGGTCGAGATCGAGTTCCACCGAGCGTTTGCCGCGATTGTACTGCCAGAAGAACAAGGACCGCTCGGGATCGGCCTCGTCCTTGTAGAAGGGGCCGATACGGCGCGTCGGGCTGCCGCCGGGGGGCTCTACCTTGACGACATCGGCGCCGAGGCCGGCCAATGTCAGCCCGCAATACTCCGCCTGTTCGTCCGCCAATTCGATGACACGGATACCGGCCAGTACCCCGGGAAGGGGCGTCGTCGGGTTCTCGGCCGAAGGGGCTTCTCGTGTCGCCATCATGCGTTCTCCAATGTGATGCCGTCTTGATTTCGCGGCGGGCGAAACCGGTGCGGCTGCGGGATGCGATTTTGCTGAGGGATTTAGCGCATTGCGCGGCCGGCACAATATGGTGCGGCGTGCCGGTCGGCCGGGAGAAGAAAGGCCTTACTGCGGGCATCCGCTTTTCGGGTCCGCCGGCTTTTCGATGCGCAGAACCTCGATACTGTCGTCGTCGTCGACGAAGCTGCCGCGGTAGACTCGCCCGCCCGCCTCGATATAGCCGTCGGCAAAGCGGAGAACGCCTTCCCGGAAGGTGAGCCGCACATGCGGCGTGCCTTCCTGCAGCACCGTTTGCATCGCCGCGACATTCTCGGCCGGCACGCTTTCGGTCAGGAGCAGGTTGCGGTCGATCTTGCCGGCCAGCGCACTCGTCGAGCCGATCACGACGACCATGCGGCCGTCTGCCGGATCGTGCCGTGCCTCCTTGATCGTGGGGGCGCCGAAGACGGAATAGAAGGTGTATTCGATGATCTGATTGCGCCGCCACACGGGGAAAGTCGCGCGCTTTGCTTCGTATTCCCGCAGCTTCGTCTGAAACAGGCCCTTCTCCGCCGTGATGCGGCGACGGTACTCGGATTCACGCTCGTTCTCCCCGCGGGCTTCGATCACCGGCGCGACCGGCGGCGGACCGATATACTGCGTGATGTTGTAATTGAGGATCTGCGCGAGGCGGGCGCGGTAGTAGCTGGCCGTGCGTTCCAAGTCGAAATACCTGCCGAGGTCGATCAACCGCGCGGTCTTGTCGAACGAACCGAGCAGCGCCAACCGGCCGTCCGGCGAGAAAGCCATCGAACGCACCCCATCGCCGAGCGGTACCGTCGCGAGCTTCTTGCCCGTTACGGCGATCCAGAGCACCGCCGTCTTGTCGCGCGATCCGGTGAGGACGTAGCGGCCGTCCGGTGTGAAGCGCGCGAAAGAGACGATGCCTTCGTGAGCCAGGGTCTGGACCAGTTTCTTGTCTTCGACGTTCCATATCTTGGCGGTATTGTCGCCGCCGGCGGTTGCGGCGAGTGTCCCGTCAGGCGAGAAATGGACGTCGTAGACCGCGCCTTCGTGGGTCCAGCGATGCGCTTCCTTGCCGCTCTCGACGTCATGCAACCGTGCGGTGCCGTCCTGCGCGCCGCTCAGCGCGTAGCGGCCGTCGGGGGATATCTCGACGGCCCCGACCTCGCCGCCATGCTCCCATTCGAAGATCGCTTTGCCGGTACGCAGGTCCCAAAGACGCGCGAATTTGTCCATCGAGCCGGTCATCAGCTTGACGCCGTCCGGGGTGAAATCGAGCGGCAGCACAGTGCCGTTATGGGGCAATTCGACGATCTTCTCGCCGGTTTCGCGATCCCACAGCTTGGCCGTGCGGTCCGCCGCCGAGGTGGCCACGTAGCGGCCGCTGCCGGGCGAAAAATCGAGGTCTTCGACGTCTTTCCAGTGTCCCCATTCGCGAATCATCTCTCCGGTCTTGAGATTCCATTCCCGGGTCGTGCCGTCTCCGGCGCCGGTAAAGGCGGTTTTGCCGTCCGGGGCGACGGCGGAGATGATGACGTAGGAAGGCCGTTTCGGCAGAAAGGTATGCAGCAGCTTTCCGCTCTGAATGTCGTAGGCGCGGCCTTCCTTCCAGGAGCCGGTGACGGCGATTGCAGAATCGGGCGAGAAATTGACCGAGGAGACCGAGCCGAGATGCGGCCAGACATGCTCCGGTGCCGGCTGCGGCACCTTGAGCGGATAGCGCGCCGCCGCGCCTGCGGACCACTCGATCTCCTTGAGGGCCGTCAGGCGGGTGCGTTCTCCGAACGGATTAAGCTGTTGGGCGGACGCGGTCCAGGCGAGCGAAATCATCGACACCGCAAACGCGGTTCGGGTAAGCGCCCGTTTCAGCGGTGGTTCTCGCTCCCACATGGCCGCTCCCCGTATGCGATAGCGGTCCGCGAGACGCCGCGCAATTCCGGCTTCAGGAATCGGCGAACGGCTCGGCGGCTGGTCCCGTGTTCTCTTCCGGCAGCGGCTCGACGATGCGGGGCTGACGGCCGGCCTTGATCCCCTTTTCGATGGCCAGCGAGAGGTCTTCATGGCTGCACAAACCCAATTCGACCGGGCTCCGCGGGCGCAGATTGGACATATTGCGGTGGGTGCGGTCGCGGACGGCGTTGATGGTCGGCTTGGTCGTCCCGACGATACGGCCGATCTGAGCGTCCGACAGTTCCGGATGATGGCGCAGCAGCCAGGCGATCGCGTCCGGCTTCTCCTGCCGCCGCGAGAGCGGCGTATAGCGAGGACCCTTTTGCCGCGCCTGGGGCTGCGGAATGTCGGTCTTGGCCATCTCCAGCTCCAGGCTCGCGTCGGCTTCGCAGCGCGCGATCTCCTCGCGGGTCAACTGACCGTTGGTGATCGGGTCGATTCCCTGCATGCCGATCGCGACTTCCTCGTCGGCAATGGCCTGCACTTCCAATTCGTGCAGGTGGCAGAATTTCGCGATCTGTAGAAAAGAAAGGCCCGTGTTCTCTACCAGCCATACGGCCGTTGCCTGCGGCATCAGCGGTTTTGCCATCGTGTTCCTCGTTTCGCTTCGATTTTTCGACCGCCCATGCGTTCGGAATGGTGCGTTGTCGGTGTTTTTGATCCCAATTAACGCATTTATACCGCACGTTGTCGGTCGCGCAATGCTTCCTGTCCGATTAGTTGCCCGCGACCTTCAAGATAATTTTACCGATATGGGCGTTCGACTCCATGCGCGCATGGGCTTGCGCCGCGTCCTGGAGCGGCAGCGTCGAGTCGATTACCGGCTTCAGCTGTCCCCGGGCGAACATCGGCCAGACCTTTTCGCGCAATTCCTGGGCGATGGCAGCCTTCGCCGCATCCGATTGGGCGCGCAGGGTCGACGCGGTGATGGTCTGCCGCTTGACCATGAACCGGCTCAGGCTCAGTTCCGCCTTCGCGCCCTTCAGGAAAGCGATGATGGAAAGCCGGCCGTCCCAGTTCAGGCTGTCGATATTCTTCTGGATATAGTCGCCGCCGACCATATCGAGAATGACGTCGACACCCTGTTTTTCGGTATGTTCGCGGATGACGGCCGGCCAGTCCTCCTCGCGGTAGTTGACCGCGAGGTCGGCGCCGAGCTTGCGGCAGGCCTCGCATTTCTCCGCCGAGCCCGCGGTCGCATATACCGTGGCTCCGACCGCCTTTGCGATCTGGATCGCGGTGGTGCCGATCCCGCTCGAACCGCCATGCACGAGGAACCGCTCTCCGGCGCGCAGATACGCCCGCTGGAAGACATTGTGCCATACCGTGAAGCAGGTCTCCGGGACGCCGGCCGCGTCGATTAGGGAGACCCCATCCGGCACCGGCAGGCAGTGGGCCGCCGGGGCGATGCAGTACTCGGCATAACCGCCCCCCGGCGTGAGCGCGCAGACCGGGTCGCCGACGGCGACATCCTGCACGCCGTCGCCCAAAGCCGCGATTTCGCCGGAGACTTCGAGGCCCGGGAGATCGGATTGGCCCGGCGGCGGGGGGTAATTGCCGGCGCGCTGGATCGCGTCCGGACGGTTCACGCCGGCTGCCGCGACCCGGATGAGAACCTCGCCGGGGCCGGGCTCGGGCACCGGCCGCCGCGCGGGCTTCAGGACCTCGGGTCCGCCGTATTCGCTAATCTCGATGACGGTCATCGTTTCGGGCAAGGACATGCTTTTCGCTCCCGTCGAATCTGATCAATGTTCGGAATTGGGTTGCAGGTCTAGCCCGCTGCGACCACACTTGCAAGCGGCGGAAACGTGAGCGAAACGAGTGTGAATCATGGCCGAAGAAGAGGATGATCTGCCGCGCGCATTGCGGCCCAAACCGGCCGATCTGGATGTCTTGGGCATTGCCGAGCTGAACGAGTATATCGGCGAACTCGAGACCGAGATCGAACGGGTCCGGGGCGCCATCGTGAAGAAGGAAGAACAGAAGATCGCGGCCTCCTCCGTTTTCAAGCGTTAGCCCTTCGTGGCCGCCACCGGCACGGCGTTAACCATTTATTAGGGCTTGGCGGTTAAGGTTGAGCATTGACGCGCTTGTCCCATGCGCGTCCGGAGGGAATCACTACCCCGGATTCCATCCATTTTTCTCCCTAGACTCGGGCCGCTTTTTCTAGCGGCCCTTTTTTTGGCGTTTCTCCAGAGGTTCAGCGCATGCATTGACCGCGGGGGCGATTCGGATAATGTGCCGCTCTTTGATGTCTCCTGGGGACCCGAAGAATGGCCAAACCCGATCACCTGAAGCCGGCGACGCTCGCGCTGCACGCAGGACAGCAACCGGACCCGGCCACGGGCGCGCGCGCGACGCCGATCTATCAAACCACCTCCTTCGTCTTCGAGGATGCGGATCACGCGGCGGCCTTGTTCAACCTGGAGGCTGCGGGTCATATCTACAGCCGCATTTCCAATCCGACGGTAGCGGTATTGGAAGAACGCATCGCGGCTCTCGAAGGCGGAGTCGGCGCCCTGTGCACGTCGAGCGGCCAGGCCGCGCTGCATTTGGGCGTCGCGACGCTGATGGGGGCAGGAGGCCATGTCGTGGCGTCCGCGTCGCTCTACGGCGGCTCCACCAACATGTTTCAATACACATTGCCGCGCTTCGGCATTACCGCGAGTTTTGTCGACCCGAGAGACCATGCGGGCTTGCGCGCCGCGATCCGTCCGGAGACGCGGCTGGTCTTCGGCGAAGTCCTCGGCAACCCCGGTCTTGAGGTCTTCGACATCGAGGCTGTCGCCGACATCGCCCACGAAGCCGGTCTGCCGCTGATGCTCGACGCCACCTTCGCGACACCGCATCTCTGCCGGCCTTTCGAGCACGGCGCCGACATCGTCATGCATTCGGCCACCAAATGGCTCGGCGGACACGGCATCGCCATCGGCGGCGTGCTGGTCGATTCCGGTCGCTTCGATTGGCCGGCCAGCGGTAAGTTTTCGACCTTGAGCGCGCCCTACGACGGCTATCACGGGATCGATTTCAGCGAGGAATACGGTCCGGCGGCGTTCATCATGCGGGCGCGCCTGGAAGGCATGCGGGATTTCGGTCCCTGCATGAGTCCGACCAATGCGTTCCATATTCTGCAGGGCGTGGAGACGCTCCCCATGCGGATGGCGCGCCATGTCGAGAACGCGGAGACGCTCGCGGCTTTTCTCGCCGGGCACGACGCGGTGGCCTGGGCCAATCATCCGAGCCTGCCGAACCACCCCGACGCGGGTTTGACGAAGAAGTATCTGCCGCGCGGAGCCGGCTCGATCGTGTGCTTCGGGGTCAAGGGCGGCCGCAAGGCCGGCGAGAAGGTGATCGAGCGGGTGGATCTGTTCTCGCACCTGGCAAATGTCGGCGATGCAAAATCGCTGATTCTCCACCCCGCCAGCACCACGCACCAGCAATTGACCAAGGCGCAACTGGACGCGGCGGGCATTGGCGAGGATATGATTCGCCTATCGATCGGGCTCGAGGATCCGGAGGATCTGATGGCCGATCTGGATCAGGCGCTGCGCGCTTCGCAAAGGGGGTAGGCCCGTGTGGATTGACAGAAACGGCACGAAGATCTTTGCGCAGACCGGCGGCAAGCCCTTTGACGTGGAGAAGCCGACGGTCCTTCTCGTGCATGGCGCCGGGATGGACCAGACCGTCTGGCAGCAACAGTCGCGCTATCTGGCGCACCATGGCTGGAACGTACTCGCGGTCGATCTGCCGGGTCACGGCAGGAGCGAAGGCGCCCCCCTGAGCGGCGTCGGCGCGGGCGCGGATTGGCTGGTCGGCCTCATGGACGGTTTGGGTCTGGAGCAGGCCTCTCTCGTCGGCCATTCGCTGGGCGCGCTGATCGCGCTCGATGCGGCGGGGCGGTATCCGGACCGGATCGCCAAGCTCGCGCTCCTTGGCGTCACGCCGAAAATGCCCGTGCATCAGGACCTGCTCGACGCGGCGGCCGCGAACCAGCCGGTTGCGGGGCAGCTTATCGTCGGTTGGGGCTTTGGCAAACGCGCACACCGCGGAGGCAATATCGCGCCCGGCATGTGGATGATGGGGGGTGGCGGCCGATTGCTGGAGCATGCCCGCCCCGGCGTCCTGGCGGCCGACCTGACGGCGGCGAATGCCTATGCGGACGGCCTCGAAGCCGCCGGGCGGGTCACCTGCCCGGCCTTGCTGCTGCTGGGGGCGGCGGACCGGATGACTCCCGTCAAAGGCGCCAAGGCCTTGCAGGAGAGTATCGCCGACTGCCGAACTGTTGTCCTGCCGGGCGCCGGCCACATGATGATGATCGAGGCGCCGCGCGAAACCCTGAAGGCGCTTGCCGGATTCCTCGGGGCGGACGCATGACCGCGGCCGATGACTCCGGGCAACAGCCCAAGCGGCAGGACTTTAGATGGTTCATCGACCTGCCGTCCCGGTGGGAGGACAACGACGCCTACGGCCATATCAATAATGTCGTCTATTATTCCTGGTTCGATACGGCGGTGAACCGCTTCCTCGTCGATAACGGCTTGCTCGACTATCGGAACGACCGGGCACGCGGGATCGTGATCGAATCGAAATGCACCTTCCTGAAGGAATTCACCTATCCGCAGGTGGCACAGGCGGGATTGAAGCTCCGTCGCCTCGGGAATTCGTCGGTCGCATACGATATCGGGCTCTTCCACGAAGGCGATGACGACCCAGCCGCAGTCGGTTATCTGATCCATGTCTACGTCGATGCCGCGAACGGTAAACCGGTGCGCGTCCCCGATGCGGTGCGCGACGGTCTCGCCATCCTCGCCTAGATTTCCGGCCGTTCCGTCGGACAGAAAAAGGGGCGCGCGATGGCCGCGCGCCCCAGACGATTGTATGGAGTCTCCTGCGAAGAGCGGATAGCGGAGACTCCGCCGTCAGGCCGCTTTTTCTTCCAGGACCTTCTGGCCGCTCGAAGCGATGGCGATCTTCCGCGGCTTTTTCTCTTCCGGAATTTCGCGCACAAGATCGATATGCAGCAAGCCGTTCTCCAACCGGGCATCCCGGACGACGACGTGCTCTGCGAGATTGAAGCGGCGCTCGAAGGCGCGCTCGGCGATCCCGCGGTGCAGGAACTTGCGCTCCGTCCCGTCTTCGCCGCGGTCGATGCGGCCCTTCACCAAAAGCTGGGAATCTTCTGCCGTGATCTCGATATCGCTTTCGCCGAAGCCGGCGACGGCCATCGTGATCCGGTAGTTATCCTCTCCGCTCGTCTCGATGTTGTAGGGCGGAAAGCTGTTGGTCGGCTCGTTCGCGAGCGAATCCATCAACTGCGCCATGCGGTCGAAACCGACGGTGGTCCGAAACAGGGGGGAAAGATCAAAATTTCGCATTTCCATATCCTCCTTTAGCGACATGGTAGTGGGCCGCCACTGGCCGGCCCGGTTTCACACTGCCCGAACCCGAAATCGGCATTCGGTACAATGCATAGATTGGAAATTCGCATCGCTTTTCAAGAGGTCTGAAAAGACCATTCTGCGGCATTATTTTGCACCCCCGCGTTTTGGTATCTGCTATGGTTATGCTATGCTTTGATGCCTTCGGCGTTTGTTTCGGAAGGAAGATTCAAGGAAATGGCGGCGCTTTATCTCTCGCGGACCTACGACGAAGCCTTTGATTTACTGATCGAGGCGCGGGGGTTGGCGGAGCGCGAATACCGGCGGCGCCATAGCAAAAACTTCGAAGATAGGATGATTCAGATCCGCGAGAGTATGCGCCTTACATCCCGTTTGGCGCAGATCGTGGCTTGGTTGTTGGCGCAGAAAGCCTATCAGGCCGGCGAGCTCAGTTCGACGGATATCGCGGCGCAGGAGTATCGTCTCGCCGGCGAAAAAATTTGTCTTGATTGGCGGGCGGCGCACGAGACGCCCCTGCCGCCTTCATTGATGAGCTTGCTGCGACGGAGCTACGAGCTCTATTGCCGGGTGCGCCGTCTGGATCAGCAATTCATCGAGAATTGAGCTAAAAAGGGCGCCCATCGGCGCCCTCAAGTCGTCCAAGAACGGAACGTATGGTCAGCTCTTGAGACCGAAACTCTCGAATTTCTTGTTGAATTTCGCCAGCTGTCCGCCGGTATCGATCAATCTGTGCACGCCGGTCCAGGCGGGATGCGACGTCGGGTCGATGTCCAGCTTCAGCGTGTCGCCTTCGCTCCCCCAGGTCGACCGGGTCTTATAGGTCGTGCCGTCGGTCATTTGGACCGTTATCTCGTGATAATCGGGGTGGGTTCCGTCTTTCATCGCTCGACTCCTAAAGTACAGGCGCGGGTGTATAGCCGAGCCGGTGGCGCGATGCAAGTCTTCGGACTGTTGTTTCGAGGGTCCGAGGCGCTAGGCTGGCGGACGAAACGCGCTTCTTGGGATGGTTGAATTGTGAAACGCGATCTGGTTATCCGCGGCGGCACGGTCTTCGACGGCACCGGCGCGCCCGGGAAAACCGAAGATATTCTCGTGCGCAACGGACGCATCGCCAAGATCGGCGCCGTAAAGCGCGCGGAGGCGAGCGAGATCGACGCCGAGGGTCTGTTCGTCAGTCCCGGTTTCATCGACATTCACAGCCATTCCGACTACACGCTGCTGGTCGACCCGCGGGCGATCAGCGCCCTCTCGCAGGGGGTGACGCTCGAGGTCGTCGGCAATTGCGGCCATGGCTGCTTCCCGATTGTCGACAAGGCACTGGCGCGGAACGCCATCTACGGGATTACCGACGCGGTGCCGCTGGACTGGGCGGGTCCGGCGGAATATTTCGCCCGGCTGGAAGCCGCCCGGCCCGCGGTGAACGTGCTGAGCCTGGTGCCGAACGGCCAATTGCGCCAGGCGGCGGTCGGCTTTGCGGACCGGCCGGCCACGGCCGACGAGCGGCGCGACATGCTGCGCCATCTCGAGGAAGGCTTGGAGGCCGGTGCTTTCGGCTTGTCGACGGGCCTGGAGTATCCCATCGAGGTGGCCGCCGATTCGCGCGAGATCGAAGCCCTGCTTGAGCCGGTCGCGCGCCGCGATTTGTTGTATGCGACCCATACGCGCCGCCGCGATAGGGGGGCGGTGGCGGCGGTCGAGGAAGCCCTCGAGACCGCGCGCAGAGCCGGGGTGCGCCTCCAGGTCTCCCATCTGCTGCCGCGCGGCGGGCGCGGGGACAGCGAAGCCTGCGTCGAGCGCATCCAGGCGGCCCGGAACGCGGGCCAGGATGTCGCGTTCGACATGCATACGCGCACCTTCGCCTTGACGTATCTGCATGCCATGTTGCCCCCTTGGGCGCACGCGACGGGGCTCTCGGGGTTGAAGGCGCTGCTCGAGGAGGCGGGCGCGCGGGAGCGCATCCACGCCTTTCCGTCGATCGTCAACAGCGGCGGCTGGGAGCGGGTGACGCTGCTCGACAATACCGTGGTCCCGGCGTTCGGGCGCCTCGATTTCGGCGTCATCGGCTGCAAGCTCGGCATGCCGCCGGGCGACGCCGCGCTGGAACTGCTGTGCCGGTCGGCGGCCGCCGAGGCGCCGCTGATGATCGTGCGGCCGGTCTATGACGCGGAGGACCAGGTCCTTGCCTTCGATCATCCGTTGTGCGTTCCGGGATCGGATGCCACCGCGCTCTGCCCCGATGGACCGCTCGCCGGTTCGGCCTTTCACGGCGCCTATAGCTGGGCCGCCTGGTTCTACCGGTTCAGCGTGCGGGAACGGAAGTTCCTCGCGCCGGAGGCCGCGATCCACAAACTCACCGGCCAGCCCGCGCGCATTCTCGGACTCGCCGATCGCGGCACGCTCAGGCCCGGCGCCCCGGCGGATATCGCCGTCTTCGATCCGGCCACCTTCGGCGAGCGGGCGACGCAATGGGCGCCGAACCAGACCGCGACGGGCATGATCCACGTCCTGGTGAACGGCGAAGTGGCGCTGCGCGACGGGGTGGCGAGCGCGCGCCGCAGCGGCAGGGTTCTGCGGCGTTAAGCCTTGGCGGCGGTCAGGACGATCTCGACCAGGGTGCCCGGCGCCAGCGGGGCGCCGACACAGGCGCGTTGCGGCCAATGCTGCCAGTCGTCGCCGATCCAGGCATTCCAGACCTCGTCCATCTCCGCTTTCTGGTCCATGTCGGCCAAAAAGATTTGCGCCTGCAGGATGCGTGTCTTGTCGGACCCGGCCATGGCGAGGCTCTCGTCGAGATGCGCCAGGGTGCGCTCGGTCTGCTCTTTGATGCCGTCGCCCTTGGCGGTCGCCACCGTATAGACGGTGCCGCCGTATTCGACGCAGCGGTTGCGGCCCGCGGCCTGGCCTTTGAATCTGGTGATCGTCATGGATCGCTCCTTGCGTTGCTGTCCCTGAGCAAGATAGTGCAGTCTGCCCGAATAGTTGATAAGACCCTTCCGTTTGCCCGCCCATCACCCGCTAGGATTCTAAATGCGCCATCGCAGTTACATGGACCGCGCCGTCGACCAGGACCGGGAACGAAGCCGCGATATCAAGGTATTGGGGGCGATCTGGCCCTATCTGAAACCCTATTTGCCGGCCATGTGCGGCGCGGCCGCGGCACTGGTCGTGGCGGCCGGAACCGTGCTCGCCCTGGGCCAAGGCCTGCGGTTCATGGTCGATGAGGGCTTTGGCCAGGGCGGCATGGACGTGCTGGATACGGCCCTGGAGATTTTAATCGTCGTCGTCGTGGTCTTGGCGGGTGCCACCTTCGCCCGGTTCTATCTCGTCTCCTGGATCGGCGAGCGCGTCGTCGCCGATATCCGCCGCGCGGTCTTCGATCATGTCCTGAAGCTGAGTCCCGGATTCTTCGAAATCACCCGAACCGGGGAAGTGCTGTCGCGGCTGACGACGGATACGACCCTGCTGCAGGTCGTCATCGGTTCCTCCGTATCGGTGGCGTTGCGCAATATTCTGCTGTTCTTCGGGGGCGGGACCTTGCTGGTCATCACCAGCCCCAAGCTGACCGGGATCGTCTTCCTGTTCGTGCCCCTGGTGGTGGCTCCGATCGTCCTCTTCGGCAGGGTTGTCCGGCGCCGGAGCCGGGTGGCCCAAGACGAGGTGGCGGCGGTCAGCGGCTATGCGGAGGAGACCCTGGGGGCGATCAAGACGGTCCAGGCCTTCACCCACGAGGAAGTGGACCGCGGACGGTTCGGCGCGACGGTCGAGGGCGCGCTGGCCGCGGCCATCGAGCGCATCCGGGCCCGCGCGTTCTTGACGGCGGTCGTCATTCTGCTCGTCTTCAGCGCCGTCGGCCTGATTCTGTGGCTCGGCGGGCGGGATGTCATCGCCGGCCGGATGACGGGCGGCCAGCTCTCCGCCTTCGTATTCTATTCGATCCTGGTGGCGGGGTCGGTCGGTGCCATTTCCGAGGTCTTCGCCGACCTGCAGCGGGCCGCCGGCGCGGCCGAGCGGTTGTTCGATCTTCTGGCGCAGAAGCCGCAGATCGCCGCACCCGACACTCCCGCGGCCCTGCCGGCGCCGATAACCGGCGGCGTGCGTTTCGAGGCCGTGACCTTCCGCTATCCGTCGCAGCCCGAGATCGCGGCGCTCGCTGGCTTCAGTCTCGATGTGGCGCCGGGCGAACGGGTGGCGCTTGTCGGCCCGTCCGGCGCCGGCAAGACGACGGTCTTTCAACTGCTGCTGCGGTATTACGATCCGGCGGCGGGGCGCATTTGCCTGGACGGCGTGGATATCCGGGAGGCCGATCCGGTGGCGGTGCGGAAGGTCATGGGGCTGGTGTCGCAGGAGCCGACGATCTTTTCCGCGGATGCCATGGAGAACATCCGCTATGGGCGGCCCGAGGCCAGCGACGCGGAGGTGCGCGCCGCGGCGGAAGCGGCTGCGGCCACGGAATTTCTCGACCGGCTTCCGGAGGGGTTCGGCACGTTTCTCGGCGAGAAAGGCGTGCGTCTTTCCGGCGGTCAGCGTCAACGGATCGCCATCGCCCGGGCGATTCTCCGGGACCCGGCGGTCCTGCTGCTGGACGAGGCGACCAGCGCGCTCGATTCCGAATCCGAGCACCTCGTGCAGCAGGCGCTGGAGCGGATCATGGCCGACCGAACCAGCATCGTGATCGCGCACCGGCTTTCCACCATCCGCAAGGCCGACCGGATCGTCGTGCTGGATGGGGGCCGGATTGTCGCCGAGGGGCGGCACGAGGCATTGATTGCCGAGGGCGGTCTCTACGCCCGTCATGCCGAGCGTCAGTTCGAAGTCTCGGCGGATTAGCGCTGATCGAGTTTCAGCTCGATCCGGCGGTTGCGGCGATAGGCGATCTCGTCGTTACGCGCGTCCAGCGGCTGAAACTCGCCGAACCCGGCCGCCGCCAGATTTTGCGCCGGAATGCCTTGCGAGATCAGGAATTTCACGACCGAGATCGCGCGCGCGGTCGACAATTCCCAATTCGACGGGAAACTGGCCGTCTTGATGGGAATGCGGTCGGTATGTCCGTCGACCCGCAGGACCCAATCGATGCCCTTGGGGATCTTTTTCGAAATGTCTTTCAACGTCTGTGCGAGCTGCGCGAGCTGTTCTTGTCCGGCCGCGCCCATTTCCGCCGACCCGGAGCCGAACAAAACTTCCGACTGGAAGACGAAACGGTCGCCCACGACCCGGATGTCCTGGCGCTCGCCCAGCACCTGGCGAAGCCGCCCGAAGAATTCCGAGCGGTAGCGCGCCAATTCCTGCACCTTGCCGGCGAGCGCGGCGTTGAGGCGCTTGCCGAGGTCGACGATCTGTACCTTCTGCTTTCGCGAGTCGATCTCGGAAGCCTCGAGCGCGGCATTCAATTTGGCGATCTGCGCGCGCAATGCGCTCATCTGTCGGTTCAGGAGAGCGACCTGCGCCTTGGCCGCTTCGGAAATCTTGCGCTCCTCGCTCAAGGTCGCGGCGGCGGCGGCGGCCTGATCCTTGTTCTGCGTCCGAGCCAGCGCAAGATCGCGCGCCAGTTCGTCGCGCAAGGCCCGCATGGCGTCGATGTCCTGGCGCAGTTGCGCGATGTCGCGGCCGAGGCGGGTGCGCTCCGCATCGGCCGCCTGCAGTTTCCCGCTGGTCTCCTCGAGCTCGGTGCCGAGGGCGGCATGCTTGTTTCGAAGGTCGGACAGGTCTGTCGCCAGCCCGTCGCGTGCGGCCAGCGTGCTCTGAAGTTCGGCGGAAAGCTGGGTGACGTTGTTGCGCAAATTCTCGCTGGCCCGGCGTTCCAGCGCCAACAGATCGGCCAATTCCTCGACCTGTAGATTAAGCTTCTCCAGGGC
This sequence comes from Rickettsiales bacterium, assembly GCA_038131165.1. Lineage (GTDB taxonomy): Bacteria > Pseudomonadota > Alphaproteobacteria > UBA8366 > UBA8366 > UBA6544. The sequence continues at coordinate 1,912 of JAYPOZ010000079.1, read as the reverse complement.
CTGGTCGCGGCCGACGATGGCGTCGTTCAGGAAAAACTGTGCGACCACGAATATCATCAGAAGAAAGATGATGACCATGAGCAACGTCGCGAGGGCATCGACGAATCCGGGCCAGATATCGAGGGCGTTGGTCGAGCTGCGTCGGGCGAGTGCCATCGGCCGGCCGCGTCAGCGCGGGTCCTCGCCTTCGGCAAGCGCGGCGATGGTCCGTGCCAAAAGGCGAATTTCGTTGCGGATTTCCTGCACGGCTTCCTGGCGGCCGGCGTTCTGGTCCGCGAGGAGGCGGCCCAAATGCGCTTCTATGCCCTTTAGGGCGGCGGCCGACTGGTCGTCGGCGCCGCCGGCTTGAGCCTCCGCAAGCGCGGCGAGAATGGGCTTCAGGTCCGCCTGTCCTTGCGCCAGGGCCCGCAGGACGTCCTGCTCGGCCCGCAGCGATTCCGAGAGATCGCCGAGCTTCCCCGTCAACGCCGCGATCTGCCGGTTGGCATCGGTGCGGCTGTCTTCCCCCCGCGCCATGGTCCGTTGCAGGTTCTCCAGGTTGTCCGCGGTCTGTTCCAAAAGGGCCTGAATATAGGCCGGGACGGGTTGGTCCCCGTCGCCGACAATGCCGCCGCCGCCGAGCCGGGTCTGGCCCGAAAGCCATTCTTCCAGATCGTTATAGAAGCGATTCTGCGCCTGTCCGGCCTGCAGCGCCAGAAACCCGAGCACGAGCGACCCGGCGAGGCCGAACAGCGACGAACTGAAGGCCGTGCCCATACCGGCAAGGGGCGCCTGCAGCCCCGTCTTCAGACGGTCGAAGACTTCCAGCACCGCGCCGCCCTGAACGGACAGGCCGGAGATGACGTCGCCGATGGAGTGGACGGTCTCCAGCAGGCCCCAGAACGTCCCCAACAGCCCCAGAAAGACCAAGAGGCCGATAAAGTAGCGCGCGGTCTCGCGCCCTTCGTCGAGGCGCGTCGCGATGCCGTCCAGGAGCGAGCGCATGGCCATGGTCGAAAGGCTGAACCGGTCGCCGCTGCGCTCCCCCAGCATGGTCGCCATCGGCGCCAGGAGGCGCGGGCCGCGCCCGCTCGCGACGCCGATGCCGTCGCGCCGGAAGGATTCGATCCACGCGACTTCGGGGCGCAGCATGAGAACCATCCGGAACATGTTGAAAATGCCGACCACAAGGACGCCGAGAATAAGCCCGTTAAGTACGGTATTCGCCAGGAAGGCGTCGCGCAGCGGTCCCAACAGCAGGACGACCGCGGCCAGGGCGACGGCGAGAAACAGTACCATGCGGTAAAGGTAGCTTTGCGGCTTGGTCATCTGTTACCAATTGCTTCCGGCGTTGTCCGGGCGGCTTTATTGTTGGACGACGATTTCGACCCGGTCAGGGGGCACTCCTTCGACGCTTGTCTGCCCCAGCGCCCGGACGTCCATGCGGGTGCTGCGAATCCCCTCTTTCATCAAGAAGGTGCGAATCGCGAGGGCGCGGAAGAGGGAGCTGCGCCGGGCCTGACTTGCGGAGCCGCCGTCGTCGGCGGCGAAGCCCATCAATTGAATGCGCAAATCCTCGTTCTGCTTCATGCGTTCGGCGAGCTTTGTAAGCGCTGGATTTGCGGTCTTCGGCAAGTCCGTCGAGCCGGTCGCGAAGGGGATACTGTAAAGGTTGCCGTCCGGACTGATGGCGATGCTGGCGGTTGGCGCGGCCTGCAAACTGGGGCGTGCCGGCGGCGTCAACGCCGCTGTTGCGCTTGGCTGCGGACGGTTTGTTTGTTGCGGCGCGGACAGGGGGGCCGGTGCGGCGGGCCGCGGCGGAACGGCGCGCGGCGTCGGAGCCGCTGCCGGAGGCGCGAGCGGGCGGATTACCGCTGCCGGCGGGGTGGGAGGTGCCGCTTTTGCCAAGGGCGGAGGCTGGACGGCCGCAGGC
>JAYPOZ010000078.1:0-22304 GCA_038131165.1 Rickettsiales bacterium | reverse complement strand
CTGTTCGGCTACCAGATGGGCCGAGTTTGGAAGCCATCTGGGGAATGTCGGTTGAAAGAACATCCAAGCGGCATGTTCGTAAAGTTGGCAGAAAACCAAATGCGCTCGCTGATCGAACGCCAGACCAATCCGACCGCGGCAAGCGAAGCGCTCGCCGGCATTCAGTTCGGCAACTATCACGCCCTGGTGATCGGCGCGAACAATTACAAACACTTGCCGAAACTGCAGACGGCGATCAATGATGCCAAGGCGATTGCCGCGAAATTGACAACCGAATACGGCTTCAAGGTCCGCCTGCTGCTCGATCCTACCCGCGACGCGATCATCAACGCGTTCGACGATTACCTCGAGACTCTCGAATTCCAGGATAACCTCCTGATCTATTACGCCGGACACGGCTGGCTCGACGAGACCACCGACCGCGGCTATTGGCTCCCGGTCGACGCGAAGGAGGGCCGCCGGTCGAAATGGCTTTCCAACGCGGATATCACCGACACCTTGAAATCGCTCGCTGCGAAGCTCGTCATGGTCATCGCCGACAGCTGTTACTCGGGAACGTTGACCCGATCCGCGGCCGTCGGTCTGCGCGACGCCAATTATCTCCAGCGCATCGCCAAGAAGCGCGCCCGGGTCGCCATGGTCTCGGGCGGGCTGGAACCGGTCGCGGATGACGGAGGCGACGGAAATTCCCCTTTCGCGCGCGCTTTCCTATCGGCCCTAGCGGACAACCCCGACGTGATCGACGGCACCCGGCTCTTTGCCGCCATTCGGCGCCCGGTCATCCTTGACGCAAAACAGACTCCCGAATACTCAGACGTCCGCGATTCCGGTCATGACGGAGGCGATTTCCTGTTCGTCAGAAAATAATCCACGAGCGATTAAATTCTGGCGAACCTTTGCAGCTCGCCGATAGGCGTCATGTAATGTCATAGCCTGCCGAAACTCGCGGCCGGCAATGCCGGGGGGTCATGGCTACCGACATCGATACGATCGACACGCTTTTTGCGCGCTACGGGCCCGCTTACCGTTGGCTTGTCACCCTGACCGTCATGATCGGTGCCATCGCCATGGGTTTTGCCACCTCGATGGTCAATGTCGCCGTGCCGGCGGTGATGGGCGCCTACGGCGTCGGCCTCGATCAGGCGCAATGGATGGCGACCGGATTTCTCGCCACCATGTCGACGACGATGTTGCTCAGCTCATGGCTGATCGAAGTGCTGGGACAGCGCGTAACCTACTTCATGACAATGATCGTCTTCGCGGCCGGCTCCACAATGAGCGCGACGGCACCGAACATTGAACTGCTGGTCCTAGGGCGGATTCTGCAGGGTGCCGCGACCGGCGTTGGGCAGCCGCTTGCGATGTTTTCCATCTTCAGCGTCTTCCCACCGGAGAAACGCGGTATGGCGGTCGGGCTCTATGGGCTTGGCACCGTGCTCGCGCCCACCTTCGGCCCCATCCTCGGCGGCCTCGCCATCGACCACGTGAGCTGGCGTTACCTGTTCTACCTGCCGCTGCCGTTTTGTTTTCCGGCGATGCTGATGTGTCTGATCTTCATGCCGACAAAAAAATTGGCGCGCCGGCTGCCGCCCTTCGACTGGACCGGGTTCGCGCTGATCTTTACCGCGACGTTTCTGCTTCTCGGTGGGCTCTCGAACGGTCAGCGGTGGGGCTGGACCTCGGATGCCATCGTCCTGAAGCTCGTCGGAGGTGCCGCGTTGATGGGGGTCTTTATCTGGTGGGAGACCAAGGCAACCTATCCGTTTCTCGACCTCTCGCTGTTCCGCAACCGCCAGTTTGCGCTGATCATGCTCGCGGGGTTCGTCTTCGGTGCCGGCTTGTTCGCCTCCGGATACTTTATTCCCGTCTTCGTCCAGACCATCCAGAATTACAGCGCGACCGACGCCGGCTTGCTGCTAGCACCCGGCGGTCTGGTGATGATGATCTTTTTTCCGCTCGCAGGCCGGATCACGGACTCGTTTCCGGCACATATGCCCATCGCTGGCGGCTTGTTGATCTTTTCGATCGGCTTTTTTCTTATCAGCGTGGTGGACGTAAACACCGGGTTCTGGGCACTGGTCGGCTATACCGCGATCAACAGAATCGGTCTAAGCCTTGCCATTCCATCGCTGAGCGCCGGGGCGCTCAAGGCGGTACCTCCCGAAAAGCTCGCGCGCGGCGCCTCCAGCGCGACCTTCTTTCGAAACCTTGGCGGCGGCTTCGGCATTAGTTTGCTGACCGCGTTCTTCGAACACCGGGCACAGTTCCACGGCCAAGCGCTGACCGCGACTCAGACCTCCGGCAACCAGACGACGGTCGAGCTTCTCGGCAGCGTGAGACATCTGCTTGGCGAAATCGGCATGCCGGCCGGCGTACAGGCAAGCGGCGCGCTCGATTATTTGTCGAAGATCATAGAGGCCCAGGCGAGCACACTCGGTTTCCAGGACACTTTCCTCGCGATTGCTCTGGTCTCGCTGATCGCGGTAGGACCCGCCTGGATGATCGGGCAAGTCAACCGAAAACGGCGCCGCTAGCGTCTCCGGCTCTTTCGGTCGTCGGGCATTGACCCAATATCATAGAAACCGCATTCGAACGAGACGGGAGCATCTGAAATGAGCGCGCTGAAAATCGAGGCACTGCATCCGGATTTTGGCGGCCGCATCACCGGTATCGACCTTCGGGCGCCGATCAGCCACGCGACCGTCGACGAAATACGCGCCGCCATCGACGATTATTCCTTCGTCTGCTTTCCTGGCCAGAAATTCGACGACGCGGCGCAACTCGCCTTCACGCGCTTATTGGGAGAGCCGGAAGAAAGTCATGTTAAGCTCGGCGAAGAAGGCAAGGTCGAGTATTTTGGCACCATCGGAAACGTGCAGCCCGACGGCACCGTGTACGGCAACGACCATAAGAAAACGATTTTCCTGACCGGCAATAATTTGTGGCATTCCGATTCCTCCTTCCGCAAGGTGCCGGCATATTTCTCGATCATGTGCGCCTATGAGGTACCGGAGGAGGGCGGCGAGACGGAGTTCATCAGTCAGCGCGCCGCCTATGCCCGCCTTCCACAAGAGCGCAAAGAGCAACTCGACCCGCTGGTAGCTGTCCACGACTACGTCTTCTCTCGCTCCAAGGTCGCTCCCGATGCGGTCTCACCGTCGCTGGCGGCCTCGCTGCCGCCGATGAAACAGCGGCTGGTGCGCCGTAACCCGCGCAGTGGCGCCAGAAACTTCTACGTCGGCTCGCACGCCAAGGAAATCGACGGATGGACGCTCGAGAAAAGCCGGCAATTGCTCGACGGGTTGCTGGAAGAAGCAACCCAGCCAGCCCACATATATGCCCATGCCTGGCAGCCCGGCGACCTCGTTATTTGGGACAATCGCTGTCTTCTCCACCGCGGCACCGGCTACGATGCAGATAAGTACCGCCGTCGGATGCGACAGACGCGCGTCAAAGGCAATTGCAATACGCTTGAAGAGTAATTGTGCATTTTATGTGCGGACATTAAGAGTTTTGTAAGGTTCGCCCTCTATTCTGCCGTTGTCGCGAATGCAGCGACGCACACAGGGTAGGATAAGAATATGTCGAATCGACTGATCGACCGCCTCATCGGCGCCGTACGAAACGCCACACCGGACTATCACACGGCCGGCGGATGCGCAAAAACAAGGGCGGACGAACGTCTGGTATACGAATCCTTGAAAGCCGACCTCGAAAACGACGAGCAGTACGACTTCTTCGACGACGACCGGGCGCACTGAAGCGCATCAAGGACGGTGTTTCACTCCGTTTTCACGTCCAGGGTTTCGATATTGCGCCGCGCCGCATCGGCCGCGGGAGTCCCCTCGTAAAGCCGCACGAGGGTCAGCCAATCGCGGCGCGCACCGGCGATCTCTCCTTGCAAACGCAGAATATTCCCGCGCTCCAGGAGCGCCTCCGGATACCGAGGCGAGAGCTCCAACGCCCGCGCGACATCTTGTAGCGCCAGATCCAGAGAATCGAGAAAGCGAAAGGCGCTCGCGCGCAGAACCAGCGCCTCGACCATATTTCTGTCAGCATCGAGAGACACGTTGAGATCGTCGATCGCCATCCAGTACTGGCCTCGCTCGGCTGAGACCATGGCACGGTCAACGCGCAATTGCGGGTCGCCGGGCGATAGGACGACGGCGGCGGAATAGGCCGCGAAGGCGCCATCGATCTCACCAGCCTGATGCCAGGCCTGGCCCGCCTGCGCCAACAAGCTGGCGCGCACTTCGGGCTTGTCTGCAAGAGTCGCCGCGAGCGCCTCGAAGCGCGCGGCCGCCTCGCGGAACTGTCCCATCGAGAACAGCGCGACCGCGGCGCAATGCTTCGCGGCGCCCCCGCCACCCGCATCGGCCCAGCCCAATGCCGTCTCGAATCCTTCCTGCGGCGAAATCCGCGCGAGGCGCATGCAGGCGGCATATTCCCGAGTGGTTTGAATGCCGGCCGCCCACGCCTGATTTGCAGACGCGAAAAGCAATAGCGTGGCAAGCGCGGCTACCGCCAACCGCTGCGACCATGCGCATAAGCGCCAAGCTTGTCTCCGCACGGGCCCCTCCCTATAAGTCGCCTTCGGGGTTTTCAACCACTACGCGGTGCCGCATGTCGGATCGTCCAAAACGTCGCCTTTTCTGCTTCGGACTTGGATACTCGGTGACTCACTTTGCCGCAAGTCTGGCGGAGGACGAATGGCAGATCGCGGGAACGGTCCGCTCGCCGGATGCCCGCGACCGTCTTGCCGGACACGGTTGGGACATTCATCTTTTCGACGGCACGGCGCCTCTAGAAGATGCACGGGCCGTTTTGGCCGGCATCACTCATCTGATCGCTTCCGCTCCGCCCGGACCGGAGGGCGACCCTGTCCTGCAACGGCACGGGGACGATATCGCCCGATTGCCGTCACTCGAATGGGCGGGATACCTCTCGACGACCGGGGTCTACGGCGACCGCGGAGGCGATTGGGTCGACGAGGATTCACCCCGCACCCCCACGGGCCGGCGCGGCGCCCGGCGGGTGGCGGCCGAGGACGCGTGGCTGCGGCTATGGCGTGACCATGGGGTTCCGGTCCACCTATTCCGTCTCGCCGGTATTTATGGTCCGGGCCGCAGCGCCCTCGATACGGTCCGACAGGGCCGGGCGCGGCGTGTCGTCAAACCGGGGCAGGTGTTCAGCCGCATTCATATCGACGATATCGCCGCCGCCCTTCACGCCTCCATAGCGCGCCCCCATCCGGGCCGCGCCTATAATCTGTGCGACGATGAAGCGGCGCCGCCGCAGGACGTCATTGCCTATGCGTGCGAACTGCTCGGCGTCGAAGCACCACGGGAAATACCCTTCGAAGCGGCGGACCTTTCGGAAATGGGCCGTAGTTTCTACCGTGACAACAAACGCGTCTCCAACGCCCGCCTCAAGGCTGAACTCGGCGTCGAGCTGGCTTGGCCGTGCTATCGCGCTGGGCTGAGGGGATTGCTTTGATGCGCCGTCTCTTAACCGTTTCGATGGTCGCCCTCTGGCTCGTCGCCTGCCAAACAACAGCCGCAGTAGTCCCCTCTGTCGATTCCGGCCTCATTCCGAACAGGGTCGCGATTACCAGCGGCGACGGCACCCGCATTTCCGGCTATTTATTCCGCCCCGACACACAGGAGGCTCGACCGGCAATTCTCATGCTGCACGGCTGTTCGGGTCTGCTGACGAAAAGCGGCAAGCTGAAATCGCGCGAGCGCGCGTGGCGCGATATCTTTCTCGCCGAGGGCTATGTCGTCCTCTTGCTCGACAGCTTCACCGAACGCGGTCATCGCTCGATCTGCAAGATCGATCTTGCAAACCGACCGATCGAACCGAACCGCGAACGGCCGCACGATGCCTATGGCGCCTTGCGTTGGCTGCAATCGCAGCCCTTCGTTCGACCCGATCGCGTTACGCTTGCCGGTTGGTCGAACGGCGCCATGGCGATGCTCTGGACCGTCTTCTCGGCGGCCGAACAGCGACCGGCCACCCTAACGCACGACTTCCACAGTGCTTTCGGATTCTACCCCGGCTGCCTCACGCTGCGAAAACGGCAGCCGCGTTATACGGCCGCGGTCCCAACATTGCTGCAAATCGGCGCCGACGATAATTGGACCCTCCCGGGCCCCTGCAAGGAACTCGTCGAGGTCGCGAATGCAACCGGCGGGGCGCGGATGGCGTTGGACGCCTATGAAGGTGCTGTCCATTCCTTTGATTACCCCAACTCGAAACGCCGCACGATTTCGGTCAGCAACGGAAGACGCGTCGAAATCGGCACTGATCCAGTAGCCCGGCAAAAAGCCATCGAGCGGATAAAGGCCTATCTAAGACGTGGTTCTAACGGTTAGGCGCTTTTCCAACGTCGGGTTCTCTAGGGCGACGGCATCTCAGAATAGACAGGCCCATGTTGGCGGACGACTCAGTCATTTCGTTCAACTTTGCCCACAACACTTTGGAGCACATGCAGCAATCGCTCCAGATCGCTGTCTCGAGACAACCGGTGCTCGCCATCCTTAACCAGCGTCACCTCGACATCGGTCGTCCTCAGCGCCGCCGCGACGGTCAGCGAATGCTCCCACGGCACCGCGTCGTCAAGCATGCCGTGAAGCAGACGGACCGGCCCATCGAAGGGAATGGGGCCGGGCAGCAGCAAATGATCCCGGCCCTCTTCGATCAGCCGGCGGGTGATCGGATAAGGCTCGGGATCGTACTCGGAAGGGCGGTACCAGACCCCCTCCTCCTCGATCTGGCGGCGCGCCGCGTCGGTCATGCGCGGCCACAGCAGAGCCTGGGTGAAATCCACGGCGGGCGCGATGCCGACGATTCCGGCAATCCGTTCCGGCCGGTCGACGGCGAGCAAGCAGGCAATCCAGCCCCCCATCGAGGAGCCGACGACGATCTGCGGGCCGGACGTCGCTTCGTCGAGAACCGCGAGCGCGTCGGCGCGCCAGAGACCGATCGTGCCGTCTTCGAATGCGCCGGAAGACGCACCGTGCCCCTGGTAGTCGAAACGGGTGAACTGCCGGCCAGCCGCCGCACACCACGCCTCCAATGCCAAGGCCTTGCTTCCGGCCATGTCGGACTTGAAGCCGGTACAGAAAATAACGCCCGGCAGACTGCCGTCGCGGTGGCGGTAAGCGATTGTTGCCCCGCCCGGGCGTGGTAGTATAGACGCTAAATGTGACACGATGACAGCAACCGAAAATTCGTAACCCCATGACGCTCGAGTCCGACCCTATCACATCGCCGGCCATCGGCGCCACGCGGCAACCGACGGTGCTGCAGGTGCTGCCGGCGCTGGAGACTGGCGGCGTTGAGCGCGGCACGGTCGATATTGCGGGCGCCCTCAAGGACGCCGGCTGGACCTCCCTCGTCGCTTCCTCTGGCGGCTCGATGGTCCATGAGCTGGAACGTATTGGTGTCCCCCATATCGAATTGCCGCTGCACTCGAAGAATCCCTTCGTGATCCGCCGCAACATCTCGCGGCTGCGCGAGCTGATCGCCTCCAAAGGCGTCGATATTCTGCATGCACGCAGCCGGGCGCCGGCACACAGCGCGGTTGTGGCGGCGCGGCAATCCAACATCCGCTTCGTTACGACATTCCACGCGACCTACAATTTTTCGACTCCGCCGAAGCGTTGGTACAACAGCGTGATGGCCAAGGGCGAGCGCGTGATCGCCATCTCAAACGCCCTCCAGGACCACATCACGGCGAACTACAGCGTCAACCCGAGCCGCATTCGGGTCATCCACCGGGGCATCGATCTCGAGCGGTTCGATCCTAACCGGGTCAGCGCCGAGCGGGTCATCCAACTTTCCCGCCAATGGCGGCTGCCCGACGGTGTCCCGGTGGTGCTTCTGCCCGGCCGCCTGACTGGATGGAAAGGGCAAAGCATCCTGATCGAGGCCTTGGCGAAACTAGGCCACAAGCAGATCAGATGTCTGCTGGTCGGCAGCGATCAGGGCCGCGATGGATACCGCCGCTCGCTTGAAGACCTCGCCAAGCGCCTTGAGGTCGAAAGCATTGTACATTTGGTCGGCGACTGCCGCGATATGCCGGCCGCCTATATGCTCGCCGATGTTGTCGTCTCCGCGTCCACCGACCCGGAAGGATTCGGCCGTGTGATGGTCGAAGCGCAGGCCATGGGACGGCCCGTCATCGCCTCCGATCACGGCGCCAGCCGCGAGATCGTTCGCCACGGCATTACCGGCTGGCTGATCCCGCCCGGCGACGTGCGGATGCTCTCCGAGCGGCTGGCACACGCCATCCGTCTCGATGAGGAACATCGCCATCGGATTGCCGAGGAAGCGATGCGCAACGCGAATCAAAATTTCGGCAAGGACAAGATGAGCGCCGCGACCCTCGACGTCTACAAAGAGTTGCTCGGCGAATCCGTCGCCACTGCGTCCCATGGCCGGGAACCGTTCGCGGCGTGAGCGACGGGCGGCCCATTCTCGTCATTAAGCTCGGCGCGCTGGGCGATTTCGTGCAGGCGCTCGGGCCCTTCGCGGCCATCCGGCGGCATCATGCCGCGCAGCGGATCATTCTTCTGACAACCGCGCCGTTTCTGTCGCTGGCGGAGGCATCCGGATATTTCGATGAAATTCACAGCGACGGCCGACCCGAATGGTGGCGGCTCGATCAGTTACTGCGCTTGCGAAAATGGCTGAGAGAGATCGGCCCATGCCGGGTCTACGATCTGCAAACCTCCGGCCGGTCCAGCCGTTACCTTGCACTCTTCGAGTCGCCCAAACCCGAATGGTCCGGCATCGCGCCGGGTTGTTCGCATCCCCATGCAAACCCAGCGCGCGACGCAATGCATACCGTCGACCGGCAGGCGGAACAATTGGCGGCGGCGGGGGTCAACATGATCTCCGACAGCGATATGTCGTGGCTGGCCGCCGATACGGCGCGCTTCGACCTCCCCGCGAACGCGGTCCTCTTGGCGCCAGGCGGGGCCGCGCACCGACCCGAAAAACGCTGGCCCCATTATGCGGCCTTGGCGAATGCGCTCCTAGCCAGAGACCTCGCGCCGGTCGTGATCGGAACCCGGGAGGAACAGGATGTCACCGCAGCAATCTGCGCAGCCTGCCCGCAGACAATTGATTTGACCGGCCGCACTTCGTTGTTGGAGATCGCTGGTTTGGCCCAGCACGCGCTCGGCGCGGTCGGCAACGATACCGGGCCGATGCATCTCATCGCCGCGACGGGATGTCCGTCGTTGGTCCTCTATTCATCCGCATCTGACCCGGCACTTTGCGGACAACGGGGTGCCGCAGTCCAAATTTTGCGGCGGGAAGATCTCGCTATGCTAAGCGTCGAAGAGGTTGAAGCCCAACTGACCTTGCGCTAAACACGTCCGCTCTTCGCAACTGCGAAGGCGGTAAGGAACGGACTCATGGTAGCAATCACACTTCCGGACGCCAGCGTCCGCAATTTCGAAGGACCGGTCACAGGCGCCGCCCTGGCCGCCGACATCGGCCCGGGGCTGGCTAAAGCGGCCTTAGCCGTCAAGGTCGACGGCGAGCTGCGCGACCTGTCTCGGACCATCGAACGGGATGCGGAAGTCGAGATTGTCACCCGCGACCATGAGGACGCGTTGGAGCTTTTGCGCCACGACGCTGCGCATGTCTTTGCCGAGGCCGTCCAGGAGCTATTCCCCGACACGCAGATCACCTTCGGTCCCGCCATCGAGGACGGGTTCTATTACGATTTCCACCGTGCGGAGCCTTTCACGCCCGACGATTTCGATGCGATGGAAAAACGCATGCAGGAAATTGTCGATCGCGACGAGGAGATCGTCCGGGAAATCTGGGACCGTGATGCGGCGATCCGGCATTTCACGGATGCCGGCGAAACCTTCAAGGCGGAACATATCGGTACGATCCCCGCGGATGCGGACATCTCGATTTATCGGCAAGGCAACTGGCTCGACCTCTGCACGGGGCCGCACCTGCCATCAACGGGGAAACTCGGCAAAGCGTTCAAGCTCTTGAAACTCGCCGGCGCCTATTGGCGCGGCGACGCCAACAATCCGCAACTCCAGCGCATCTACGGCACGTGCTGGCGCAGCGAGAAGGAATTGAAGGCCTATCTCCACCGCTTGGAAGAAGCCGAAAAGCGGGATCACCGCCGCCTCGGACGCGAGATGGACATGTTCCACATCCAGGAAGAAGCCGTCGGCAGCGTCTTCTGGCACCCGAAGGGCTGGACGCTCTACCGCGCGGTCGAGCGCTACATGCGCGAACGCCTGGAAGCCGCCGATTATGTCGAGGTGAAAACACCGCAGCTGATCGACCGCGTGCTTTGGGAGCGGTCAGGCCACTGGGAGAAGTTCCGCGAGAACATGTTTACAGCGGAAGACGAGGGCGACCGCGTCCTGGCGCTCAAGCCGATGAATTGCCCCGGACATGTTCAGATTTTCAAACAAGGGACCAAGAGCTACCGGGATCTGCCGCTGCGCATGGCGGAGTTCGGGTCCTGCCATCGGAACGAGCCTTCGGGCGCGCTGCATGGCCTCATGCGGGTGCGCGCCTTTACCCAGGACGACGCCCATATCTTCTGCACGGAAGGCCAGATCGAGGACGAGACGAAACTCTTTATCGATCTGCTGTCGTCGATCTATCGGGACTTCGGCTTCGACGAGTTCGCGATCAAATTTGCCGACCGGCCACCGGTGCGGGCAGGCGAAGATTCGGTTTGGGATCAAGCGGAACAAGCCTTAATGCAGGCGACGAAGGCCGCCGGCGTCGAGATGATCATGAACCCGGGCGAAGGGGCCTTCTACGGACCGAAACTGGAATTCGTTCTGCGCGACGCTATCGGCCGCGACTGGCAGTGCGGCACCCTGCAGGTCGACTTCGTCCTGCCCGAGCGGCTCGACGCCAGTTACGTTGGCGAAGACGGCGAAAAACATCGCCCGGTCATGCTCCACCGCGCAATCCTGGGATCGTTCGAACGGTTCCTTGGCGTGCTGATCGAGCATTATTCGGGGCGCATGCCGCTTTGGCTGTCGCCGTTGCAGGCCGTCGTCGCCACGATCACAAGCGACGCGGATACGTATGCGACCGAGATCCTCGACGCCTGCCGGACGGCCGGCCTGCGGGCGGAAGCCGATCTCCGCAACGAGAAGATCAATTACAAAATCCGCGAGCACAGTCTGGCGAAAGTTCCGGTCATTCTCGTTGTCGGTAAACGCGAAGCGGAAGAGCGAACGGTGGCCCTGCGGCGACTCGGTGGGAAGACGCAAGAAATCCTTGCGCTCGAGGATGCGATTCATACACTCGTGGGCGAAGCGGCATCGCCGGAGGTCTGAACGGGACAGCCGGAAGACGCGAGGGAGCAACCGCCGCTTTACCATGTTTTGTAACGAATAGGAGGCGTAGATCGCCAGAAGACCTGTATACGCAGCCCCGGAAAAGAAGGGCCCGCGCGTAAATGAAGACATCGACGCGGCGAGTGTTCGCCTGATCGATGAAACTGGGGAGAATCACGGAGTGGTGTCGATTAGCGCGGCACTGGCTCTTGCACGCGAAGCTGGACTGGATTTGCTGGAATTATCGCCGAACGCCAATCCGCCAGTTTGCAAAATTCTCGATCATGGCAAGTTCAAATACGAAGAACAGAAACGTAAGAACGAAGCCCGCAAGAAGCAGAAGACGATCGAGGTCAAAGAGATAAAGTTCCGCCCGAACATCGACGATCACGATTACGGCGTAAAGATGCGCTCGATGCTGAAATTCCTCGAGGAAGGCGACAAGGTGAAAGTCACTTTGCGCTTTCGTGGCAGGGAACTGCGCCATCAGGAGCTCGGCACCGCGGTTCTGGAGCGCGTCCGCACGGACACGGACGAGATTGCCAAGGTCGAGCAATTCCCATCGATGGAAGGCCGGCAAATGGTCATGGTATTGGCGCCGCGATAAGCGGTGCCGATACCCGTTTATTGTGCCGAATCAGGGACAGGCTGAAGCTATTTCTTCAGCCCCTCCAGCGTTTCGTTGATATAGCGGCTCGCGTCGCCGACGCGGAAGGCCTCAGCGATAGAATCGATTCCTTCGTTGATGCTGTCCTGCAGGGACATACGCTCCCAATTGCGCATCAGCGCTTTTTGGGTACGGATACCGGCGGCTCCGTTCGAAAGGATTTTCTCCACCAATTCGTCGATATCCGCATCGAGCGCGCCCTCCGCCGACCGTTTCTCGATCAGACCCCAGCGTTCCGACATCTCCGCGTCGATAAGATCGCCGCGATACAGCAGCCAAGCGGTACGGCCCCAGCCGATCATGCGGGGAAACAGAGCCGCCTCCACCACCGACGGCAGATCAAGCGCAACCTCGGGCATCCCGAGGCGGGCATGCGCCGCCGCGATCCGAATATCGCAGGACGCGGCGATCTCCAACCCGGCACCGATGCAGACGCCGTTGATCCGCGCCACGACCGGAACCGGCAGGTTACGGATCGCGGTATTCGCCTCGCTCAGCAAGGTCAGATACGCGCGCGCCTCCGCCGGGCCGAAGTCCTTGAGTTCGTGTAGATTGGCGCCACCGATGAAACTTCTATCCCCAGCCCCCGTGAGAACCGCGAGACGCAGTTCCGTATCTTCGCGCAGGCCCCGAAAGGTATCGCGCAACTCCGTAATGATTGAAGACGGCAGGCAATTCGCCTTCGCCGCGTTCTCAATCGTGATGCGGGCGACCGGACCCTGCGGATGCCGAACGATCTCGGTTGCGACGCGCGGGGTACTCACCAGCCGGCTCCTTTCCCGTTCACCGGAATGACGCAGCCGTTGACCCAATAGGATTTGTCGGAGATCAGCATCGCCGTGACCGTCGCGCATTCTTCCGGCGTGCCGGGGCGACCTGCCGGTAAACCCTTGTACATTTCCTTGTAGCGGGACGTATCGCCCAGTTCGCGCTCCGCCATCGCCTTGTAAAGCGTGGTCAGGCGTTCGGTCTCGATGGGCCCCGGATGGATGCCGAGGACGCGGACGCCATGGTCCAGGCTCTCGCCGCCCAAACCGATGGTCAGGGCATTCAATCCCGCATTGCCGACACTACCGGCAATATAATTTGCGCGCGGATTGAGCCCGGCCATGCCGATGATGTTGAAGATGACGCCGTGTCCGCGCGCACACATCGCGGGGTAGACCTCGCGGCACATGTTGATATAGCCGAAGACCTTAAGGTCCCAGGCCGCCCGCCAGGTCGCCTCGTCGACCTTCTCAATATCGCCGCCGGGAATTGCGCCGGCGTTGTTGATGAGGATATCGATGCCTTCCGTATCCTTTACCAGCTGGCGGACATTGGCGCTGTCGGACAGATCGAGCGGATGGATGGTCACCTGTACTCCGTGGCGCTCGTTGATCTCGTCCCGCGCCGTCGCAAGGTCGGCTTCCGTACGCGAAGCCAGATGCAGGCTGCACCCTTCTTCCGCCAATGTCTCGGCGACGGCGCGCCCGATACCCTTCGATGCGCCGGTAATCAGTACCCGTTTCCCCGTTAGACCCAGTTCCATCGTATTCTTCCCTAATTGATTGGCCCCCGCGGGCCTTGCATAAGGAGAACCATAGGGCTATAAGCCGCGCTCGCAAGACGGATTGGATGGCTATGGGTATGCCTCCCCGGTCCAAAGAAGATTTTGCAACGCAAGGAAAATCAAAATGCCCAAGCTCAAGAACAAGAGCAGTGCGAAGAAGCGATTCAAAATCACGGCCAAAGGTAAGGTCCGCTTCAATAGTGCTAACCTCCAACACATGCTGCGGCGCCGGTCGCAGAAGATGAAACGCACGAACCGCGGCACGCAGATTCTGTGCTCGGCCGACGCGCGGATCGTCAAACGCAATTTCCTGCGGGTATAGGAGGGTCACATGGCACGTGTAAAACGCGGTGTAACCAAACAGAACCGTCACAAGAAAATCCTTAAGCTCGCCAAGGGAGCGCGGGGCCGTTCGAAGAACACCTTCCGCGCCGCCGTCCAGCGGGTCGAGAAGGACCTGCAATACGCCTATCGCGACCGCCGGGCCCGCAAGCGCAACTTCCGCGCTCTTTGGATCCAGCGGATTAACGCGGGCACGCGGGCGCACGGCGTGACCTATTCGCAGTTCATGAACGGCATGAAGAAGGCCGGCATCGAACTCGACCGCAAGGTTCTCTCCGATCTCGCGATCCACGAGCCGGAAGCGTTTAAGGCGCTGGTCGACCAATCCCAGGCCGCCTTGGCCGCGTAACGCCCACCGGCGCGGCCCTCGGCCTGTCGATGGATATCCTGGCGATGGAAAACCCCGAACACCTAAAGGACGCGCTGCTGGCGGATGTCGCGGCAGCCGCGGATCTTGACGCTTTGGAGCAGTTGCGCGTCTCGACGCTTGGCCGCAAAGGGCGGATCACCGATCTGATGAAGGGGTTGGGCGCGCTCGACCCCGAGGCGCGGCGCGCCACGGGGCAAGCGCTGAATCTGGTCAAGGAAGCGGTTCAGTCCGCCATCGACGCCCGCAAGTCCGATCTTGAAGATGCGGCGCTCGACGCGCGCCTCGTCGACGAGGCGGTGGATGTGACCCTGCCGGTGCAGTACGGCGGCGAGGGCCGCCTGCATCCGATCAGCCAGACGCTGGACGAAGTGATCGCGATCTTCGGTGAAATGGGTTTTTCGGTCGCGGAAGGTCCCGATATCGAGGACGATTTTCATAACTTCGAAGCCCTGAATATTCCGCCGGAGCATCCGGCCCGGCAGATGCACGATACCTTCTATCTGCCGGAGAAGGACGACGGCTCGCGGATGGTGCTGCGCACCCACACCTCGCCGGTGCAGATCCGCACGATGGAGACCGGGGAGCCGCCGATTCGCATCATCGCGCCCGGCCGCACGTACCGCTGCGATTCGGACCTCACCCACACGCCGATGTTTCATCAGGTCGAAGGATTGGTCGTCGACAAGACCTCGCACATGGGCCACCTCAAGGGTTGCCTGATCGAGTTCTGCCGCGCCTATTTCGAGGTCGATGACGTCCCGGTGCGCTTCCGACCCAGTTACTTCCCCTTCACTGAACCGTCCGCCGAGGTCGATATCGGCTGCGCGCGCGACCGCGAGAGCATCAAGATCGGCGCGGGCGACGATTGGCTGGAGATTCTCGGCTGCGGCATGGTGCATCCGAACGTGCTGCGCGCCGGCGGGATCGACCCCGACGAATACCAGGGATTCGCCTTCGGCATGGGATTGGAGCGCATCGCGATGCTGAAATACGGCATCCCCGACCTGCGCACGTTCTTCGAAGCGGATTTGCGCTGGCTGCGCCACTACGGCTTCGTGCCCATGGAGGTCCCGACCCTGCTGCGGGGACTCACCCCATGAAGTTCACCCTGAAATGGCTGAGAGAGCATTTGGAGACCGATGCTTCGCTTGAGGAGATCGGCGAGCGGCTCACCATGCTCGGCCTTGAAGTCGAAGATATCAGCAATCCAGCGGCGGCACTCGCCGGATTTCGGACGGCCCGCGTCGTCAAGGCGGAACAGCATCCCGACGCCGACCGGCTGCGGGTCTGCATCGTCGATGCGGGCGACGACCGGGAAATCCAGGTCGTCTGCGGCGCTCCCAACGCCCGCACCGGCCTGATCGGCGTCTTTGCACCGTCTGGCGCGCATATCCCCGGCACCGGCATCGACCTCAAGCCGACCAAAATTCGCGGTGTCGAATCGAACGGCATGCTGCTCTCCGAACGCGAGATGGGCCTCTCCGACGATCACGAAGGCATCGTCGACCTGCCGGCGGACACGCCGCTCGGTGTGGAGGCGGCGGAACTCATGGGTCTTGACGATCCGGTCATCGAACTCGGCATCACTCCGGACCGGGCCGACTGTTTCGGCGTGCACGGAATTGCGCGCGATCTCGCAGCCGCCGGACTCGGCACCCTGAAACCGATCGACACGCGCGAGGTTCCTGGCAGCTTCGAGCCGCCGATTAAATGGCAACGCGATTTCGACGCCGACCATCAGGACGCCTGCCCGATGGTCGTCGGGCGCTATTTCCGCGGCGTCAAGAACGGGCCGAGCCCGAAATGGGTGCAGGATCGACTAATCGCCATCGGCTTGCGCCCGATCTCAGCCCTCGTCGATATTACCAATCTGGTGACCTTCGACCTCTGCCGGCCCCTGCACGTCTTCGACGCGGACAAGCTCGCGGGCGATCTCACCATGCGCTTTGCCCGCCATGGGGAGACCATCCTTGCCATCGACGGCAAGGAATAAGCGCTCGAAGACGGCATGACCGTGATCGCCGACCAAACCGCGGTTCATGCCATCGGCGGCATCATGGGCGGCGAAGAGACCGGTTGCACCGAGACAACCACGAACGTCTTCCTCGAAGTCGCCCTCTTCGACCCGATTCGTACCGCCACGACCGGACGAATACTCGGCATCGAATCGGATGCCCGTTACCGCTTCGAACGTGGCCTAGACCCGCAATCGGCGCTTTGGGGCGCCGAGGTCGCCACGCGGTTGATCCTCGAATTTTGCGGTGGGGAGGCCTCCGAGCTGACCGTCGCCGGCGACATGCCGGAATGGCGGCGCGCAGTCTCGCTCCGCCCGGCCCGCCTCAAGACGTTCGGCGGCGTCGACGTGGAGACGGATGACGCGATCGCCATCCTGGACCGTCTCGGATTTCAGCCAATAGTCGAGGACGGGGTCATTCACGGCACGACGCCATCCTGGCGGGCCGATGTCGAAAGCGAATACTGCCTGATCGAGGAAGTCCTTCGCATCCGGGGCTTCGACGAGATCCCCGTGGTCCCATTGGAACGGACCTCTTCCCTGCCGGCGCCGGCCATCGGCGTGCCGCAGCGGCGCGCGGCCTTCGCCAAGCGGACGCTGGCACAGCGCGGCATGATGGAAGCGGTCACGTGGTCCTTCATGCAGGGCACGGAAGCCGATCTCTTTGGCGGCGTCACCGATCTTATGCGCCTTGCCAATCCGATCAGCGCGGACCTCGACGTCATGCGCCCATCGATCCTGCCGAACCTGTTGGCGGCAGCGAAGCGCAATGCCGACCGCGGCTATCCGGACATCGGCCTGTTCGAGGTGGGCCCCGCCTACCGGGACGACACACCGACCGGCCAGGACGCGGTTGCCGCCGGCGTCCGGCACGGCCTTTCGGGGCCGCGTCATTGGCGCGACACGCCGGCGGAAAGTGGCGTCTTCGAGGCCAAGGCGGACGCGCTTGCGGTCCTCGCGGCCATTGGCGCCCCGGTCGACAATCTGCAAATAGGCGCTGATGCGCCCTCCTGGTATCATCCTGGCCGCTCCGGGTCGCTGCGGCTCGGCAAGACGGTACTCGCCTGGTTCGGCGAAGTTCATCCCAAGGTGTTGCGCCGGCTCGGCGACCGGGGACCCGCCGCCGCCTTCGAGATATTCATCGACCATGTGCCGCAGCCCAAACAGCGCGGCGGCAAGGCCCGCCCGTCGCTCGACATCTCGCCCTTTCAACCGCTGCACCGCGACTTCGCCTTTGTCGTCGACAGCAAGGTGAGCGCCGATCAGATTTTACGCGCCGCGCGGAATGCCGATAAGGCCTTGGTGACCGATGCCGGCGTCTTCGACGTCTACGAAGGCGACTCGGTGGGAGCCGGACGCAAGTCGGTCGCCATCTGGCTGACCCTGCAACCGACCGAGCGCACCTTGACCGATGAGGAAATCGAAGCGATTGCCACAAAAGTCGTCGCGAATGTCGAGAAGCAAACCGGCGGCACCTTGCGCGCCTGAGTGAGAACGGCAAAAACCTGCCTTTGCAACTACAACCGCAGTTGACACGAACTTTTCCGAACGTCAATGTGCGCCCCATCATTTCGTGGGTAAAGTGTTCATGCCCACAACATCTTGCCCCACCGAAAAGGGAGACCCATGGCACCGAGATCGGACAGCAACCGCAAGCGTTCCTACGCGATCCCTTGCGCATCTGCCTTTCGCGATGCCGTGACCGCACTCGCCGAGAGCCAGAAAGTCAACGCGGGCGACCTCGCGCGGTCGGTGCTGCTCCTGGTGCCACGCGAGGTGGTGGCGAAGTTTCCGGATCCGGGCGAGCCCACGCCAGACGACCGCGAGCAAATCGTGCTCAAATCCGGCCCCAGCGCCAACAAACCCTGGCGGCGAAAACCGCGCCTGCAGGTGCGCCTGCCCGAAGGATACAAAATTCCCGAGATTCGCCGTGCTCTCGGCATGGCGCTGGCCATGGAGGAAGGCGGCGTCGCCCTGACCTTGGAAGAAGGCAGGAAACCGCGTCTCGGCGATCGCCTCCGGAAGGCCGAGACTGAAATCGACCGGCTCAAGGGTGCGGTCATGGCGCTCGCGTTCGAGCCGTTGTCGAACGGTGTGAAGACCCGGGCCGACGCACTTTATGTGCTGGGGTTTCCGCCCAATACCCGGCCGGATCAAAAGGCCGTGCGGGCCCGCTACCGGATGCTCGCGACGGTGCATCACCCGGATAGCGGGTTCGGCCATCATGACCGTATGACGCAGCTTAACGAAGCTTTGTCGACGCTGAAGGACGCGGGCTGATCGCGACGCATCGTTCGGCTTGATCGCCGCGCCCATCGCTCAAGGTTCCTAGCAGATCAATCAACCGACCTGCCGGGATCAATGGTCCCGCCGGTCCGCATAGGGGAGAGAATCATGGAAGTTCGTTTGGATGGCCGCACGGCACTGATTACCGGAGGCAGCCTCGGTCTGGGCAAGGCCATGGGCATGATGTTCGCCGAGTCGGGCGCCAAGGTCGCTCTGGTGGCCCGCCGTCAGGATATCCTGGATGAAACCAAGAAGGAGATCGAGCAAGCGACTGGCGGCACCGTCGGCGCTTATTCCTGCAATGTGCTGGAGAAATCGGAAATCGAGGCGGCGCACGCCGCCGCGGTTAAAGAGCTCGGACCCATCGATATTCTGGTCAACAACGTGGGCACCTCGAAACGCTCGGCCTTTATGGATTTGAGCGACGAGGATTGGGAGCACGATCTCACTCTGAAATTGTTCTCCAATATCCGCTTTAGTCGTCTTTGTATTCCCCATATGAAGGCGCAGAAATGGGGCCGGATCATCAACTCGCTCAACACCGGCGCCAAGGCGACGCCGGCGGAAGGCGGACCGACGGCGATCAGCCGAGCGGCCGGCATGTCGTTGACCAAGGCGATGGCCTGCGAGTACGCGGCCGATAATATCTTGGTGAATGGCTTGATGGTCGGACGAATCGAGAGCGACCAATGGGTGCAACGGCACAAGAATGCCGGCGATAACAAGAGCTTCGAAGAATGGCTTGCGGATTTCGGCAAAGGGTTGCCCATGGGACGGGTCGGCCGGGCAGAGGAGTATGCCGCCATCGCTTGTTTGCTTGCATCCGATCACGGCGGCTACATCACCGGCACCGCGATTAATGTCGATGGCGGACTCTGTCCGGTCGTCTGACGGCACGATGCCCCCCTTTCTTCGCGGGGAGGGGGGACAGAGCGCAGGTCAAGGTTACCGTGATCCGCCGGGGCGGAACCCCAATCCCACTACCAGCACGCCCGCCATGACCATAACTGCGGTGACCAGCCAACCGCCGCTATAGCTGCCGGTGGCGTCGACGATGGCGCCGAAGACGGGCGGGCCGACGATGGCACCCATATGGGTGCTGATTCCGTTATAGCCGACCGCCGAGCCGGTCAGGTGCGGCGCCACGGCCTCAACCGACATGGTCTGCATCAGCCCCGCGTAGCTGGCCACCGTGATGCCGAGTCCGGAGACGATCAGCACAATTGCGGGTACCGGCCATCCGCCCGCCGCCAGCGGCATCATGGCAAGCATCGCAGCTGCCGCGATGCCGATGCCGACCACCAGCGCCTTCCGCCGTCCGTGGAACAGAATGTCGCTGACCACGCCCCACCCAAAGCGCGCGGCGGCGCTCGCCGCTTGGGCGATGCCCAGGCACAGGCTGGCGAACTCCTGACTGGCGTAAAGGGCGTCGCGGACGAACAGCGTGAGAAAAGCGAAGAAGTTTCCCTGCCCGAAGTTATAAAGCAGGTTCGAGAGCACGAAGCGTCCGTAGTTCATATCGCCAAGCAGCTCCCGGAGACCCGCGAACGGCCGGCGGGCGGCCGCCGCGACCGGCTGGTTCCTATCGACCAACACGATACAACCGAGACCGAAGGCCAGCGTAAGTCCGACCACCCCCACAAGCACGAGGCGCCAGTCGACACTCCCCGCCAAGACGCCGAGTCCCGCCGCGATCACGCCGCCGAGCGGCACACCGGTCTGCTTCGCCCCCATCGCGGTCGCACGGCGGCGTTGGGGAAACCAATCGAACACGCCTTTCGCGGTCGAGGGATTGGTTAAGGAATAACCGCTGCCCATCAGCAGCATGCCGAACAGGATCACCGGCAGATTGGGCGAGACGACGACGACGGACGTCCCGATGGAAATCCCGATCATCGCGCCGATCAGGACGCGCCCGACACCGGCCCTGTCGACGAAAGCGCCGGCAGGGAGCGACCAGATCGCCTGGCCACAGTAGTATGCGGTCATCAGCAATCCGACTTCGGTCGCGCTGAGGCTCAGGTCCCGCTGGATCACCGGCGCCATCGCCAGCACGGAGACGACATTGATGGTGCCGACGATATGCGCCCCCATAAGCATGGCGATGCGCAGGCGCCATGGCCCGGCGAGGCGGTCTTCACTCATGCTGCACCGCTACGATCCTTGAGGGCGGCACAGCGTGGAGACTCTTAGTAAGGATTGGCGTCCACGTCGAGCAGCGGAAAGGCGCTGAAAAGGCCCGGCTGCGTGACCACCGGCGCTTCGACAACATGGCTGCGGTTGACTTCCGAGAGACTGTTCACGCCAAGCAACCCCAGAACCTTGGTCACCTCGTCCTCGAGTATCTCCAGCATCCGCACGACACCCGCAGGACCGCCTGCCGCCAGGCCGAAACCCTGCATCCGGCCCATGCCGACCGCATCGGCGCCGAGCGCAATGGCCTTCACCAAGTCCGTGCCCCGGTAGATACTGCCGTCGACGACGACAATCGCCTTCTTGTCGACCGCGTCGACAATCTCCGGCAGGACCGCGATGGAGCCGAGTCCGTGATCCAATTGCCGGCCGCCGTGGTTGGAGACGTAAATGCCCTCGACGCCAAGGTCGATGCATTTGAGCGCATCCTGTGGCGTCGCGATGCCCTTGATGAACAGCGCAATGTCGTGCTTCGACTTGAAACGTTCCAGGCAGCCCCAGTCGAACATCGCCTGATGGTTCCAATTGGCACTGTTGCGCCGGGCCCAGGATTTCTCGAACCGCTTTGCGATATCGCGCTCGCGGCGGCTGTAATGCGCCGTGTCGACCGTGATCGCGAAAGCGTCGTAGCCGTTATCAATGGCGCGTTGGGCGACATCGTCGACCCAGTCGTCGTCGCCCCGCACATAGAGCTGGAAGATTTTCATGTTGTCCGCGCACTTGGCGACTTCTTCGAGGCCCGGCCCCGAGACCGAACTCAACATGTGACAGCAGCCGAACTCCGCCGCCGCCTGACTGGAACTGACGCCGCCGCCCGGATGAAAAGATTCGAGCGAACCGATGGGCGCCAGGATGACCGGCAGGCGCAGTTTGCGGCCGAGCAGTTCCATGGAACAATCGACATCGGCCACATTGTTGAGAACACGCGGTCGGAAAGCCAGTGCATCGAGCGCCATGCGATTGCGCTTCAGCGTGGTTTCGGTCTCCGTCCCGCCGACCAAGTAATCCCACAGATGATGCGACAGGTTCAATTTTGCACGCTGCACGATCTCATGCAGGGTTTCGAAATCCAACTTCGGTTCGTTCGACATTGATGGTTTCTTCTCGGTCGGTTGAGGGCAAAGCTCCATTACACATAGATCAGAGCCACCGATGGACCATCGCGCGGACGTAGAGTCAGAGATTATCTTCGCGGGGAGGAGCTCTTTTACCGGACGTTCAAGCGCCGTCCGGTCAAAACGTAAAGCGCCATTGAGGGTGAATCGTCCGGCGACTCGATGATTTCCAATACGGAAAGCACAGGAAGGTGGGCGGAGCGAAATGATTCATACGCCGCTTCTTCCTGTTCCGAAGGAAGGTCGTATCCTTCCATCAGCTGATTTCCTTTCTTCATAGACCGTCTCTTCATTCCCAACGGCAGCACGGATTCTTAAGGCTCCATGTCTTGCTGAAGGCTACTGTAGGCTGGAACCCTTAACAAGGCGTTAAGAGGCGAAAGGCCACAAGCGTCAAAGAGGGCGTTCGCCTTCGAGCATGAC
>JAYPOZ010000077.1:19452-22560 GCA_038131165.1 Rickettsiales bacterium | reverse complement strand
ACCGCCCACGGCGCGCTCCTCGGTCACATCACCGGCGGGGCCGACAGCGAGACCTTCCAGCCGATGAACGTCAATTTCGGGCTTCTTCCCCCGCTGGTCTCGGACGGAAAGCGCCCGAAAGGCCGGGACCGGAAGAAGGCGTATTCCACGCGCGCGCTCGCCGATTTCGATGCCTGGCTCGGTCGCCCGCGCGCCGCGGCGGAATAGAGCGCGGCATTTCCCCGCCAGGTCGCCGGTTCGCCCCGTTCCAGTCTTCCATCACGAAGCCGACATTTTGTCTACTTTGTGTTATGAAGCGATCCCGTTCTTGGACAAGTGAATCAAGCAAATCAAACACCGACGCCCCGCCGAGAGGGCTCGGAGCGGTATTGTAGTACTGTGCATGGGGTCGATCCTCGTTTTTTGATAACCCTCCGGCCCTGCATTTCGCCTCCGCGCGCCGCCGCCGAGTGGACTATCCGCTGACCGCAAAGGCACCGTCGACCGGGATCGACGCGCCGGAGACGAAATCGGATGCGGCACTCGCGAGAAAGACCGCAACGCCCTTGTGGTCGTCCGGCTCGCCCCACCGGCCCGCCGGAGTCCGGGACCGCACCTTGTCGTTTAGTTCCGGCAGATCGACCCGGGCCTGCCGCGTCAGGTCCGTGTCGATCCAGCCCGGCAGCACCGCGTTGACCTGGATATCGTCCTTGGCCCAGGCGGCGGCGAGACTCTTGGTCATCTGCACGATCCCGCCCGTGCTCGCGGAATATGCGACGACCATGGGGGCACCGAAGAGCGAGTACATGGACCCGATGTTGATGATCTTGCCGCCGCCGACCGCGCAGAGATGTGGATAGACCGCCTGCGAGCACACGAAGGCGCTGGTGAGGTTGGTGTCGATGACAGTGGACCATTCCGCCAGGCTTAGCGTCTGCGGCGCCTTGCGGATGTTCGTCCCGGCGTTGTTGACCAGAATATCAATGCGCCCGAACCGCTCCGCGGCGAAGGCCATCAGGGCGGCGCAGGCCCCCTCCTCGGTCACGTCGACCTCGAACGCCGCGGCCGCCGCGCCGGACGCCTCCAGACCGGAGACGGCGGCGGCATTCTTGGCCGCGTTGCGCCCCGCCACGACGATGGACGCCCCCGCCTCCGCCATGCCGGTCGCCATCGCCAGGCCGATGCCGCCATTGCCGCCGGTGACGACGGCCACTTTTCCCGATAAGTCGAACAATTTCACGTCGTATTCCTCCCAAATGTCGCCGATCAATACCGCCCGATTGTCGAACGATAAGCAAGCCGAAGCGACGCCAGACCCGGCGGATCGCCCAGTCTCCTGTCGAACACGTTGTGATCGACCCGCGCCAAGCGCCGAAGATACCCGTCCGCGAGGGCCGCGGGCAGCAGGGCCGCGCGGGCGGGTCTGCGAACCTGGCGACGCAGTGCCCGCGCCGCCGACAGTTCGCGCCGCGCAAGCCCCGCCAACTCTTTCGCGGCGGCTGCCAATTCGGGCGACGGCTTGAGATTCAGCATCTGGCGCCGGTCGACCCTATGCTTTTCCGCCAGCGATGCCGGCAGATCGATTCGCCCGCGCTGCAACCGGTATGGCATCGCGCGCAACAGCCCGATCAGTGCCCAGGCCCGGCCGACCCCGCGGCCCGCTTCCGTCTCCGCCTCTTCCAGCGCGCCGGCAAGCGCCTCCATCGCCAGCAGCACCAACGCGCCCGATGTGGCGTCCGTATAGTCAAGCAAGGCCTGGATATCGGCGGGCGGCAATTCTTCGAGATCGAGCTCCCGGCCATCGATCAACACGTCGAAATGGCGCCGGCTCAGCGCGCGGGACCGCACCGCCTCATGCAGCGCCTCGGCCACCGCGTGCTTGCGGATCGCGCCTTCTCCATAAATCGCGGCGATGGCTTCGCGCCACCATTGCAGCCGGATCGACCCCAGCATGGTCTCGCTGACGATTTCGCGGATTTTCGAAATCTCGATATTGAAGGCATAAAGAGCGAAGAGCGCCTCCCGCTTGTCGGCGGGTGCCGCCAGAGCCGTCAGAAACCGGTCCCGGTCGTATCTGCGGACTTCTTCCGCACAATAACTCAAAGGGGGTGTGGAACTCAAAGGGGGTGTGGATGCCACGCGACGCCGCCGGGAAAAGAAATGGAGACGCGGGACTATAGCCGCCATGGAGCGGACCGCCAATCGACGTGACGTGCGGGTTTCTCTTCACAATTCCGTCAAAAGCATTACCTTAGAGGTTCGATCACCGCAAAGCTGACCTGGAAAGTTATGGGATTGGCAGATTTGGTGGAGTTGACCTATACTCTCATCAAGATATTGTGATCGCTTGGACGCAATGGGACATAGATATGGGAGGTGAGTACCGATGGCAGGCATTCTGACATCGCTTTCGCGCACGATCGTTACCGGCTTTATTTTGGCGGCGTTGATGCTGGCGCTCTTCATGGGCACCGGCGGACAACTCGATCATGCATTTTGGGCTTTTATCTTCCGCTGGCTGCACGTGCTGAGCGGTGTGATGTGGATCGGCATTCTCTGGTACTTCAATTTCGTCCAGATTCCCAATATGGGCAATATTCCGGACGAACAGAAGCCGGCGATCAGCAAGGTGATCGCGCCAGCCGCCCTTTGGTGGTTCCGCTGGGGCGCCATGGGCACGATCGTCACCGGGTTGATCCTGGCCTTCATGAACGGCTACATCTCGCAGGCCATTACGCTGGGCCTTATGGACGGTGTCGCGAAGCACACCGCCATCGGCATCGGCATGTGGCTGGGCACGATCATGTGGTTCAACGTCTGGTTCATCATCTGGCCGAACCAGAAGGTGGCTTTGGGAATCGTGGACGGCACGGCCGACGAGAAGGCTGCGGCAGGCCGCAAGGCGATGCTCTTCTCGCGCACCAATACGATGCTTTCGATACCGATGCTTTTCGCCATGGTTTCGGCGCAGAACATCTACTAAAGGCCAACGCGCGACAAAAGGGCGGGGTCTTGGCCCCGCCCTTTTTTTGTCCAGAATTCAGCGCATAAGAAGCGCTTCAGCCGAGCGCCACCAAGCCCGCCGCGACGCGACGTCCTTCCGCGGCGAGGATGTTGTAGGTCCGGCAC
>JAYPOZ010000077.1:8929-19442 GCA_038131165.1 Rickettsiales bacterium | reverse complement strand
CTGCCCCCGTATCCATCGCTTCGACCGCAAGTCCCTTCTGACGGCAGGCATCGCGCAAGGCACGCGGCACGAGCTGCATCATCGCACCGCAGCCGATCAACAGGATTTCGATCCGGGGGGCTTCCGCCAGGACAGGCTCCAACGTTTCCAGATTTATGTCGTCGAGGCCGTCGACGCTCCAGGAAATCGTGCGCCCCGGCAGCACGATGATCGATCCCTGATACTCGATCTGAGAGACCTTAAAGCGACCGCTGCCATAACTATGCACAATCTGTCGGCCTTCGGGTATCAGAGGCGTAATATCCACGTCTAGGCACCCGGTTGAGGTTCCGACGCTTCTTCCGGCTCCTCGCTTTCAAGCGCCCGCCGGTCGATCTTGAGATAGACCAAAATCGGCACCGCCAAAGCAACGGAGGAATAGGTGCCGACAAAGACCCCCCAAATCAGCGCGATCGTGAAGCCCTGAATGACTTCTCCGCCAAAGAAATACAGCGCCAGCAAGGCCAGGAGTGTCGTCACGCTCGTCATTACCGTCCGGGAGAGAGTCTCGTTGATCGACCGATTGAATAGTTCGATCATCGGCATCTTCTTGTACCGCCGGAGGTTTTCCCGCACACGGTCGTACACGACCACCGTATCGTTGATCGAATACCCCGCGATTGTCAGTACCGCCGCCACTGTCGAGACATTGAACTCAAGCTGCAGCAGCGCGAACAGTCCGATGGTCGAAAGCACGTCATGACTGAGGGCAACGACCGCGCCCACGCCGAACTGCCACTCGAAGCGAAACCAGATGTAGAGCAGGATCGCGCCAACGGCAGCCAGGACCGCCCAAATCGCCGCTTCTTTCAACTCTGCGCCGACCGTCGGACCGACAAATTCCGTGCGCCGGTATTCCGCGACCTGCCCTACCAGGGCCTCCTTGATCCGATCGACGGCGATCTTCTGCGCGTCGTCGCCGCCTTCCTGGCGCTGCACCCGCAGAAGCACCGTATCTCCCGATCCGAATTCCTGCAGGGAGACATCGCCCAGACCCAAGCCGCCGACTTTGCTCCGCAGGGCGCCCAAATCGGCGGGTCCGGTGGTCTTGATTTCCATCAGAATGCCGCCAAGGAAATCGATCCCCAGATTAAGGCCGCGCCCGATGAAGAGCGCCGCGGAGGCGATGACCAGACAGACCGAGAAGGTCAGGGCCAGCTTCCGCAGTTCAAGGAATTTGATGGCGGTATTGTCGGGAATTAAACGAATCGGCTTCACGCTATCTACCCCCCGCCTAAATCGGCAACGTCTGTGGGCGGCTCCGGCGCACCCAGAGTACCACCAGCAATCGGGTCACCATGATTGCCGTGAACATTGAAGTCAAAATGCCGATCGACAGCGTCACCGCAAATCCCTTGATCGGCCCCGATCCGAAGGCAAACAACAGCACGGATGCGATCAAGGTCGTGAGATTGGAGTCGATGATCGTGGTCAATGCGCGCTTGTATCCGGCATCGATCGCGCTGATCGGGCCCCGACCGGCCTTGATCTCTTCCCGGATACGTTCGAAGATCAGAACATTGGCGTCGACCGCCATGCCCATCGTCAACACGATCCCCGCGATACCCGGCAGCGTCAGCGTTGCCTGCAGGGTCGACAGCAGGGCGAAAATCAAAGCAATGTTGAACAACAGCGCAACGTCCGCCATCAGGCCGAAGCGCCCATAAATCACGAACATAAAGACGACGACCAGCGCCAGCCCGATCAGGCTCGCGCTCTTGCCGGCCTCGACCGAATCGCGGCCGAGCCCGGGTCCAACCGTCCGTTCCTCAAGAAAGGAGACCGGCGCCGGGAGTGCGCCCGCACGCAGCAGCAATGACGTGTCCTGTGTTTCCTGTACGCTGAACTGCCCCGTGATAATGCCGCTGCCGCCGGTAATCGGCTCGTTGATCCGCGGTGCGCTAATGACCTTGTCGTCCAGCACAATGGCGAGCAGGCGCCCGACGCTGCGCGTTGTCACCGCGCCGAACTTGCGCGCACCCGCCTGGTCGAAGCGGAATGAAATTACCGGTCGATTCTGATCGAAACTCGGTTGGGCGTCGACCAAACGGTCCCCGCCGACATCGACCTTGCGGCGCACCCAGTATCGCTGGACAGGCGCGTCCGGTCCACCTTCCGCGGACGGCAAATCCAAGTAACCGGGTGGCGGCCTACGACCCACTCCGTAAATCTCAGGATGGACCAAATGAAAGGTCAACTTCGCGGTGGTATTCAGGACGCTCTTGACCCGTTCGGGGTCGTCGACCCCCGGAATCTGCAGCAGAATTCTGTCATCGCCCTGCTGCTGGATCGTGGGCTCTCGAGTTCCCGTCTCGTCAATGCGAATACGAATAATTTCAAGGGCTTGACGGACGATATCACGACGCCGATCCAGGACCGCCTGTTCGGTGAACTCAATGCGGAAGCCGCCTGCATCCAGCGTATCCGTGGTGATGCCAGGATTCCGTTGAATGATCTCGTCTCGAATTTCATCGCGTTTGCTGGGATCGGAGACGTCGAATTCGACGGCGCTGCCATCGATTTTCATGTTCTTCGGGAAAACTTTCCGGCCCCGCAGTATCTCGCGGATGTCGCCCTCCAAATTGCCGACCATCTCATCGATCGCTACATCGGTCTCCACCTTCAACAACAGATGAATTCCACCCTGCAGGTCCAGACCAAGATTGATGGTCTTGCCCGGCATCCACTCGGGGAAACCATCGAACGCTTTGCTCGGAAGCACATTCGGTAGCGCGTAGAGTACGCCCAGCAAACAGATGACGAGGACCGTCACCCGCTGGAAGATTGAAACATTAATCATGCGGAGGGCCGTGCTTTTCTGTCGTTCAATCTTTTCCGGTCAGGCGGCTTATCAAACTCGCCCCTTCTTTCTTCTCGTCTTTCTTATCCGCCCGATCGCCCGCATCGTTTGCCGGCTCGGGCTTCTTTTCCGATTTCGCCGATGCTTCTTTCTCTTTGACCGGTTCGGTCTTCGACATAACGCTGGCGATCGTCGCTCGAGCGATCTTTACCTTAACGCCCTCGGCGATTTCGACCTGCAGTTCGTCGTCGCTGATCACTTTGGCTACCGTACCGATGATACCACCGCCAGTTACGACCTTGTCTCCCCGCCGCACAGCGCCGAGCATCTCTCTATGCTCTTTCATCTTTTTTTGCTGAGGCCGGATAAGCAGGAAATAAAAGACGGCAAAAATCAAAATCAGCGGGAACATCATCGAAAAGACGTCGCCACCCCCGGCACCGCCAGCACCCTGGGCCCAAGCTTCGGAAATAAACATGTGGAGCTCCTCCAATTGCGGCGCGGAAAGGCGCGTAGCGCGCGACTATACAGGCCTTTGCGGTAAATTCAATTCACCGGCCCCAGATTACAAGCACCGATTGCCGGCAATTGACGAATCCCGCTCCCGAGACTAGGGTCCGGCGCCCTTTCCCGCCTTTCCGGACCCCCTCTATGAATGATGACAAGCTGATCGAAGTCCTCTCCCGTATCGCCGATTCTCTGGAGCGAGTAGCCCCGCAAACCAGTCGCAGAAACGACTTGGATGCGGCGGATGCCTTTGTCTGGCACGCGAACGATCAATGGCTGGAGCCGGTTCCCGCGGTAAATCGGGTGGAAATCGAACTCTTGAAGGGAATCGAGCATCAGCAGCGCATTTTGCTCGACAATACGGAAAGATTCGCAGCGGGACTACCGGCAAACAATGCCTTGCTATGGGGCGCACGGGGAACCGGAAAGAGTTCCCTGGTCAAGGCCGTACATGCAGAGGTCCGCGCCAAGGGAGGCAACCGGTTGGCTCTGGTCGAAATTCATCGCGAGGATATCCCCTCCCTGCCCGTTCTGCTGAGCATGCTGAAGGCCTCCGAGAGACAGTCCATCGTCTTTTGCGACGATCTTTCGTTCGACGGCGACGACGCCAACTACAAATCTTTGAAGGCGGTGCTCGAAGGGGGCATCGAGGGGCGCCCGGCAAACGTCATATTCTATGCGACCTCGAACCGCCGTCATCTAATGCCGCGCGACATGATGGAGAACGAGCGTTCCACCGCCATCAATCCGTCCGAAGCCGTGGAAGAAAAGGTCTCATTGTCGGACCGCTTCGGCCTTTGGCTCGGATTTCACAATTGCGACCAGTCTACCTATTTGGAAATGATTGGCGGCTATATCGAATTTCACGGTCTGACCATAAGCGAAGAAGAATGGCGGGCTGAGGCAATCGAATGGTCGGCCACACGGGGTTCCCGTTCCGGACGGGTGGCCTGGCAGTTCATCCAGGATTTGGCCGGACGATTACGCCAGCCGCTTAGGTAGCCGCATTTCGCCGCAGGAATTTGACCGGATCAATCGGGTCGCGGCCCGATCTCACTTCGAAGTGCAACTGCGGAGTTTCGACACTGCCGGTGCTGCCTACCTTGGCGACTTTTTGCCCCCGTTCCACCTTTTGTCCCTGCTTCACGAGCAATTCCTCGTTATGGGCGTAGGCCGTCATGATTCCGTTCGAATGGCGGATCAGGACCAAATTGCCGAATCCCCTCAACTCATTGCCCGCGTACGCCACCACACCGGTTTGCGCCGCGCGCACCGGCGTTCCGCGAGGTGCCGCGAGATTGATTCCGTCATTATGCAGCCCCTTGCCTTTTACCCCGAACCGAGAAATCACCTTGCCTTCGAGCGGCCAAATAAACCCACCTGCGGAGAGAGGTGGGACGCGGTGACGTGGCCCGCCGCGGGCAACCGCGGATGCAGGCCTTGCCTGTTCCGTACGAACGTCTCTGCGTTGCCTGCGCCCTTCAGCGACGGACTTGCCGGGCTGGGCCGAAGACACATTGGGCGCCACTTCTACCGCCCCCGGGAGCCGCAGCGTTTGCCCCACGACAATCTTGTAAGGGGCCTGGAGCCCATTCATCTGTGCCAGACTGTTCATCGCCAGACCATATTGTCGGGAAATGCCGTAGACGGTTTCGCCTCTGGCGACTGTATGGAGGCGCGGTCTCGGCAACTTCAACTGCTGCCCGACCAACAAGCGATACGGCGGCCGCAAACCGTTTGCTTCAATTAACGCCCGCGTGGACATTCCATAGCGTTGTGCTATTCGATAAACGCTGTCCGCCTGCCTGACAGTGTGGATGCCAGAGGTCCGAGTGGTCGCGTCGCCGGAGCTATTCTGTAGTCCGCCCTGGCGATCCTCATAGAGCGTGACTTGAGCTGGCCTACCACAACCGGCAAGGATCAATGCAATAAAAAGGGACGGGAGACAAAGACGGCGCATGCTCGGCAGTCTAATCGGCTATGCGCCTCCCCTCAATCGCGCTGTCCATCAAGAGCCCTCGCCCTCAATTAAGGGAACGAATCGTACCGGTCCCAGATCTTCGATCTCGAAATCCGCCCCCTTCCGTTCGACCCGCACGATCCGTTGTTCAGACCTTTCTCCGCCAACCGGCAAGACCATGATCCCGCCATCGTCCAATTGCTCTACCAGCTTGCGCGGAACGTCTTCACCCGAAGCTGCCGAGATGATGCGGGCAAAAGGCGCTTGCTCCGGCCAACCGAGGCTGCCGTCTCCTGCAATGCTGGTGAAATTATTACGCCCTAACGCATACAGGCGTTTTTCAGCGCTGCGTTGCAATTCCTTGTGCCGCTCGATCGCATAGACCCGGCGGCACAAGTGTGTCAGCAGCGCGGTCTGATAACCGGACCCCATGCCAATCTCCAAGACCTTGTGAGATGGCGATAATTCGAGCGCCTGAAGCATTACCGCGACCACGCTCGGCTGGCTGACGGTTTGTCCGTATCCGATCGGCAGCGCTGTATCTTCGTAGCATTTATCGACAAATGCCTCGGGGACGAATTCCTCCCGCGGCACCCGCTCGAATGCTGAAAGAAGGTCGGTATTCGTGATGCCGCGACGCCGAAGATCGAGAATAAGACGAATCTTCCGCGTCGAAGGAATCATTTGAACGCCTTACGCAGCGCCCGAAGGGCACCGTAGTGAGTCAGGTCGCAATGTAGAGGAGTAACGGTAATTTCGCCTCGATCGACAGCCCGGTAATCCGAATCCGCTCTGCCATAATGCGGTCCCTGGATTGCTGTACCGATGATGTAAAAATGACCTTCACGGCGCGGATCGGGCATTTCGTGCAAATTGTATCCTGATTTTCGCCGCCCTTGCGGGACCATGGAAACGCCCGTCACGGCATCCGCAGGCACATCCGGGAAATTTACGTTCATGAAGACATCGCGAGGCCACTCGAGGGTGAGGAGCCGTTCGATGATGTCGCTCGCATGAGCTTCCGTAGTCTTGAATTGTGCTTTCGCGCCACGAACCTGTTGGCTCAACGAGATCGCGGGCATACCAAGAAGCGTCGCTTCCATCGCGCCAGCCACCGTGCCGGAATAGGTGATTTCGTCACCGAGATTGGCACCTCGATTTACCCCGCTCAAAACCAGGTCCGGCCGCTTATCCTGCATATACTCCGTCAGAGCCATCATCACGCAATCCGTGGGGCTGCCGCCGACGGAAAAGCGGCGCGACGCCAGCTTCGTGACCCGGATCGGCTTAAAGAGCGAAAGCGAATGACCGGCGCCAGATTGCTCCTCTTCGGGCGCAAAGACCCAAACGTCCTTGGTAAAACTCTTGGCAATACGCTCCAAGACTTTCAGGCCAGGACCACGAATACCATCATCATTCACCACAAGAATGCGGGCACCGGTTAGATCGAGCGGCGGTTTGAACATTCGGATTATGCAACCAACGGGGTGATCTTATCCAATCCGCCCATATAGGGGCGCAATACATCCGGCACCGCAATCGAGCCATCCGGATTCTGGTAATTCTCGATAATTGCAATCATCGTCCGGCCCACCGCCAACCCCGATCCGTTCAAGGTGTGGACGAATTCCGTGCCCTTACCCCCGTTCGGGCGGAAGCGCGTGCGCATCCGCCGAGCCTGAAAGTCCCAGCAATTCGAGCAGCTTGAAATCTCGCGAAAGCGGTCCTGCCCCGGCAACCAAACCTCAAGGTCGTAGGTCTTGCGCGCACCGAACCCCATATCGCCAGTGCACAGCATCATGACCCGGTAGGCCAATCCCAGACGCTTCAACACTTCCTCCGCGCAATTGGTCATCCGCTCCAGTTCATCTTCCGAACGTTCCGGATGTGTCACGCTTACCAGTTCGACCTTGGAGAATTGATGCTGTCGGATCATACCACGCGTGTCTTTTCCCGCCGCACCTGCTTCCGAGCGGAAACACGGCGTCCAGGCCGTATAGCGGAACGGCAGATCGTCCTCATTTACGATATCGCCGGCGACTAAGCCGGTCAGCGGCACCTCGGCCGTCGGAATCAGCCAATATCCATCATCCGTATGGAACAGGTCCTCGGCGAACTTCGGGAGTTGCCCCGTGCCATAGAGCGTCTCGTCGCGCACCAATGCCGGCGGCACGATTTCGGTATAGCCGAATTCCTCGGTATGAAGATCGAGCATGAAATTGGCGATGGCCCGCTCCATTCGCGCCAATCCTCCTTTGAGAACGACAAATCGGGCACCCGACAATTTCGCGCCGGCATCGAAATCCATCTGCTGGAGTGCTTCACCGAGGTCGAAATGCTCTCTCGGATCACTCGCGAGTGTCGGCTTCTCGCCGACGACGCGGACTTCGATATTGTCTTCTTCGTTCTTCCCCTCAGGCACATCGGGCGCAGCAATATTCGGCAATTCCTGAAGCAAGGATTGAAGCGCCGCGGCATATTCTCGTTCTTCTGTTTCTCGCGCCGCGATGCCATCCTTCAAGCCCTGCACCTCGATCATCAATGCATCGGCGCTTCCGCCCTCTTTCTTCAACTTGCCGATTTCCCGCGACAGCGTATTCCGCCGTTCCTGCATCTCTTGAAATGCGGTCTGTGCGGCGCGTCGCGCCGCATCGATCTCCAGCACCCGCGCTGACATACTCTCCGCACCACGCCTATTCAACTCGGCATCGAAGGATTCGGGATGTTCGCGAATGTATCTAAGATCGTGCATCGTGCATCTATCCAACTATTGTTCGCGCGTTTATACGGAAACCGGAACGCATCGTCTATCGACACGCACGCGATCAGGCGACATCGACCTCTGCGTCTGGATCAATCTCAGCTTCCCGCTTTACCCGCCCGCGTTCAACGAGCATCGCGCAATAAATCGATATCTCGTAAAGCAAAATAATCGGCACTGCGAGACCGATTTGGCTCAGCGGATCAGGGGGTGTCAGGATTGCCGCCGCGACAAAGGCGATGACGATGGCGTAACGCCTTTTCTGCCGCATACCGTCGCTGGTCGCCAACCCAGCCCGGGCCAATAGGGTCATTACCACGGGCAACTCGAAGCTGATACCGAACGCGAAGATCAAACGCATTACCAGCGAAAGATACTCATTCACTTTCGGCTCGAGCGTGATGGCCATTGTGCCATCCGCGGCCTGCTGCTCAAAACCCGCGAAGAACGTCCAGGCAACCGGCAACACGATATAGTAGACAAAGGCGCCGCCGATAAAGAAGAGGATGGGTGTCGCCACGAGAAACGGCATGAACGCGCGCTTCTCGTGCTTATAGAGGCCCGGCGCGATAAACATCCAGACCTGTACGGCAATCACCGGGAAAGCTAGGAACGCGCCCGCAAAAAACGCAACCTTCACTTCCGTAAAGAATTTTTCGTGCAATGCGGTGTAGATCAGCCGCCGTGATTCATCTCCTTTCCATAAATCGGCGAGCGGCTGAACCAGGAAATTAAAGATATCGGCAGCAAAATAAAACGCGAACAGAAAGCAAATCAGAAACCCGACCGACGAATAGATCAGCCGGCTGCGTAACTCGATCAGATGATCGAGTAGAGGCATCTTGCCTTCTTCGACCTCGCTTTCCATCTGCTAGCCGCTCGTCAATCGCTGGGTCGGCGCCGGGCCGTCGCCGGATCGATCCACGTCCTCACGTTCATCGAGATTGACGTCGCGTTCAATCTCCTCGCCCGTACCCGACATTTCGTTTTCCAACTCACGTACGGAATTACTCAATTCGCCGGT
Source organism: Rickettsiales bacterium (assembly GCA_038131165.1). GTDB lineage: Bacteria > Pseudomonadota > Alphaproteobacteria > UBA8366 > UBA8366 > UBA6544. The sequence goes on along the minus strand of JAYPOZ010000077.1, from coordinate 10,351 downwards.
GGGATCTATCGTCTCCTTCAAGTCACGCTCCAGATCGAGCGTCGCTGTGCGTTCCAGATCCTTGCGGATATCATCCAATTCCGTCTCCCGCGCCAACTCGTCGATCCCTCTTTGGAAATCGTTGGCGAGGCCACGCATCTTGCGGACGGCGGCGACGACGGTTCTCAGAACACGAGGAAGTTCTCTTGGGCCGATCACGAGAATCGTGATCAATCCGATCAGAAACAACTCCTGCCAGCCGATATCGAACATGAACTATTGCCACTCAGGCGCGGGATACGCCTCTGCCGACGAAATCAGCGGCTCGCCGCGCGATCTTTGCTGCTATCGGATGTAGCCTCAGCAGTCCCCGCCTTCTTATCCGTCTCGAGAATCTTCGCGGGCGCCTCGTCAGAGGTGCCGTCAGAGCCATCCTCGCCCTCCTCCTTTATGTTCTTCTTAAAGGATTTCAGCCCTTTCCCGAAATCGCCCATCAGCTTGGAGATCTTGCCGCCGCCTCCGAAAAGGACCAACACAACGGCCAGTACGATCAGCCAGTGCCAGATGCTAAACGTTCCCATGGTGACTCTCCCGATTACTTTGATTGGCATTCATGCATGCGAAGCCAGCATGCGCAACTACCTCGCTTATCCGCTGACACCAACTTAAGGCTGGCGCATCGACTATTTCGAGATCACCGCCGGAAAAACAAAGGCCTGGCTAGGGTCAAGCCCTATCGAGAGGACTTCGTCTTCAACGGGCAGATAGCGGCCGGGAACACGGGAATGCAGGTGCAGTTCGCACCCTGCCGCTTCACACAAACAAAGATGGACGAGGCTGCTCCGCCCCAACATCCTGGCTGCCAGGACTCTTCCGTGCAATCCGGAACACTCCCCGCGAGACTCCAGTTTGATGGCCTCGGGCCGGATCAGGACATCCGCCAATTCCCCATCCTTCATTGCCGGCGCCGCAAAATCGCCGACGGGCGTGCTCACGATGCCCCCCTTTGACTCTCCGGTAAGCTTGTTCACCTCGCCGAAGAACTCAGCCACAAAGGCGTTTTCAGGCTCCATATAGAGCTGCTCGGGCTTACCGACCTGCACCAAACGTCCGTCCTGCATGACGCCGATGCGATCCGCCATGAACATCGCTTCCTCGGCATCGTGGGTAACCAACAAAGCAGCCGTGCCGCTGTCCTTGAGTATGTGCAGGCTTTCGTCCCTCACTTTGTCCCTCAGGCGGGCATCCAGACCCGAATACGGCTCGTCGAGTAGAATCACCGGCGGGTTTGGCGCCATCGCGCGGGCCAAAGCAACGCGTTGCTGTTGCCCGCCTGACAGCGTGTGAGGATAGCGAGATACCGCCCACTTCATGCCGACCTGTTCGAGGACCGTTACCGCGCGAATGTTCCGCTCGCCCGAACTCAAATGCATCAGCCCGAAC
>JAYPOZ010000077.1:0-8919 GCA_038131165.1 Rickettsiales bacterium | reverse complement strand
CAACGTTTTCAATGACCGTCAAATGCGGGAAAAGGGCGTAATCCTGAAACACCAAGCCGATGCCGCGCCGCTCCGGCGGTACGTTCGCAGCCGGTCCGGCCACAAGGTTACCGCCGACAAAAATTTCCCCTTCTTGAAGATTCTCAAGCCCTGCCGCGACCCGGAGCGCGGTCGTCTTGCCGCAACCAGACGGCCCCAGCAAGCACACGACCTCGCCCGTTCGAACATTGATGCTGAAATCGTCAACAGCAATCGTCTCGCCGAACGCGTGACGAACATTTCTCAATTCAAGGGCAACTGAATCCCGCATGGGTCGCCATCTTTGTGAGCGCTAGGGACAACATTACATCTTAAGAATGATTTTCAATAGCGCCAATAAGGAAGCTACCCTTCGGCCGGTGGCGCATCGTCCGCGGCGCCTTCGAACTCCGCATCGATTGTCGCTAAATCGATCTCTTCTTCGTCGTCCTCATCCTCTTCTTCTTCCGATCCTTCGCCGATCCCCAACTGCTCCGCCAAAGGTCCGAAGCCCCTGCGGCGATCAAGCAATCCGGCTGCCTTCAGTTCCTCGATACCGGGCAATGCATCCAGGCTTTCCAATCCGAAATGATCGAGGAAGTCTTCAGTCGTTCCCCAGGTCACCGGCCTTCCAGGCAAGCGGCGCCGTCCCTTGGGCTTCACCCAACCGGCTTCAAGAAGAATATCAATCGTGCCCTTGCTGAGGGAGACCCCCCTCACCTCTTCAATTTCGGCGCGGGTGATCGGTTGATGATAGGCGATGATCGACAAAGTCTCGACAGCCGCCCGCGACAATTTGCGGACCACTTCACGCTCAATCTTCATGAGGGACGCTAGGTCCGGTGCCGTTCTGAAGGCAACGGCATTCCCGACCCGCACGAGGTGCACACCGCGATTCTCATACATACCACGCAACTCCTCCAGGAGTTCCGAGACATTGGCGCCTTCCGGCAGGCGTGCCGCGAGCACCCGCTCCGCAACCGGTTCCGCCGATGCGAATACTATCGCCTCCAGAAGACGTATCTGCTGAAATCTATCCATTTGAGTCATAGGTCTTAATAAAAATCGGTTCGAAATTTCCGGACTGGCGAATATTAATTCGCCGCATCTTCGCCAACTCGAGTGTCGCAACGAATGTTGTCGCGACAGCAGACTTATAGGTCAGTTGAGATCGCAATCCTTTGGGTAGGAACTCGGTGAGAACCGTCCAATCCGGTATATCTCCCACCAACTCTCTCAGGCGTATCAGTGCGTCCTCGATGGAGAATACCTCCATCGGATTGATTTCCAGCGTGCTGGCCTCCTGGCGCTGATGATGCGCGCCATAGACAGAGAGCAGCTCGTAGAGCGATAGATCAAAGACCGAATTCCGGATGATCGGCATCCGTTCCGGCTCGCCGCGCCGAAAAAAATCCCGGTCCAATTGGTCTCGCCCGAACAGTTTCTCTGCGACATTCCGCATCGCTTCAAGACGCTGTAGTTGGAAGGCAAGCCGGGCGGCCATTTCCGCGGCGCTCGGTTCTTCCTCCCCGCCAGTGACAGGTAACAGCAGGCGGGACTTGAGATAGGCCAACCAAGCCGCCATCACCAAGTAGTCAGCCGCGAGCTCGATGCGCAAACGCCGCGCGGCATTGATGAAACTGAGATATTGTTCCGCCAGTGCAAGAATGGAAATTTTGGTGAGATCGACTTTCTGGTCTCGTGCCAGAGCCAGAAGCACATCGATCGGCCCTTCGTACCCTTCGATGTCGAGCACGAGCTGCTCGCCGTCTCCCTTGTAGGGCGGCCGTTCGTCTTCGAATACCTCATCGTCGTTCGCGGCTTCGATTTTACTCTCGGTCTCTTCGTTCATCTCAATCCGGTCACGGTTATTAGCGCGCCCTTTAGCCAAGCGACCGGCTCGCCGATGAGAACTCTCATCAAATCGAAATCCAGACCGAATTGCCGTGTCGCCATGGGCACAATGAACAATACACCAATCAGAATGAACAGCCCGAATCTTTCGAGCCTAGCCAAGGGCTCGGCCAGGACGTCAGGAAGGACCCCCACCGCGACTCTACCGCCATCCAAAGGCGGCAAGGGAAGCATATTAAGAACGGCGAGTATTAAATTGATCTGTATAGAATTTTCGATGTTTTTCGCCGACCAAACAGCCACGTCATAAGGCAACAAGAATAAGAGGTGCGCCGCCATCGCCGAGGCCCATGCAAGGAAGAGATTGGTCGCCGGCCCCGCGGCAGCGACGATGGCCATGTCCCGGCGCGGCTGACGTAATCGCCGCATGTCGACCGGTACCGGTTTCGCCCAACCAAAGAGAAACGGCGCCCGCAGAAAAATCAACAGCGCCGGCAGGATAATCGTTCCCATCAGGTCGATGTGGCGGAGTGGATTGAAACTGACGCGGCCCAAGGCCTTCGCTGTCGGGTCTCCGAGCTTCCACGCCGTCCATCCGTGCGCGGCCTCATGCAGCGTAATGGCCAGCAATACCGGAAGCACCCAAACGGAAGCCGTATACGCTAACGCCTGCATGTCAGGGCTCAACCGCTCACCTTTCGATCAAGGACGCGAGTTCCTTAGCGAGCGCGTCCGTGTCGATGGCTTGCGGGTTCGCGGTTACCGCGGCGCGTGCCCTCTCAAATCGCTGAATTGATTTCTCGCTCATGGGCCCGCAGCCCAACGCAATTTCGCGCATTTGCGGCAGTTCCGCATAACAATGCAGGACAATATCGCAGCCGGCGGCACGAGTCGTTTCGGCACGTTCCCGATCACTCCCGGAAAGCGCCGCCATGGTCACGTCGTCGCTGACGATGAGGCCTTCGAAGCCCATATAACCACGAATAATATCCCGAATGATGATAGGTGATGTCGTCGCCGGGCGTTCCGCATCGATTTGCGGAAAGAGAATGTGAGCGGTCATTGCCAGAGGCATATCGGCCAACTCTTTAAACGGCGCAAAATCCGTGGCTTCAAGTTCGTCACGCGACAGATCCACGCTCGGCAGTTCCTTGTGACTGTCTGCCATGGCGCGACCATGGCCGGGCACATGCTTGATCATCGGCAGGACACCGCCAAACATAAGCCCCTCGGCGAATGATCGCGCGACCGTGGCGACGAGCGCAGGTTCGGCGCCGAAAGAACGGTCGCCAATGACGTCATGTGCACCCGGTATCGATAGATCGAGAACCGGTGCACAATCGACGTCTATTCCCAAATCGAAAAGCTCCGACGCAAACAAACGCGCATTGATCCAGGCAGCCCGCTTCGCGGCCTCCACATCATTGAGCGCTAGATCGCCGAAAACCTTTGCTGGAGGCGCTTCACGCCAATAAGGCGGTTTCAGCCGGGCCACCCGACCGCCTTCCTGATCGATGAGTATAGGCGCATGTTCGCGGCCGACGCAGGCCCTCAGCGAGGCCGTCAACGCCCGGACTTGTTCCGGTGAATCGATATTGTCGGCAAAAAGGATAAAACCGAAAGGATCTACTTCCCGAAAGAAAGCAGCTTCGTCATCGGATAATTCCTGGCCTGCACAGGTGAATATGGCGGCTATCGGCAATGATCATCTCCGGCGGACAACAAAACATCCTTGTCCGCGTTTCTTGAGGGAAGAACATAGTGCCCGGGCGGCTTCTCCATTTGCCATGGGCCCTGACTGCACACGAAAATACAGCCCCTTCCCCGGCACTTCCGCGCGCTCGATCGCAAGAGAACGGCTACCGAGTAAAGACGCATTCTTCTCTTGCGCGACACGCCACGCTTTTTCGGCGGCCTCCTGCGACCGCAGCGCCGCGAGTTGGATGTAATACCCCTTCGTCGAGACGTCCGGCCGCGTCGCGGCATTCCGGGTCGGCCCCTTACTCGGTTTAGGTCTAGGTTTAGGCTTCGGTTTCGTCGCGATCGGCGCACTCTGCGGCGCTTTGGAAGGCGATACAACACTGGGCGGTGCCGGAGGTGGCGGCGTTGGCACCGTTCTTGGTGCCACCTCGGGGCCGGGCGTCAGACGGATCGGCCCGCCACCGGGCGCCGCTTGCGCAGTTTGAGTGGAGGTCTCTTCAGTCGCCGGAACTGCGCCCTCCCCTGCTGGTCTTGTTTCGATCGCAACGGACCCAGGGGGCGCCAAAGGCGGCGGAGCATCCTTTTCGATTAGGTCCAGGGCTTTCTTCAGGGCTTCGTTCGCAGTTCTCGGACGCGGCTTGACTGGTGTCTCCGCGACGGGTGCTTCAGCGTCGGCTCGTTCGGCGACGGGTCCATCGGATTCTGCCGGGGCCTGTTCTGCCGTCTCAGATACGGGCTGTGGCCGCTCTTTGGGTTGCTCGGGCGGCGGCAGTAGGCGCTCAACCTTTTGGTCGTCTTCCCGATTTTCCAGCCTGTTATAGACAAACTTATCTCGGTTCGGAACTTCCACGCCTCCCGGGCTCGACGGCGCAATTTTTAAGGGACCTTTCGGGCGCAAGTACGGTGCTGCTTCTTCGCTCCCTTCCAGAATTCCCTGGTTGTAGGCATACCACGTGATGGCGCTGAAGCTCACGACTGTGACGCAGGCGACAATGACCGGCACGATCTTGCGCACCCGGCCCGTCGCCGCCGGCAGACTGCCCACCTCCTCATCCAGAGCCGCGAGCTCTTCCCGAATTTTGTTGGGCCGGCGTGCCATCAACGCATTTCCTCAACCGCCTCAACACCGAAAATCGACAACCCGGACGCAATCACGATTTGTGTGGCACGGGCCAATGCGAGCCTGGCCCTGGTTAATTCAACCGCATCATCACGCACCATTCTCAACGACGGATCTTCACGACTACCCTTCGTCCAAAGGGAATGAAATGCAGAGGCCAGGTCGTACATATAGAATGCCAACCTATGTGGCTCATGCGCCTCCGCAGCACTCTCCACCGTCCGCGGCCAAAGCGCGATGAACTTAATCAGGTCCAGTTCGGCCTCATCCTGAAGCAATGACAGATCAGCAGACGCCAGCGCCTCGGTATCCGTCGGCAAATCCGACAGCGCCTCCGCCGCCATCCGCATCACAGAATGACACCGTGCATGGGCGTATTGTACATAGAATACCGGATTTTCGCGAGATTGTTCGCGCACCACGGCGAGATCGAAATCGAGAGGCGCATCGTTTTTCCGCGTCAGCATGATGAATCGCACAACACCCGGTCCGACCTCATCGACCAAATCCCGCAAGGTTACGAAGTGACCCGAGCGCTTGGACATTCGAACCTGTTCGCCCTTTTCCAACAGTCGAACGATCTGACAAATCTTCACGTCGAGCCGCGCGGCCCCCTCCGTAACGGCGTCGGTAGCGGCAACCATCCGCTTGACATAGCCGCCGTGGTCCGCGCCCCAGACGTCGATCAACTCGTCGAATCCGCGCAGATACTTATCTCTGTGATACGCGATATCCGATGCAAAATAAGTCCAACTGCCATCGGACTTCTTGAGTGGTCGGTCGACATCATCCCTAAAGTCGGTCGCCCGGAACAAGGTTTGCGGCCGGGGCTCCCAGTCGTCAGGTTTCTTGCCTTTCGGCGGTTCAAGCACGCCCGTATAGATCAGATCGCGCGCCTTGAGGTTTTCCAGCACCTCGTCGACACGTCCGGCTTCGACCAGGGACCGTTCCGACGTAAACACATCGTGGCGCACATCGAGCGTCGCCAAGTCATCGCGAACCAAATCCATCATGGCGTCGATCGCAAACTGGCGAATGGGCGCCAGCCACTCTTCTTCCGGTGCCGTTATCCAGCGGTCGCCGTCACGCGCTGCCAGTGCTTGTCCGACCGGTATCAGGTAATCTCCCGGGTACAATCCCTCGGGGATTTCTCCGATCGTTTCCCCCAGGGCTTCGCGATAGCGGAGATAAACGGAACGGGCCAAGGCATCGACCTGCGCTCCAGCATCGTTAATGTAGTACTCCCGGCACACTTCGAACCCTGCCTTCTCCAGGAGCGAGGCCAAAGCATCGCCGAAAACCGTGCCGCGGGCATGTCCGATATGCAGCGGACCCGTCGGATTGGCGGAGACATACTCGATGTTGACCTTCTTGCCCGCGCCAAATTGGGACACGCCAAACGCATCGCCCTGCGCGAGCACCTCCGCAAGAACAGCGCGCCAGGCCGCTGATTCCAAACGGATATTGATGAATCCAGGTCCGGCGATCTCGACGCCTGTCACTTGCGCATCCGCTCGCAGCTTCTCGGCGATATGTTCCGCCAGGTCGCGCGGTTTCAGTCCGGCCTGCTTGGCCAGAACCATGGCGGCATTCGTTGCCAGATCGCCATGTTCCGCTTCGCGGGGTGGCTCCACCGAAACGCGGGACGTATCCAGGTCATTCGGTAAAACACCGGAGGAACACAACTCATCAACCGCTTGAACAATCCGGCTTCGATACTCAGAAAACAAATTCATCAGACCCGCGCATCCACCTTAAAGTACATATCATGGCATTTCAGCGCATAATTGTCCGTCATACCGGCAATGTAATCCGCGACGACGCGCCCTACCGATGCCTCGTCGCGCTTCTCGGCCAACCGACGCCACTCTTCCGGCATGTCCGCCGGTGACTTCATGAAGTGGACGAACAGATCTTTGACGACGCGCTTTGCCTTATTGACCTCGCGCATTACATCGCGATGGCGGTACATATGCCGGAACAGAAAGTCTTTCAAGGCACGGTCCTTCGCCTGCATATCTTCGGAAAACGCGACGATCGGCCGTTCGAGCAAGCGAACGTCGCCCACACTCTTCGGCCTGCTCACTTCTAACCGCCGACCCGTCTCCCGCAGTACGTCCTCAACCATATCTCCAATTAGGGACCGGACGGCCTCAAAGATGGCTCGTCCTTCCTCGATGGCAGGATACTGAGAACGCACGCGAGCGAAGGCGTCCGCGACGTGCGGCACGTCCACAAAATCGGAAATCGCAAACGCACCGGCCCGCAATCCGTCGTCGATATCGTGATTGTCGTATGCGATATCGTCCGCTATTGCCGCGACCTGCGCCTCCGGGCCTGCATGCGTATTGAGCTCCAGATCGTGCATTTTGCAATAATCGATAATCGTGCGCGGTATCGATTGACTTCTCGTTGCACCGCGAAGCAACGGTCCGTTGTGCTTCACGACCCCTTCCAAGGTTTCCCAAGTCAGATTCAATCCGTCGAAAGTTGCATACCGCTGCTCCAATGACGTCAGAATCCGTAAAGTCTGTTCGTTATGATCGAATCCGCCATAAGGTTTCATGACCTCGTTCAGAGCGGCTTCGCCCGCATGACCAAACGGCGGATGCCCAAAATCATGCGCCAGCGCCAAGGCCTCGGTCAGATCTTCGTCGAGGCCGAGACTACGCGACATCGAGCGCGCGATCTGCGCAACTTCGATACTGTGCGTAAGTCGCGTCCGGAAATGGTCGCCATGGGGCGAGATAAACACCTGCGTCTTGTGCTTTAGCCGCCGAAACGCGGTCGAGTGAATGATCCTGTCGCGGTCGCGCTGAAAGCATGTCCGACGTCGGCTTTGCCCCTCGGGAAAGAGCCGGCCACGGCTTTCTTCCGGGCGCGTCGCGAAAGGAGCTTGAGATTGCGTCATGGCTGCACAATATCTGCGCACGCATTTAAATAGCAATACCAGATTTAGTTTGAAAAATCAGATGAAATCCCCATGTAAAAAGCCTAAGTTGCTAGGTGTATTAAGTCATGGGGTCCTAAGATGGATGTATTCGCGGCCGAGAACGTCAAGCCCGAGGAACGGTTCGTCACGATCAGCGAATCTGCTGCAAAACGCCTGCATGAGATTTTCGCAGCCGAGGGAAAGCCGCAGATGATGCTGCGTGTGACGGTTTCCGGCGGGGGATGCTCCGGGTATCAATACGGTTTCGATTTCGCCGAAACGGAAAACGACGACGACGCAATTTTCGAACGCGATGGCATTAAGATCGTGGTCGACGAGACGTCGCTCGATTATCTGGCCGGCTCCGAAATCGATTTTGTCACGGAAATGGTTGGTTCGGCCTTTCAGGTCAACAATCCCAACGCGACTTCGGGGTGCGGGTGCGGCGCCTCATTTTCAATGTGAGATGCAGCGAAGCATGTTAGAGTTGGGCCCGCCTTGCGGGCCCTTTTCGGTTAGGGGACGTCGGGTTGAAAATAGCTACGTTAAACCTAAAATCGGTCAAGGCGCGTCTCCCGCGCGTATTGGAATGGTTGGATGAAGCCGCTCCGGATGTCGCCCTGCTGCAGGAGTTGAAGACAGTCGACGAACAGTTTCCCCGCCTCGAAATTGAGGACAAGGGGTATAACGTCGAAACTCATGGACAGAAATCGTACAATGGCGTCGCAATCCTCTCGAAACGCCCTATTGAGGACATTGTCCGCGGCTTGCCGGGAGACGAAAGCGACGAACAATCCCGTTACATCGAAGGGACCATCGATGGCGTGCGGGTTGCGTCGATCTATTTGCCCAACGGAAACCCGACACCCGGCGAGAAATTTGACTACAAATTGGCCTGGATGGACCGCCTCGTCGCTCATGTCCGAGACAGCCTGATTCCCTTGGAAATGCCATTCGTACTCGGTGGCGATTATAATGTCTGCCCCACAGACGACGACGTTTATGACCCTGTCGGATGGGCCGACGACGCCCTCTGCCGTCCCGAATCCAGAGCACGCTTCCGCAGTCTCCTCAATCTGGGACTGACCGAAGCCTGGAGAGCACTTCACAAGGAAGTCGGCGCTTATAGCTATTGGGACTATCAGGCGGGACGCTGGCCCCGAGACGAAGGCGTACGGATCGACCATCTCCTACTTTCGCCGCAAGCCGCAGACCGACTAGTGGCTTCCGAGATTGATCGGGCACCACGCGGTAAGGAAAAAGCCTCCGATCATACCCCCGTCTGGTGCGAGAT
>JAYPOZ010000076.1:22004-22798 GCA_038131165.1 Rickettsiales bacterium | reverse complement strand
TTCAAAGGTTCGGGATACACCTTAACGACCTGTCCGGATTTCCAGGACCACTTCAGGGATATGGCGATTTCTACCAAAAACAGACAGATGACCATATTTGGATAGATGGAGACTATGAAGAGGTAGACGAAGAGTATGAGTATTGGATAGAAGACGATGACTAAGAGGGGATAATCGTCGAAGTTACTAATGATATCAGTGATATAACAAGCTTCTTGGATTTTGTAGGGAGAATGAACAGTACGAACACTGATGTAGACAGTCTCGTTCTGTCACGTCCTTAGAACAGACAGAGATCGTACAATAGGTTCTACATTGAGAGAGGGAACAGAGACATGGACTTACAGAAATTCGAGAACGTCGTTCAGAAAATCGGTGATATCGAAAAAGCAAAGGTGCTTTTGGAGAACACGAAAAACAGCAAGGAGCACTACACAAGAGCATTCCGCCGTTTGGTAGAGCTTGGTGCTGAGAGCTATCAGGACCCCATAGACAAAGCATTCTGGTCATTCCTGACCGCTTGGGAACAGTTCAAACAAGAAGACAGTGGCACCAAGAGGAAATCGGGAAGAATTCGGAAGATGTTCGAAGAACACGGTGCTAAGGGAGCTATCGAGAAATTGGTCAGTAAAAAAGACACTACGGGTTTTGATAGGTTGGTCGAGCTCGATATGCTTGAGCTCTCTGTTGAGTACCTAGTGGTGTCAAACGAGGATATGTTTTCAACCAAAACGGTTGAGATGGCCAAGGAAAAACTCAGCAAAGCCATGACCAAGAAATGAAGGGTAGAGAAG
>JAYPOZ010000076.1:0-21994 GCA_038131165.1 Rickettsiales bacterium | reverse complement strand
GTAGAGAAGGGTGTGTGGCACTGATCGAAACAGCAAAAATCGTCTACCCGATCCTTGGAAAAGAGCATAATATCAGATGGTTAGAGTGTTTTAGAGTTGGCTAATATTTTCGGCTCAACTTCTAAAACACTTCTAACAATTTTTAAATTATTGAAAATAAAAGGATAATTTGAATGGCACTATCGAGTGGGAATGACACCCGCATCTCGCCCATGACGGCTGTACAAAAGCCGTTCGTCACCAATCTAGGTAAATAGAGCCACCGGCAGGACCCACGGGTGCTGTTGCCGGGCCACGGATTTTTGGAGGAGCGCAGTATGGTAGCACGAGTGGAGCCGAGTGCGGTCAAGGACATGTTGTCCGACGGCCGGGAAATCGCCTTTTTCGACGTTCGGGAAGGGGGGGAGTTCGGCGACGGTCATCCGTTTTTCGCGGTCTCCGTACCCTATAGCGTCTTCGAGGTGCGGGTCGTCGACGTGGCGCCGGTCCCATCGGTGCGCATGGTATTGTACGACAACGACGACGGCATCGCCGAGCTGGCGGCCGCGCGTGCGGAAGCGCTCGGATACACGGACGTTGCCATCATGGCGGGCGGTGCCGCCGGATGGGCGGCGGCGGGCTTCACGCTCTATAAGGGCGAGAACGTGCCGACCAAGACTTTCGGCGAAATCCTCGAGATCGAGCACCACACGCCGAATCTAACCTCGGAAGAGGTCGTGGCGCTCACGCGGGAAAACCCGAATCACATCATCGTCGACAGCCGGCCCTACGGCGAATACCACGCCTTTAACATTCCGGGCGGCATCTGCTGTCCGAACGGCGAATCGCCCCTGCGGATCGGCGAGCTCGTCCCCGACCCCGAGACCACGATCATCGTCAATTGCGCCGGCCGCACGCGCTCAATCCTGGGGGCGGAGACCTTGCGGGCCTTCGGCGTGCCGAATCCCGTATACGCCCTGCAGAACGGGACGCAGGGCTGGTTCCTCGCCGGGCTCAAGCGGGAGGAGGGTGCTACGCGCAGCTATCCGGAGGCGCCGAAATCGCCGGAGAAGCTGGCGGTGCTGCAGGCGCGGGCGAAAGCGCGGGCGGAGAAGACGGGGCTACAGTTCATCGAGCCGGAACAAGCCGCCGCCTGGCTCGCGGATACGGACCGCACCACCTATCTGATCGATGTCCGCTCCGACGAGGAGTTCGAGGCCGACGGCCTTCCCGGCAGCCGCCATGCGCTCGGCGGGCAACTTGTGCAGGCGGTCGACCTTTGGGTCGGGGTGCGCGGCGGCCGCATCGTCATCATGGACAACGAGATGGTCCGGGCCCCGATGATGGCCAACTGGATTCATCAGATCGGCCACGACGTTTATGTTCTGAACGGCGGCGTCGATGCGATGCGGGGCGTTGCGATACCGCAGGCCCCGGCCTTCGACGCCGAGCCGGTGGCAGGCATTGCGGCGGCCGCGATTACCGGCGACATGCAACTGGTCGATCTGCGCTCGCCGCGGGACTATCGCGCCGGGCACATCGACGGCGCGGTCTGGTCGATCCGCCCGCGGCTCGCGCGGCTTGGCCTCAGCGCCGACAAGCCGGTGGTCCTGATCGCGTCCGACAATGCGGTCGCCTCCCTCGCCGCCCAGCGGCTCGCGGAGCTCGGTCTCTCGAATGTCCGCCAGCTCTCCGCTTCGACGGCGGAGTGGGAAGCCGCGGGGCTTAAGACCGTGTCCGTCACGACGGACCCCGCCGACGACGAAACCATCAACGTCGTCTACCACTGGCAACACCGGAACAATCCCAATGGCGGTACCGCCGAAGCGGCGCATGCCTATCTCGACTGGGAGATCGGGCTGGTGGACCAGCTCGACGAGCAGGAACGCGGCTCGTTCCGTCTGGCGGCCTTATAGGCTCAGGTCTGGCCGCTCAGGATTGCCAGCGCCTGTTCGTAGGCGGCCTCCGCCCGCACCTTGATCTCCGGCAGGGTGCGGCTGCCGATGGGGTGTTCCACCCTCACGAAGGGGTAGTCGGGAATGCCCATCATCCGGGCGATGTTCTGCGCCGTCACCTCGAAGGGCTCGGTGCAGACCACCACCGCGCGTTTGCCGAGTTGCTCGAAGCTGATGCCGTCATGCAAACTGCACGTCGAACAGCTGCCTCAGTCGCCGAGGCCCGTAATCAGGAAATCGACGCCCTTGGCCGCGCTCTCCAGGGTCTCGGCCGGGGCCGGCGCGCTGGCGTTTGCCTTCGAATAGATCGGCGCGATGGTGCAGCCGTGGCGCTGCTCGAACAGCAGTGCCGTCTCACGCAGCATTTCGACCGCGTTCAGCTTCCCGTTCTCCAGGATGCCGACGGTCTTGCCGTCGAGCGTGGAGAGCGCCGCCGCGCGTCTGAAGTTGCGCTCCGGCCCGGTCACGGTCGGGTCATAGAGTTGCATGTGAAATCTCCTTTGCTCAATCGCAGTCGATGCAGACGCCGATGGGTTTCGATTGCATGATGGACGACCGGGCGCGGCTCCAGGACGGGATGAAGGAGGAATGCCCGCCCGCGTCGCCGCCTCCCATTACCACGAGGATGTCGTCCGGGGTCAGGCCCCGGTGGAGCTGGCCGTCCTTGATCAGCGGGCTGGTGCCGCCGTCCGCGTGTTGCTTGTCGTATTCGCTCTGGCGGTACTTGCCGACCGATTTCATGCCGTCGACCGTGCGGTAGGCCTGGCTGAACAGAAATTCCTTCACCTGGGTCTTGCTCCAGCCGGCCCCCGCGATCACCCGGACGTGTTCCGGCGCCAGCACGACGGCGGATTGGCCGAGCGTGATGCAGCCGTAATTCGCCATCGCGTCGGCCACCGAGCCCAGAACCTGTTCCGGCGTGTTGCCGCCGTGATTCTCCACATTGCAGAAGCCGCCGCCCGCGAACACCGTGACGCTGCTCACGCCGTCGGGATAGTCGAGGTCCTCGACCAGCAGCGGCCAGGGGTTGCCCCGGCTGCGCTCGGCGATACAGAAGCTGTACTTGCCGGGATTTCCCTGAGTCGACTTGTCCGAGACGCCGGGTATCATCCGGAACACGTTTAGCAGGATCAGTCGGACCGCCCGGCCCATGGTGGCGTTGGCCCGGTTGCCGGGGCCGAACAGGTTGACGTCGGAATTCATTGCGAGATCGTCCGCCAGGGGGCCGCTGACCACCATCAGCGGCGCCGACCCACCGGTGCTTGCGGTCGAGCCGTGGAAGTTGAAGCCCGGCTCGTTCATCGCTTCGAGGGCGGCGATCACCACCGGGAAATACTCCGGCTTGCTGCCCGCCATGACCGCGTTCACCGCCGCTGCGTGAACCGTGCATTCGAAACCCGTCGCCGGATGGGCCGCGACGACGGTCTCGGACGGGCGGCCTTCGTATTGCAGCATCTGCTCGACGCGCTCGACGCTCGGCGGGACCACCGGCAATCCGTCGGTCCAGCCCTGTTCGTAGCAATAGTCGATGGCGGCGAGGAGATCGTCCGGGACGTCGTGGATGCGGGCGCTGTCGAGCGGCATGGGAGGCTCCGATACGTCGTGTCGAATGGATGAAACTAACCTATATCGCTGAGGCGGGGGCTGACAGTCCCCGAGTTATTCCGCATCATGCCTTTCAACCAATCCAGAGAACGAGGGGAGTGAACCGATGAGCGCATATCTGATTGTCCGGGCCGAGGTCGAGGAAGCCAGCCGCGAGGGCTTCGACCATTGGTACGAGACCGAGCATCTGCCGGACGCGCTGCGCGAATTCAAGGCGCTGAGCGCCATGCGCGGATGGAGCGACGTGGAGCCGGGCGTGCATTTTGCGTTCTACGAGTTTCCCGATCTGGCGGCGGCGAATGCACTGGTTGGTTCGGACACCCTAAAAGAATTCGTAAAGGAATTCGATCGGCATTGGGAAGGAAAAGTAACAAGAAGTCGGGAAGTATTTGAGGTTAAACAGATATTGCATAAATAAAAAATATGAAATACTGGTTAATACTTGGTTTGGCGATTGGTCTTGAAGTCGCCGGGACGATTTCGATGAAATTGTCCGATGGTTTTAGCAAGCTCGTGCCGTCGATATTGATCTTCGTATTCTACGCCGCATCTTTTGCGGCGCTGACCTTCACGCTCAAGAAGATCGAGATCAGTGTTGCCTATGCGGTCTGGTCCGGGGTGGGCACGGCGCTGATCGCGACGATCGGCATCCTGTATTTCAAGGAAGCGGCGACGACGTTGAAATTCGTTAGTCTGTTTCTGATCGTCGCCGGGGTCGTCGGGTTGAAGATCGGCAGCGCGACTTAGGGAATCCGAGACTCAGCGCTTCGACAGATCGCGCATGGAGACGGACTCGTCCGCCAGCTCCTCGGCGGTGAAAGTCTTCCCGGCATCCATCATGCGCCGTGCCAGCCTCAGGTCGCGCGGTTGATTGACCGAGATCGCCCCCATTATCCGGCCATCCTCCAGCACAAAGCCGATGAAACTGCCGGACGCGGGATCACCGCGCGTCACGGCCTTGTCCCAACTCTGTGGCACGCCCGCCACCTGCAGATTGGTGTCAAACTGGTCCGACCACATCCACGGCACTTCCGAATACGGCGTCTCGTCGCCGCACATGATTTTCGCCGCGGCAATCGCCATGTTCTGGGCACATTGCCAGGCTTCGAGACGAACATGCCGTCCCAGGAAAGGGCTGAAATGGTTCGTCGCGTCCCCGGCGGCATAGATGTCCGCCACGGATGTCCGGCAAAACTCATCTACGACAATACCGTTGTCGACATTCACTCCGGCCGCCTCCGCAAGGCCCGTCTCGGGTACGATGCCGACGCCGATAACAACGAGATCGGCGACGAGACGGTCGCCATTGGACGTCACGACAGCTGAGACGTGGCCGTCGCCTTCGATCCGCTCGACGCCGGTGTTAAGGCGGATATCGACGCCCTGGCTGCGGTGGAGGTCGAGGAAATGCGCGGAGACCGTGGCCGGGACGCCGCGGCCCATCAGGCGGTCTGCGATCTCGAGCACGGTGACCGCCGCGCCGCGTTGGCGCGCGCTCGCCGCGACTTCGAGGCCAATGAAACCGCCGCCGATCACCACGAGATTCTTGCCTTCGCCGAGCGCCGCCTCGATGGCGCGGCCTTCTTCGAGTGTGCGCAGGTACTGGACGCCGTCCAGCTCCGCGCCAGGAAGGGGCAGGGTCCGCACCTTGCCGCCCGTGGTCAGGAGAAGCTTGTCGTAGGCGAGGGCACCACCGTCGGACAGGACGACGGTCTTGGCCGCGGGATCGATCGCCGTCGCCCGAATACCGAGCCGCAGCTCGATCTTCTGTTCCTCGAAATATTCCGCCGGGCGGATATAGGGAAAGGCATAGTCCGGTTTCGCCTGCAACACTTCCTTCGAGAGGGGCGGGCGTTCGTAGGGCAGGTGCGGCTCTTCCCCGACGAGGACGATTTCGCCCTCGAATCCCGCCATGCGCAAGGCTTCGACCGCCCGCCCGCCGGCGTGTCCGGCCCCGATGACCACATATCTCTCGACGCTCATTTCTCTCCGCTCGGCGCTGTGAATTTCCGGCGTGAACCCTACTTAGATTGGCGAGGGGTGACCAGAGGCAAGAGGAACGGGTATAGTGGAAGGGATTCACCGGCCGGAGATATTGGCATGACCGTAGCGGCGACCGACAACATAACCGAGCGGCGATGGCCCGAGGCCGGAATTCATCATGTCCCCTATTGGCTCTATTCCGACCCGGCAATCTATCAGCGGGAGATGGAGCGCATCTTCTGCGGCAAGGCGTGGAACTACGTGGCGCTGGCGGCGGAGATTCCCAACCCCGGCGATTACAAGCGCTCCTGGCTCGGCGACCGCCCGATCGTGGTCACGCGCGACGCGGAAGGCGAGATCAATGCCTTCGTCAACCGCTGCGCCCATCGCGGGGTACAATTCTGCAAACGCAATTTCGGCAACGCGTCCGAGTTCATCTGCCCCTATCACCAATGGACCTACAACCTGAAGGGCGACCTGATCGGGGTGCCGCTGCGCCGGGGCATTCGCAAGAAGGGCGGCATGCCCGCCGATTTCAAGCGCGAGGAGCACGGCCTCGATATCCTGAAGGTGCACAACCACAACGGGGCGATCTTCGCCTGCATGGACCCGGACGTGGAGCCCTACGAGGAGTATCTCGGCGAGACCATCTACGGGTTCATGAACCGGGTCTTCGACGGGCGGGAGCTGAAGATATTGGGCTATTCGCGCCAGCTGATTCCAAGCAATTGGAAGCTGATGTTCGAGAACCTGAAGGACCCCTACCACGCGACACTGCTGCATGTCTTCCTGATCAGCTTCGGCCTGTTCCGGGGCGATCAGCAATCAGCTTCTGTGATGGACCCGACAGGGCGGCACGCGGCGCTGGTGAACCGGCGGGGCGAGCAGAAGGCGAACGACGGGACCGCAGAGATGACCCGCATGCTGGAGGACTACAAGCTTGCCGATCCGCGCCTGATCGACCCGGTCAAGGAGTACGACGGCGACGCCACGGTAATCATGCAGACGCTCTGGCCCAATCTGATCATGCAGCAGCAGTCGAATTCCCTCGCCATGCGCCACATCATTCCGCGCGGGCCGGAGAAGTTCGAGTTGGCCTGGACCTTCTTCGGATATGCGGACGACGACGCGGAAATGACGGACCGAAGGCTGCGTCAGGCCAATCTGATGGGGCCGGCGGGGTTGGTCTCCATCGACGACAGCGAGGTTTTGAAAATGTCGCAGGACAGCATGTCGCCCTTCCCGGAGGTCGATGGCCTGTACGAGATGGGCGGGCGCGGCACGGAGGATCACGACCACATCGTCACCGAGACCGCGATCCGGGCCTTCTACAAGGTCTACCGCGACGTGATGGGGCTCTGACGCCGCGATGACCGATCCGACGCTGCGCTTCGAAGTCGAAGAGTTTTATGCCGATTACGCCCATGTGCTGGACAACGACGAGTTGAAACGCTGGCCCGATTTTTTCGTCGAGGACGCCTTCTACGATGTGATCCCGCGCGAGAACTACGACCGCGGCCTGGCGCTTGCGATCATGCGGTGCGAAAGCCGGGCGATGATGCAGGACCGGGTGCGGGCGATCCGCGAGACCCTGATGTTCGAACCCCGATATATCCGCCACCTCGTCGGCAGTTTCCGGGTGACGCCGGGCGAGGGCGGCGAGATCGCCGTGACCGCCAACTACGCCGTGCTCGAAACCCTGACGGACGAGATGACCAAGATCCTGAATGCGGGCCGCTACATCGACACGCTGGTGCGCCAGGACGGCGTGCTGCGCTTCAAGGTGAAACGCTGCGTCTACGATTCGACTGTGGTGCCGAACAGTCTCGTCTATCCGGTCTGATGTTTCCGTAAGGTGAATATAGGGCGTGCGGCCATCGCGCTTCGTCGGAGTCATACTTCGACAAGCTCGGGACGACGGGTGACGGGGCCGTGCTTCTAAGGGCGCGGGATGTTGTGGCGATGTCTGAAGTTTCGTCGTCCTGAGCCTGTCTAAGGGCGGCGTTCTCTCTAACTCCCGACCCGAACCGATGCGACGAGCGATCGCAGCGCCGCCATGACGCTGGGCGCGACGCTGCTGCTGGTGCGGGGGTTGTCGGGAGAGGGCAGGTTCTCGCTTTTTAAAGTCAATTTGATTGCGTTCGAATCGACGGCGACCTCGTGAACGGTCCCCGGGATATCGTTGTTCGCCCAGACTTCGACCTCCGTCCGGTCGGGGCCGATCCCCGCAAGGCTCAGCGCGATGCCGACGTTGAAATGACGCGGAAAGGCGATGCCGGCCTCGCGGGCGGACCCGTCGAAGACTTTGACCGGGGTTAGCGGGGGCGTCGAGAAATCGAAACCGCGCTCCAGGATGTATTCCTCGCGCGCCAGGGATTCGGGCCGGATGTTGGAGGTCAGCTTTACGGAATGGATGCCGGATTCCCGCGCGCCCCGGATCGAATCCATGCCGGGAAGCGCGCCGGTGACCACCTGCATCGTGCCGGGGCTGCTCTCCGCCAGGTCGAGAATATCCGAATGCGTGGCGAGCGCGGCCACGCTCACCGGCAGCAGAAGTTTTCCCGCGTTGAGCGCGGCGCGCGCGATCAGGGGAAAGGCTTCGCCGGTCGCGCATTCGACGATCACGTCCGCATGGCCCGGGAGTTCCTCGCCGGGCACGAAGACCGGCATCGGGTCCATCGCGTCGGCGCGGGCGCGGGCGGCGTCCAGGTCGCGGGCGGCAATCGCCGTGAGCCGCGCCTCGGGGATGGCGCCGCTCGACAACGAGCGCGCCAAGGTCTGTCCGACATTGCCGAAACCGCCGAGCGCCACCCGCATCGGGTTCTCTTTCGTGTACCGTGACGGCATCCTATGTCTCCACGCTTTTCGTCATCAGTTCCGCGAACCCGCCGGCGTCCGGCGCCGTCGGCAGGGCGTCGATGGCGGCGGCAAGATCGGCCACCCGGTCGGGCGCCACGGAGCCGACGAGGGTTTGGAATTTCGCCGCCAGCTCCGCCTCGCTCATCGGCGTTTCCGGATAGCCGCGTGCGATATCCTTGCGCGCGGCGAATTCCCGGCCGTCCGTCATGCGAATGACGATCTCCGTGGCGTAGAAGTCCGGGAACAGCCGTTCCAGGTCGCCGTCATCCGCGACGACGTCGACCCGCTTGCACAGCGCGGCGACCTCGGGGTCGCTCACCCGGGCGTCGACGAAGATGTCCGCGACTTCGAGGCGGCGGCGCGCCAGTGTCACCGGCAGGATATAGGGGGCGGAGTGGCTTTTCAGCGGATTGTCCTCGACGCAGTGGATGCCGGATTTCGGAAACCGGATGGTAAGCGTCTCCACGTCGGCGGGAGCGATGTCGTTTTCCGTGACCAGGCCGAGCAGCGCGTCGAGGCCGGGATGCAGGAAGGAGACGCAGGAATAGGGCTTGATCGCCAGTTCCATGATGCCGTCCCAGGCCGTGCCCAGACGCTCGGTCAGCCGTTCGGGCGCGGGCGTGCGGCTATAAGCCTGGAACGGCGAATGATTTCGGTCGAAGATTTCCATGGGGCCGCCGAAGCCGTCCCGCGCCAGCAGGGCCGCGGTGACGCCGTTGCGGGCCGCCAGCCCCATCTGGAAGGGCCGGGCGTTTTCCGTCGGGTCGGATTCCCAGGCCATCAATCCCGACGCCTGACAGGCCGCCAAGCCGAGGGCGCGTTCCGTCGCTTCCGCGTCGAGGAAAAGGAGATGGGCGGCGGCCGCCGCCGCGCCGAAGGCCCCGCAGACGGAAGAGGGGTGAAAGCCGAGCGCATACTGCGCCGCCGGGCCGATCGACATGGAGACCCGGTATTCGATCTCGCAGCCGATGGCGACGGCGGCGATGAGGTCGATGCCCGAGGCGCCCTCCAGTTCCGAGACCGCCAGTGCCACCGGCGTCATGATGGCGATTGGATGCAGGATCGCTTCCGGGTGATGCGGCTCGATATCGCAGGCGTATCCCATGGTGCCGTTGGCCAGCGCCGCGTGCACGGCATTCGTCCGGAATCCGTGCCCGACGACGCCCGATTGCGCGGCGCCGCCGAGGGCCCGGACATGTCCGGCGATGGTGCGTCCGGTCGAATAGGCGGGGTTGGCCGCCGCCAGCAACGCGCCGGCACCATCCTTGATCATCGTCAGGGTGCGGCCGCGCACCTCCGCCGGAATCGAGGATGCCGTCGTGTCCGCGATGAAGGTGGAAAGCTGCTTGGTGTATGCTGTCATTGCGGCTGCCCCTTATCCCGCGTCCTCATGGCTGGAACCGCCTTGGCCGGAGGCCCGCTTGGAACCAGGTCAGCAGGCTGACGATGTCGAAGACGGGCACGCCCAGCGCCAGGTGTAGGTCGCGGGGATAGGGGCCCATGTTGGTGCATTCGAGGACCAACGCACCGATCTCGGGGTGGCGCCGGATCAGCTCGCGTCCGGCCGCGACGATATCGTCGCGCGATGCCTCCACGTCCAGGCTGTGGCTGCCGCCGGTGATCGCCTTGGTGAACTCGGTTCCCCCCTCGGTGCCGATGACCGGCGTGTCGACCGGCGCGCCGACGGACGAGAAATGCGCCGGCGTCAGATTGTCCGACGAGATCGTCACGACGCCGACCCGCTTGCCGGGCGGCAATGTCCGCTGCACCCAGGGAATCTGCAACAGGGAGGATGTCGCCACCGGCACGCCGACGGCCTTGGCGAGCTTCGGCTGGAACAGGGCGAGAAATCCGCAGCTCGTGCCGATCCCGTCCGCCCCGATCTGCACCAGCTCGCGGGCGGCATCGGCGAACAATTCGTCCATGCCCTCGCCGCGCTCCTGGACCACCCGATAGGCGGTGGCGCCGGGCACCACCTTGTAGAGCACCGGAAAGGGAAAGGTCAGGGCGTTGCCGACATCGCCGTGGACGCGCGGGAACGCCGTCTCCAGCATCAGGATTCCGAGGGTGGCGCCGTAGACGGTCTTGCCGCCCCGCGGCGCGGATTCGTTGATCACGGCTGATACCGCCGCGGCCTGAGGCCGGCCTGGAACCAGGTGAGGTAGCTGACCACGTCGAAGACCGGCAGGCCGAGGGCGAGATGCACGTCGCGCGAGAACGGGCCCATATTGGTGCATTCCAGCACCACGGCGCCGATATTGTCGTGCTCCGCGACGAGCCGGCGCCCGGCATCGACAAGATCGT
The DNA here is from genome assembly GCA_038131165.1 of Rickettsiales bacterium. GTDB lineage: Bacteria > Pseudomonadota > Alphaproteobacteria > UBA8366 > UBA8366 > UBA6544. The sequence continues at coordinate 11,309 of JAYPOZ010000076.1, read as the reverse complement.
CCCGTGCCGCCGCGAAATCCATATAGGGGCCGTCGTCGAGGACGGTGGTGGTGAAGGTCTTGCCGCCTTCGGTGCCGACGATGGGCGTGTCGAGCGGTACGCCGACCGCCTCCAGATGCGCCGGGGTCACGCTCTCCTTGGAAATGGTGATGACGCCGACGCGCTTGTCCGGCGGCAGGACCGCCTGGACCCAGGGCACCTGCATCAGGGAGGAGCTGGCGACGGGCACGCCCGACGCGGCGGCGATGTCGTCCTGAAACAACGACAGAAAGCCGCAGGTGGTGCCGATGCCGTCGGCTCCCATGGCGACGATTTCCTTCGCGGCGCGGGCGAAATCGTCCTTCAGCCCGGCCGCGCCCTTGCGCACGACCTTGTCGGAAGTGGCGCCCTCGACGATCTTGTAGATGACCGGGAAGGGCCAGGTCTCCGCATTCCCGATATCGCCGTGGATGCGGGGGAAGCTGGTGTCCAGCATTAGAATGCCGAGCGCGGCGCCGTAGACCGTCTTGCCGGGGCGCGGCGCGGACTCGTTGATCTTTTCCATCATCGGGCTTGGTCTAACTCTCTCATTGGGTCGATATTGACCATAGGCGGCGACCCCAGCCAGGGCAATGGAGGGAGACATGAACGAAACACGCACCATCGCCGAATGGGCGATCGGACTGAAACTGTCGGAGATACCCGAGAATGTGAAGGAACACGCGCGGCGGTTCATCCTCGACAATTTCGGCTGCCAGATCGCGGGCGCCACCTTGCCGTGGAGCAAGGATTACCACCGGGTCATCACCCAGACACGCTCGGGCAACGGCGCCACCGTCGCCTATTACGGCGACCGTCTGGCGCCCGACGACGCGGCGTTCCTGAACAGCGCCTTCAATCACGCCAACGAGACCGACGACACGCATCTGAAGAGCCCGACCCATCCGGGCGGGATCGCGGTGCCGGCGGCCCTCGCCATGGCGGAATACGCCAAGGGCGACGGCGAGAAACTGTTGCTGGCCGTGATCGCCGCCTACGAAGTGCAGATCCGGCTCTCCTGGGCCTGCTCGCCCCATCTTATCTACAAGGGCCATCACCCGCCTGTCGGCGTCGGTCCGTTCGGTGCCGCCGTCGCCTCCGCCATTCTGATGGGCTTCGACCTGGAGAAGACAATCAATGCGCTCGGCATCGCCGGCAGTCATTCGGCGGGCCTGATCGAGTACACCAAGACCGGCGGATCGGTGAAGCGCATCCACAGCGCCATTCCGACCCAGGCGGGGGTGCGGGCCGCGCTCTTCGCCGAGATCGGCATTACCGCGCCGCACACGATCCTCGAAGGCGAGAAGGGGTTCTGCAAGGTGTTCGCGGGCGAGTACGACCTGTCCCGGCTGACGGATGGCCTGAGCGAGACCTGGCACCTGCTCGACAACGGGTTGAAACCCTACAGTTGCTGCCATCTGATCCATGCCGCCTTCGACGCGCTCGACAATATCCGCGACGAGACGCCGCTTCGTCCGGAGGACATCAAGGCGGTGCGGGTGGCGACCAACAGCGAGCCGATCCTCAGCCACATCGGCTCGATCATGGAGCCCGAAGACATTCTCGGCGCGCAGTTCAGCCTGCCGTTCAGCGTGGCCATGCGCCTGCACAACGGCAACCGCGGCGTGCAGGGCGGCAACGGTTTCTGGGATTACACCGAGGTCGACTTCAAGAACCCGGAACTGCAGAAGACCGCCCACAAGGTCAGCGTCTTCGTCGCCGAGGACGAGAGCGAATGGAACTCCGTCGATAAGGGCGCCGGGGTCGAGGTCGAGACCGTAGACGGCCGCATTCTCAAAAACGCGGTGACTTTTTCGAAGGGTCTGCCGGAGAACCCGATGACGAAGGCGGAAGTCGAGGAGAAGTTCCGCTATCTGGTCGATCCGGTGATGCCGGCCGGCGTGCCGGCGGCGATTGTCGAGAAGGTCAACGAGGTGGAGTCGGTGAAGGACATCGACGAAATCGTCCGCCTGCTGGTGGTGCCCCCGGCACCGGGTGCCCGCGCGGCGGCGGAGTAACGCACGCAAGGCGTCATTCCCGCGCAGGCGGGAATCCAGTAAGATGCCACGAACCTCTGGATTCCCGCCTGCGCGGGGATGACGGCATAAGGAAGTGAGATGAGACAACTTAAGATACCGGCGGCCTTCATGCGCGGCGGCACGAGTAATGCGGTGGTCTTCCGGCAAGAGGATTTGCCCGAGGACAGGGAGCTCTGGTCGGAGATTTTTCTGGCCGCCCTCGGCAGTCCCGATCCCTACGGGCGGCAACTGAACGGCATGGGCGGCGGTATCTCCTCGCTCTCCAAGGTCTGCGTGGTCGGCGCGCCAACCCGGCCCGACGCCGATATCGACTACACTTTCGCGCAGATCGTGGTGCGCGAGGCGAAGGTCGAGTACGGCAGCAATTGCGGCAACATGTCCTCCGCCATGGGACCGTTCGCGGTCGACGAGGGAATGGTCCGGGTCCATGGCGACAACGCGGTGATCCGCATCCACAACACCAACACGTCGAAAATCATCGAGGCCCATTTCGACATCGACGATCATCAGGCGGCGGTCGACGGCGATTACGAGCTGCCGGGCGTGGGCGGCACGGGCTCGGCGCTCAGGCTCGATTTCCTGGAACCGGGCGGGGCGCTGACCGGCGACCTGCTGCCGACGGGGAGCCCGGTCGATGTGGTGGAGACGCCGAGCCTTGGCGAGATCGAGGTCTCCATCGTCGATGCCTCGGCGCTCTGCGTGCTGGTGGAGGCCAAGACCGTCGGTCTCAACGGGGACGAACTGCCGGGCGATCTCGAAGCCAACCCCGAGGCGCTCCGCCTGCTGCAGGAAGTGCGGGGCGCGGGTGCCGTCAAGCTCGGCATCCACAGGGACATGGACGAGGCGCTGGCGCGCGTCACCAACCGCCCGTCGGTGGGTTTCGTCTCGCCGGCGCAGGCGGCGACGACCCTGACCGGCGAAGGCCTGGCCGCGGACGACGGCGACGTCACCGCGCGCATGATCTCGATGGGCGATCCGCACCGCGCCCTGCCGGGGACGTGCTCGATGTGCCTCGCGGTGGCGAGCCAGATCGGCGGCACGCTGGTCCACCGCAACACGCGGGCGACGGGGAACGGCGACGTGCGGCTGATGCATCCGTCGGGCGTTCTGCACGCGGCGGCCATCGTGCGCCGCGACGGCAACGGCTGGTACGCCGAGAAGGCCAGCCTCTACCGCACCCAGCGCCGCCTCTTCGACGGCTTCGTCTATCTCCCGGCGGCGGCGGTGCCGAAATACCGCGCCTATCTGGACGCCATGGCCGAGGCGGCGGAGTAGGGACGCGGCCCTCACCCTCCCACTGCGGCGCAGCGGGCCCCTCCCTCTCCCGCAAGCGGGAGAGGGGTTTGTACGACGTGCCTTGCCGATAGGCCCCCTGCGGGAGAAGGACCAGGGTGCGGGCTTCTACGCGCTCGTCGTGCCGTGCGGGCGCAGGATCTGGCGCACCGCGTCGCCGGCCGCCAGGCGGTCGAAACCGGCGTTGAGGCCGTCGAAATCGACGAAGCCGCTGCGCAGGCGGTCGACCGGCAATTTGCCCTGTTTGTAAAGCGCCAGGAAGCGCGGGATGTCCCGGCGCGGCACGCAACTCCCCATATAGCTGCCCTTCACGGTACGGTTGTCGCTCACCATCTGGGCAATCGGAATGTCGAGGGTCGCCTCCGGACGCGGCAATCCCGCCGTCACAACGGTGCCGCCGCGCCGGCACATCTGATAGCCGGTCTCCAGTGCCTTCGGCACCCCGGCCAGTTCGATGGCGAAATCGACGCCGCCCCCGGTCAGCTCCTTGATCTGCGCCACGCAGTCGGCGTCGCTCGCATTGACCGTGTCGGTGGCGCCCAGTTGGCGCGCGAAGGCGAGCTTGTCGTCGAGCACGTCGACGGCGATCACCCGCTCGGCCCCGGAAAGTACGGCCGCCATCATTGCGTTGAGTCCGACGCCGCCGAGCCCCAGGATCGCGACCTTGGCGCCGGGCGGCACCGCCGCCGTGTTCACCACCGCACCGACCCCGGTGATCACCGCGCAGCCGAACAGCGCCGCATCCTCCAGCGGGATGTCGTCTGCGATGGGAATGACCGAGCCTTCCGCCAGCACCGCGTATTCGGCATAGCAGGAGACGCCCGACGTGTGGTTGATGACCTCGCCGTTGAGGCGGATCTTGTGATTGCCGGTGATCAGATGCCCGTCGCTCCGCGCCTCGTAGGCGGTGTCGCACAGATACGGCTCGCCCCGGTCGCAGGACGGGCAGGTGCCGCAGTTCGGCACGAAGAACAGGATCGCGTGATCGCCGGGCTTCACCCGGGTGACGCCCGCGCCCACTTCCTGGACGATGCCCGCCGCCTCGTGCCCGGGCACGTAGGGCATCTTGCGCGGGCGCACCCCTTCGATGGCCGAGAGATCGGAATGGCAGAGACCCGCCGCCATCACCTTGACCAGCACCTCGCCGGGTCCGGGCGGGTCGAGATCGACCTCCTCGATCTTCAGAGGCTGGGTCTTGGTGAAGGGATGGTCGTCCGTGTTGTAGACGACGGCGGCTTTCATTTTCATGGGGGTGGCTCCTCGGGGCTTCGGATTTAACAGGGATATGGGGCGGGGGGTGCTTACAAGTACCCCGGCCGAAGAGCCGGGGCCCGGTTCGGCCAAGTGACGTCTCGCCGGAACTGGGTCCCCGATAAGGCTTCGCCTTTCCGGGATACGAACCGTTTCACGCCCAGCGCGCCTCGTCCTTCGCGTCTTCGGCGGTGACCAGGGTCGTGGTGTAGACCGTCGTCCAGTCGCAGAGGTCGTAGCGGCGCGAAAGCTTCCGGCGCACTTCCGCTTCCGCGTCGTTTTGCGGCAGCTTGGAGCGTTCCCACATCGCAAGGTCGGGACGGCGCGTCATCAGCAGGGTGCGGATCGGGCCGTCGTCGCTGCCTTCGACCCGCCACAACCCGATGACCTGGGAATCGTAGGCGCTTTCGAAACCGGGCCAGGCGGCGGCGCAGAGGTCGAGGAATTCCGCGAAATTCTCCCCCGGCGTCTCGAACCAGCGGAAAGCGTAATTGCCCTGACGGCGCGGCGGCTCGGATGTTTCCGGCCGCAAGGTCGGGGTCATCAGGTCCAGCTCGACCGTATCGACGCTCGCCATCTCGTCGTGCAGCAGGTCGGCGTAGCGGATCGCCGTGTCGGTGTCGGGCCAGAGCGTCACGGCCGTGATCGTGTCGCGCGGCAGGCCGATCTGGCTTCGCCAGATCCCGTAGAGCGCGCCGCCGACACCCGCAACTCGCTGCGTGCCGGGACCCGCGATCTCCCCGGCGGCGGCGGTCCATTGGCGCGGCCGGCAGGCGATGCGGTGATGAACGTAGATATCGCCGCTCATGCGGGCGGTGCCTCGGCCGCGAACGTGGTGCGGTGCATCAGCCGGCGGTGGGGCAGGGCGTAGTCCTGAATTGCCTTGTGCTGGACGGTGCAATTGTCCCAGATCAGCACGTCGCCCGGCCGCCATTGATGGCGGTAGACGAATTCGGGCCGGGTGATGTGGTCCGCGAGCGCCGCGATCAACTGGTCCGCCGCGTCCTGTTCGAGGCCTTCGATGCCGGTGCAATCGTCGCGCATGACGTAGAGGCACTTCTCCCCGGTGATCGGATGGGTGCGCACCAGCGGGTGGGTGACCGGCGGGTAGGCGTCGATCTGTTCCTGGGTGATCGGATTGAGGCGCTTGCGTCCGGCGAAGTCGAAGATCGCGCGCAGGCCCTCCAATCGCCGTTTCATCGTTTTCGGCAAGGCCTTGTAGGCGGCGTGCGTGGCGGCAAAGCAGGTGTCGCCCAGCGTCAGGCCGTCCTGCATCGGCACTTCACGGGCATAGAGAATGGTGCCGCGCGGCGGTTTCGCCGCATAACACATGTCGCTGTGCCATTTGTCGCCGGCGCCTTTGACGCCGATGTCGCGCCCGCCTTCCTCGATATTGGAGATGACGACGATACCGGGATTGCCGTCGAGGCCATGCTCGTGGCCGAACGTGTTGATGTCGAGTTCGCCAAAATGCCGGGTCAGCGCCAGCAGTTGCGCCGCGGTCAGGTCTTGGTCGCGGAAGAAGATGACGCCGTATTCGCCGAGCGTGCGGTCCAAGCTGGCACGCAGGTTATCGCCAAGGGGTTGCCGGAGATCGACGCCGCGAATCTCGGCCCCGGCGGCCGCGCGCGTCGGGACGACTTCGACACTCATGGGCTGGTCTCCTTCGCAGAAGCACGTTTCAATACGGGTAGAAGATTAGCGCGTCGACGAGAGCGCGCAAAGAGGAGGCATTTGACATGAGCCGCTCCCCCGCCAAGCGTGTCGTGTTGATCGTGTTCGACTATATGGGCTACGGCGACATCGAACCGTTCGGGCAGTCGGAGATTCGCACGCCGAACATCCGCCGTCTGGCCGAGCAGGGCATGCGTTGTACCGACTTCTACGGCGCCGCGCCGATCTGCGTGCCGAGCCGGGCGGCGATGCTGACCGGGCGTTATCCGCGCCATGTCGGGCTGGAGCGCAACATCAACCGGGGCGAGGCCGGGTTGCCGGTCTCGGAGAAGACCCTGGCGCGCTATTTCGGCGATGCGGGGTTCCGCACCGGGCTGTTCGGGAAATGGCATCTCGGCTACGAGGCCGGGGACGGGCCGAATGCCCATGGGTTCGAGGAATTCCTCGGCTTCCACGATTGGAACATCGATTATTACTCGCACCGCAACCGCAACGGCGTCGCGGCCCTCTACCGGGACACCGAAGTGGTCGAGTGTCCGGGATACACCACCGACCTATTCACCGACGGCGCCCTCGATTTCATCGGGCGGCACGCGGACGAACCGTTCTTCCTGTACGTCGCCTACAATGCAGCATTGCCGCCCTATACGCCGCCGGGGCGCGAGGCGGAGCCGCACGACACCTGGATCGACGGCGGCCGGGCCGATTACGCGGCGGCGATTGAACATCTGGACGCGAGCGTCGGGCGTATCCTCGGCGATCTGGAGCGGCGGGGTCTGGCGGAGGACACCGCGGTGCTTCTGACCTACGACCATGGCGGCGCGGAGATGGCGACCAAAGGGCCGTTCTTTCACGGTTTCGGCACGCTCTGGGAAGGCGGCATCCGGGTGCCGATGATTCTGCGGTGGCCGGGCGGCGTCGCGGCGGATGCGGTGTCGTCGGAGCCGGGCATTCTGATGGATGTCGCGGCCACGCTGCTGGCGGCGGCGGGGGTCGTCCCGGATCAGCCGATGGATGGAATCAACTTGCTGGAAGCAGCGATACGGAAAGACACGCCGCGTACGCTCTACTGGCGGACCGATTTGCCGACGGTGCGAGAGGACTGGCGCGCGCGGACTCAGCGGGCGGTGCGGCGCGGCCCCTGGAAATACCTTTGGGACGGCGGGTTCGAGTTCCTCTACGACCTGACCCGCGACCCGGGCGAGCGCGAGGACCTGGGATACCGCCACCCGGAACTGAAGGCGGAGCTTCGGGCATTGTCGAAGGGAGAGTGGTAGCGCGCTTCGAGCTTCGAGAAATGCCTTGCGTCGGCCGCGGTCGTCGCCATATGTCGTGCGACAGTTTGCGAAGACCCGGCGATGAACGCCCGGTCGCCTCAGCTTGGCCTTGCTATCCTTAGCCGCGCTACCCTTAGGACCATCGTTGAAAACTGCGACATTACCGCCATGCGCCTGCGTGGCGGCAGAAAGACCATGAAGGAAAGACACATGACGACAGGAACCGTGAAATGGTTCAACCGCATCAAGGGATTCGGTTTTATTGAGCCCGAAGATGGATCGAAGGACGCCTTCGTCCATATTTCGGCCGTGCAGCGAGCGGGACTGGACGACCTCAGAGAAGGTCAAAAGGTTCAGTACGACCTGCAGAGCGGCCGCGACGGCAAGTCGTCGGCGGAGAACATCGTTCCCCTCGACTGATCCGGCGCGCGGTACGCGAACGAACAAGGCCCGCGAAGATTCGCGGGCCTTTTTGTGTCCGCGCGCTGCCGGGCGGGGCGGCGCGTCAGACAATCGTCGAGCCGGCGGGCTGGGATGCGTGGGTCCAGATGCCGGGTCTGCTGGCGGGATGGAACTGGCCGCCAAATGCGCCCGAGTAAAACCGCCCGTTGACGCGGTCCACGGCGCTCACAGGTCACTTGACGGATGCAGAAACCTATATCGCGGGAGTGCATGCAATGGCTGTCTCAATTCAACCGACCGGGTTCGATGTCGGCGCGGAGATCACGGGGGTCGATATCTCGCGGCCGCTCGATCCGGGCGATCTTGCGACGCTCGAGGACGCCTTCGTCGCGCACCAGGTCCTGTTGATCCGCGATCAGCCGCTGACGCCGCGCCAGTTTGCCGACTTCTCGGCTCAGTTCGGTCACCTCCAGCGCCACATCCAGAAGGCGTTCTGGCATCCCGAGGTGCCGGAGATCGTCTTCAACCGCAATGTCGACGCGGACGGAAAGTTCGACGAGGCGGGCGCGCGGCGCGGCGTGACCGAGAACATCCGCGACGGCTGGCATTCCGATACGACCTACGACGTCGAGCCCGCCAAGGCGACCTCGGTGCATGCGGTGGAAATTCCGTCGCGCGGCGGCAATACCTGCTTTGCCAGCGCCCACCGCGCCTACGACCTGTTGCCGGATGCCATGAAGCGCCGGGTCGCGGGGCTGCGGGTGGAATTCGCGCTCGGTCGCAACCGGCGCAACAAGCAGACCCAGATTCTCTCGCAAAAACTGACCGAGGAGGACAAGGCGCTGCCGACCGTCAGCCATCCCGTGATCTGCCGCCACGCCGTCTCCGGCCGCCCGGCGATCTACGCCAATCCGCTGATCGCGACCGGGATCGTCGGCCTTGACGACGCAGAGAGCGACGAAATCCTGGAAGTGCTGTATGACTGTCTGGACAAGGCGGCGGCGGACGGTCGCCGTTGGGAGCACCAATGGCGTGTCGGCGACACCATCCTCTGGGAGAACCGCGGCGGCCTGATGCACACGGGCCGGCTCGACTATCCCCTCAATGAGCGCCGCATCATGTACCGATGCACCATCGGCAGCGGCCCGATCGAAGCCTACGCGGCCGCCGAATAGGAGCAAGCGGATATGATCGTCGATACCCACGCGCATTACGCGCCGCAGCGGATGCTCGAGGCGCTGGCCTCGGGGGCCGCGTCCTTCCCGAATGTCGAACTCTTGCACGAGGGGGAGACCTACAAGCTCGGGTTTGCGGGCGGGGCGCTGACCCGACCTGTAAACCCGAAGCTGCGGCTGGCCGAACCGCGCCAGGCCTGGATGGCCGAACAGGGCATCGACGCGCAGGTGAACGGCGGCTGGCTCGACAGTTTCGGCTACGAGCTGCCGGTCGACGAGGGCGTCGCCTGGAGCCGGTTCCTGAACGAGCACCTGATCGAGGCGGCGCGGGCGGACGGAAACCTGACGCCGCTCGCGAGCGTGCCGCTGCAGGAATGCGCGGCCGCCGCCCGGATGCTCGAAGAGTTGATGGATGCGGGGCTCGCCGGGGTGATGATCGGGACCCAGCCGCACGGCGATCACGGGGTGCTCGACGCGCCCGACCTCGACCCCTTCTGGTCAGTCGCCTCCGAGCGCGGCGCCGTAATTTTCATCCATCCGATGTACGGCTGCGGCGACACGCGGCTGGCGGATTACGACATGATCAACGCGGTCGGGCGCGGCCTTGATACGACAACGGCGGTGGCGCGGCTGCTGTTCTCGGGGCATCTGAGCAAATACCCCGGCATGTCCGTGGTGCTGCCCCATGGCGGCGGCGCGCTGCCGTGGATGCTCGGGCGGCTCCGGCGCAACGTGGAAATCCACCCGGACCGATACGCCGACCCGGTCGACGGGTTCCGCCGGCTCTATTTCGACACCGTGGTCTTCGACCCCGATGCGTTGCGCTTCCTGATCGCCAAGGCGGGCGCCGACAAGGTGATGCTGGGGTCGGACTACCCGTTCCCGATCGGCGATCACACGCCGTGCGACGTGGTGCGCAAGGCGGGCCTCGGCGAGATCGACACGAAGGCCATTTTCGGGGACACCGCCGCCCGGTTGTTCCGGCTGGACGGCGGCTGCGGCGGCCATGGATAGAACGCGCCGGGAGGATCAGCTGCAGGCCGCGCTCGACCGCCATCCCCGCATGGCGATGGCGCATCTGCCGACAAAGATCGAATGGATGGGCAATCTCGGCGGCGAGATCGGCCTCGACCTCTGGGTGAAGCGGGACGATTGCACCGGCATCGGATTCGGCGGCAACAAGGTGCGTCAGCTCGAATACTATTTCGGCGCGGCGCAGATCGCGGCGGCGGACACGGTGCTGATCACCGGCGCGGTCCAGTCGAATTTCGTGCGCACGGCGGCCGCGATGGCGCGCCGCCTCGGCCTCGATTGCCACATCCAGCTGGAGGAGCGCGTGCCCGGCGTCTCGGACCTCTATCGGGAGAACGGCAACGTCCTGCTCGACCGGCTGCTGGGCGCCACCCTGCACCGCTTTCCGGAGGGCGAGAATGAAGCGGGGGCGGACGCCGCCGTGGCCGCGATCGCCGACGATCTCAAGTCGCGGGGCTGCCGGCCCTACGTCATTCCGCTCTCGGCGGCGCATCCGCCGCTGGGCGCGCTCGGCTATGTCGGTGCGGCGATGGAACTGCTCCGCCAGCTCAACGACACCGACCCGTTCGACGAAATCTTCATCGCCTCGGGCAGCGCCCTCACTCATGTCGGCCTGCTTTACGGTTTGCGGGCGCTCGGCTCGCGCATGCCGGTGCGGGGCATCTGCGTGCGCCGGGACGCGATGGCGCAGCGCCGCCGCGTCGCCCAGCGGCTCGCCGATCTGGGCGGTATGCTGGATTTCCCGTTGCTGGTCGACCCGGAAGACATCCGCCTCTACGACGGCACGCTGGCCCCCGGCTATGGCCGCCTGAACGACGCCACGGTGAACGCCATCGGCTGGCTGGCGCAGAGCGAGGGGCTGTTTCTCGACCCGGTCTATACGGGCAAGGTGATGGCGGGGCTGATCGAACTGGCGGAAATGGGCGAACTCGTCGGGCACCGAATCCTGTTCTGGCACACCGGCGGACAGCCGGCGCTGTTCGGCTACGGCGACCAGCTGGCGCCGGGTTAGGCCCACCCCGGGGCGGGCCGCGGTGGCGATCTCATGCCCGCGGCGCTTCGGATTCTCCGGACGTCGGGCGGGACAGGTGCCGCGGCAGAAACGCCGCGGCAGCGACCAGCGCGGCGCCCAGCAGCAGGCCCGTCAG
>JAYPOZ010000075.1:2955-23072 GCA_038131165.1 Rickettsiales bacterium | reverse complement strand
CGTCTTGGTACTGCATCGCGACCGTATACATCGGCGCGACCGTCTGGTCGGGATAGTGCTTGCTGTAACCGCCGACTTGCCCGTCCGCCATTTCGTTGCGGATGCGGATATTGGCGAAAGTGCCGCGCATCATGATCTTGTGATTGCCGCGCCGCGCCCCGTAGGAGTTGAAGTCGTTCGGGCGGACCTGATGCTCCATCAGGAACTCGCCGGCCGGGCTGTCCTTCATGATCGAGCCGGCCGGCGATATATGATCCGTCGTGACCGAATCGCCGAGCAGGGCGAGCGCCCGCGCACCATGGATATCCGCGAAGGTGCCGGGCTCTTTTGACATCTTCTCGAAATACGGCGGCTGCTGGACATAGGTCGAGCCGATGTCCCAATTATACGTCCGCCCGCCGCTGGTCTGGATATTCTTCCACTGCGCCGGACCTTCCAGGACATTGTCGTAGCGCGCCCGGAACATTTCCGGCGTGAGCGACGCCGTGAGGACTTCCTGAATTTCCTGGTTGGTGGGCCAGATATCCTTCAGATAGACCGGCTCGCCGTCCGCGTTCTCCCCGATCGGGTCGTTCTTCATGTCGATGTTCAGCGTGCCCGCCAGCGCATAGGCCACCACCAGCGGCGGCGACGCCAGATAGTTGAGCTTGGTCAGCGGATGGACCCGGCCCTCGAAGTTCCGGTTGCCGGAAAGCACCGCACCCACGGCGACATCGCCCTGGACGATGGCCTCATGAATGTCGGCCGGCAGCGGGCCCGAGTTGCCGATGCAGGTCGTGCAGCCGAAGCCGACGATGTTGAATCCAAGGGCATCCAGATGCTGTTGGAGGTCGGCGGCCTCCAGATAGTCCTGAACGACCTGACTGCCGGGGGCAAGCGATGTCTTGACCCAGGGCTTCACCTGCAGCCCCAGCTCGTTCGCCTTCTTCGCGACAAGTCCGGCGGCGACCAGCACATTCGGATTGGATGTGTTGGTGCAGCTGGTAATCGCCGCGATCACGACATCGCCGGGATCGATCGAATAATCGCTGCCCGCGACCGCCGTGGACACACCGGCGCCCATCTCTTCGATCGCCGTCTTGGTGGCGCTGGACATGTTGGACAGGGCAACCCGGTCCTGCGGGCGCTTCGGCCCGGCGAGCGACGGCTCCACCGTCGAGAGGTCCAACTCCAGCGTGTCGCTGAAGACCGGCTCGACGCCGCGCCACATGCCCTGCGCCTTCGCATAGGCCTCGACCAGCTTGATCTGGTCTTCCTCGCGGCCGGTCAGGCGCAGATAATTCAGGGTTTCGCTGTCGATCGGGAAAATGCCGCAGGTGGCGCCGTATTCCGGCGCCATGTTCGCGATGGTCGCCCGGTCCGCCAGGGTCAGATTATCGAGACCCGGGCCGTAGAATTCGACGAATTTCTGCACGACGCCTTTCTTGCGCAGCATCTGCACGACCATCAGCACCAGATCGGTCGCGGTCGCGCCTTCCGGCAAGGTGCCGGTGAAGCGGAACCCGACGACATCGGGAATGACCATCGAGCTCGCCTGGCCGAGCATCGCGGCCTCCGCCTCGATGCCGCCGACGCCCCAACCGAGGACGCCCATGCCGTTGACCATCGTGGTGTGACTGTCGGTGCCGACCAGCGTGTCCGGATACGCGACCGTCTTGCCGTCCTTGTCCTCGGAGGTCCAGACGCAGCGCGCCAGGTATTCCAGATTCACCTGATGGCAGATGCCGGTGCCCGGCGGGACAATCCGGAAGTTGTCGAAAGCGGACTGGCCCCAGCGCAGGAACTCGTAACGCTCGCCATTTCGCTCGAACTCCATCTCGACGTTCTTGTCGAAGGCGCCCGGCGAGCCGAACTCGTCGATCATCACCGAGTGATCGATCACCAGATCGACCGGCGAGAGCGGATTGATCTTATCCGGGTCGCCGCCCATCTCGGCCATCGCGTCGCGCATTGCCGCCAGATCGACGACGGCCGGGACGCCCGTGAAATCCTGCAGCAGCACCCGGGCCGGGCGATAGGCGATCTCCGCGCTGCTCGTGCGTTCGGCGAGCCAGCCGGCCAGCGCCCGAATGTCCTTCGTCGTGACCGATCGGTCATCTTCGGCGCGCAGCAGGTTCTCCATCAGCACCTTCAGAGAGAAGGGCAATGTCGAAAGATCGACGCCGAGCGCTTCGCCCGCCGCGTCGATGCTGTAATAATCCACACTCTTGCTGCCGACCTGAAGGCTGCGGCGCGTTTTCAAACTGTCTTTACCGGTCACTGTCACGGCGGAATCTCCTTGGAAAAATTCGCTGCTCGGCTCCGCCTCCGACTCTACGATCCCGTCGGCGACAGCCAGCGCGCTGACTCGTAGATATACCTGTTTCGTCCAGGAAGAAAAGCATGCTCGACGCGACATCGCGCGGCCGATCACAATGTCACGATGACGCGGCCACCGGTCCTTGACGCCTTACCCATCAAGAGGTACCAGTGATCGCCTCCGAAACGGCGAAACATAAGCCTAAAAAAAGGGCCGTGCCGTGTTTCGGGGCGAATGGGGATTTGGGAAACGCACATTGGGCATATTCTGCATCATGTGTGGCTGAATTGACCGGACCAGCTGGACCGTCCGCGACCTTGCGGGCGGCCCGAGGGGAGGACAAGAGTATGGCGGCGGACCGGACGGATTTACCGGATATCTCTGTTCACGATACCGGCCCGAAACTGCTGATGCGGAATGCCGATATCCGCGGCGACAAGCCGGCGATGCGGGAAAAGGATCTCGGTATCTGGCAAACCTGGACATGGGGTCAGGTGGCCGACGAGGTCCGGGGTATCGCCTGCGGCCTCCATGTCCTGGGACTGCGGCGCGGCGACAAGATTTCCATTATCGGCGACAACCGGCCCCGGCTTTATTGGACGGTCCTGGCCGCCCAGGCCATCGGCGCGGTCCCGGTGCCGATTTATCAGGATGCCGTCGCCGAGGAGACCCAGTATGTTCTCGAACATGCCGAATCCCGCTTCGTGATCGCGGAGAATCAGGAACAGGTCGACAAGATCCTGGAGATCAAGGAGCGCTGTCCGAAAGTCGAATCGGTGATCTACGACGATCCCCGCGGGCTGCGTAACTATGCGGTTCCCTTCCTGCACGCCTATGCGGACCTGATCGGGCAAGGCCGCGCCTTCGCGGCCGCGAACCCGGATTTCGTCGCCGACGAAATCGCGAAAGGGCATGCCGACGAGACCTCGATCATGCTCTATACCTCCGGCACGACGGGGCGGCCGAAGGGTGTCGTGCTGAACCACAGGAACATCCTGGTCAGTTCGCTGAACGCCGTGAAATTCGAAGGGCTGCGCGAGGACGACGAGGTTCTGGCCTATCTCCCGATGGCGTGGATCGGCGATCACATCTTCTCTTACGGCGAATCGCTCTGCGCCGGGTTCTGCGTCGCCTGTCCGGAATCGGCGGATACGGTTCTCAACGACGTCTTCGAGGTCGGGCCGACATTCTTCTTCGCGCCGCCGCGGATTTTCGAGACTCTGCTGACCACGGTGATGATCCGCATCGAAGACGCGAGCCTGATCAAGCGTCGGCTGTTCCGATACTTCATGGACCTCGCCAAAGTGCACGGCCTCAAGATTCTCGACGGCGAGCCGGTGCCGCTCTCGGCGCGGTTGATGTACGCGCTCGGCTCGATCCTGGTCTATGGCCCGTTGAAGAACGCGCTGGGTCTCAGCCGGGTGCGCCTCGCCTATACCGCGGGTGAGGCCATCGGTCCCGATATCTTTAATTTTTACCGGGGCATCGGCCTGAACCTGAAGCAGCTATACGGGATGACCGAATCGAGCGTCTTCATCACCATCCAGCCGAACGGCGAGATCAAGCCCGACACGGTTGGCAAGCCGGCCTACGACGTCGAAATCAAGATTGCCGACAACGGCGAGGTGATGTTCCGCAGCCCGGGCATCTTCCAGGAGTATTTCAAAAATCCGGAAGCCACGGCGGAAATGAAGACCGCCGAAGGCTGGTGCCACACCGGCGACGCGGGCTATTTCGACAACGACGGGCATCTGAAGATCATCGACCGCGCGAAGGACGTCGGAAAACTGAACGACGGCGCCATGTTCGCGCCTAAATACCTGGAAAATAAACTGAAATTCTTCCCGGATATTTTCGAGGCCGTGACCTTCGGGGACGGCCGCGAATTCGTGACCGCCTTCATCAACATCGATCTCGAGGCGATGGGCAATTGGGCGGAACGCAACGGCATTTCCTATGCCAGCTACCAGGAGCTCGCCGGCTTGCCGCGCGTCCACCAGATGATCGGCGAACACATCGCGCAAGTGAACCGGGACCTGGCCGAAGACCCGCAGTTAAAGGGGTCCCAGATCAAGCGCTTCCTGGTGCTGCACAAACAGCTCGACGCCGACGACGGCGAGTTGACCCGGACGCGGAAAGTCCGCCGCTCGACGATTACGGAAAAATACGGCCCGCTGATCGAAGCGCTGTACTCGGGGTCGAAACAGTGCCGGATCGAAACCGAAGTGACCTACGAGGACGGCCGCAAGGGAACGCTTGCGGCGGATATCGACATCCATGACGTGCCCGACGCCACCGTCGCGCTCGCACAGGCAGCGGAGTGAGCGCGGACATGAGCAGTACCGAGAACGCCGGCACGCTTGAGGACCGGCAGGACCGCATCGGCGAAGTCTTGCTGTCGGTGGACGATATCTCGCTGAGCTTCGGCGGCGTCAAAGCTCTGGACAATGTCGGCTTCGATATCCGGAAGGGCGAAATCCGCGCGATCATCGGCCCGAACGGCGCCGGCAAATCTTCCATGCTGAACGTGATCAACGGCTTCTATCATCCAAACGAAGGGTCGATCACCTACAAAGGCACCAAGCGGCCCGAGATGCGGCCCGATCAATCGGCCCGTCAGGGCATTGCCCGAACCTTCCAGAACATCGCGCTGTTTCGCGGCATGACGACGCTGGACAACATCATGACCGGGCGCAACACGAAGATGCGCCGCAACTTCCTCTGGCAGGCGCTCCATTGGGGGCCCGCCAAGCAGGAAGAGCTGGAGCACCGGGCCAAGGTCGAGGAGATCATCGATTTCCTGGAAATTCAGGCGATCCGCAAGACGCCGGTCGGCCGCTTGCCGTATGGCCTGCAAAAACGCGTCGAACTCGGCCGGGCGTTGGCCGCGGAGCCCGAACTGCTGCTGCTCGACGAGCCGATGGCGGGCATGAACTCGGAAGAGAAAGAAGACATGTGCCGCTTCATCCTCGACGTGAACGACGAGTTCGGCACGACCATCGCCCTGATCGAGCACGACATGGGCGTCGTCATGGATATTTCCGACCGGGTGGTGGTGCTGGATTACGGCCGCAAGATCGCCGACGGCACGCCGGACGAGGTCCGCGCCAACCAGGAAGTCATCGACGCCTATCTCGGCGTGTCACACGACTAGGAGAGAGGGGAGCGCAGACGCCGATGGAATTTCTCGAAGCTATCACCGTCGTCCCGATCAAGATGATCGCGCAGGATTTCCCTGTGTTTTTCGGCGAGGTCGTGATCACCGGTCTGCTCACCGGAGTCATGTATTCGCTGGTCGCACTGGGTTTCGTGCTCATCTTCAAGGCGTCCGGCGTGTTCAATTTCGCCCAGGGCATCATGGTCCTGTTCGCCGCCCTGACGCTGGTCGGCCTGATCGAACACGGCCTGCCGATCTGGCTGGCGATGATTGTTACCATGGCCATCATGGTCGGCCTCGCCTACGCCATCGAATTTCTCATCCTGCGCCATCTGGTCAATCAGCCGGACATCATCCTGTTCATGTCGACCATCGGCCTCGCCTTCTTTCTGGAAGGGTTCGGGGAACTCATCTGGGGCGCGAACGTCAAGGCGCTGGACATCGGCATCCCCGAAATCTCGATGGATGTCGGCGGCATGCTGCTCAACAGCTTCGACATGATCGCGGCGGCCGTGGGTGCCGTGCTGGTCGCCGGTCTCGCGATCTTCTTCCAGTTCACGCCGATGGGCCGGGCGTTGCGGGCGGTGGCGGACGACCATCAGGCGGCCCTGTCCGTCGGCATTCCGCTCAAGGTCATCTGGGTGACGGTCTGGTCGGTCGCCGGTATTGTCGCCCTGGTTGCCGGCATCATGTGGGGGGCCAAGAGCGGCGTTCAGTTCTCCCTGTCGCTGATCGCCTTCAAGGCGCTGCCGGTCCTGATCCTCGGCGGCTTCACCTCGGTCCCGGGCGCGATCATCGGCGGCCTCATCATCGGCGTCGGCGAGAAGGTCGCCGAGGTCTATTGGGGCCCCGCGGTCGGCGGCGCCATCGAAAACTGGTTCGCGTACATGCTGGCCATGGTGTTCCTCTTCTTCCGTCCGCAAGGCCTGTTCGGCGAGCGGATCATCGAAAGGGTATAGGCGATGATTTATCGCGAAACCGGCCAGTTCAAGACGAGTTACGAAGCGGACCAGGCGATTTTTCCGATCGCCCAGGACCGCTGGTTCGTCATCGCCGTCATTCTCGTCGCCTTTACCGTCGTGCCGTTCTATGCCGACGAGTACCTGCTGCAGGCGGTCCTCATCCCGATGCTGATCTTCACGATCGCCGCCCTCGGGCTGAACATCCTCACCGGCTATGCGGGCCTGCTGTCGCTGGGCACCGGGGCCTTCATGGCCGTCGGCGCCTACTCCGCGTACAAGTTCACAACCGGGTTCCCCGAGCTGAACATCTTCGTGGTCTTCATCCTGGCGGGGTTGAGTTCCGCCGGGGTCGGCATCCTGTTCGGCATCCCGAGCCTGCGGATCAAGGGCTTCTATCTGGCGGTCGCGACGTTCGCGGCGCAGTTCTTTCTGATCTGGATGTTCAACAAGGTGCCGTGGTGGGTGAATTACAGCCCGAGCGGGACGATCTCGGCGCCGCCGCGCGAAGTCTTCGGGCATATGATGACGGGCCCGATGGCGACGCCCGAGACCCGGTATTTCATCGTCCTGACCTTCTGCGTCGTCATGGCCTTCATCGCCAAAAATCTGGTGCGCGGCCGCGTTGGACGGCAATGGATGGCGATTCGCGATATGGACATCGCGGCCGAGATCATCGGCATCCGCTTGCTCCCGAACAAACTGCTCGCCTTCGCCATCAGTTCGTTTTACTGCGGCGTCGCCGGCGCGCTCCTCGTGTTCTCCTACCTCGGCAGCGCCGAGACGGAAGCCTTCGATATCGTGGTCTCTTTCGACGTCCTCTTCATGGTGATCATCGGCGGCCTCGGCAGCATCCTCGGCTCGTTTCTCGGCGCCGCGTTCATCTGGCTGATCCCGATCGTTCTGACCAACGTGCCGCATCTCGTGGGTCTGGAAATGCCGATCGACCTGCAGAAGCACATCGAGATCATGATTTTCGGCTCGCTGATCGTCATCTTCGTCATCTTCGAGCCGGCCGGCCTCGCGCGGTTGTGGTCGATCTGCAAGGAGAAACTAAGGCGCTGGCCCTTCCCGTATTAGCGGGAAGACGCCCGCGCGCGTTACGACAATAAGGTACGGATGGCCCCATTTACCGGCCTAACCGCATCGTGATAGGCTTTTCGTCGGCGCGTCAAACGGCAAGACCAGATGCGTGCCGCTCATAAAAGGGAGGAAGTAATGAACTTCAAGAAATTATCACTGGCGGTCGCCGGTCTCGCAGTTGCGCTGACGGGTTTCACCGCTACGAAAGCCATGGCGGCAGGTGAAGTCTTTATTCCGCTATTGGTCTACCGCACGGGTCCCTACGCCCCGAACGGCATTCCGAACGCCAACGGCATCCGCGATTACCTGGATATGCTCAACAAACGCGACGGCGGCGTCAACGGCGTCAAGCTCACCTGGGAAGAGTGCGACACCAAGTACAACACGAAAATCGGCGTCGAATGTTACGAGCGCATGAAAGGCAACGGCACAACCGGCGCCGTTATCGTCAATCCGTACAGCACCGGCATCACCTATCAGCTGCTGCCGAAGGCACCGGTCGACCAGATTCCGATCCACTCGATGGGTTACGGCCGCACCGCAGCGGGCGACGGCAGCGTCTTCAAGTGGGCCTTTACCGCGCCAACCAGCTATTGGAGTCAGGCCACGACCTTCATCAAGTACGTGGGCGAGCAGGAAGGCGGGATGAAGAACCTGAAGGGCAAGAAGATCGCCCTGGTCTATCACAACAGCGCCTACGGCAAGGAGCCGATCTCGACCCTGGAGCTGTTGTCGAAGAAGTACGGTTACGATCTCAAGCTGTTGGCCGTCGACCATCCTGGCCAGGAACAGAAATCGACCTGGTTGCAGGTCCGCCGCTATAAGCCCGATTATATCTTCATCTGGGGTTGGGGCGTCATGAACCAGGTCGCGATCAAGGAAGCGGCCGCGATCAACTTCCCGATGGATCATTTCATCGGCGTCTGGTGGTCGGGTTCGGAGAACGACGTGATTCCGGCAGGCGACGCGGCCATCGGCTATAAGGCCGCGACGTTCCACGCGACGGGCACCGACTACGGCGTCCATCAGGACATTCTGAAATACGTCTACGGCGGCGACCTCGCGAAAGCGAAAGAGAACCATTGGGGCGAAGTCCTCTACAATCGCGGCATTATCAACATGGTGTACAACACCGAGGCGATCCGCACCGCGATGGAGAAGTTCGGCAACAAGCCCGTCAACGGCGAGCAAGTCCGCTGGGGCATGGAGCATCTCAACCTCACCGCCGACAAGCTGAAGAAACTCGGTCTCGACGGCTACATGAACCCGCACAAGATCACGTGCGAGGACCATGAAGGCGGCGGCCCGGTGACCTTCCAGCAATGGACCGGCAAAGAGTGGAAGATCGTCAGCAAGTGGTACACGCCGATGTACGACATCGTCCGCGATCAGATCAAGAAGGCCGCGGCGGCTTACGCGAAGGAAAACAACATCACCCCGCGCGACTGCTCGAAAGAAGGCTGAGCGCGAGGCGATAAGAAGAAACTGGAGTCGTTGGATATGACCGAGAACGGAAATGCCCTGTTGCGCGTCAACAACATCGAGGTGATCTACGATCACGTGATTCTCGTGTTGAAGGGCGTTTCCTTCGAGGTTCCCCAAGGGGGCATCGTCGCCCTTCTTGGGGCCAATGGCGCCGGCAAGACAACCACGCTGAAGGCCATCTCGAACCTGCTGAAGGCCGAACGCGGGGACGTCACGAAAGGCACCATCGAATACCGGGGCGAGCGCATCGATACACTGACCTCGCACGATCTGGTCAAGAAGGGCGTCATCCAAGTTATGGAAGGACGCCATTGCTTCGAACACCTGACGGTCGAAGACAATCTGATGACCGGCGCCTATACCCGAAAGGACGGCAGCGGCGCGGTCGCCGCCGACCTGGAGAAAGTCTACACCTATTTCCCGCGCCTGAAGGAGCGCCGCCGCAGTCAGGCGGGCTACACCTCGGGCGGCGAACAGCAAATGTGCGCGATCGGCCGGGCGCTGATGGCGCGCCCGACGATGATCCTGCTCGACGAGCCCTCGATGGGCCTCGCCCCGCAACTGGTCGAGGAAATTTTCGAGATCGTCGCGAAATTGAACGAAGAAGAAGGCGTGACCTTCCTGCTCGCCGAACAGAACACCAACATGGCGCTGCGCTATGCGAAATACGGCTACATCCTGGAGAACGGACGCGTCGTCCTCGACGGCGAGGCCAAGTATCTCCGCGAGAACGAGGACGTGAAGGAATTCTATCTCGGCATTTCCGGCGGCGATAAGAAAAGCTTCCGCGACGTGAAGGCCTACCGCCGCCGCAAACGCTGGCTCGCGTAGTCGTCCGAACGATGACCAACCATTACGACCATTTGGAAACCCGCAGCCCGGACGAACGGGAAGCGGCGCAGATGGCGGCCCTGCCGCGTCAGGTCGAACTCGCCAAATCGACTTCCGGCTATGCCGGAATTTTGGCCGACATCGACCCTGCCGCAGTGACGAGCCGCGCGGCGCTGGCGGCTTTGCCGGTCACTCGGAAAGGCGAACTCATCGACCGCCAAACTCCGGACGCGCCCTTCGGGGGACTCAATGCCACGCCGGTCGGCGAGATGGCGCGGCTCTTCCTCTCGCCCGGCCCGATCGCCGAGCCGCAAGGCCGCAGGGACGATTTCTGGCGCCTCGCGCGCGCGCTGTTCGCCGCCGGGTTTCGCGCCGGCGACCGCGTGCACAATTGTTTCTCCTACCATTTCACGCCCGCCGGCATGATGTTCGACAGCGCCGCGCAGGCGCTTGGCTGCGCGGTGTTCCCGGGCGGCATCGGCCAGACCGAACAGCAGGTCGCGGCGATGGCGCATTTCCGGCCCAACGGTTATGCGGGCACGCCGGATTTCCTGAAGATTATTTTGGAGAAGGGCGACGAACTCGGCGCCGACCTCTCCTCCGTCAAGAAGGCGCTTGTCGGCGGCGGTGCCCTGTTGCCCCCGCTGCGCCAGGCCTATGAGAGCCGCGGCATCTCGGTCCTGCAGAGTTACGGCACGGCGGATCTCGGCAATATCGCCTACGAATCGGAAGCCCGCGAGGGCATGATTCTGGACGAAGGGGTCATCGTCGAAATCGTGCGGCCGGGCACCGGCGATCCCGTCCCGGAAGGCGAGGTCGGCGAAGTCGTCGTGACGCTTTTGAACGAAGATTACCCATTACTGCGGTTCGCGACCGGCGATCTGTCGGCCGTTCTCGCCGGCACGAGCCCTTGCGGGCGTACCGCGCCGCGCATCAAGGGCTGGATGGGCCGGGCCGATCAACGCACCAAGGTTCGCGGCATGTTCGTCGACCCGCTACAGGTCGACCGCGTTCTCAAAGCGCATCCGCAGATATTCCGCATGCGGCTTGTCGTCGGCGAGGAGGGCGGATTGGACACCTCGACGCTGCGCTGCGAAACGTCGCAGGGCGACGATGCGATGGCCGCCCGGCTCGAGGCCGCGTTTCAGGCGGAATGCAAAGTGCGCGCGAAGATCGAGTTCGTTGCGCCGGGCGGGCTGCCGAACGACGGCAAGGTCATCGACGACATCCGCCAGTACGACTAGCCGCTCAATCGCGCGGTGTCGCGTCGAAGGCGATGGAAATCCGCTCCGCATCGTCGTCGATCGGCACGGTCCGGTGACTGAGATAGGACGGAAACAGCACCATCGTTCCTTCCTTCGGAAACACCGGCGTGATATCCGACTGAATCGCCTCTCCGAATTCCGGCAGCGGGTGACCGAACTCGATCCAGCCCTTATGCTCCGGGTCGCTTTCCGCGACAATTGCCGGAACCTTCACGTAATAGACGCCGCTCAACCACGCCGAGGGATGAATGTGCGGGATCTGATGACCGCCGCGTTCCAGAATCGTCGCCCAGGCAGTGAGATGAAAGGCATCCGGACGTTCCTTCAGAAAAGGATGCGTCGGGTCGGCGGGTGGCGAGCCGAAATAATACCTCAGGCAGCTCACGATCAGCTGCTCGAAAATTTCGAAAGGTCCCTTCGGCTCCGCCAGCAGCTCGCGGGTTTGAAACCCTAGGCGCGTGCCTTTCTCCGACGGCTCGTACATCAAGCTCGGGTGCTGGCGGATGTGGGCTTCGATCGCATCATGAAAGGCCTGGAGATCATCGAAGCCCGGCGGCGGGCCCGGCGTGACCATGCGCAGCAATCCGCCGTGGTCCTCCAACCGCCGCGCCGCCTCGATATTCCCCGTCTGGCGCAGCGCTGCCGCCTTGACCGCGAGTAAGCCCGCGCTCCTCGGGCGCAACGCCAGCAGATCGTCCGCAACGCGCAGCGCTTCCGCACCGTCGCCGCGCCGCAATAACGCCGCGCCCAGACTGCCCGCCATGCCGGCTTGGTCGGGACGGAGCGTCACTGCGTGACGAAAAGCGTCGACGGCGCCGTCTTCATCGCCGATCAACCGCAGCGCCATTCCCAGATCGTGATGCGCCGAAGCATCTTCCGGCCGAACCTCCAGCGCCCGGTGATAGAGGGCCGTCGCCGCGTCGAGCCGGCGTGCCTGGAACAGCGCCCCGGCGCAATTGTGCAATGCCTCGAAGTAATTCGGTTGCAGCTCGAGCGCCGCTTCGAAACTGTGCACGGCCTCGTCGAAACGCTTGAGTTCCTTCAGGACGCATCCGACATTGTACCGCGCCTCCGCGTCATCGGGGCGGCGATCCGCCACTTCCTCGAAGAGCGGGAGGGCCGTCTCGAAACGGCCCAGCATGGTCGCCGCCGCACCCGCCAGGGCTTTCGCCTGCAAATGATCGGGGTCGGCCTCCGCCACTTCGAGAGCGATTTCGAGCGCCCGATCCAGCCGGCCGGATTGCAAGTTCCCTATCGCTTCGGACATCAGGGCATCGGTCATACGGATTTAGCTCGCTCTTCGAAAAGGGGGATGCGCGCCAAGATCGGTCATCTATCGCGTCGGATCAAGCTCCTTGGAGAGCCTGCGGATTCAAGCGTGCCACAATATTGCCTTATTAACCGCAAATCGCGGCCACACTATTTGAGTTTATTGTCATCGCTGAGACCTCCCCTCTCAGAGGAGGCTACCCTGACAGCCTCCGCAACGGCCTAGCAATTGGGTCGTCCCAACAGGCGGTCGCCGGTCCACCCCCGGCGGCCGCCTTCTTTTTTGAACACGGCGATCAGCCCCATTTCAATCGGGCGGAAATATGCTGTATTCTCGCCGCTGGCATCAACCCACGCTGGATTTCCATGACATTCCCCCTGTCGGGAGAAAACCTGACCTGCATTCGCGGCGACCGCATCGTCTTCTCCGGGCTCGGCTTTTCCGTCGAAGCCGGCGGCGCCGTGCTGCTCACGGGCGCCAACGGGAGCGGCAAGACGAGCCTGCTCCGGCTCATGGCCGGGCTCGGCAGGCCGGCCGAGGGCACGATCCGTCACAACGGTGTCGATATCGCCGAGGACCCGTTCTCGCACCGAGCCGATATTCACTACGTGGCGCATTACGATGCCGCGAAACCCGCGCTGACCGTGGAGGAAAACTTGGCCTTCTGGGCGGCGTTGCACGGCGGCGGAGATATTCCGTCGGGATTGGCGGCTTTCGACCTCGGCGCCCTGAAATCCGTGCCCGCGCGGTTTCTCTCCGCCGGCCAGAAGCGCCGGCTGGCCTTGGCGCGGCTGGTCGCCATCAAATCGTCCATATGGCTGCTCGACGAGCCGAGTGTTGCCCTCGACCGGGCGTCTCTGGATAATTTGCGGGCCCAGGTCGCCCGCCACCGTGACGAGGGCGGCACCGTGATCGCCTCGACCCACGCCGAACTGGGCCTCGAGGACGCCGCCAATCTCGACCTGACGGCGTTTTCCCATCAGAGGCCCGCCGCCTAGTGTTTCAGACCTTCCGCCAGATCGTCCTGCGCGACACCCGATTGGCGCTTCGCCAAGGACTCGACGCCTTCATGGTCGTGATGTTCTTCGTCATCACGGTGACGTTGTTTCCGCTGGGGGTCGGGCCGGCGCCCAACCTGCTGGCGCTGATGGCCCCCGGCGTCATTTGGGTCGCCGCCCTGCTGTCGACGATGCTCTCCCTGGACCGGCTGTTCCAGCATGATTACGAGGACGGGTCGCTCGAACTGTTGCTGCTGACCCCCGCCCCGCTCGAGGTCGTGGTCCTGGCCAAGATTTCGGCGCATTGGCTGCTGACGGGGCTGCCGCTGATCGTCGCATCGCCGCTGCTCGCCGTCTTTATGAACATGCCGTCCGAAGGCTATCTCATCCTGGTCACGACGATGCTGCTGGGAACGCCGGTCTCCAGCCTGATCGGCGCGGTCGGCGGGGCGCTCACGCTCGGCGCCCGGCGCGGCGGCGTCTTGGTCTCGCTATTGGTTCTGCCGCTCTATATCCCGCTTTTGATCTTCGGCGTCTCGGCCGTCGACGCCGTACTCGGCGGACTCTCCGTGAAACCGCACCTTTTGTTGATGGGGGCGATGCTGGCAGCCGCCCTGCCGCTTTCGGTCTGGGCGACGGCCGCCGCCTTGCGGCAAGCCTGCGAATGAAAAATTGACGGAATTTTTACGGGCATGAGCGGCCCGAACCCCTTATATAGACGCCATGCATCGTTTCGCTAACCCAAATCGGTTTCTGCGGCTCGGCCGCGCGGTCCTGCCATGGAGCGCGGGTCTGACGGTTTTGTGCCTCGCCGCCGGTCTGTATCTGGCGCTGTTCGTCTCGCCGCCGGACTACCAGCAGCTTGAAACCGTGCGCATCATGTACGTCCACGTCCCATCGGCCTGGATGGCGCTTTTCGTCTACTCGTCCATGGCGATCGCCAGCGCGACCGCATTGATCTGGAAACATCCCCTCGCCGACCTGATCGCCAAGGCGAGCGCGCCCGTGGGGGCCGGATTTACCTTGATTTGCCTGGTGACCGGCTCGCTTTGGGGCAAGCCGATGTGGGGAACCTGGTGGGTCTGGGACGCGCGGCTGACCTCCGTCCTGATATTGTTCTTTCTGTATCTCGGTTATATCGCGCTCAACAATGCGTTCGACGATCCGACGCGCGGCGCGAAGGCATCGGCGGTCCTGGCGCTGGTGGGGGCGGTCAACCTGCCGATCATCAAGTTTTCGGTGGATTGGTGGAATACCCTGCACCAACCCGCCAGCGTCACCCGTCTCGACGCGCCGGCGGTACACAGCTCCATGCTCTGGCCCCTGCTGCTAATGGCGCTCGGCTTTACGCTGTTCTACGTCACCGTGCTGATCTTCCGGGTCCGCAGCGAGATTGCCGCCGCGAAAATCCGCAACATTCAGCTGATCGAGGCTCGCGAATGACGGAGTTTGCGTCAAAAGGCCAGCCCGCGGCATGAGCGAGTTCTTTCACATGGGCGGACACGGTATCTTCATCTGGCCGGCGTATTTGATCGCCGCCGCCGTGCTGGTCGGTATTTTGACACATTCGATAATTACGCTGCGCCAACGGGAGCGGCAGCTCGAAACCTTGCGCCGCGCACGCCGCGGCGCGGCAGACGAGGACGAGACATGACCACATCGGGAACCCGGCGCCCATCCGCCGCTTTGCGCAAACGCCGCCGTCTGTACATCGTCCTGGCGGGCGTCACGATGCTCGGCATTGCCGCCGCGCTGGTGCTGACCGCTCTTGAGGACAGCATCGTCTTTTTCCACAGCCCGTCCGACGTTCAGGCGAAAGCCATCGGTCCTGGCCAGAATTTCCGCCTCGGCGGGTTGGTGAAAGAAGGGTCGGTCACCAAAGCCGAGAACGGTTTGATCACGAATTTCGAGGTCACCGACCTCGATCAATCGGTAAAAGTGAGCTATCGCGGCATCCTGCCGGACCTGTTCCGCGAAGGCCAAGGCGTGGTCGCGGAAGGCTCGTTGAGCCCGGAGCGGGTCTTCGTCGCCCGCGAGGTCCTCGCCAAACACGACGAGAACTACATGCCGCCGGAAGTCGCCGAGGCCCTGAAGAAGGCGGGCAAATGGAAGCACATGGAAGCCGAGGCCGCTAAATGATCGTCGAAATCGGACACTTTGCCCTCATTCTGGCGCTTTGCGTCGCGCTGACGCAATCCGTCGTGCCCATGGTCGGCGCGGCCCGGGACAACCGCGCCTGGATGGCGGTCGCGGGTCCGACGGCCACGGCGCAGCTGGGCCTGCTGCTGATCGCGTTCTTCGCCCTGATGTATGCCTATGTCACCAGCGATTTCAGCGTCAAGAACGTCGCCGCCAATTCGAATTCTCTGAAACCGATGATCTATAAAATCAGCGGCGTCTGGGGAAACCACGAAGGCTCCATGCTGCTGTGGGTGCTGATCCTGGCCCTCTTCGGCGCCATTGTCGGCGGCTTCGGGCGCAACCTGCCGCCGGGATTGAAGGCCCGGACGCTCTCGGTCCAAGCGATGATCTCGGTCGGCTTCCTGCTGTTCATCATCCTGACCTCCAACCCGTTCGAACGTCTGGTACCGGCCCCCCTCGACGGCCAGGGGCTGAACCCGCTGCTGCAGGATCCGGGATTGGCCCTGCATCCGCCGATCCTGTACGTCGGCTATGTTGGCTTCTCGATCGCGTTCTCCTTCGCCGTGGCGGCCCTGATCGAAGGGAAGGTCGATGCGGCCTGGGCGCGCTGGGTCCGGCCCTGGACATTGTTGGCCTGGCTGTTCCTGACCGCCGGTATCGCGCTCGGCAGCTGGTGGGCGTATTACGAACTCGGCTGGGGCGGCTGGTGGTTCTGGGATCCGGTCGAGAACGCCTCGTTCATGCCCTGGCTGGTCGGCACGGCGCTCCTGCACTCCGCCATCGTGGTCGAGAAACGCGACGCCTTGAAGAGCTGGACCATCCTGCTGGCGATCATCACCTTCTCGCTGAGCCTGATCGGCACTTTCCTGGTCCGCTCCGGCGTCCTGACCTCGGTGCATGCCTTTGCCACCGACCCGGATCGCGGCGTTTTCATTCTCGCCCTCCTGGTCATCGCGATCGGTGGCAGTCTGGCGCTTTATGCCTGGCGGGCACCGCAACTGCAAAGCGACGGATTGTTTCGGCCGATCAGCCGCGAGGGTGGTCTCGTGCTCAACAATCTGCTGCTGACCACGGCCGCCGCGACCGTCTTCCTCGGCACCCTCTATCCGCTGTTTCTGGAAGCCTTCGGCGGCGACAAGGTTTCGGTGGGTCCGCCCTTCTTCAACGCAACGTTCCTGCCGTTGATGGTCCCGCTGGTCGTGGCCCTGGGAGTCGGTCCGCTGCTGCCGTGGAAACGCGCGGATTTGGGCGGCGTGCTCGCCCGCCTGAAAATCGCCTTCGCCGTCGCCGCCATCGTCGCGATCGCCACGGCCTACGTCTTGTGGGGCAGCTCGGTCTTCGGCGCCCTGGGCATCGGGCTCGCCGGCTGGCTGGCCGCCTCCGTGATCATCGAGATCAGCGGGCGGATCGGCCTCGGCAAGATCGCCCTTGGAGACAGCTTCAAGCGCGCCATCGGGTTGCCGCGCGCGGCTTGGGGCATGACGATCGCGCATTTCGGCCTCGCCATCACGGTCGCCGGAATCACCGGCGCCGGACTCTGGCAGGTCGAGAGCATCCAGATCATGGAGCCGGGCGAAAAGGTCACCGTCTCCGGCTACGAGTTTGTCTTCAACGGCGCGCGCCAGGTGCGGGGCCCGAACTACGCCGCCGAGCGGGGCTTCTTCACCATCAAGAAGGGCGGCAAGGTCGTCGCGGATATGGAGCCGGAGCGGCGGCGGTATCTGGTCTCGGGTCAGGAGACCACCGAAGCCGCCATCCTGACCACCGCGATGTTCGACCTCTATGTCGTCCTCGGGGAATCGAACGGCGCCGGCGGCTGGACGACCCGGCTCTACTATAAGCCCCTCGTCCCGTGGCTGTGGATCGGCTCCCTCGTCATGGTCTTCGGGGGTATCGTCTCCTTGACCGACCGCCGCTTGCGCGTCGGCGCGCCGGCGCGGCGGACACAGAAGGGCGGCGCACCGGCGCCGGCGGAGTAGACGTCTTATGAAGCGCCTCTTCTTCCTCCTGCCGCTCGCGCTGTTCCTCGGCATGGCGGTGTATTTCGCCAAAGGGCTCACCAAGGACCCAAGTCTTATCCCGTCGGCGCTGATCGACCAGCCGGTGCCGGAATTCTCATTGCCCGCACTCAAGTCCGACAAGCCCGGACTGGCGACCGGCGATCTCAAGGGCGATGTCGCCATCGTCAACGTTTTCGCCTCCTGGTGCGTTCCCTGCCGTGCCGAGCACCCGCTATGGATGGAATTGGCGAAACGGGGCGATGTACCGATCCACGCGATCAACTGGAAGGACCAGAAGGGTGCCGCCATCAATTGGCTGGACGAACTGGGCGACCCGTATGCCCGGATCGGTCACGACGGAGACAACACGGCGGGAATCGAATGGGGCGTCTACGGCGTGCCGGAGACCTACATCATCGACCGCGAAGGGCGCATCCGCTACAAGCATGTCGGCCCGGTCTTTCCGGAAATCTATACCGAGACGATCGAACCCTTGTTGAAGGAGTTGCGCGGGTGAAGCTGGCGATTTTGGCGCTCCTCTGTTTGCTGGCGGTCCCGGTCGGCACCGCCGTCGCGGTGCAGCCCAACGAAGTCCTGAAGGACGCCGCCCTGGAAGCCCGCGCGCGCACGCTGTCGAAGGATATCCGCTGTCTCGTCTGCCAGAACCAGTCCATCGACGATTCGAACGCGGACCTCGCCCGCGATCTCCGCGTTCTGGTCCGCGAACGGCTTACCCAGGGCGATAGCGACGATCAGGTGCTGGACTATTTGGTCAAGCGGTATGGCGATTACGTTCTGCTCAAGCCGCCGGTAAAATCCAGCACCTATGTGCTCTGGTTCGGTCCCCTCGTAATATTGATCCTCGGAATCGTCGGCCTGTTCTTCTTCCTGCGCGGGCGGCGTCCGGCGGCGGCCGTGCAAACCGCCGCCCTGAGCGAGGACGAAAAGCGGCGGATCGATACCCTGCTCCACTCCCGCGACCAGAAGGACGGATAGAGGCACGATGCTGTTTTGGATTATCGCGGCCGTCCTGGTCGCCCTCGTGGCCGCGGCTGTCGCCTGGCCCTTGATCAAGGGACAATCGGATATCCGCGACGAAGCGGATTTCGACATCGAGGTCTTCCGCGACCAACTCGCCGAGGTGATGCGCGAACACGACGAAGGCCGCCTCGGATTCGCCGAGGCGGAAGCCGCCAAGGCCGAGATCAGCCGGCGAATTCTGGCGGCCGACGCCTCGCGCAAGCAATTGGGGGAGGCGTCCCGCCGCCGCCAGCCCGCCGCCGCCGCTGCCCTCGCGACGCTGCTCGCGGGCAGCGCCGTCACCTTTTATCTCTATGTCGGCTCGCCGGACCAGCCGGCCCGCCCCTTCGCCGAGCGCGCGCAGGAACGCCAGCAACGGGCCGCCGAAGCGGGCGAGCAGCGCATGGACCTCGCCTCTCTGGCGGAGCGCCTGAAAAAACGCCTCCGCGAAGACGGCGACAGCGTCCAGGGCTGGCAGCTGCTGGCCCGCACCTACATGACGATGGGCAGCTATACCGAGGCGATCCCGGCCTTCGAGCGGGTCATCGATTTAGGCACGGAAGACGCCGGCACTTATGCCGCCTATGGCGAGGCGATCGCGTTGGCCGCGCAAGGCAGCATCACGCCGCGCAGCCAGGCCGCCTTCCGGCAGGCCATGGCGAAGAACCCGAAGGAGCCGACGGCCCGGTTCTACCTGTCGCTGGCCGCCTGGCAGGCCGGCAACCATCGGGAAGCCTATGACGGCTGGACCGCACTGCTGGCCGAGTCGCGTGCCGACGCCCCCTGGATCGGCGTCCTGCGCCAGCGCCTGGCAGAAGCGTCGAGCAAGCTCGGCCTGGATGTGGCGAGCCTGCCGCAGCCCCTGCCCGCAGCGGCCGCAGCCCCGGACGCGACGACGCCCCATCCCGTCGGCGGACCGTCCCAGGAAGACGTCGCCGCCGCCCGGGACATGGCGCCGGAGGACCGCCAGCAGATGATCCGCGGCATGGTCGACGGACTGGCGGCCAAGCTCGAAGCCGATCCCGGCAATTTCCAAGGCTGGATGCAGCTCATCCGCTCCTACGGGGTGCTGGGCGAGAAGGAAAAAGCAAAGGCGGCGCTCGACACCGCGTTGGCCCAATTCGCGCGGGCCCCCTTCGTCAAACGGCAATTGCTGGCGTTGGGCGGAGAGCTCGGCCTCGGCGCCGCTGCGCCGGACTCCGGCGCGACCACGGGTGCCCCGGCGCCCGCCCCCGCGGCACCGCCGGGACCGACCGCCGGAGACATGAAGGCGGCGCAGGAGATGTCGCCGGAAGAGCAGCGCCAGATGATCGAAGGCATGGTCGCCGGACTGGCCGCCAAGCTGGAAGAGAATCCGAACGACCTGCAGGGGTGGATCCGCCTGGCGCGCTCCTACAGTGTGCTCGGCCGCCCGGCCAAGGCGGAGGAAGCCATGGCGAAGGCGGCGCGCGCGGCGCCAGAGAATGTCGATATCCTGACCCTTTATGCCCGCACCGTTCGCAGCGCCGCCGGCAACCGGCCGACGGCGACCTCCACCGAGATCATGCAGAAAGTGCTGACCCTGCAGCCGGAAAACGTGGAAGCCCTGTTCTTCACCGGCCTCGCGGC
>JAYPOZ010000075.1:0-2855 GCA_038131165.1 Rickettsiales bacterium | reverse complement strand
GAGGACAACGGCATCCTCTGGATCAAGTTCAACCGGCCGGAGAAGATGAACGCGCTTTACGGCACGGCGGAGACCAACGGCACGGTCGCGAAGGTCGGCGAATACATGCGCGCGGCCGACGACGACCCGGACGTCCGGGTCATCGTGCTGACCGGGGTCGGGCGGGGATTTTGCTCCGGCGCCGACCTCAAGGAGCGGCCCAGCGAGGACGAGATCGGCCCCAATGTCGAAGGCGCGCGCGGCAGCCACGAGGGGCCGGACGCGATGCGCCAGCATTTCTACCACGGCTTCACCAAGCTGCACCGCGACATCTCGGTGATCCGCAAGCCGACCATCGCCATGATCAACGGTGCTGCGGTCGGCTCCGGCATGGACATGTCGCTGCATTGCGACATCCGCATCGGCTGCGAGAAGACGCGCTTCATCGGCTACCAGCAGGCGGGCCAGATCATGGAGAACGGCGGCTCCTACTACCTGCCGAAACTGGTGGGGCTCGGGCGAGCGCTCGAGTTCGCCTATACCGGGTCGCTGACGGCGGAGCGCGCCTACGAATGGGGTCTGCTGAACCATCTCGTGGCGTCCGAGGACCTGGAGAAGACGACGCGGGAGCTCTGCGAGCGCATCATCGCCCTGCCGCCGCTGGTGCAATGGACCAGCAAGCGCATCATGCGGGCGGCGCTCGACAGCAGCCTCGAGACTACGATGGTGCTGACCTCCAATGCCGGCGGCATCCTGCAAAGCTCCGCCGACGCCAAGGAAGCCCGCCAGGCCTTCGTCGAGAAACGCAAACCGGTGTTTCGGGGAGTGTAGGAAGGGCGTAATCTCGTCTCCCTTACTTCACACACACGGGAGACGACCATCATGGCTGCAGACGGCAAGGCGTTATTGAAGCGGGCGCACGAGGCGCGGGGATTCCATCTCGGCGTCCACGAGATCATGGCCGACTCGGACCCGGATTATCTGGAGCAGTATCAGACCTTCCTGGAATTCGCCTATACCGGTAGCCGCCACCTCGACCGCAAGACCAAGGAGATCATGCATGTGGTGGCCGACGTCACGCTCGCGACCGACGTCGATCAGGTCGCCGCGCATCTGCTCGCGGCGAAGGACCACGGCGCCAGCGAGGACGAACTGCGCGAAGTCTGTCTGATGATGTTCGTGTTGGGCGGCGCGACCGCGCTGCTGCGGGCGATGGAAGCCTGGCGAAAGGCCTTCCGCCCCGACCTGCCGCGCGCCTACGACCTGATTACGACCGCGCCGTAAACCGACGAGAGGCGGAATTGGTGGAGCCGAGGAGGATCGAACTCCTGACCTTCGCATTGCGAACGCGACGCTCTCCCAGCTGAGCTACGGCCCCACATTTTCCGCCGGCCACCGGCCAAGCACGCGGAATATGTTGATCCGGCGCTTTCCTGTCAAGCCGTATGGCGCCCGGCGGCGCAACGCAAGGCTTGCCCCTTTTCGCTATTGTTCGGTAGTGTCACGCGACCCTGCACTTCACCGCGCTTCGGACACGCCATGCAATCCCTGCTGCACCTCCTCTCCGCCGCCATCGGCATCTATATCTGGATCATTCTCATCCAGGTCATCCTGAGCTGGCTGATCGCCTTCAAGGTGATCAACATGAGCAACCAGTTCGTCTATATGATCAGCAACACCTTCTACCGGCTGACGGAACCGGCGCTGCAGCCGATTCGCCGCTTCATGCCGAATCTCGGCGGCGTCGATATTTCGCCGGTCATCCTGATTCTACTGCTGTATTTCGTGCAGAACCTGTTGCACGAATACTGGCCGCGCTAGGGACTTGGCGGCCACGCCCTTCAAAGCCGGGCCGGAAGGGGTCGCCGTCTCCCTGCGGGTGACGCCGCGCGCCGCGCGCGACCGAATCGACGGATTGGCGGCAACCGCCGACGACGGCGCCGAGTTGAAAGTGGGCGTGACGGCAGCACCGGAGGACGGCAAGGCCAACGCCGCCGTGCTTAAATTGCTGGCGAAAGCCTGGAAGCTGCCGAAATCCTCGCTCTCGGTCGTCCGGGGTCAAGGCGAGCGGTGCAAGACCGTCCTGGTCGCCGGCGACAGCACCACCCTCGAGCCGGCGCTCCGGCACTGGCTCGAGCGCCTTTGACGCGAGGAGGACCGAAACCATGGCCGAAGCGGACCTGATCGACGGCAAAGCCTTCGCGGCGGGTTTGCGCGCCCGGATCGGCACGGCGGCCGCACGGCTGCGGCGGGATCACGGTCTGACACCGGGGCTGGCCGTGGTGCTCGTCGGCGCCGACCCGGCGAGCCAGGTCTATGTCCGCAACAAGAACAAGGCGACCCTGGAAGCCGGGATGCGGAGCTTCGAGCACGTGCTGCCGGCGGAGACCGCGCAGGCGGACCTGCTGGCCCTGATCGGCCGCCTGAACGCCGATCCGGCGGTGCACGGCATCCTGGTGCAATTGCCGCTGCCGGACCAGATCGACAGCCAGGCGGTGATCGACGCCATCGCGCCCGAGAAGGACGCGGACGGGTTCCATGTCGTCAACGCGGGGCGGCTCGCCACCGGCGGGGTCGCCCTGGTGCCCTGCACCCCGCTCGGCTGCATGATGCTGCTGCGGGACCGGCTCGGCGACCTCTCGGGCAAGGAGGCGGTGATCGTCGGGCGTTCCAACATCGTCGGCAAGCCGATGGCGCAATTGCTGCTCGATGCCAATTGCACGGTCACGGTCTGCCATTCCAGGACCTCGGAGCTGCCCGCGGTCTGCCGGCGGGGCGATATTCTGGTGGCCGCCGTGGGACGGCCCGAGATGGTGCGCGGCGACTGGATCAAACCGGGGGCCACGGTCATCGATGTCGGCATCAACCGGGTGCCG
>JAYPOZ010000074.1:21645-23227 GCA_038131165.1 Rickettsiales bacterium | reverse complement strand
CGGCGGGCCATCTCACCGTCTTCCAGCGTCGGCCCAACTGGTGCAAGCCGCTGCAGAACCGCGAGATCGGCCCCGAGGAGATGCAGGAAATCCGGCGCGGATATCCGGAGATGTTCCGGCGCTGCCGGGAGACCGCCTCCTGCTTCCTCCACACGCCCGACCCGCGCCGGACCCTCGAAGTGCCGGAAGCCGAACGCCTTGCGTTCTGGGAGGACCTCTATGCCTCGCAGGGATTCGGCTTCTGGGTCGGCAATTTCTCCGACATCCTCACCGACCGGGCTGCGAACAAGGCCTGCTCCGATTTCGTCGCCGGAAAGATCCGCGAGCGCGTGACCGATCCCGAGGTCGCCGAACTGCTGATCCCGAAGGACCACGGATTCGGCACGCGGCGGGTGCCGCAGGAGACGTTCTACTACGAGACCTTTAACCGGCCGAACGTGGAGCTGGTCAGCATCCTGGAGACGCCGATCGAGCGCATCACGCCGTCCGGCCTGATCGTCGGCGAGCGGGCATTCGAGTTCGATATCATCATCTACGCCACCGGTTTCGACGCCATCACCGGCAGTTTCGACCGCATCGATATCCGCGGCCGGGGCGGCGAGAGCCTGAAGGAGAAATGGCGGGCGGCGCTGGAGACTTTCCTCGGCATGCAGGTCGCGGGATTTCCCAACATGTTCATGGTCATGGGGCCGCACACGGCGCTCGGCAACATCCCGCGCAGCGTCGAATACAATGTCGAATGGATCAGCGACCTGATCCGCTACATGGAAGAGCACGACCTGAGCGTCGCCGACGCCCGCCAGGAGGCGGTCGAGGATTGGACCCGCTATGTCATCAAGATGGGCGAAGGGCTGCTCACCAACGAGGTCGATTCCTGGATGACCGGCATCAATCAGAATGTCGAGGGCAAGCAGACCCGCATCATCGCCCGCTACAGCGGCAGCGCGCCGACCTACCGCGAGCGTTGCGACGAAGTGGCGGCCGGCGGCTACCGGGAATTGATCCTGAGCTGAGGGGAAAAAGGCCCGGGCCTCGCGCGCCGGGCGAAATCAAGCGGATCGCGAAACCCGACGCCGAAGACCGACGGCCGTTTCTACGCCTAGCCCGCCGCTCAGCCCTCCAGCATCGTCAGGGCCGCCTTACGGTCGCCCGGCTTCAACGCCATGAACAGCTTGCGGGCCTTGGCGATGTCGCTTTTGGAACCGCTTTCGGCGGCGGCCTTCAGGGCAATCGTCGTCGGGTGATCCGCGCCGCAGATGAACGCCAGCGCCTTGCCCAGGCGTCCCATGGCATCTTGGTCGAATTTCACTTCGCTCATTTCGGATTCCTCTTCGCCTCCAATTCAGCCACCACGCCGGGCCGGCTCTGCTCCAACCTCAGGCGCCCGGCCCGAATAACCATGCCATATAGACGACGTACAGTGTCAAAAACGCGCCGCCTTCGACCCGGCTGATGACCCGCCCCGTCCAGATGATCGGAGCGAGCGCGATGGCGACGGCCAGCATGATCCAGATATCGATATCCGCGATCCGGCCTTCGATCGGGATCGGCACGACGATGCCGGTCACTCCCAGAATGCCGA
>JAYPOZ010000074.1:0-21545 GCA_038131165.1 Rickettsiales bacterium | reverse complement strand
ATCACGACATCCTGGTGTTTCCGGTAGGCGGAGATCGCGGCGGTCGCCAGCTCCGGCAACGATGTGCCTACCGCGACCAAAGACAACCCGATCACGGCATTCGAAATGCCGAATCTCCGGGCGATGGCTGTGGCACCTTCGACCAGCAGATGCGCGCCTGCCACCAGAAACACGAGCCCCAGAACGCACAAGGTCAGAGCCGTCGCAAGGCCCATGCCCGGCTTGCCGAGATCCTCCGCGATCCGCTCGCGAAAAACCTCGTCCCTGCGGGAGGCGTTGCGCTCCGTCAGATAGGCATAGCTGAGATAGGCGCCGAGCGCCACCACCATGATAAAGCCGGCAAGACGCCCGATCATGCCGTGTTGGGCGAGGCCGACCAGCGCGAAACTTGCGACGAGAACGGCCAACGCGTCGCGCATGATTTCCGGGCGCGTGCAGGCCAGCGGCGCGATCACGGCGGACATCCCGAGAATAAGCAGAATGTTCGCGATGTTGGAGCCGACGACATTGCCGAGCGCGATGTTGGGAGCGCCCTTCAGGGCCGCCGCCGTCGAGACCATCAATTCCGGCGCGGAGGTACCGAAGCCGACGATCACCATGCTGACGAGCAGGGTAGAGAGGTTCAGCCGTTCGGCGACGGCGACGCTTCCGCGCACCAGCCCTTCTCCGCCGAGCAGCAGCAAGGCCAAGCCCGCCGCTACATATGCATAGTCCATCTCAAAGCCCTTGCCTGTCGCTACACCGGCACGTCGCCCGCGATCGAGACCCGCAGCATCTCGCGGCGTTGGCCGTGATAGTCGTTGAGCGCGTAATGCTGCGCCGCGCGGTTGTCCCAGATGGCGAAGGTGCCGGGTGTCCAGCGGTAGCGGCAGGTAAATTCCGGGCGGCTCTTGTGGCGGTAGAGAAAATCGAGGACCGGCTCGCTCTCCGCCCGGCTCCAGCCCTCGAAATGTGTGGTGTGAAACTCGTTGACGTAGAGCGCCTTTCGTCCGGTCTCCGGATGGGTCCGCACCACCGGGTGGACGGCGCGGAGGTCCCGGGCGTCGCTCTTCAACGCAACCCCTTGATAACTGTTGCCCTTGGCGCGCCCGCCGCCTTTGCGTTTCGTCGAATCGCTAACCCCGCGAAGCGGGTCCAGCAGCGCCTTCATGCCGTCCGACAAGGTCTCGTAGGCAAGGTACATATTGGCGAATTGTGTATCGCCGCCGGCCTCCGGGACCTCGACCGCGTAGAGGCCGGTCGCCTTTGGCGGCACGTCGCTATAGGTCGTGTCCGAATGCCAGCCCGCGCCGAAATTCTTCCGCTCCCCCGGCTCCTTTACCAGGCGGAAGACGTGCGGTTCCTCGGGCAGGCCCTCGATAAAGGGATAGAATCCCAGCTCGCCGAACCCGCTCGCCGCCTTCGCGAACCGCACCGGGTCGAGCGATTGACCCGGCACGAACAGCACGAGATGCACCAGAAAAGCGGCGCGCAGTTCCTCCCACGCCGCCTCGGAGACCTGGGTCAGGTCGACGCCGCGCACTTCCGCGCCGAGCGCTCCCGAGATCGGCCTGACGTCGATATGAGTATAAGCGCTCATCGTCACCTCACTCGTCCTCGAAGATCTCGGCCGCGATCCGGCCCGCATTCACCGCCGTCGGCCAGCCCGCGTAGAAACCGAGATGGGTGATCAGCCCGCGCAATTCGTCCTGGGTGACGCCGTTCGCGAGCGCTCTCTTCATGTGGCCGCGCAATTCCGGCGTTCGGTAGAGCGCCGTCAACGCCGCGACGGTGATCAGGCTCCGGTCCCGCTTTGAGAGCTCCGGCTGCTCCCACACGTCGTCGTAGACGACATCGTCCTTCAAACGCCCGAGATGGGGGATAAGCTCGTAGGGCGATATATCAGCCATTATTCTGTTCCAATCCATGTCCGCGAACCGGACCGGCCCCCGCAAATGCGGGGGCGCAATCCGTCGGGTAATGCCGTTCAGTCGTCTTCGAACAGCTCGGCCGCGATCCGGCCCGCATTCACCGCTGTCGGCCAACCGGCATAGAAAGCGAGATGGGTGATCATGCCGCGAATTTCATCCTGGGTGACGCCGTTGTCGAGGGCGCGCTTCATATGGCCCCGCAGCTCGTCGGTGCGGTAGAGCGCGGTCAGCACGGAAATCGTCACGAGGCTGCGGTCGCGCTTGGTAAGCTCCGGCTGCTCCCACACGTCGCCGAACAATACCTCGTCGCGCAGTTTCCCGAGTTGCGGGACGACTTCGTAGGGGGTTTTCTTTGCCATGATCTTGCTTCCTCTCGTAAATGTTTAGTCCTGAACAGGAATATAGGGCGCTCCGCCGTATTGCCGCCCCGCAGCCGAGCGCCACTTCACTGCAGGACCGACGGGAGACCATGACATGGCCGATAAACGCATCCTGACCACCCATGCCGGCAGTCTACCGCGCCCCCGGCGCCTGACCGAACTCTATGCGGCGCGGGCCAATGGCCAGACGATCGACGAAGACGAACTCGAACGCGCGGGCATCGGGGCCACGCAATGGGTCGTCGAGCAACAGCGGGACGCCGGGGTCGACATCCCGAGCGACGGCGAGCAGGTGCGCGAGGCGTTCTTTCTCTACGTACAGCGCCGCATGTCGGGCTTCGAGGGAAGCTGGGCGCGCCCGCAAGGCCGCGAGCTCGAAGGTTATCCGGAATTCGCCGAAGCCCGGCGCGAGACCATGGCCAACAAAACCGCCGTCAGCAATTTCGCGCCGCCGAAAGCCACCGGCCCCATCCGGTACGGCGACACGGCGGCGAACGAGGCGGAACTCGCGACCTTCAAGGAGGCGTTGGCCACGGCGCAGGGCGATTTCGCGGATGCGTTCATGACGGCGCCTTCCCCCGGCATCGTCGCCGCCGCCATGAAGAACGAGCATTACGCCACCGACGACGAGTATCTCGACGCGCTGGCGGAGGCGCTCCGCGTCGAGTACGAGGCCGCGCACCGGCAGGGATTTCTGCTGCAGATCGACGCGCCCGACCTCGCACTGGAGCGCCATATCTCGTACGCCGACCGGCCGACGCGGGAGTTCGTCGGCTTCGTAGAGAAGGTCATCGGCCGGATCAACAGCGCGCTGCGGAATGTGCCGCGCGCGCGGGTGCGCCTCCATGTCTGCTGGGGCAATTACGAATCGCCGCACGACCAGGATGTGCCGCTGTCCGACATTCTCGGCGCGATCCTGCAGGCCAATGTCGGCGCCTTCCTGCTGCCCTTCGCCAACCCGCGCCATCAGCACGAAATCAAACTGTTCCGCGACGCCCCGCTGGCGCCGGATCAATCCTTGATCGTCGGCGTGCTCGATACCCAGACCAACTTCGTCGAGCATCCCGAAGTCGTCGCCGACCGGCTGGAGCGCGCCGCCGAGATGCTCGGCGACCCGGCCCGTATCCAGGCGGGCACTGATTGCGGATTCGATACCTCCGCCGGCATGGGGCGGGTCACCGCCGATGTCGTCTGGGCCAAACTGCGCGCCATGAAAGAAGGGGCCGAAATCGCCGGCGCCCGACTGTTCTGATCAGCCCACCCACTCCGGGAGAATCTCATGCTTATCCATCATCTCGTCGATACGGTCTGTCCCCATTCGGGCAATGCCGCCCATGCGGTCGAAGTACGCGAAGGCAGCCGCCTCCTGTTCCTGAACGGCCAGGTCGGCTCGCGGCGCGACGGCACGGTCCCGGCGTCTTTTCGCGAACAGGCGGAGATCGTCTTCGAACGGATCGCCGACATTCTCAAATCGGCGGACATGACCCTGGCGGACGTCGCCCGGTTCACCGTCTACCTGACGGACCGCGCGGACCGGGACGATTTCT
Organism: Rickettsiales bacterium; assembly: GCA_038131165.1. Lineage (GTDB taxonomy): Bacteria > Pseudomonadota > Alphaproteobacteria > UBA8366 > UBA8366 > UBA6544. The sequence goes on along the minus strand of JAYPOZ010000074.1, from coordinate 17,708 downwards.
TCGCCATCCGCGACCGGGTGATGGGCGAACACAAGCCGGGCGCCACGATCCTGATCATCAGCGGTCTCGCCCGCGAGGAGATGAAGCTCGAAGTCGAAACCGTCGCCGCCAAGGCGGCCTGAGCCATGGCCGAACTCCGCGTCGAGAATCACGACAAGCATGTCGCCGTGATCACGCTCGACAACGAAGCCCGCCGCAATGCGATGACTCGGGAAATGCTGGCCAAGCTGGCCGGCCTTTGGGACGAGCTTGCCGTCTCGGAGCATCGCTGCGTCGTCGTGACGGGAGCGGGCGGCAAAGGCTTTTGCTCGGGCGCCGATGTCAGCGGCGATCTCAGCGCGTCGCCGGAAATGGCGGCGATGATCAACAAGGCGCTGCTGAAGACGCATATCTTCCCGAAACCGATCATCGCGGCGGTCAACGGGGACTGCGTCGCCGGCGGGGTCGAGTTGATGCTCGCCTCCGACATCCGCGCAGCCGCGCCGCACGCCCGCTTCGGTCTGCCGGAAGTCCGCCTCTCGATCTATCCCTTCGGCGGGGCCACGGTGAAGCTGATCCATCAGATCGGCTATGTCCATGCGATGAAGCTGCTGCTCGGCGCGCAGTTGATCGACGCCGAGGAAGCGGTTCGCATCGACTTGGTGAACGAGATCGTCCCGGCCGACCAGTTGATGGATTGGGCTCTGGAGATGGCAGAGACCATTGCCGGGAACAGCCCATCAGCGGTGCAGGCCGTAAAGCGCAAGATTGCGACGGAAATTTCGGAGCACGCCCTCACCCAGGAAGCAATGGACCAGGAAATGGGCGACGCCGTGCGCGCCGGCCCGCATTTCGAGGAAGGCGTGGCCGCGTTTCTCGAGAAGCGGAAACCGGTTTATAAATAACCCTCCATCCTGGAGGAGGTCTATTTCTTAAAGAAATCCGCCAAGCGGTTCCGTTGCAATTTGCCCGTCGTCGTCAACGGCAGGTCCGAAGCCTCTACGAACCTGTAATGGCGCGGCACCTTGTAGCCGGCAAGCGCTTCGCGCCCGAATGCGATCAAATCCGCTTCCGCGACGGGCGGGCCCGAGAGGACCACGACGGCCGCCAGCGCTTCGTCGAGGCGCTCGTCCGGAATGCCCGTGACATAAATCTGGTCGATGGCGGGGTGCCCGGAATAGACGGATTCGATTTCCGCCGGCGCCACGTTGATGCCGCCGGTCTTCACCATTTCCTTCATCCGGCCGCGATAGGTGAGGTAATTGTCATCATCCACGGTTCCGAGATCGCCGGTCCGGAAATATCCTTCCTCGTCCAGGGCCTCCGCGGTGCGTTCGGGGTCTTTCAAATAGGCCTTCATCAGGTGCCCTCGCAAGCGCACCTCGCCCATCTCGCCCGGCGGCAGGCGTTCTCCGGTGTCGATGTCGGCGATTTTGATTTCGACGCCATCCAGGGGCGGCCCGGAGGAAGCGAGGCGGCGGGCCAGCGGCGCCCGGCCATCGATCACGCAGGAATTGCCGAAGGCTTCGGTCAGTCCGTAGACATTGCAGATTTCCGTCGCGCCCAGGTCCACCACCATTTGCACCTGTTCCGGCGTCCCGATGGTGGTCCCCGTGCGGAGCGACGAAAGATCGCGCTGGGGACGGTCGGGATGTTCCCACATCGGGCGGGAAAGCGCCGCCGTTCCGTAAAAGACCGAACAGCGTTCGCGCTCGATCAGCCGCAAGGCTTCACTTGGCTCGAACGTATGCTGCAACACGACCGAGCCGCCATGCGTCATCACCGCGAACAGCGCGTTGGCGCAACCATAGGACCAGAAGAGGGAAACCCCGAGCCAGAGCCGGTCGTCCGGCGTCAGGTGCTGGCGTTCCCCGATCGGCCACATATTGTCGATCATGCCGGAATGGTGCAGCGGCACGCCCTTGGGCAGCGCCGTGGAGCCCGAAGTGTACAGGATGCAGGCGGTATCGTCCGGCCCGACGGCCTGTTGCGCCGCCGCCAGCACCTCATCCGCGATATCCGCGCCCAATGCCGCAAGATCGCCGAATGTTACCGAGCCCGCCGGCGCGTCGGAGACCGGCAGATATTTCGGCAACGGATCGAGCCCGTGATCCCGCGCCGCCTCGGCCAAGACTTCGATGAAATCGCGGTGCCGGAACTTCGGCTCCAGAATCAACAGACTTACTTCCGCATGAGTGAGCTGATAGGCAAGCTCCCGCGCTGTCGCCAACGTGTTCAGGGCCACGATTTCGGCGCCCACGGTCATCCCCGCGAAATAGGCGACGAGCCACTCCGCGCGGTTGCCCATCAGGATGGCGATGCGGCTGCCCTTGGCGAGACCGAGGGCCAGCAATCCCTTGGCATGCCGGCGCACTTCGCTGCGAAAAGCGCCGTAGCTGTGGTGGATATCGCCGTCGATCAGAAACGGCCGATCCGGTTGGCGTGCCGCGAGTTCGTCGAGCAAGTCCGGTGTGGTACGGCTGGTCGGTTTTTGCATGGAGGCGTTCTAACGCGCGGTATATCCGCCGTCGAGCACCAGTTCCGCCCCGGTCGCGAAACTGGCGTCGTCGGAAGCGAGGAACACGACGCCGCGGGCGATCTCCTCGGGCCGGCCCAACCGTTTCATCGGCGTCAGATTGGCGAAATGACGGCGCATGCGCTCGGGATCGTGGGTGTCCGCCATGGCGGCAAACATACCGGCGTCGATATAGCCCGGATGGACGGAATTGATGCGGATCGGATAACCAAGGTGGCCGCATTCGACCGCCGCCGATTTCGTCAGCAGCCGGACCCCGCCCTTGGAAGCGCTATAGGCACCGACGATGGATTCGCCGACCAGTCCCATGATCGAGGAAATATTGACGATCACACCGCCCCGCGCCTTCATCGCGCGAATGCCGTGCTTCACGCCGAGAAACACACCGTCCATGTTGATCGACATGACCCGCCGCCATTCCGCAAACGACGTGTCCTCGATGGTCGTCAGCGCCGGCATGACGCCGGCATTGTTCACGAGAATATCGAGGCCGCCGCAGTCCGCTTCGATTGTCTCCAGGCAGGCTTCCCACGCGTCCTCGTCGGTGACATCGTGCTCGAGAAATATCCCGTCCGGCAGCGTCTCGGCAAAGGCGGCGCCCTTCGCCCGATCGAGGTCGGAGACGACGACGCGCGCCCCCTCGCCGCTCAGCGCCGCGGCGATGGCCGCGCCGATCCCGGACGCGCCGCCCGTCACCAGCGCCGTCTTGCCGGCCAGCTTGCCGTCATTCGGCATCGCCGCTCAGGCCTCGAACCGTTTTTTCAGATATGCCGCCGTCTCGGCCAGCGCATCGGCGGCGGCCGGAATGACCTTGCCCATCTGCAGGAAGCCATGGATCGTCGTCTCCCAGCAGCTGTAGACGACGTCGACGCCTGCCGCCTGCATCGCCTCGGCATAGGCCTTGCCCTCGTCCAGTAGCGGGTCGAGCCCAGCGGTCATGACATAGGCGGGAGCCAGCCCGCTTAAATCCGGATGGTGCAGCGGGGAAGCATCCGGCTCCATCATAGGATCGTCGTGGCCGAAATAGTGATTGTGGAACCACGCCATCAACGGCTTGCGAATGGGAAACGTATCCGCGTGATCGCGGCGCGAGGCATGCGCCTCCAACGTGCCGTGATCGGCGACCGGATAGAGCAGCGCCTGGGCCACCAGAGCCTTGCCGACCGTGTTCCGCACGCGCAGCGCCGCCACCGCCGCCAAATTACCGCCCGCACTGTCGCCGGAGACGGCAATGCGGGTGGGATCGCCGCCGATCGCGGCGCCGTTCTCGAGCGCCCACAAGACGGAAGCCTCGGCGTCCTCGACACCCGCCGGATAGCGGTGTTCGGGCGCCAAGCGGTACTCGACGGAGACGACGATGGCGCCCGCGCGGTTTGCCAGTATCCGGGGAATGGAATCATGCGTCTCGACGCTGCCGATCACGAAACCGCCGCCGTGATAGTACAGGAGGATGGGGAGCGGGCCGCCGGGCGCCTCCATCGGATAATAAATCCGGACCGGCAGGGGCCCGCCCGGCCCATCGATATCGATGTTCTCCACGCGCGCCACCGGCTCGATATCGAGCGCGGTCTTCAGCGTCCCCGCCGCCGATTGCGCCCGCGCCGCTTCCGGCGAGAGCGTATAGAGCGGCGGCAAGCCGGCGGCGGTCGCCCAATCGATCATGCGTTGCGTGTCGGCGTCGGCTTTAAACATGGGAACCCTACCCTCCAAATTGCGCGCCCTTGGGAGCCGCGCCTGATTATCCTCTGGCGCCTAGGCGGGCGCCGTGCCCCTTACCTGAACCCGGTGCATCAACCGGCGGTGGCCCGGGTAGTCGTTCAAGGCCAGGTGCTGGCAGCTTCGATTATCCCAGAACGCGATCGAACCTGCGCGCCATTGAAACCGGCAGGTCAGCTCGGGGCGGGCCGCATGTTCATAGAGAAACTGCAACAGCGGCTGGCTTTCCTCGACGGTCATGCCCTCAAGCCGCTCGGTATGCATCTCGTTGACGTAGAGGGCCTTGCGGCCGGTCTCCGGATGCGTGCGCACGACGGGGTGGGTCGCCGACATCTCCGCCCAATTCGCCGATTCGGCCTCGCTGCCGCGCGGCGGCGTCCGGCCCTCGGCCAATGTGCGCAGAATCCGACCGTTCGAGTGAACCGCGCGCAGCCCGTCGAGCAGCTTCTTCATGCCGTCGGAAAGGCTCTCATAGGCCAGATACTGGTTGGCGAACAAGGTATCGCCCCCCATCGGCGGGACGATTTTAGCGACCAGAATCGAGCCGAGCGACGGCACCTCCAGATGGCTGGTGTCAGAATGCCATTCCCAGCCGAAGTTCAGCTTGTCCTCCGGCTTCTTGTCGACCACCAGAAGCTCCGGAAACTTGCCGGGAAACTGACGGTGCGGCGGCAGCGGCGCTAATTCCCCGAACTTACGGCCGAAACGCGCCAGGTCGTCGTCCGAGATGTCCTGGTCGCGAAAGAAAATCACCAAATACTGCAGCAGCGCCGCGCGAATTTCCGCGACCGTATCGTCGGAAATATCCGCGCTTAGATCCGGCCCGGAAATCTCCGCGCCGATGGCGCCCGCGACCGGTTTCACCTCGATATGTTGGTAGCTCATTGTCTTCTCCTTCTCCGCGAAACAGGTAGCGAGACCTGCCCGCACGGCAAGACGCTTGACGCGGAGGGACACTGGCCGAACTCTCTTTATCAATCAACGGAGGAAATCAAGATGGCCGAAATCGAACTCGAACGGATCGCGGGTGCCTGTGGAGCGGTGATTCACGGCGTCGATATGTCGGAGGAACTCGGCGACAATATCGTCGGAGAAATCCGCCAGGCCTTACTGGACCATCAAGTGATCTTCTTCCGCGACCAAGAGATGACGCCGGAACAGCACAAGGCCTTCGGCCGCCGGTTCGGAACGCTGAACGTGCATCCGCAATACGTCAATCTCGAGGGGCATCCGGAAATCCTGCCGGTCTTGAAGGAACCCGATGCGGAGCGGAATATCGGCGGTGTCTGGCATTCCGATCTGACCAACCTTCCGGAACCGCCGCTCGGCTCGATCCTTTACGCCCTCGACACGCCGTCGCGCGGCGGCGACACGATGTTCGCCAATCAGTATCTGGCCTATGAGAGCCTTTCCGACGGCATGAAGGAATTGTTGCGCGGCCTGAACGCGGTGCACAGCAGCCGCACCCTGACCGATACGGCCAGCCGCGCGGACCGCAACGCCGCCCGGTCGACGAAACTGCGGGACGACATCGATCCCGAGGCCGACGCGATCGTGAGCGTCCATCCCGTCGTGCGCAGCCATCCGGAGACCGGCCGCAAGAGCATCTTTGTCAACCGGCCTTTCACCATCGGGTTCGAGAATATGACGGAAGCCGAAAGCAAACCGCTGCTCGAGTTCCTGTTTGCCCATTGCGCGCGGCCCGAATTCACCTGCCGTTTCCGCTGGGAAAAGGGATCGGTCGCATTTTGGGACAACCGCTGCCTGATGCATTACGCTCTAAACGATTATCCCGGAGAGCGCCGGTATATGCACCGGGTTACAGTAAACGGTGACAAACCGTTCCTGAATTGATAAAGGGACACTTCTATTGGGGTAGCGATATACCCTTCATTCGATTGTTACACGTCCAGAAAGAAGGCTTGTTAACCAAATCTAAAACTTTCAGCGTCATATTTGGTACAGCGTTCGGCGCGTAAGATCGGCGCAGCTAGGATTATTGGGAGTACGAGAAATGAGCGAACAACATGGCGGGAACAGCATTTCCCCCAATGTGTTCGACGAAATCGAGGAAAAGATCAAAAATCTTTTCTCCGAGATTCAGAACGTGGGCAAAATCGCCCAGCAGATCGAGGAAGTTGCCAGTCAGACCAACTTTCTGGCACTGAACGCCAACATCGAGGCCGCCCGGGCTGGCGATCACGGCAAGGGATTTGCCGTCGTGGCCGGCGAGGTCAAGGCTTTGGCCGGACAGACCCGCACTGCGACGGAAGAGATTTCCGGGACGGTTCAGAAGCTGACGAACGAAGCCACGGAACTCGAAAACAAAATCTCGGATGCGCGCCGCTCGCTCAGCTGAGACGCGGCACCTCCATCTGTTTTGATCTTGAAATAATAACCGCTTCCGGCGTCACCAGGCGCCGGAAGCGGCATAGGCGGACGCTGCAGGCCCGACGCGGAACCGGTTGCGCGAAAGCTTGAGGCTTATGTCGCCGCAATCTCAAATATCATATCGAATATAAAATGATTTACGGGCGCTGCTGCGGCCCTCCGGGATGCCTTCATCCCTCCCGCGGCGGGCGCCGACGCCGGCGATCCTCCGACGTGGCGGCACGCCCGACAAAGTTGCTCCCTTGCCGCACTCGCGGGCCGATGATAGCTTCCCGCCGCATTCCGAATATAGCCGGAGGAATCCATGGCCCTCGATCAGGAAACGGTTCGCCGTATTGCCGCCCTGGCACGGATTAAGGTGCCGCAGGAAAACCTCACGCCGCTTGCGGGCGAACTTAACAATATTATCGGTTGGATCGAACAATTGTCCGAGGTCGACACCGACGGCGTCGCCCCCATGACCTCGGTCGTCGAGACCGTGGCGCCGCTGCGCGACGATGTCGTCACGGATGCCGACCAGGTCGAACAGGTGCTGCAGAACGCCCCGCAGGCCGAAGAGGCCTTCTACACGGTGCCGAAGGTGGTCGAATGAGCCGGGACCTGCTTGCGCTCACTCTCGCCGATGCCCGCGACAAGCTGCGGGACGGCGCCATCGGGGCGGTCGAACTGACGGAAGCCTATGTTACGGCGGTTGAAAGCCTACGCCCGCTCAATGCCTTCATCACCGAGACGCCGGAGCGCGCCCTTGAGATGGCGAACGCTTCTGCCGCCAAGCTCGCCCGCGGCGAGGGCGGCTCGATGGAAGGCATTCCCATCGGCATGAAGGATTTGTTCTGCACCGAAGGCGTCCTGACGACGGCCGCCAGCCACATTCTCGACGGCTTCAAGCCGACCTATGAATCGACGGTGAGCGGCAATCTCTGGAATGCCGGCGCCGTCATGCTCGGCAAGACCAATCTGGACGAGTTCGCGATGGGATCGTCGAACATGACCAGCTATTACGGCGCCGTGGAGAATCCCTGGCGCTCCAATGCCCAGGACAACAAGAAGTACGTCCCGGGCGGCTCGTCCGGCGGCTCTGCCGCCATCGTCGCGGCCCACGGCGCCATTGCGGCGACGGGCACGGACACAGGCGGTTCCATCCGCCAGCCCGCCTCCTTTTGCGGCATAGTCGGCATGAAGCCCACTTACGGGCGCTGCTCGCGCTGGGGCGTCGTCGCCTTTGCGTCCTCGCTCGATCAGGCCGGACCGCTGACGCGCACGGTCCGCGACGCGGCGATCATGCTGGGCGCCATGGCGGGGCATGACCCGAAGGATTCGACCAGCGTGAACCTGCCCGTGCCGGATTACGAAGCGACGCTCGGCGGCGACCTCAAAGGCATGAAAATCGGCATTCCCAGGGAATACCGGATCGACGGCACCCCGCCGGAGATAGAGAAGCTTTGGGACGACGGCGCCGAGTGGTTGAAGGCGGCGGGCGCCGAGATTGTCGAGATCAGCCTGCCGCACACGAAATACGCCTTGCCCGCCTACTATATCGTGGCGCCGGCGGAGGCCTCCTCCAATCTGGCGCGCTACGACGGCGTCCGCTACGGCTTGCGGGTCGAGGGCGACACGCTGCAGGAAATGTATGAAAACACCCGCGGCGCCGGGTTCGGCGAAGAAGTGCAGCGGCGGGTTCTGATCGGCACCTATGTCCTCTCCGCCGGTTACTACGATGCCTATTATCTGCAGGCACAGAAGGTCCGTACCCGGATCGCGGACGATTTCCGCCAGGCCTGGGACCGGGTCGACGCCATCCTGACCCCGACCACGCCGAGCGCCGCCTTCGCCCAGGGCGAGAAAATGGACGATCCCATCGCAATGTACCTGAACGACGTGCTGACGGTCCCGGCGTCGATGGCGGGGTTGCCGGCGATCTCCGTCCCCGCCGGTCTTTCCGGCGACGGCCTGCCGCTCGGCCTGCATGTCATCGGGCGCCCCTTCGACGAAGCGACGGTGCTCGGCCTTGGGCAGGCCATCGAAGACGCCGCCGGTTTTGTCGCCACACCGCAAATCATCGCAGGAGGCTGAAATCATGGCCGACCTTCTGAAAGGCGAGACGGGCGATTGGGAAATCGTGATTGGATTGGAAGTCCATGCCCAGGTTTCGTCCAACGCCAAATTGTTCTCCGGAGCGCCGACCACCTTCGGTGCCGCCCCCAACACGCAAGTCAGCCTCGTCGATGCCGCCATGCCGGGCATGCTGCCCGTCCTGAACAAGGAAGCCGTCCGCCAAGCCGTGCGGACCGGATTGGCGATCAACGCAAAAATCAACGAACGCTCGATTTTTGCGCGTAAGAACTATTTTTACCCGGATTTGCCCTTCGGCTACCAAATTTCCCAATATGAAGCACCGATCGTGGGCGAAGGGGAAATCGAGGTCGATCTGCCTGACGGCGAAGTCAAACGCGTCGGCATCGAGCGGCTGCACCTGGAGCAGGACGCCGGCAAATCCCTGCACGACCAGCATCCGACCAAATCCTTCATCGATCTCAACCGCGCGGGCGTGGCATTGATGGAAATCGTCTCGCGCCCGGACATGCGCTCCGCGGACGAGGCCGGCGCCTATGTGGAAAAGCTGCGCTCGATCCTGCGCTATGTCGAGTCTTGCGACGGCAATATGCAGGAAGGCTCGCTGCGGGTCGACGTGAACGTCTCGGTGCGTCATCCCGGCGACGAACTCGGCACGCGCTGCGAGATCAAGAACCTGAATTCGCTCCGCTTTCTCAAGCAGGCCGTCGAGTACGAAGCCCGCCGCCAGATCGAAATCATCGAGGAAGGCGGCACCATCGACCAGGAAACGCGGCTCTTCGACACAGGACGGGGCGAGACGCGCCCGATGCGCTCCAAGGAAGACGCTCACGACTACCGGTATTTTCCCGACCCGGACTTGTTGCCCCTCGATTTGGACGCGGCATTCATCGAGGAGATGAAATCGACGCTGCCCGAATTGCCGGATCAGCGTAAGCATCGTTTCATTCACGACTACGATCTTTCCCCTTACGACGCGGGTGTTCTCGTGGCGGACCGCGAGACGGCTGAATATTTCGAGTCGGCAGCGTCGGGCCGGGATGCCAAACAGGCCTCGAACTGGATTACCGGCGACTTGTTCGGACGCCTCAACAAAGCCGGCCTGCCCATTACGGAAAGCCCCGTCTCCGCGGCCGCTCTCGGCGGGCTCCTCGACCTGATCGCGGACGGCACGATTTCGGGCCGGATCGCCAAGGACGTCTTCGAGGAGATGTTCGAGAGCGGCAAGAATGCCGCGACCATCGTCGAGGAGAAGGGTCTGCGCCAGATCACCGATACCGGGGCGTTGGAGGATATCGTCGATGCCGTCATCGCCCGAGGCGAGGCACAGGTGGCGCAATTCCAATCCGGCAACGAGAAAATTCTCGGTTGGTTCGTCGGCCAGGTGATGAAAGAAAGCCAGGGCAAGGCGAATCCACAGGCGGTCAATGAAATTCTGAGGAAGAAGCTCGCCGGCTAACCTGTTCCGCGCCAGCGGCAGGGCCGTTCCGGAGCGGCATTGAGGATTCGATATTGGACAGTGGGGACAGTCCTTTCGCAGCCGATCGACGCGAGATTCGGAAACCCGCCTGGATCTCGCGCGGAATGGCGTTTGTCTCGGCGTTCGGCGTCATCCCCTCGACGCTCATTTCCTCGGGCGTCGCCATTATCAGTTCCACGGTCCTGTGCCATTTAATCTATTTCCTGTTTGAAGTCCCCGTGGCGGGCATCACCTTGGCGATGCCGACCCTGGCGCCTGCGGTCATAGCGCCACCGATGCTGTATGTCCTGATCCGCGCCGTGGATCTGCTGGTGCGTGCCGAACGCGAACTGCAGGATCAGCGCGAGCGCTTGCAGGCCGCGGTGGAAACAGCGCAACGACAAGCGTTGCAAGCGGACTCGGAAGCGCGCGCGATAGCGCAGTTTCTCGCCCATATGAGTCACGAATTGCGCACGCCCCTGAATGCGATCCTCGGCTTCTCGGAGACCATCCGAGATGTGCGGGTCGGCCCGATCGGCACCGAAGCCTATCGCGAATATGCCGGCCACATCCACGACAGCGGCAAACACCTCCTGTCGCTGATCAACGATATTCTCGACATGTCGCGGATCGAATCCGGCAAGATGGACCTGGAGTGCGAATGGCATTCGGCGTTCGAACTCGCCGGCGAATGCCTGGCGCTGGTCGAAACCGCGGCAAGAGCGAAAACACAGCAGATCGACGACGGCGGCGTCCCGGCGCAGCTGCGTGTCTTTGGCGACCGACGTGCCATCAAGCAGGTCTTGATCAACCTGCTTTCAAACGCGGTGAAGTTTACCGGGCAGAATGGCCGCATCGCGATATCGGCGGCGGAGGACGAGACGGGCGGGACGGTTTTCTCTGTCTCCGATACGGGCATCGGTATTTCGCCGGGCGACCTTAAGCGCATCTACGAGCCATTTGTCCGTTTGGAACATGCGGAAAGCGGCACCGGGCTGGGCTTACCGCTGGCGAGGGGGTTGGTCGAACTGCACGGCGGCGAGATGACGATCGATAGCGAATTGGGCCGCGGCACGATCGTCTCCGCGTCATTTCCACCCCCCGGAGGCACCGGCGAGATGCACTAGATACTGTTGCACCGGCGTTACGTCCGGTTAAGGTCAGGTGCCGATCCATCCACTGGGTTCCCGCCAACGCCATGTCACCGCTCCGTTCTTCAGCCGCCTATCTCATCGCCGCCGTTTGCGCGGCGCAGACCTTAACGCAGATCGGCTCGTTCACCTTCTCGGCGCTGCTCCCCACCTTCATCCAGGAATGGGGAATTTCCCATACCGAGGCCGGCTGGCTTTCCGGAATCATTTTCCTCGCCTACGCCCTATCGGTTCCCTTCATCCTGCCGATCACCGATCGGGTCGACCCGCGCCGCGTCTATATCTGTTTCGTCACGCTGACCTGCCTCTCCCACATCGGCATGGCCTATATCGCGGAAGGCTTCTGGAGCGGCCTTCTGTTCCGCACCCTCGCGGGCATTGGCTGGGGCGGTACCTACATGGTCGGCCTGAAAGCGCTGGCGGACTTGATCGAGGGACCGAAGCAATCGCGCGCAGTCGCCTTCCACGCCGCCAGCATTGGCCTCGGCGGATCCTTGTCCTTCGTTATCGCCGGATTCGCCGCCGATCACTTCGACTGGCACACGGCCTTTCTGATCTCCGCATTCGGCAGTTTTCTCGCTCTGGCGATTATGACCATCTTGGTCCCGTCGCGGACGCCGCCACCGCGCGAGGAGAAGATTCATCCCTTCGATTTCATGCCGATCTTCCGCAACCGTTCGGCGATGGCCTATGCGATCGGCTACTGCGTACACACCTGGGAAATGTTCACTCTACGCTCCTGGGTCGTCGCGTTTTTGGTGTTCACGGCCGCGCAGGGAGAGGCGCCGAACTTCTTCATTCCGACCGTTATTGCCATGTTGATGGAGTTGATGGGCACCGCGACCAGCGTCATCGGCAACGAGGTAGCCATCCGAATCGGCCGCCGACGCTGGATACTGAGCGTCATGATGGTCTCGATGGCGCTCTCCGCCGTGGTCGGCTTCAGCGCCGGCCTCGGCTACGGCGCGGCCGCGCTCGTGTGCCTGGTCTATAACGCGATGATCTACGCAGATTCTTCCTCGCTGACGGCGGGCACTGTCGGTGCGGCGGAACCGGGCCGCCGCGGAGCGACGCTCGCCGTCCACGCAATGCTGGGATACGGCGGCGGTTTTGTCGGCCCCTTGGTGCTCGGCATACTGCTCGACGCGTTGGGCGGCGAAACCGTGATGAATTGGGGCATCGCCTTTGCCCATATCGCCGTGATCATGATGGTGGGCCCCATCGTGATGCGGGTCATGAAGCCGAAAGATCTGCCGGGAGACCGCTCCAGTGATTGAGGCCGCGGATGACCGCAAGAGGAAGGTCCGCGCCTTCGTCCGCACAATTGTCGCCGAGGTTCTGGCGGCGGAAGCAAACGGGCTCTTGGAATCCGCGGCAATCGCGGATCATCTGAACGCCAAGCGGATCACGACGCGAAAGGGCCGGACGTGGAACGCCGTGACGGTTGAGAAGTTTCTCTCCAGCCCGGGGGCACACCGCTTTCGCGCCGAACTCGAAGCAAAAGAGAATTAAGCTTCTTGTTCCTCGGCAAATTCCCGAAACAGCCAGTCCCGAAAAATTCTGATTTTTCTCTGCTCCAACGCGCCGCGACGATACACCGCGAAATAGGCCATCGCTTCCGGCACCACCGAGTCGAACAGACAGACGAGACGTCCGGCCTTCAGATCGTCGATCGCCAGCGCGGTTTTCCCGATCGCCACACCGGCGCCGGCAACGGCGGCGTTCAAGACATCTGCCGACGCGCCGAACCGCAGGCCCAGAGACGCATCGACCCCGTCCACTCCGTGGTCGCGCAGCCAACGGTTCCAATCGTAGGAGGCGTCGTCCGCTTCGGAGGGGCCGGTGTCATGGAGCAAGGTAAAATGCTTCAAATCCGCTGGCGTTGCCAAGGGCCGTTCCCCCTGCAGCAATGCGGGGCTGCACATGGGCGCCACCGAGTTGGAGGCCAACCGCTCCGAGGCCAATCCGTTGTACCTGCCGTCTCCGTAGTGAACCGCGATATCGACGTCGCCACGGGTGAAATTCGGAAGCTCGCTGTCGGAGGAAAGCCGGACGTCGATCTCGGGATGCGATTGCTTAAAGCTGCCCAACCGCGGCACCAGCCATTTCATCGCCACGGAGGGCGGCACCGAAACCGTCAGCGCGCTCGATTGAAAACGCGTCCGCACGCCATCGACGGCCTGCGTAAGGCGCCGAGCCCCGTTCTCACGCCCGGCAGCAGCAATTCCCCGGCGGATGTCAGCGCCAGCCCCCTATGGAGACGGTCGAACAGGATCACGCCGAGAAGGCTCTCCAGTTCCTTTATCTGATGGCTGACGGCGGATGGGGTCACATTCAATTCGTCCGCGGCGCGGCTGAAATTCAAATGGCGCGCAGCCGCTTCGAATGTGCGCAGCCCGTTCAATGGCAATAGGGACGACATCGGTTCGATTTACTGTGAATTAATCTCATATCTTTATGAAGGATAATCCTTTGTCAGTCTACGCGTTTCCCAGTATTGCCTGTATCCGTTGACGGCGTCGTGGCGCGCCGATCAGCCTGACACGCCATCCATCCGTCTGAGATGAAACAAACTTAAAGGTACGTCGAGAATGGCCGCCCTCCCCTGGCTTTGGATACCGATTACGATTTTCGCGGCATTCGTGCAGAACATCCGTTCGGCCGCCCAAAAGCATCTGACCTCGGAACTGACCACGATCTCGGTCACCATGGTGCGGTTCCTGTTCGGATTGCCCTTCGGGTTGCTCTATGTATGGTTCCTGCACAGCCGCACGAGCGAAGCCTTCCCCGAGATAAGCGGCAGCTTCATCGCAATGACCGCTTTGGCGGGAGCCTCCCAGATCATGGGAACGGCTCTGCTGGTCTATCTGTTCTCGCTCAGGAATTTCGCCGTCGGGACGACCTACGCCCGGACGGAGGCCTTTCTGACCGCCATTCTGGGAGCGCTCTTCTTCGGCGAAGTGGTCGTCATATACGGCTGGGCGGCGATCCTCGTCAGCGTGATCGGCGTCATCATGATCACGGTCGCCAAGACCGGGCTACGGGGTGGGCAGTTGCTCACCCTATTGTTCGACAAGGCGGCCTGGATCGGCGTCGCCTCGGGATTGGCGTTCGCGATGGCGTCGCTGTCGATGCGCAAGGCCAGCCTGATCCTCGGCGTCGACGACTTCCTCTACCGGGCCGGCCTGACGATGATCGCCATGCTGACGATGCAGACCGTGGTGATGTGTCTTTACGTGCTTGTCACGAACCCCGGACAATACCGGATTATCTGGAACAATCGGAAGGTCTGCCTTCTGGTCGGCGTCTCGAGTGTCATGGGGACTATCGGTTGGGCGACCGCTTTCACTCTGGAACAGGCCGCCTATGTGAAATCGCTGGCCCAGGTCGAGTTCGTGTTCACGCTCGCCGCGTCCTACTGGTTCTTCAAGGAACGCTCCACACCGAGGGAACTCTGCGGCATCGCCTTGGTGATCACGGGCATCATTCTTCTGGTGCTGTTCGGCTAAGAACCGCCGCCCGCAAGATATTTCTCAAGCACGGCCGTCATTTTCTCGGGTGTCGTGTCGTGCGGAAACAGCGTGACCAGTTCGCCGTCCGGCCCCATTAGGAACGTGATCGAGCTGTGGCTCATCAGGTAATCTTCCGGGTCCGCCCCGTCCGGCAAAACCTTGATCGCGTGCATGCGGTAGGCCTGCGTGACGGCCTCGGTCTGCGCCGCGTTGCCCCGCAGCCCGACCATGCGGGGATGGAAGTTCCCGACATATTCGCGCAGCAGCTCGCCCGTGTCGCGTTCGGGGTCGATGGTGATGAAGACCGGCACGACGCGCGCTTCGGCTTTCGGATCCTTGGCCCGCAAGCTGTCCAGCGCCGTCCCCATGACCTGCAGGTTGGTCGGGCAGATATCGGGACAATAGGTATAGCCGAAATAGATCAGCATGAAGCGGCCACGGAAGCTCTGATCGGTGACCGGCCTCCCCGCATCGTCGGAGAGCTCGAACGGCCCGCCGATTTTGAACGGAAACGGCGTATCCTTGGCCGAGGAGGGCCAAGGAAGGAACGCGGCGCACATCACGAGGCATGCCGCGAACCGCCCGAAGCGTAAAAGCATCATTCCTTCGGCTTCAATCCCGGGACACCCAGCACGCCGTCTTCGGCGATTAGCTTCTTCACGGTCTCGTCTTCCCAAATCCAGCTGTCGGCATCCTTGCCCGGATTCCGCTCCCCCCAATTGCGGGTGAACCAGTTCGCCCGGGCCCACTTGCCGTCCGGCGCCAGGCGTTTGAACTGCAGCTGAAAGATTTTCATCTTCGGACTGTGAATCTCGAGACCGTCCGCCGTGATGGTCTTGCCGCAGAACTCGATCAGGTCATCGGTCGCGCCGGCGAAAGGATCGTTGTTCTTGGCCACGGGCCAGAGCGTCCCGTCCGTCTTCAAAAGGCCGAGCTGGCGCTTGCCGCCGCCGCAATTGGCCGGGCAATCCCCAGTCAACTCGCAGAGCAAATCCACCACCTTGGCGTCGTAGCGGACAACCTTTTCCCCTTCGATTCCCCATCCGTCGGCGGCCTGGGCGGCGGCGATACCGAGGGTCACCATGCCGGCGACGGCGAACGCGACACCTCGAAAAAACCTGTTCATGGCTGTACCCCGTATTCTTTGTGGGTCATGTTCACCACGCCTTTGTCGTCGTGGACCTGCGTCACGATCAGATATTTGACGCCGTCGCGCTCATAGAGGTCGCCTTCGACGCTGACTTCATGGCTCTGAATTTTGAGAACCGCTGGATTGGCGACATTCGTCCCGTCGCCTTCCATCTTCAGGACCATGTAGGTATTGCCGTCGTTGCCCTTCAGCGAAACCGGTATCCCGCCGACGGCGCACCAGATGGCGCAGCGATGGTGCGCACTGCCCAGCGCGTACATGATTTCGGTGATTTAGCACCACGTGTCGACGATCTCGCCCGATACTTTCACCCGCTTGGGTGCCGCCGCATCCGCATTGCCCGCGATCAGCATCAACGCCGCCAGCGCGCCGACGAATAGCCCTCTTAACCGTCTCATAGGCTCTTCCTTTAAATTCTTCTAATCTACACCCGCACCATATCGATGCGCGCCGGACACATGAAGTCACATTAGCGTCAATTGCATATTACCGAATTGTGACCACCCCGGACTACTCCACGGCCACCCCGGCCTCGGCGGCGCATTTCACCAGATAGTCCCGCGCAGCGTTCATGTCGTCGAGCGAACCGAAGGCGTTCATGTAATGGCCCCGGAAACCGCTGGCCTCGGTCCGCCTGAACATATGGCCGAAATCGATGTTGCCCTCGCCCGGTTTCATGTGAATTTCGTACTCCCCGGTGCAATCGGCGATCCGCACCTCGCCCAGTCGGCGCATGTCGAGCCCGTCGATGAAACCGTCGATGCCGTCCGGAACCAGATGCGCGTGATTGACGGTAAAGGACCATTTCAGGTTCGGCGACGGGAGTCGGTCGAAATAAAATCTCGCCTCTTCGAGCGTGTGCGCGAGGTAGTGCACTTCGGCCAAGTCGGGCTCCCAGTTCATGTTTTCCAGGTACAGAGTGGCCCCCTGTTCCTCCGCGTAGTCGCAGGCGCGCTGGATGTGTTCGACCGCGGTTTTCATGCGGAGTTCCTTGTCGCCGAAATGGTGGCCCGGATGGACGACGATCCATTCCGCGTCGAGACGCTTGGCCACGTCGATATATTCGCGGAGGTAGCGATCGACGGCTTCCGAAAAATACGGCGAATATTCGGCAATGTTGACCCCGGACAGGGTATGCAACCCGAGATGAATGCCGTTCGCCTTGGCCGCCTCCCGGATCGGCGCGCACCGTCCCTCGTCAAAGCTGGTCAGCCCGTTCGGCGCGATGTCGAGCTGAGCGTCGATGTATTTGACGCCGTTCGCGACCGCCCATTCGACCCCCGCCTCAAGCGATACGCGGCGTCCCAAATCAACGCCGATTCTGTCCTTCAAATCCATGCCCGGCTCCCTGCGTCCCGAATACCGTCATCATGCGATGCCAGACGGGCCGCCGCAATCGCGGGAGAAGTCAATTCCGCCAATTTGCATGCCGCGCTTGCACAAATCGCGAATCCCGCCCGAAGCGCGGAACGGATAGATAGACGGGCCCTGCAAGCAAAAGGATCCGACATGTCCGACCTAACCCTGGTCAGCCACAACCTCTGCCCCTACGTCCAGCGCGCGTTGATTACCTTGGCCGAAAAGTCGATTCCCCATCACCGCGTCTATGTCAGCCTCGCGGATAAACCGGCGTGGTTCACCGAGATATCACCACTGGGCAAAGTGCCCTTGCTGCGGGTCGGAGACGAAGTGCTGTTCGAGTCCTCGGTCATCTGCGAGTACCTCGACGAGACGACTCCGG
>JAYPOZ010000073.1:20011-23322 GCA_038131165.1 Rickettsiales bacterium | reverse complement strand
GGAAACCTAAGAATTGCCGATCCCGACGGATTTGACCATGCCGGCGTCATCGCGCGCGCTTGCCCTGCCCCCGGAATCGCTGTAGGACACGCGCAGAATTCATGGATTTCGCCGCTGCGGGCCGGCGAAAGCCCTGGCGGTCTCTGGTAAAGCTCGCGCGACGAAGGATACAGGGAGCTTCTCATGGCACGAAACAAGATCGCACTCGTCGGCGCCGGCCAAATCGGCGGTACGCTGGCGCTTCTCGCAGGATTGAAAGAGCTTGGCGACGTCGTCCTTTTCGATATCGTGAAAGGTGTGCCGCAAGGCAAGGCGCTGGACCTCGAGCAAGCGTCGACTGTCGAAGCCTTCGACGCGTCTATCACGGGCGCAAATAGTTATGCCGGACTTCGCAACGCCGACGTGGTCATCGTCACCGCCGGCGTGCCGCGCAAGCCGGGAATGAGCCGTGACGACCTGATCGGTATCAACACGAACGTGATGCGGCAGGTGGGCGCCGGCATCAAGAAGTACTGTCCGAAAGCCTTCGTTATCTGCATCACCAATCCTCTGGACGTGATGGTCGGCATTCTTCGCGATGCGTGTGGCTTGCCGCACAACCGGGTAGTCGGCATGGCCGGCGTGCTGGACAGTGCGCGGTTCCGTCTCTTCCTGGCGCAGGAATTTAATGTTTCCGTCGAAGACGTGACGGCCTTCGTCCTCGGCGGTCATGGAGATTCGATGGTGCCGCTCGTCCGGTACTCAACGGTCGCGGGCATTCCGGTACCGGATTTGATCAAAATGGGCTGGACGACGAAGAAGAAGATCGACGAGATCGTCAAGCGGACCGCCAACGGCGGCGGAGAGATCGTCGAACTTCTCGGCAATGGATCCGCTTTCTACGCCCCGGCCTCTTCGGCAATTGCGATGGCCGAATCCTACCTGCTCGATAAGAAACGCGTCGTACCCTGCGCCGCTTATCTCAAAGGCGAGTACGGCGTCAAAGGCCTCTATGTCGGCGTCCCCGTGGTGATCGGCGCCAAGGGCGTGGAGAGAATCGTCGAAATCTCTCTCAACGCGTCCGAGAAGAAAGCCTTTCAGACATCCGTTGGACACGTCCGATCCTTGGTCAAGGTGGTCGAGCGCATGGAAGCCAAGGAAAAGGCGGCCGCGACGAAAAAATAGCGCTGTGGCGATCGCGGCGCCTGATGGTAAAGTTCTCTTAACGGTTTGCGTGTAAGATCGAGTCGCAAGCGCGAACGGAGTGTATGAGCAGGCATGTCCCTACGGCAACCAGCGTGATCACATGAACATCCACGAATATCAGGCGAAAAGCCTCCTCAGAAAGTATGGCGTCGCCGTACCGGATGGAGGCGTCGCCTATACGCCGGATGAAGCGGTTTCGGTGGCTAAGGGGCTTCCGGGGCCCGTATGGGTGGTCAAGAGCCAGATCCATGCCGGCGGTCGCGGCGCGGGCCGCTTCAAAGGCGGCGCGCCCGACAAAGGCGGCGTCCGCCTGGCGAAATCGACGGACGAGGTGAAGGATCACGCGGCGGCAATGCTGGGTCAGACCTTGGTCACGAAGCAAACCGGAGACGCCGGCAAGGAAGTCAAGCGCATCTACATCGAAGGCGGCTGCGATATCGCCCGGGAGCTTTATCTCAGCATTTTGCTCGACCGGGCGACCAGCCGGATTACTGTCATGGCGTCCACCGAAGGCGGCATGGACATCGAAGAAGTCGCAGCGAAGACGCCCGAGAAGATCATCAAGGTGGCAATCGACCCGATCTTCGGCATGGAGGGCTTCTATGCCCGTCAGATTGCCTTCGGTCTTGGCCTCAAGGGCAAGCAGGTCTCCTCCGCGGTCAAGCTCATCACGGCCTTATACCAGGCCTTCACCGACCTCGACGCGAACCTGCTCGAGGTCAATCCCCTTGTCGTTACCGGCGACGGCGACGTCGTGGCGCTCGACGCCAAAATGGATTTCGACGACAACGCGCTTTACCGGCAACCGGGCGTCGCGGAGATGCGCGACGAGGACGAAGAAGACCCCACCGAACTCGAAGCGTCCAAACACGAGCTCAATTACATCAAACTCGACGGCAGCATCGGGTGCATGGTCAACGGCGCCGGACTTGCGATGGCGACGATGGATATCATCAAGCTGTACGGCGCGGAGCCGGCAAACTTCCTTGATGTCGGCGGCGGTGCCACCAAGGACCGGGTCACCACCGCTTTCAAGATCATCCTTTCCGATCCCAATGTCGAAGGCATTCTCGTCAACATCTTCGGCGGCATCATGCGCTGCGACGTGATCGCCGAGGGCGTCGTCGCGGCGGCGCGGGAAGTCAGCCTGCAGGTGCCTCTGGTGGTTCGGCTGGAAGGCACCAATGTCGACCTGGGCAAACGGATATTGGGCGAATCGGGACTTGCCATCATCGCCGCGGACAATCTGGCGGACGCGGCCGAGAAAATCGTCAAAGCCGTGCAGGAGGCGCCCTAATGGCGGTCTGGGTTGGTAACGACACCAAGGTGATCTGCCAGGGGTTTACGGGCAGCCAAGGCACCTTCCATTCGGAACAGGCGATCGCTTACGGCACCAAGATGGTCGGCGGTTGCACGCCCGGCAAAGGGGGCGAGACGCATCTCAATCTGCCGGTATTCGATACGGTTCAGCAGGCGGTCGATCAGACTGGAGCGAACGCCTCGGTGATCTATGTACCGCCGCCGTTTGCGGCGGACGCGATCGAGGAGGCGCTCGACGCCGAGATTCCGCTGATCATTTGCATTACGGAGGGCATCCCGGTCTACGATATGGTGCGGGTCAAACGCGCGCTGCAGACTTCCGGCAGCCGGCTGATCGGGCCTAACTGTCCCGGTATCATTACCCCGGACGAATGCAAGATCGGCATTATGCCGGGCCACATCCATAAACGCGGCAAGGTCGGCATCGTCTCGCGCTCGGGCACCCTGACCTACGAGGCCGTATCCCAGACAACGGCGGCGGGGCTCGGTCAGTCGACGTGTATCGGTATCGGCGGCGATCCGATCAACGGCACGAACTTTATCGATTGCCTGGACGCTTTCCTCGGCGACGACGAAACCGAGGCGATCGTCATGATCGGCGAGATCGGCGGCTCGGCGGAAGAGGATGCGGCGCAGTTCATCAAGGATTCAAAAATAAAGAAGCCGATGTGCGGTTTCATCGCGGGGCAAACGGCACCGCCGGGCAAACGGATGGGTCATGCCGGTGCTATTATTTCGGGTGGCAAGGGCACCGCGGGCGACAAAGTCGAGGCGATGCGGAGCGCCGGCATCTTGGTCTCCGACAG
>JAYPOZ010000073.1:0-20001 GCA_038131165.1 Rickettsiales bacterium | reverse complement strand
CGAGACCATGCTAGCGGCGATCCAGGGTTACTGACGCCTATTTAAGTGCGGGGGGCGGACCCCGGGCCGCCCCGCCCCAAGAGGGAGCGGTTCCATGAGTTCCGATTTCGAAAGCAATTCCTATCTCTACGGCACCAACGAGACCTATCTGGCGCAAATGTATGCCCGGTATCTCCAGGACCCGGGTTCCGTGGACCCCGAATGGGCCGAAATCTTCGCCGACCTGGCGGAGGACGAGAAAAGTAGTTTCCTGGACGAACAGCAAGGCGCCAGTTGGGCACCGCGCAAGACCTCGGTAATCGGCGGGAACGGCGATTCGCCGTCCATGTCGGATGCCACCGAAGGTATGGAGCGCCGGGCGATGCCGGCCCACATGATGGGCATGCCGTATATGCCCGCCGCGTCCGAGCAGATCCGCCAGGCAACGATGGATTCGATCCGGGCTCTGATGTTGATCCGAAATTACCGCGTGCGAGGGCACCTGCATTGCGATCTCGATCCGCTGGGCATCGTAAAACCATTGCCGCATTCGGAATTGGATCCGGAATCCTTCGGTTTCACCAACAGCGATATGGATCGCCCGATCTTCATCAATTACGTGCTGGGTCTCGAAAGCGCGACACTGCGCCAAATCGTCAAGGTCTTGGAGCAGACCTATTGCGGCAAGATCGGCGTCGAATTCATGCACATCCAGGAACCGGACGAGAAGGCCTGGATTCAAGAACGCATCGAAGGCATTCGAAACCGCACCGACTTCACCGACCTCGGGCGGCGTACGATCCTGGAGCGCCTGACACAGGCGGAGATTTTCGAACAATACCTCGACCGAAAATATACCGGGACCAAGCGTTTCGGCCTCGACGGCGGCGAATCTATGGTCCCGTTGATGGAGCAGATATTCAAACGCGGCGCGCAACTCGGCGTCGACGAAGTCATTATCGGGATGCCGCATCGGGGCCGGCTCAACCTCCTGGCCAACATCATGCGGAAGCCCTACCGGGCGATCTTCTCCGAGTTCCAAGGCAACACCGCCAACCCTGAGGACGTTCAGGGCTCGGGCGACGTGAAATATCATCTGGGCACTTCCGCCGACCGCGATTTCGACGGCAATAGCATCCATCTGTCTCTCACCGCCAATCCCAGCCACTTGGAAGCCGTCAATACGGTCGTCCTGGGCAAGGTCAGGGCCAAGCAACGCCAGAAGGGCGACGAACAGCGCGAGCGCGTCCTGGGCCTGCTGCTGCACGGCGACGCCGCCTTCTCCGGCCAGGGAATCGTGCCGGAAACATTCGATCTGTCGCAACTGCGCGGTTACAAGACCGGCGGAACCATCCATCTTGTCGTCAACAACCAGATCGGCTTCACCACGAGCCCCAGCTATTCGCGCTCGTCGCCTTATTGCTCGGACGTTGCGAAAGTGGTCTCCGCGCCGATCTTGCACGTCAATGGCGACGATCCGGAAGCCTGCGTCCACGTCGCCCGCATGGCAATGGAGTACCGACAGCGATTCAAGAAAGACATCGTGATCGACATGTGGTGCTACCGGCGCCACGGGCACAACGAGTCGGACGAGCCGGCATTCACGCAGCCGATCATGTACAAGAAGATCAAGGAGCAGCCGACGACCCGCGCGCTTTACGCCAAGCATCTGGAAGAAAAGGGCCTGATCGAGAAGGGCGAGGGCGATCAAATGGTGCAGAATTTCCGCGCCCATCTTGATTCCGAGTACGAGGCGGCCACCGGCTACAAACCGAACAAGGCAGATTGGCTGGAAGGCCGATGGGCCGGACTGCAATTGGCCAGCGGCGACGCCCGCCGCGGCGAGACCGGGGTCGAACTCGGCCTGTTGCAGGAAGTCGGCTACGCGATTTCGGAAGTGCCGCAGAATTTCGACGTCAATCCGAAGATCGTGCGCCAACTCAACGCCAAACGGGCAATGATCGAATCCGGCGAAGGCATCGACTGGTCGACGGCGGAGGCCTTGGGCCTCGGCACGTTGTTGTGCGAATCGATCCCCGTGCGGTTTTCCGGCGAGGATTCCCAGCGCGGCACGTTCAGCCAACGCCACGCGGTCCTGATCGACCAATCGACCGAAGACCGCTACATCCCGCTCGGCAATATCCGCTACGGTCAGGCCCCGTTCGAGATCATCGACAGTCCCTTATCCGAATTCGGCGTGCTCGGCTTCGAATACGGTTATTCCTTGGCCGAACCCCATTCGCTGGTGATTTGGGAAGCGCAGTTCGGCGACTTCGCGAACGGCGCCCAGGTCATCATCGATCAGTTCATCGTGTCCGGCGAATCGAAGTGGCTGCGGATGAGCGGGCTCGTGATGCTGCTGCCGCACGGCTACGAAGGTCAGGGCCCGGAACACAGTTCGGCCAAATTGGAGCGCTATCTCCAGCTCTGCGCCGAAGACAACATTCAGGTCGTCAATCTGACCACGCCGGCGAACTACTTCCATGTCCTGCGGCGTCAGATGCGGCGGGAGTTCCGCAAGCCGCTGATCATCATGACACCGAAGTCCCTGCTGCGTCACAAGCGCTGCGTCTCGCCGTTGAGCGACATGGAGCTGGGCACGACGTTCCACCGCGTTCTTTGGGACGACTGTCATTGGTCCGGCGACCTCGACAAGGATAGCAATATCCGGCGCGTAATCCTGTGTTCCGGCAAAGTCTATTACGATCTCGCCGAAGAGCGCGACCGGCGGGGTCTCAAGGACCTGTTCATCATGCGGATCGAACAACTCTATCCGTTCCCGCAGAAGGCGTTGACCGAGGATCTCGCGCGCTTTAATGGCGCGGAGTTCGTCTGGTGCCAGGAAGAGCCGCGCAACATGGGGGCGTGGTTCTTCGTCCGTGAGCGCATCGAGGCGGTTCTGGAAGAGATCGGCGCGGCAAATCCGCGGGTCACCTATATCGGACGCCCTGAGGCCGCTTCGCCGGCGACGGGCTCGTTGCGCCGTCATACGATGGAACAGGAGAAACTGGTCGACGAGGCACTGACGCTGCCGGCCAAGAAACCGGCGAGGGCAATCCGGAAGGCTTCCGCCAAGAAACCCGCGCGCGCGCGGCGTTCGTAACACTTCACGCAGACAGCCCCATCAGGAAAGGCGCGGCATATGTCGGTTCAGATCACGGTCCCTTCGCTCGGCGAATCGGTTTCGGAGGCGACTGTCCTCAAATGGTTTAAGAATGTCGGCGAGGCGGTCGAAGCGGACGAACCGCTCGTCGAGCTGGAGACCGATAAGGTAACGGTCGAGGTGAATGCCCCGGCGTCGGGCGTGCTGACGGCCATTTCCGTGGCCGACGGCGCCGAGGTCGCCGTGGGCGCGGTGCTCGGCAGCCTCGAAGAAGGCGCTGCCGCCACAGCTGCCGCACCCGCCGCGGCGCCCGTCGCAGCGCCCGCGCCCGCCCCCGAGGAACCGGCTCCCGAGCCAGCGGCCGCAGCTCCTGCTCCCGAGCGGAAACTGTCCCCGGCAGTGCGCAAACTCGTCGAGGAAAACAAACTCGACGCGGCGGCGATCCCCGCGACCGGCAAGAAGGACCAGCTCACCAAGGCCGATGTCGAAGCCTTTATCGCCAAGGGCGGTGCCGCGGCGCCCGCCCCGACACCCGCCGCCGCGCCGGCCCGGCCGATGCCGGCACCGGCACCGGCACCGATGGGCGGGATCGTGCCCGCCGCCGAATTGCCGCCCCGCCCGGAAGACCCTCGCGAAGAAGTGGTTCGGATGTCCCGGCTCCGCCAGCGCATCGCCCAACGCCTGAAGGAAGCGCAGAATACGGCGGCCATCCTCACCACCTGGAACGAGGTGGACATGACCAATCTGATGGCGCTGCGGGCCGAGTACCGCGAAGCCTTCGAGAAGAAACACGGCGTTCGCCTCGGTTTTCTGAGCTTCTTCCTGAAGGCCAGCATCCTGGCATTGCAGGAGCTGCCGGCGGTCAACGCGGAGATTTACGGCGACCAGTTGGTCTACAAGAACTACTACGACATCGGTGTCGCGGTAGGCACCCCGCAAGGCCTGGTCGTGCCGGTCTTGCGCGATGCGGACCAGATGAGCTTCGCCGACATCGAACGCCAGATCGCCGATTTCGGCCGGCGCGCCCGGGACGGAAAACTGTCGGTCGCGGAGATGACCGGAGGCACCTTCACCATTTCCAACGGCGGGGTCTACGGCTCTCTCATGTCAATGCCGATCCTCAACCCGCCGCAATCGGCGATCCTCGGCATGCATAAGATTCAGAAACGGCCAATGGTCATCGGCGACGAGATCAAGATTCGCAGCATGATGTATCTGGCGCTGAGCTACGATCACCGGATCGTCGACGGCCGCGAGGCGGTGACGTTCCTGGTCCGCCTCAAGGAATGCATCGAAGACCCGCAGCGCCTGCTGATCGACGTCTAGGTACGTGCTCGCTCACCCCCATAAACTCGGATGACCACACCTCTCACTGTCGGCATTTCCACCAACGACCGGATGCTGCCGCTCCTGCTCGGCGACGTCCCGACGCCGGGGTTGACGCTCAGCTTCGACCGGTCGACGCCGATCGGCATTTTCCAGCGCGCCCTGCAGGAGGGCGCCTTCGACGTCACCGAAATGTCGTTTGCCACTTATTGCATCCTGATGTCGCGGGGCGAACGGCCGTTCGTCGGCCTGCCGGTCTTCGTCTCGCGAATGTTCCGCCACGGCTGCATCTTCGTGCGCGGGGACTCCGCCATCGAGCGGCCGGAACACCTGGCCGGCGCGCGGATCGGCATACCCGAATATCAGATGACCGCGGTCGTCTGGATGCGCGGCATTCTGGACGAGTATCACGGTGTCGATCCGAAGGGCGTCGATTGGGTCCGGGGCGGCATCAACCGGCCCGGCGGCCGCGGCGAGAAAATGCCGTTGCGCCTCCCGGACACCTACCGCGTCTCCGATCTCTCCGGCGATCAATCGCTCAACAGCGCACTGCTCGCGGGCACCCTCGACGCCGTCATCACCACCCGGATGCTCGACGGGCAAGCCGACGGGTCGGTCAAATGTCTGTTTCCGGACGTGAAAACGGCGGAGCGCGCCTACTACGCCCATTCCGGCATCTTCCCGATTATGCATTTACTGGTACTGCGCCGGGAAATCT
Source organism: Rickettsiales bacterium (assembly GCA_038131165.1). Classification (GTDB taxonomy): domain Bacteria; phylum Pseudomonadota; class Alphaproteobacteria; order UBA8366; family UBA8366; genus UBA6544. The sequence continues at coordinate 14,875 of JAYPOZ010000073.1, read as the reverse complement.
ACGAGCGCGATCCGTCCTTGGCGCGCGCGCTCTTCGACGCGTTTTCGGCGGCCAAAGCGCACTCCCTGGAGCGGCTTTACGATATTGACGCGCTCTCCGTGATGGTGCCTTGGCTGGTGCCGGAAATGGCGGAAAGTTTCGCGACGCTGGGGCGCGATCCCTGGCCCTACGGCTTTGCGGCCAGCCGCAAGGATTTCGAGGTGTTTCTCGCCTACCTTGCCAAACAAGACCTGCTGGCAACGGCCCTGGCGCCGGAAGAATTGATCGCTCCGGAACTCCTCGACAGCTGATCAGTAAACGATCCCGACCACCGCCCCCGTCGAGAGAGTCGCCAGGGTGCCCGCAAGGAGCGACTTCATGCCAAGGCCGGCGATCTCGGCCCGGCGTTCCGGCACAATGGTCGCCAATCCTCCGATCATGATGCCGAGACTGCCGAGATTGGCGAAGCCGCAAAGAGCGTAACTCATGATCAACCGGGACCGGTCGGAAAGCGCATCGGCCGGCAGACCCGCAAGCTCCACATAGGCGAGCAGCTCGTTGAGGATCGTCTTGATGCCCATCAGGCCTCCGGCGGTCGCCGCTTCGGCCCACGGGATGCCCGTCAGCCATACGAAGGGCGCCATGAGCCAGCCCAGCATCCGCTGCAGGCTGAGCGGCGCGCCCATAACCTCCGGCAACAGGCCGATGGCGGCATTCGATAAATGCACCAATGCCACCAGCACGATCAGCATGGCGATGACATTGATCAGCAGGCCGGCGCCTTCGATCGTGCCGCGCGCGATCGCGTCCATGGCGCTCTCGTCGCCGGAGCGCGGGATATCGAGGGTCTCCGCGACACCGGCGCCGGGGCCTGGAATCATCACCTTGGCCATGACGATGGCGGCGGGCGCGTTCATCAGCGATGCGGTGAGCAAGTGGCCCGCCGGATCGGCGATAACGTCCCGAAGAATGTAGGCGTAAAGGACCAGAACCGTGCCGGCGATGGTCGCCATGCCGCAGCTCATCACCAGGAACAGGTCGCTGCGGTCGAGTTTCGCGAGATATGGCCGGATCAGGAGGGGCGCTTCGATCATGCCGATAAAGACATTGGCGGCCGCGGCTATGCCGCTGGCCCTGTTGATGCCCATCGTTCGCTCCAGCACCCGCGAGAAAACCCGCACGAGACCCGGCAGTACCCGCCAATAGTAGAACAACGCGGTCAGCGCGCCGACGATCAGCACCAGCGGCAGCGCCTGGAACGCCAGGACGAACGATCGGCCGGGAGAGATTTCAGTAAAGGGCAGGTCGCCACCGCCAAGATACCCAAAGACGAAACCCGTCCCGGCGCGGGTCGCGTCCTGCAAGGCGACCACGCCGGCACCCAGCCATTCGAACAACAGGCGCGCGGCCGGTAATTTGATCAACAGGACCGCCAGGGCCACTTGCAGAAGCACCCCGGCAAGGATTACCCGCCAGGGCGGGGAGCGACGATCCTCGCTCGCGAGCCAGGCAATGAAAATAAACGCCGCCAAGCCGAAGGCGCTTTGCAGAATTGAAAGCATTGGCGCTCAGAACCCCCGGCTCGTCGGCCGCCGCCGCGATGGCCCGTCCACGAGACAGAGAACCTTCGCCACGGTGAGGTCGGACCGCAGGAGATCGCCGTAGCGTACATAATCCGCTTCGCTCGGGCCCTGCGCCGTCAGTCCGCCCGAAGGCCGGCCTTCCGGTTGCACCTCGGCCAGGGAGAGCATCGCCTCCATCGTCACCGGAGCAGTGGTGAAGACGCGTCCGCGCCGCTTGCTGGCGGCCACGGTCACCCCGATGATCTCCCCCGCCGCGTTTAACGCCGGCCCGCCGCTCAAGCCACCGAGCGATTCCGTCGCGGGATGGCGCGCACGCTCGACCCAGGCGACGACGGGTTCGGTCTGCCGATACCGGCCGACCGTCTTCATGTTGCGCCGACCGATCAGGCTGCTCACCACCTGACCCGGCCGGCCTTCCGGGTATCCCACATGATAGCCGGTTTGGTTGATGCGCAATTCGTCCCGGGCGATGGCGATGGCGGGCTTGCCGCCGCGCGTCCAAAGCACCGCAATATCGGCCTGAGGGTGGACCTTCACGCGCTCGACCCGCGCCGCCCGGCGCGCGGCCACCTGCAAGCCGATCCGGTCGCAGCCGTCGACCACGTGACGGGCGGTAAACCACACGCCATCGTCGCGAATCGAAAACGCGGTGCCCGTGCTGTTGCCCTTGTCGCCGACATCGACCGTGAAGGCAGGATCGAAACGCGAGCGTTCCCGCAACCGCTCGCCGGGTAGCCCGCCAGGCGCCACCGGGGTGGGCACGATGCGGTCTATCGTGGGCGGCGGAGGACGGCGAATTTGGGGCCTGTCGCCCTGGCTTTGAAAATATCCGAGATAAATCTGCACCGCGAGCACGGGCAGAAAAATGTACCAGAGGCGTCTCACGGCGGCGCGCTCCGGCCCCCTAGCCCGAGACCGCGGCGGCGGTGATCGCCGCGACACCCAGCTTTACGGATGCGAGCAAAACCGCCGGACCGATTTCCCCGGCCTCGATCCGGGTAGGCAGATCCTTAAGCAGGAAATCGATCACCCGATAGACGACAAGCAAGATCACCAGCACCACCAATCCCCACACCACGATATCGAAAACGCCGACGCTGACGGACATGGAAAAGGCGAGCGGCACCGCCAGGCTCAAAATCGCCGCACCGAGGGAAATCGCCGCCGCCGTATTGCCTTCGCGGATCAGCTTGAGTTCGGGATAGGGCGTCATCCAGAGATAGATCGTAACGCCTACCGCCAGCATCGTGATGGTAACGAGGAAATGCAGCAGCAGGACCGGAACTCCGGCGGACAGACTTTCGAGGACGGCTTCCATGGCGGGGCTTTCGGGTAGCGGCAGGACAAACTCTCTCGCTCGATAATACCCGCGCCAGGCTCTACTGGAGAAGCCCTATCGCTCCACTTTCATGGATATGTTGGCTTCATCGCAACGCATCATCGTCGTCGGCGCCGGGCTCGGCGGATTGACTCTCGCTCTCTCGCTGCTGCGCGAAGGCTTCGAAGTCACCGTGCTGGAGCAGGCCGCGAAGCTGGGCGAGGTCGGCGCCGGCATCCAGATCAGCGCCAATGGCGCCCGGGTCCTGCACGAGCTGGAGCTCGCGGACGCGCTCGGCCGAGTGGCCTTTCGTCCCGAACGCGGCGAGATGCGGCACTGGCAGTCGGGCGAGACATTGATCGTGCGCCCGCTCGGCGACGCCAGCGTCGAGCGTTTCGGCTTTCCCTACTATCACATGCACCGAGCCGATTTTCACGGCGTGCTGGAGGCGGCGGTGCGCTCCGCGGCGCCCGGCTCCATCCGGCTGAACACGAAAGTTACCGCCATCGAGCAGGACAGCGACGGCGTCCGGGTGAGAACCGACTCCGGAGAGACCATAGCAGGCGATGTCGCGGTCGGTTGCGACGGCATCCATTCGGCGGTCCGCGAAACGCTTTTCGGCGCCGACGCTCCCCGCTTCACCGGCTGCATCGCCTGGCGGGCGACGATTCCGGTCGAGCGGCTGCCGAAGGGCCATGTCCGCCCCGTCGCCTCCAACTGGATCGGCAAGGGTGGTCATTTCGTACATTACTATCTTCGCCGCGGCGAATTGGTGAACTGCGTCGGTGTACTCGAAGGACAAGACTGGTCCGCTGAATCCTGGTCTTCGGAAGGCGACCCGCAAGAGTTCCTCGCCGACTTTCAGGATTGGCACGAAGACCTGCATGTCCTCATCCGCAATGCCGACCGCTGCTTCCGCTGGGGCCTGTTCGACCGCGACCCGATGCCCCGCTGGTCCGAGGGGCGTGTTACGTTGCTCGGCGACGCCTGCCACCCGATGCTGCCCTTCATGGCCCAGGGGGCCGTCATGGGGATCGAGGATGCCCACACGCTGATGCGGTGCCTCCAGGCCAACGCCGATCCGACAGCGGCGGTGCGGCGCTACGAGAACCTGCGGCGGGAACGGACCGCCATCGTCCAGCGCATGGCGCGGGAGAACATGACGTTTTTTCATAATCCCGATGTCGACGATCTCGAAGAACGTCTCAACAGCCACCGCGACGCCCATATGTGGCTTTACGGCTTCGACGTCACGGATCAGGAATTTGCCGCCTGAGCGATAAATCATGTGACAATACAAAGCCGCTGCCGCTACCTTGCGCCGACTCGGACAGAAGGAGTGCGAAGCAATGGCGGAGACTTACGATCTGATCGTGATCGGCGGCGGGCCCGGCGGCTATGTCGCGGCAATCCGCGCGGCGCAGCTGGGCCTGAAGACGGCGTGCGTCGAAAAACGCGGTAGCCTCGGCGGTACCTGCCTCAACGTCGGCTGCATCCCGTCCAAGGCACTGCTGCACAACTCCCACCTGTTCGCCGAAGCCGCTCACGAATTCGCCGAACGCGGCATCGAAACCGGCCCCGTCAAGCTCAACCTCAAGAAGCTCATGAGCAATAAGGACAAGATCGTCGGAGATCTGACCAAGGGGATCGAGTTTCTGTTCAAGAAGAACAAGGTCGACTACCTGAAGGGCCTCGGCACGATCGAGAAGGCCGGCGCCGTCGTCGTCACCGAAGGCAAAAAGAAGACGACCTACGAGACAAAGAACATCGTCGTCGCGACCGGCTCCGACAGCGCGCCGCTGCCGGGCGTCGAGGTCGACGAGAAGCAGATCGTCACGTCGACCGGGGCACTGGCGCTGGCGAAGGTGCCGAAACACCTGGTGGTGATCGGGGGCGGCGTGATCGGCCTCGAGCTCGGCTCGGTCTGGGCCCGTTTCGGCGCCAAGGTGACGGTGGTCGAGTTTCTCGACCGCATCCTGCCGACCAACGACGCAGAGGTCTCCAAACAGTTTCAGCGCATTCTCGCCAAGCAGGGATTCGATTTCCGCCTCTCGACCAAGGTGACGGGCGCCAAGACCGCCAAGACCGGCGTCACCCTGACCGTCGAGCCTGCCGGCGGCGGCGATCCGGAGACGATCAAAGCGGATGTCGTACTGCTCTCGATCGGCCGGGTGCCGTATACGGAAGGCCTGGGCCTCGAGGCCGTCGGCGTCGAGACAGATGCGCGCGGCGTGATACAGGTGGACGGACATTTTCAGACCAACGTGCCGGGCATCTATGCCATCGGCGACTGCATACCGGGCCCGATGCTGGCGCATAAGGCCGAGGACGAAGGCGTCGTCGTCGCCGAAATACTGGCAGGGCAAGCCGGCCACATCGACTACGACGCCATCCCCGGTATCGTCTATACCTGGCCGGAAGTCGCCTCCGTCGGCAAGACCGAGGAGCAGCTGAAGGAAGCCGGCCGTGCCTACAAGGCCGGCAAGTTTCCCTTCATAGCGAACAGCCGGGCGCGCTGCAACGGCGACACGGACGGTTTCGTGAAGCTGCTGGCGGACGCAGAGACGGACGAGGTGCTCGGCTGTCATATCGTCGGCGCCGATGCGGGCAATTTGATTCAGGAAATCGTCACGGTGATCGAATTCGGCGGATCGGCCGAGGACGTCGCCCGGACCTGTCACGGCCACCCGACCCTGACCGAGGCGGTCAAGGAAGCGGCGCTTGCCGTCGACGGCCGCCCGATCCACATCTGACCGCTGCCGGGGCATCGAACGGACACTCATGGGACGTCGCACCCGATCTCTTCTGATCCAAGGCCTGGGTTGGTTCTTTATTGTGCTCGGCGTGCTGGGCCTGTTTCTGCCCATTCTTCAAGGCATCCTGTTCCTGGTCATCGGCATGGTGCTGCTGTCCTACGAATCACCGTGGTTCCGCGAAAAACTGACATGGTTCGAGCGGCGCTATCCGAAATACGGCCGGCAAGTCCGCGAGGCCCGCATCCGCGCAATGCTGCTGGTGCGCCGGGTCTTCGGAAGTTCCCGTAGATAAAAAAAGCGGGCCGGATGAAGATCCGGCCCGTTAAGTGCCCGAAACGGGCAAGTTGGGAGTGCATAGGACGTGTCTTGGGTATGCACAAAGGAATGTGCCATATCCCCCGGTGATGTCGGTATGACGGCCATCACACCGCATATGCTTTTCAGGTTTCTTGCCGGGCGCGCGGATGAGTCGCCTTGTATTCGCGCAGCAACTTCTCCGTATCGACCGCCGTATAACGCTGCGTCGTGGAAAGCGAGACATGCCCGAGCAGTTCCTGAATCGAGCGCAGATCGCCGCCACCCGCCAACAAATGGGTCGCGAAACTGTGCCGCAGCGCGTGCGGCGTCGCGGTCTCCGGCAGCCCAAGCCAGCCGCGCAGCTTCTGCATCTGGCGCTGCACGATCCGCGGACTCAACGGTCCGCCGCGGGCGCCGAGAAAAAGAGGACCATCCGTCTCCATCGGATGAGGACAAAGTCCGAGATAGGCGCCGATGGCGTCGCGAACCACCGGCAAGACTGGCACCATGCGCTGCTTCCCGCCCTTGCCCAGCACGACAATCGAATCGCCTTGCGGGACCTCGCGCAGCGTGAGACCGAGGGCCTCCGAAATCCGTAACCCACAACCGTACAGCAAGGTCAGGATCGCAATATCGCGGGCCGCGATCCAAGGCTCGCTTGCAAGTGCACCGATATCCGTCACCGCCGCCACCGCATCCGACTCGTCAAGCGGCTTCGGCACGGCTTGCGGCTGTTTCGGCGTGCGGACCGTCCGGATGGCATGATTGCGCCCGCGCTCGTTGCGCTCCAACCAGAGGAAGAACCCGCGAACCACCGAGAGAGCCCGCGCCGTCGAGTTGCGGCTGAGCCCGGCCGATGCGCGCCGCGCCAACCAGGCCCGAAAGTCGCGGGCCGCCAACCCTTCCAGATCCGCAAGCGACGGCGGGCCACCCCGATGACCCGCAATGAATGATATGAAAGCGCTCAGATCGCGCACATAGGCATCGACCGTGTGGGCGGAAGAGCGCCGTTCGTCACGGAGCCATTGCAGCCAATCGGCAAGCGTTCGCCGGAGGGCCTCGTCGCCGGCGGTCCGATCGAGGGTACTGTCTAGTCCGGCAGGGTCAGCCATCCGCGAATAATGCTCTCCAGCGCCGCAGCCAGGAATCCGATCAGCTCCGTCGCTTGACCGGGGTGGAACTTCTCGGAATCGCGGGAGCCGAATGCCAGCAGGGCCGGCGGGGTCGAGGCGGAAATCTCCAACCGGACCAGAGCTTCGGAGCGAACCAAACTGGCAGCCTCGCCGAACGCTTCCGCATTGCCTTCAATCCCGCACCTCAGGATCAACTCCTCGCCTGTCCCGAAGATCGTGTCGACGGTTCCCGGTGCGATCACCCGCAATCCTTGCCCTGCCGCGCCCCCGGCCCACTCTCCAGATTCGGATTCGACACACAGGGCGACTACGTCGAGATCAAGCAGAACCGTCATATCCGTCGCCACCGCTTCAATGACTTTCTCGAAGCTGCGCGCCTCCAGCAGCGCCAGGATGCATTCATGAATGCGGCTTTGGATCGACAGATTGGCCCGGCTGGTATCCAGCAACTCCCGGTGACGCACGGTTTGCCCTGCCACGTCAGCCCGCAGACGATCGATCATCGCCGACTGGAAATCCACAACCCCATCGCCGAGCGCCCGCTCGGGCGGGAGCTGATTATCCAAAGCTTCCGGATGGCGGGACAAAAAATCCGGATTCCGCGCGAGATACGCCACGACTTGCTCCGCCGTAATTTGCGGGGTGTCCGTAGGGTCCGGGGAGTCAGTGGAGTCTTGGGTCATTCGGCAGCCACCGCCCTATAAAATCGATTGGCCGGTTTTCTGCCAATCCGCCAGAAAGGCTTCGAGACCCTTGTCGGTAAGCGGATGCTTGAACATCGCGTGGAGAACATCGGGCGGCAGGGTGACCACATCGGCGCCGATCTTCGCGGCCTTCAGCACATGCAACGGCGAACGCACGGACGCGACCAATACCTCGGTCCCGAAGTTCGGATAGTTGTCGTAGATCGTGACGATATCCTCGATCAATTGCATGCCGTCCGTGGCGATGTCGTCCAGCCGCCCGATAAACGGCGAAATGAATGTCGCGCCGGCCTTGGCCGCGAGCAGCGCCTGATTGGCGGAGAAGCAAAGCGTCACGTTCACCATCGTGCCTTCTTCGGACAATGCCTTGCAGGTCTTGAGCCCGTCCCGCGTCAGCGGAACCTTGACCGCGATGTTGTCGTTGATCTTGGCCAGTTTCCGGCCTTCCTCGATCATCGCGGCGAATTCGGTCGCTGTGACCTCGGCGCTGATCGGCCCGTCGACGATGTCGCAAATCTCTTTCACAACTTCAACGAAATCCCGTCCGCTCTTGGCGATGAGGGAAGGATTGGTCGTCACGCCGTCGACCAAGCCCGTATCGGCGAGGTCGCGGATGGCGTCTACATCGGCGGTATCCACGAAAAATTTCATTGTGCTTTTCCAACCCTCCCGGGACGAGTGTGCGTTGCGATCTGGTACCTCTGTAAATGTCGGCTACACTCTAGCCGATGCGATTCTCCGGCGCCAGTTCGACCGACCCACAGACCGTGCCCGCCAAGCGGGTTCGCGTGCTGTTGCCGTTGCCTTTAGCGGGGGCTTACGATTATCGCGCACCCGTGGATTTATCGCTGATTCCCGGCGATTTCGTGCAAGTACCTCTCGGCAAGCAGACGCGGATCGGCGTGGTTTGGGATTCCGTCGGAACCGCCCCGGATAATGCCGGCGCCGCGGTCGATGAAAGTCGCCTGCGCGACGTTGAGACACGTCTCGACGGGCCGCGACTCGGCGACTCGATGCGCCGGCTCGTCGATTGGATATCGCAGTACTCGATGGCGGCACCCGGTGCGGTGCTGCGGATGGCGATGAGCATTCCGGAAGCTCTCACGCCGGGCAGGCCCCGGGTCGTTTATCGCCTGGCCGCCTCGCCGCCCGACTTCCGCGCGACCCCGGCGCGCGCGCGCGTGATCGCGGCACTCCGCGACGGTCCGGCACGGGGCTCGACCGATCTCGCACGCGACTCGGCCACCGGCGTCGGCGTGGTGCGCGGGCTGGCCGATATCGGCGTGCTCGAAGCGGTCGAACTGCCGGAAGACGCACCCTTTCCGCCGCCCGACCCCGATTTGCCGGGCCCGGCCCTGTCGACCGACCAGAAAGCGGCTGCCGACGACCTGAGGGCGAAGACGAAGGGCGGCGGGTTCTCCGTCACCTTGCTCGACGGCGTCACCGGCGCCGGCAAGACGGAAGTCTATTTCGAAGCCATCGCGACAGCGCTCCGTGAAGGCCGTCAGGCCCTCATCCTGCTGCCCGAAATCGCGCTTACCGCGCAGTTCCTGGAGCGCTTCGAGACCCGCTTCGGCGCCGCGCCCCTCGAATGGCATTCGGATGTGCCCCGAGCGCGGCGGCGGCGCGTTTGGCGCGCCGTGGCGGACGGGCGCGGCCGGGTCGTGGTCGGCGCCCGTTCGGCTTTGTTCTTGCCGTTCCGGGAGCTCGGCCTGATCGTCGTCGACGAAGAGCACGACCAATCCTACAAGCAGGAGGACGGCGTGATCTATCAGGCGCGGGACATGTCGGTGGTGCGCGGACAATTGGAACGATGTCCCGTCATACTTGCGTCCGCGACACCGTCGCTGGAGACCATGACCAACGTCGGGGCGGGCCGCTACGACAGCCTGCACCTGCCGGCGCGCCACGGAGGGGCGGAGCTGCCCGAAATCGCCGTGGTCGATCTGCGCCGCGATCCGCCCGATCGTCAGTGCTGGATCTCCCCGCCGCTGCGGACGGCGCTCGCCGAGACCCTGGCCCTGCGGGAACAATCGCTGCTGTTCCTCAACCGCCGCGGTTATGCTCCGCTTACGCTTTGCCGCGCCTGCGGCCACCGGCTCGAATGTCCGCATTGCACTTCCTGGCTGGTCGAGCACCGCTTCGCGAACCGCCTTTCCTGCCACCACTGCGGCTATGCGACGCGCCTGCCCGAGACCTGCCCCGAGTGCGGGGCGGAGGGAAAACTGGCGCCCTGCGGCCCCGGGGTCGAACGCCTCGCAGAAGAGGTCGCCAGCCTGTATCCCGACGCCCGGGTCGAGATGATGACCAGCGACACGATCTGGAGCCCGAATGCCGCCGCCGAAATCGTGAAGCGGGTCCAGGCACACGAAATCGACATTCTGATCGGCACGCAACTCGTGGCCAAGGGTCATCATTTTCCCAAGCTGACCCTGGTCGGCGTCGTCGATGCCGATCTGGGCCTCAACGGCGGCGATTTGCGCGCGTCGGAGCGCACCTATCAGCTTCTGCACCAGGTGGCCGGGCGCGCCGGGCGCGAGGATCGGCCGGGCCGGGTGCTGCTGCAGACGTATCATCCGGAACACCCGGTGATGGCGGCCCTGGTCTCGGGCGAACGCGACACCTTCATGGCGGCCGAATCGGAGCAACGCAAAGCAGGCGGCTGGCCGCCCTTCGGCAGGCTGGCCGCGATCATCGTCTCCGGACCCGACGAGGGCCAGGTCGACGGCGTCGCCCGAGCGCTTGCCCGCTGCGCGCCGCAAGCAGCGGATTTCAAGGTGCTGGGCCCGGCCCCGGCGCCCCTCGCGATCCTGCGCGGGCGCCACCGCAGAAGGCTGCTGATACGCGCCACAAGGTCCGTTCGCATTCAGGATCGCCTCCGTCCCTGGATCGAGAGCGTCAAACCGCCGAACGCCGTCCGGGTGCAGGTGGATATCGATCCCTATAGTTTTCTTTGAGGCCCACCTTGATGATGCGGGATATAGGGATCTCAGTGCTGCAGGAACGCGGATAAGCGTTTTCATCGGCACGGCGGATTCGGCAAATTTGCGACTTCCGAAACGCCGGATATTCGTTAATTTTCATCAATTGAGCCGTTGCGAATCGGAGCGCGGGCGAGAGAGTCCGCTCACCTGCGACAATTCACCTGTTTCGAGGCGGGTTGCGCCCCTATTTTGCATGTGCTAAACACCGCTCGCCTTTCGGCAAAAGCCCACGATGGGGGGGCTTAAAACCTAAGGAATTCCGGGCTTCGGCAACGAAGATACGGACAAGTTCAGGGAGATTCCCAGGTGGCATCCAAGGGAAGCGAATCGGGAATGGCAGCCCGCTACGCTTTGGCTCTGTTCGAACTGGCGGACGAGCAGCGTAAGTTGGACACCGTTGCGGACGATTTGCGGGCGCTCGACGCCGCGATCGACGAGCACGATGACCTGCGCCGGATGATGGCCAGCCCGGTCATCGGACGGTCCATGCAAGCGAAAGCGATCGCAGCGATCCTTCAGCAGTCCGGCGCGGACGATCTGACACAGCGATTCGTCAGCGTGACCGCGTCGAACCGGCGGCTTTTCGCTCTGAGAAGTATTATTAGGGCTTATCTCGCGGAATTGGCGGAACGCCGGGGCGAGATCACGGCCGAAGTGACATCCGCTCAAGCCTTGAGCGAAGATCAGACCCGCGCCGTCGAACAGGCGCTGCAGCAGGTCGAAGGACGTAACGTCGCCCTTTCCCTGAAGGTCGACCCCGCCCTGATCGGCGGAATGGTGGTTCAGGTAGGGAGCCGGATGATCGACTCCTCGCTGAAGACCCAATTGGCAAGAATGAAACTCGTAATGAAGGGAGCCGGCTGATGGAAATCCGCGCCGCGGAAATTTCCGCCATCCTGAAGGAACAAATCGCCAATTTCGGCACCGAGGCAGACGTCGCGGAAGTCGGACAAGTCATATCCGTCGGTGACGGTGTCGCCCGCGTCTACGGGTTGGACAACGTCCAAGCCGGCGAAATGGTCGAATTCCCAGGTGGCATCAAGGGCATGGCGCTGAACCTCGAAGACGACAACGTCGGTGTCGTTATCTTCGGCGGTGACCGCGACATCAAGGAAGGCGACACGGTCAAGCGGACCGGCACCATCGTCGATGTCCCGATCGGCAAAGGCCTGCTCGGCCGCGTGGTCGACGCCCTCGGCAATCCGATCGACGGCAAGGGCCCGATCGACGCCACGGAGCGAAGCCTGGTCGAGGTGAAAGCCCCCGGCATCATTCCGCGGAAATCCGTGCATGAGCCGATGCAGACCGGCCTCAAGGCCCTCGATTCGCTGGTTCCCGTCGGCCGCGGCCAACGCGAGCTGATCATCGGCGACCGCCAGACCGGCAAGACCGCCGTCGCGATCGACACGATCATCAATCAGAAGTCGGTCAACAATACCGACGACGAATCGAAAAAGCTTTACTGCATCTACGTTGTGATCGGGCAAAAGCGCTCGACAGTGGCGCAGGTCGTAAAGACGCTCGAGGAGAACGGCGCGTTGGAATACACCATCGTCGTCGCCGCGACGGCTTCCGAGCCGGCGCCGATGCAGTTCCTGGCCCCTTATGCCGGCTGCGCCATGGGCGAGTATTTCCGCGATAACGGCATGCACTCGCTGATCATTTACGATGATCTCTCCAAGCAAGCCACGGCCTACCGCCAGATGTCGCTCCTGCTGCGCCGCCCGCCGGGCCGCGAAGCCTATCCGGGCGATGTTTTCTATCTTCACTCGCGCCTGTTGGAGCGGGCCGCCAAGATGGGCGACGCGCACGGCAACGGTTCGCTGACGGCGCTGCCGGTCATCGAAACACAGGCGAACGACGTGTCGGCCTATATTCCGACCAACGTGATTTCGATCACCGACGGTCAGATTTTCCTTGAGACCGACTTGTTCTATAAGGGCGTCCGGCCGGCCATTAACGTCGGCCTCTCGGTCAGCCGTGTCGGCTCCGCCGCTCAGATCAAGGCGATGAAGCAGGTCGCCGGCACCATCAAGCTCGAACTCGCGCAATATCGGGAAATGGAAGCGTTTTCGCAGTTCGCATCCGACCTCGATGCGGCGACCCAGCGCTTGCTGGCCCGTGGTTCGCGTCTGACGGAACTGTTGAAACAGCCGCAGTACAGCCCGCTCGCTGTCGAAGAGCAGGTTATCTCGATCTTTGCCGGCGTCCGGGGCTACCTCGACGGCGTCGAGATCCGCGATATCGGCCGTTACGAGCAGGGCCTGCTGGAAGAGTTCCACAGCAACCACTCGGACATTCTCGAAACCATTCGCACCGAGGGCGAGCTCTCGGACGAGACCGAGAAGAAGATTTCCGAGATCATGGACCAGTACACCAAGACCTTCGCCGCCTAAAGGCGCGGGAGACAGCGACGGAAGATGCCTAGTCTTAAGGACCTGCGAACCCGCATCACGAGCGTGAAGTCCACTCAACGGATCACCTCGGCGATGAAGATGGTGGCCGCCGCGAAACTGCGGCGCGCCCAGGAACAGGCGATTGCGGCCCGGCCCTATGCCGAGCGCATGGAACGCATGTTGGGCTCGCTTGCCGGCGGCGCCAGCGGTGAAGGCGGACCGAAGCTGCTCTCGGGAACGGGCGACGACAAAGTACATCTGCTTGTGGTGATGACCACGGACCGCGGCCTCTGCGGCGGCTTCAATGGCAGCATCATGCGCGGTATCCGCCGAATGGTGCGCGAGCTCGAGGCGGACGGTAAGACCGTCAAGCTGTTCGGCGTCGGCCGTAAGGGCAATGCCATCATGCGCCGCGAGTATCCGGACAAGCTGATCGAGGCACTGGAGGAGATCGCCAAACCGGCGCCGACCTTCGCGGGTGCCGACATGATCGCCGCCAGGATCACCGAATTGTTCGAGGCCGGCGAATTCGATTGCTGTACCGTCGTCTATAATAAATTCGTCTCGGCGCTGACCCAGGATGTTACGCCGCAGCAGCTGATACCGTTCGCGGTCCCGGAAGGGGCGGCGGAGGAGAACACGGACGGCGCCGCCGCGAGCTACGAGTTCGAACCGGACGAGGAGGAAATCCTCGCCGACTTGCTGCCCCGCAACCTCTCGGTTCAGATGTTCCGTGCGATGCTGGAAACATTTGCGTCGGAGCAGGGTGCCCGGATGACCGCAATGGACAGCGCATCCCGAAATGCGGGCGATATGATCGATAAATTGTCACTCACCTATAACCGCGCACGCCAGGCCGGCATCACCAAGGAGCTGATCGAAATCATCTCCGGTGCCGAGGCGCTGTAGCGGAACAAACTTCAAGGAGCTGATCCATGGCCAGTAACGCTGTCGGTACGATCACCCAGGTCTTGGGCGCGGTTGTCGACGTGCATTTTGACGGCGAATTGCCCGCCATTCTGAATGCATTGCATATGGAGAAGGACGGCGGCGTCCTGGTTCTCGAGGTCGCCCAGCATTTGGGCGAGAACACCGTCCGCTGCGTGGCGATGGACGCGACCGAAGGTCTGGTGCGCGGCACCGAAGTTACCGACACGGGCGAGCCGATCATGGTCCCTGTCGGACCGGAGACGCTGGGCCGGATTATCAATGTCATCGGCGATCCGATCGACGAGCGCGGCCCCCTCGGCCACAAACAGACGCTGCCGATCCACCGCTCGGCACCGGACTACGTCGACCAATCGACGGAGACGGAACAGCTGGTCACGGGCATCAAGGTCGTCGACCTTCTGACCCCGTATGCGAAGGGCGGTAAGATCGGCCTCTTCGGCGGCGCCGGCGTCGGCAAGACCGTCCTCATCATGGAATTGATCAACAACATCGCGAAGGCTCACGGCGGTTATTCGGTGTTTGCCGGTGTCGGCGAACGGACCCGCGAAGGCAACGATCTTTATCACGAAATGATCGAATCGGGCGTTATCAACCTCGAGGAAGAAGGCGCTTCGAAGGCGGCGTTGGTCTACGGCCAGATGAACGAGCCTCCGGGAGCCCGCTCGCGTGTCGCGCTGACCGGCCTGACCGTCGCGGAATACTTCCGCGACCAGGAAGGTCAGGACGTGCTGTTCTTCGTCGATAACATTTTCCGCTTCACCCAGGCGGGCTCGG
>JAYPOZ010000072.1:0-23412 GCA_038131165.1 Rickettsiales bacterium | reverse complement strand
CTTAACCTAATTGGTGATAGTGTGAATTCGTCGGCGAGTTCGATGAATTGCGGTCGATAAACAGGTTACCTGGAAAAGTATTCAGCGTGATTATCGAAGCAAAGAAAAAACACTTTTCTCGACGTTTTGGCGGACGCCGCACGGTCGCGATACTCAGCGCGACCTGCATGGCACTCATTCTTGCCTCAACCGTTTCCGCTCAGCAAAGCTCGAGCAGCGGGACCAATGCGAGTACTTTGGATCGTCGAATTCAGGAAACCGCTCCAAGGCGCATCGCCCCGGATGCGGAAGTTCAACTTCCCAAACCCGCCAAACCAAAACCAGACGCGGTCGCTATCGACTTCAGAATTACACTCGCAGCGGTTGTTATTACCGGCGCCACCGTATTCGACGCCAGCGCGTTCGGTCCCGATTACGACATGTTTCTGGCTCGCGAGATCTCGATCGACGAGATCACGATCATCTTGGAGCGTGTAACCAAAAGGTACCGCGACGCGGGATATTCCTTGAGCCGAGCCATCGCCCCTCCACAGGACCTGGAAAACGGGATCCTGACCGTGCAAGTGATTGAGGGCTACGTCGAAAAGGTCACGTTTTCCGGCGATTCCGAGCACGCGGATCAGTTCGCCGGGTATGCCGAACGCCTGACCCTACACCGCCCCATGACATTGGCGACTTTGGAGCGCTATACGCTCGCGATCGGAGATGTCTCGGGTTACAGCGTAGAGCCGGCTCTGACCGCAATCGACGAGGAATCAGGACGCTATGCGCTCGACCTCAAGCTGACGCATAAGCCCATCGACGGCGTCGCCTTGCTGAACAATCGCGGAACGCCGGAAGTCGGCCGCTTGCAGACCTGGCTCAGTGGCGCGGTAAATTCCGCGCTCGGGAATAGAGAACGGCTGGAGGTCGGATTCTTCACGATTCCAAATGAACCCGAAGAAAGCCTCTACACGGAATTGACCTATACTCAGACGCTCGGATTCGAGGGAACCGCCTTTTCGATTTCCGGCGCGCTGAGCACATCCGATCCCGGCAGTTCCGACGCGTCAAACGATGTGGAGAGCGACTTCGAACGGCTGACTCTCGCCATGTGGCATCCGCTGATCCGTTCCCGAAACGAAAACCTCTGGCTGCGCGGGACCTTCGAATATCGAAATTTCCACGAACGCAGCCTGGGACGGACCTCGACCAATGATCGCCTGCGCGTGGTAAGAGGACGGCTCGGATACTGGCTTGGAGATTTGGCGAAGGGGACTTTGTCGACGTCCGTGGAGGTGTCCAAGGGCATAAACTTCCTCGGCGAGAGCACGACCGGATCGAACGACCTCTCCCGTTTCGATGGCGAGAGCGATTTCCTGAAGGCGGTGATCGACATTGTCCGCGACCAGCAGGTCGCCGGAGGTTTTTGGATCCAGTTTTCCGCGGCCGGCCAGATATCGAACGACCGATTGCTGTCGTCGGAAGAATTCTCGATCGGCGGCATGCGGTTTGGGCGCGGCTACGATTTTTCCGAAATCACCGGCGACGAGGGACTCGCCCTCTCGATAGAGCCGCGCTACTGGTGGAACGTCGGCAAAGACTGGCTTTCCGGCTTTTCGGTATACGGGTTCTACGACTGGGGAGTCGTCTGGAACGATATCCTGGATTCCGGGATCACCCGCGACACGGCTGCCTCCGCCGGCGGCGGCGTCCGCCTGTTCTTCCCTTACGACTTTCGCGCGGACTTCGAGGTCGCGCGGCCGCTCACCCGGCCGGTCTTCACGAGCAACGGCAAAGACACACGGTTCTTCTTTGCTTTGACGAAGAACTACTGAACGGTAACCGGGTTAAATAGTCGCACCGCAAATTTCGCCTTGCGGGTGCCCCCTCTTCGCAAATATGTCTAAGGCATCACCCAGCGCGACACGTAACCGATCAATTCGACGAGGAATTCATGAAAAAATTCAGCATTGCCGCCGCCGCCTTTGTCGCCATCGCGATGGCCTCCGGTGCCGCCGGAGCCGCGGACGCAAAAAAGGGCAAGAAAGTTTTCGCCAAATGTAAAGCCTGTCACGCGCTAGAGGCCGGCAAGAACAAGGTGGGCCCCTCGCTTCACGGCCTCATCGGCCGCAAAGCCGCCAGCGTGGAAGGGTTTAAATATTCCAAGGCGATGAAGGAATCGGGTCTGACCTGGGACGAGGCAACGTTGCGCGAGTATCTCAAGAAGCCCCGCTCCTTTCTCAAGGGCACGCGGATGGCCTTCGCCGGGATCAAGAAAGATTCCGACATGGATAATTTGATGGCCTATCTGAAAGAGAAGACAAAATAGGCGGGTCGCCATAGCCATGTCCCCTATCGGACCGGATCGGGCGCAGAACTGGACGCTGAGCAAGCCGTCCGCCATCAGCCGCGGCGGTGCCGTAGCATCCCAGAACGCGATCGCCGCGGAAGCCGGCGCGCGCGTTCTGCGCAATGGCGGAAATGCCATCGATGCCGCCATTGCGACGTCGTTTGCCGTCTCGGTCGTCGAGCCCTGGATGAGCGGCTTGGGCGGCGGTGGCTATATGCTCGTCTACCTCGCCAAGGAGAAGCGTGTCCGCGTCTTCGACTTCGGCATGGTCGCGCCGCGACAACTCGACCCGGCCGACTATCCCCCCGTCGAGGGTGACGGGGCGGGCGATCTGTTTCAGTGGCCGGCCGTCCTCGAAGACCGCAATGTCTATGGCTACCATTCCATCGCTGTGCCGACGCAAGTGGCCGGCATAGCGCTTGCCCACGAGCGTTACGCCTCCAAGCCCTGGGCGGATTTGATTGCCCCGGCCGTCGAACTCGCGGAAGGAGGCTTGCCGGTCAACTGGTTCACGACGCTGCGTATCGCCGGCGCGGCCCAGGACCTGCGCCGCTTCGAGACCTCAAGCGCGGTCTATCTGAATGACGGTCTTGCGCCGACGGCAATGCAGGGAAAGCCGCCGCCCCGTCGCGACATGGGCGCGCTCTCCGACACTTTGCGCCGATTGGCGCAAGCCGGGCCCCGTGATTTCTACGAGGGCGAAATCGCCGGAAAACTGGTGGCCGATGCGCAAGCCGGCGGCAGCCGCCTCTCGGCGGACGATCTGGCCTCCTATCGGGCATCCGAATGCGATCCGCTCGAGATGGACTATCAAGGCGCCAAAGTTTATGCCGCCCCCGGACTGACCGCCGGCCCAACCCTGTTCGACACCCTGTCCCGGATCGACGGCCGGATCGAGGCGCAGAACGGGTCGCCGACGGCCGAGTCCTTCGGGCACTATGCGGCGGCGCTCAAGGCCGCCTTTGAGACACGGCTCGCCACCATGGGCGACGCAGACGACGCCCGCGACCCAGCCTGCACCACTCACCTAACCGCCATCGACGGCGAAGGCAATATGGTCACGCTGACGCAGACCCTGCTCAGCGCCTTCGGCAGCAAGGTGGTGTTCCCGAAGACCGGCATCCTCATGAATAACGGCATCATGTGGTTCGACACGCGGCCCGGAAATCCCAATTCGCTCGCCGGCGGCAAGCGGCCGCTCTGCAACATGTGTCCGGCCATCGTGCGGCGCGAGGATGGCTTCAGCTTCGCCCTCGGCGCTTCGGGCGGACGGCGCATCATGCCGGCCGTCATGCAGAATATTTCCTTCATGGTCGATTGCGGTCTCGGCCTTTCGGAAGCGATTCACCATCCACGGATCGACGTCAGCGGCGGCGATACCGCGAACATCAATATCGAGCTGCCGGAAGATGTGGCGAGGGCGGTCGGCAACGTACTGCCCGTCATCCCGGTCGAGGACTCGGTTTTTCCCAGCAATTTCGCCTGCCCGAATGGGGTCGCCGACGATCCGCAAAGCGGACAGAAATCCGCTCAATCCTACCCGATGTTTCCGCTATCCGGCGCGGCCGGCGCCTGAGCGCTTAGCCTTCCCGGGGAATGACGGGCAGATCGATGGCCGAAGGCCGCCCGGCTTCGCGAAAGAACGTCAGCAGCGGCGGTCGCCCGCCCGGAATGCGTGCGTAATGATCCCGGTCCGCCGCCGCAATGGCGAGGCGGATTCGGTGTCCGGCGCGGAACAGCCAAGACGTCGGCACCAGATCAAACGACAATTCAACCGCCTCCCCCGGCACCAGCAAAGCCGCGTCGCGGCGCGACAGGCTGCGATAGGGCCCCACCGTCCGCAACCGCGCCGGTGCGTCCGTCGTCTTGCGGTGCAGCGCCCGCAAGACGCCTTCCGTCACATAACGGCAGATGCCGTCGGGCGCGACATCCTCAAGATAGACGCAAAAAGCGCCGTCCCGTTCGCTCGACGCGGCATAAAGCGTGACGACAGGGTGCCCCGTCACTTCCATATCCGCATCTATCCGCTGCGAGGTATAGGTCAGCATCCTTTCGTCGCGGCCATGCCAATCCGCATAGTAGGTCGTAACGCCAATAGCCGCCGCCCGCTCGTAGCGGGTCTGCAGACCGGTCCCGACCGAGAAGTCGGCTTGGTAATCGTCGGAGGCGGAGACCTCGGTCGGCTCACGCTCGCCGAGAGTGCCGTCGGCGCCCAGGAAATATCGTCTGCAGATGGATCTCGGCGGCGGCCAGGATTCCGCCGATTTCCATTTCTCCTCGACCATCGTGAAGTAATGCACCGGCGCTTCCCCCGTCATGCCGGTCTCGTCGCCCTTCAGGTATTCATCGAAAAAGCGCAGATAGGCCGCCATTCTTTCGAACGCAGGCAATTCCGCCGACCGGCAGGGGCTGGCATTCGTCCGCGCCCCGTGGTCCCACGGCCCCATCAACAAATGCTTGTGCGTGTTTTCGAGCGAAAGGAAGCGGCGGGTGGCGGCATTGGCGAAATACACGGCATCCATCCAGCCGGAAACGCTGTAATACGCCACTTCCGGCCGGATCGACTCCGCGTAATAGGCCGGCCCGATTGTCGGCGCTGTATATTCCGGATCGTACGACAGGCCGTCGTCACGATAGACGAACTCGCGGATGAACTGCGTCATATCGACGTTGGCGGTATGCTCGGAGACCGCGCGCGCCAGCAGCGTCCCATCCGGATCGTCGTCGACAGGCGCAGGCCCGCCGAACGCCGGATCGGCAAAATAGGCATAGGCCTTCATTTTTTCGGGATCGGCCAGGTCCAGCGCTTCCATCAGCGCATTGTACTCGGGCCCCAGAAACGAGACATGCAACCCGTTCGGATTGTAATGATCCGCAAACGTGTCCCATACCGCAAAAGTCGGAATCACGGCTTTGACCGCGGGATGCCCGGTGGTCGCGAGAAAGTCCGCCGCCGCTCCGACATAGGAAATGCCGGTCGAACCGATGGTGCCATCCGACCAGCTTTGGCGCACGATCCAATCGGCGATCTCCGCATAATCGCGGCGCTCCTTCGGCGAGCGGAAGCCATCGCGCGTCCCGAAGGATGCTCCCGACCCACGCACATCGACCACCACAACCGCGTAACCATAGGGCGTGAAAAAATCCCGGAGGTAGCCCGCATTCGGGCTGTCCTCCGTCTCGTCGGTCGCCTCGGCCGTCAGCTTGAAACGGCGATAATACGGCGTGAAAGCCGCGATGGCGGGTAATGGCGTATCCCAGCCGGCTGCAGCCGGCACATAAACGTCCAGTGCTAGCCGGACACCGTCCCGCATCTCAACATAGCAGGATTTTCTGAGGCGGCGGCTGTCGTACGCCGGCGCGCGTTGCTCGAGATAGGCATGGGGCGTCGTCGACCAAGCGGTCGAACCGTTCGAACTATCGCTCATTCAATTGTCTCCCCCGCCCCGAACGTTACTCGATCAGGTCCAGTTCACGATAAAACCGCTCCGCTCCGGGATGGAGCGGAATGCTGACGCCCTGCAGAGCAGTCGAGAGACGAATGCGTGCGCCCATCTGATGGCCCTCGTCGAGGAGTCTCCGGGAATTGTCGTTCCAGAGTGCCTTCACGATCTGGTAAATCAATTCGGAGTCGGCCGTCTCCGGAACGATCCAGAGCGCGCTCACGCTGACGGTCGGAATGGGCGCGGCGTTACCATAGACACCGGCCGGGATCGCATCGCGACTAAAGAACCGGTATTCCGCGAGCAACCGCTCGATTGGCTTGCCCGTCAACGGCAGGATGCGGGCGTCCGCCTTGGAAAGCGCAAGCTGGACGGAGGTTACCGGATACCCGGCGACCGTTAGGAATGCGTCAAGCTTGCCGGCCGCCAGACGCAACGCCGCCGACTGGGAATCGAGATATTGCGACCTGACATCCCTGCGCTCGTCCAAACCATATGCCGCAAGGATCAGCCGAGCATCAACAAGCGTGCCGGAGCCGGCTTCATCAAGCGAAATTCGACGCCCCTTCAGCCCGCGCGGAGAGGTGACGCCCGTCTTCGTCCGCACCACGAGATGAACGTTTTCCGGATAGAGGTTCGCAATAGCCCGGATCGACGTCCTGGGCTTCTTCTTCGCGAAAGTACCAGTCCCCGTATACGCCCAATAAGCGACGTCCGATTGAGCGAAGCCGGCATCGATGCCGCCCGATGCGACAGCCTCGATATTTGCCACCGATCCGTCGGATGTCTGGGCGATCGCAACCAGACCGGTAACGCCGCAGCTTCCTCCCTGCTCACAGGACCGGGAGCCCGGCGGGCTGCTGATGACGCTCGCGATGATTCCGCCAACTGGATAATAGGTGCCGCCGATGCCGCCCGTGCCGATGCGGAAAAATCGCGCATCCTGCGCCGCAGCCTCCATACCCACCGTGGCGACTACGATGATGCCAACGGCGACCCAATGGCGAAGGTTCAGCGGCGCGAACACTAGTGCGGCTCCTGCAAAGATCGTCTAAATCACTTGTAATGCCACCGGCCACGGGGTGCAAATATTCAGCGACCGGCCGCACGATTATGTGACCGTCCCGGTCCGTGCGGTATACTCGACGGGTCTCGCATCGCTCGAAGTCTGCACTTATCAATTTTCTTTCGATAACCCGGAAAGTTTCCCACGTTTATGTCTCGGACGAACAGATGACCGCCAGCGCCTCTATCGACGCCTTCATATTCGACCTCGGCCGCGTCATCGTGGATTGGAACCCCGGCTACCTGTTGCGCGAGATCGTACCCGACGAAGCGGAGCTGAAGCATCTGGTGGAAGAGGTACTCGACCTCGAATGGTTCCGCGCCGTCGATGCAGGCTATCCTTTGTCGAAGGCCATCGCCGAACGGGCCGAGATTTATCCCGATTATGCGGCGGCAATGCAGATTTACGTCGATCGGTGGCCCGAGACGATCCGCGGCTTGTTCGAAGGCACCGTGCAGATCGTCCGGGAATTGCATGCCGCCGGGCACCCGCTCTATGTCCTGTCCAACTGGGCCAGCGAGACATGGGCCCGGGTCGAAGGCGACTTCGCGTTTCTCGAATTTTTCGATGACGTGATCATTTCGGGCCATGTCGGCGTCGCCAAACCGGATGCCGCCATTTTCGAGCTGGCCCGCGACCGCTTCGCGGTGGACCCGGCCAAGACGCTCTTTATCGACGATGGCTTGAAGAACGTGGAGGCGGCGCGCGCCGTGGGTTTCAACGCTGTACTGTTCGAGTCGCCGGAAGGGCTACGCCGAGACCTCAACGAATTATCGTTGCTGGTCTAATCCTCCCCCAGGATCTCATCATTGTGTTCTCCCAACCGCGGGGCCGGACGCCGGATCCGCGGCGGCGTCTCGGACAGTTTCACCGGAAATCCGGTCATCCGAACCATGCCGCTCGCACCGTGATCGACATCGAGCACCATCTGCGTGGCACGGACCTGCGGGTCGGCGAAGACTTCGTCGAGCCCCATCACCCGGCCGCATGGACATCCAGCCTTGTTGATCACGTCGATCCAGTGGTCGACGCTCTCCCGCTCCGTAACGGCGTCGATCAGCTCCATCAGATCGGTCCGATTATGCATCCTGTCGGCGTTGGTGCGAAACCGGTCCTCCTCCAGCAACGACCGCAAGCCGATGGCCGCCAGAAACCGCTCCACGAACGTGTCGTTGGACGGCGCCACCGCAATCGCCCCGTCGCTGGCCTTGAACAGACCGTAGGGCGCCACAATCGTGTGGTTGTTACCGGTCCGCACCGGCACCTTCTCCGTGGCGAAATACTCCGCCGACAAGAACGCCATCATGGAGATCAGGCCATTCGTCAGGCTCGATTCGACGTTCTGCCCCCTGCCCGTGCGGTGCCGCGCGTTGAGCGCCGTGACCACGCCGAAGGCGCAATACAGACCGGCGATCAGGTCGCTCATCGGCGGTGCCGCGCGCATCGGCTCACCATCGGGTGGGCCGTTGACGCTCATGAAACCGCTCATGGCCTGGGCGATGAAATCGAAGGACGGGCGGTCGACATAAGGTCCCGTCGACCCGTATCCGTTGATGCTGCCGACGACGAGTCCGGGATTCAGGTCCCGAAGCCTGGTTTCGTCAAAACCCATTTTCGCGAGAACGCCGGGCCGGAAATTTTCCACGAGCACATCGGCACCCTTGAGGAGCTCTGCGAGCTTCGCCTTCCCTTCGTCGCTGTAGAGATCGAGCGTGACCGACTTCTTGTTGCGATTGAACTGGGCAAAATACCAGCTCATGCCCTCTTTCACGATGCCCTGCGTCCGGATCGGATCGCCGCTTCCCGGGCTCTCGACCTTGATAACCTCGGCCCCCATGTCGGCCAACAGCATCGTGCAGAAAGGGCCTGCCAGAATACGCGTCAGGTCGATCACCCGAATGCCCGCAAGGGCGCCTTCGGGCTGGCTCTCAATCTCCGTCATCGTGCCGCCGGATCAACCCTTTGCCGTCGCGACTTCGCCCATATCGTGCAGATCGAGACGCAATCCCGCCTTCATCACCTGCCCCGGCAGGTCGCGCCCGACCGTCCGCTCCACGTCGCAGGCGATATCCATCAGCTTGCGGATATCGATCCCGGTCTCGATGCCCATCTCTTCCAGCATGTAGACCAGGTCCTCGGTACAAATATTACCCGTGGCCTTCGGCGCGAAAGGACAACCACCAATCCCGGCGAACGATGCGTCGTACTTCTCGATTCCCTCGTCGAGACCGGCGACGACGTTCACCAGGCCAATACCCCGCGTGTTGTGAAAATGCAGCGCGATATCGAGCTCGGGCACCGCATCCTGAAGCGTGCGGACGAATTTGGTCACGATCGGCGGCGTCGCCATGCCGGTAGTATCGCCAAGACCGATGCCCTTAAACCCGTAATCGCGGTAACGCTTGGCGATCTTCACGATGGTATCGAGCGAGACATCGCCCTCGAAGGGACACCCGAACCCGGTCGCGATCGCGCCATGGACCGGAATGCCGGCATCGTCGGCGATCTGAGCCACGCGCTCGAAACCGTCGAGCGATTCATCGATGGATCGGTTGACGTTTTTCTGATTGTGGCTTTCCGAGGCCGACATAAAGACAATCATCTCGTCGACCTTGGCTTCGACCGCGCGGATCGCGCCATGACTGTTCGGCACCAGAGCCGCCAGGGTGCATGGCTTGCTGCGGTCGATGCCCTCGAACACCTCGACCACGTCGGCGAGCTGCGGGATGGCTTTCGGGGAGACGAAGGACGAGAACTCGATCCGGGGAACGCCGGCCGCGATCAGCCCGTTCACGAAGCGGATCTTGGCCTCCGTCGGGATGAAATTCAGTTCCGCCTGCAAGCCGTCGCGGGGACCGACTTCGGTAATTTCGACTTTCCGGGGTCTCGCCATCTCCACCTCCATCGTTCGACAGTCTGATAAAGGTTTGCTTGCCATGGGTCCGATTCAAGAGCAAGCCCGGAGCGCCGTCATGCCCGAATGCGATTTCCGTTGAACAAGGAGGCAATAGACGGATATTCCTGTGATAGCGGCAATCGCACGAACGAATGGGAATTCAGACCATGTCCAAAATTTTGGGGCTCGGCCACACGGTCATTTACGTCAGCAACCTTGCAGTATCCCGTGGTTGGTATCAGGACATCCTCGGCATGGAGGTCGTAATCGACAGCCCGGAGCGAAACGGCTGTTTTCTCTCGTTCGGGACCAACGACCACGATATCGCGCTGTTCGAAAACCCGGTGGCAAGCGGAGCCGAGACGGTTCATCACATCGCCCTGAAGTTCGGAGGAGACATCCAGGAGCTGAGCGCATTCCGACAGCATCTGATCGACAAGGGCGTCAACGTCCAGCGCACCGTCGACCACGGCATCTCCTATGGCATCTATTTTCTCGATCCGGATGGCCATTGCTGGGAAGTCTTCCTGGAGCGGCAGCGGAAAGAGGCAACGCGGCTGGACGCGATGCGCGCCACCGGCGCCATGTCGGACCCGGTCGAACTGGAGACGGTCGACGCCTAACCGCGGTATCTTCAACAGATTATGTTATGGCGACCTTCGCTCCGCTTTCGCTCGAGCGGTAAATCGCATCCTCAATCCGCAGGTTGACGAGATAATCGCGGGCCGTGTTCATCGCCGGCGCTCCCGCCGTTAGATGCTGGACCACGTGGCGCAGCAGCATATAGACGCTGTCGCCTGCAAATCCCCGATTTTCCCACTCGTAATTAACCGGCACCTCGACATCGTAGCCGTGCTTGCGGAGGTTCATGCTCCCGTCGCCATCGAGCCGCAGCACCGCGTCCGATCCCTCGATCAGCATCTCGCCCATGGTCAGTCGACGATTCTCCGCCGCATGATCGACGAGGCGGTTCCCGTCGAACAGCCCACGCGCCCCATTGCGAAACTGGAAGAGGATATATCCCGCATCCTCTCCCGAGAGAACCGGATTAAACCGGGTCAAATCCGCATAAACGCTGTCGACCTCGCCCATCAGGTAGCGGAAGACATCGATGAAATGAATCGCCGTCTCGTGGACCAGAAACCGTTCCATGTTTTGAAAATACGGCTGCCGGTCGAGATAGGCATCCGGCCCCTGCCCGTCGCCCGGACGCAAGCGAAACGATAACTGGAAGATTTCTCCAAGCGTGCCCGCGTCGAGGATTTTACGGGCCTCCCGATGCCAGGGCTGAAATCGAAAATTCTCGTGCACGATCAGCGGCACGCCGGCCTGCTCCGCCAACGCCGTCACGGCTTCCGCCTCGGCGAGACTCTCCGTAAAAGGCTTCTGGCAGACGACCGCGACGCCGCGCGACACCGCCGCCTCAATGAAGCGGCGATGCGTGGGCGGCGGCGTCGCGATGTCCAGCAGATCCGGCTTTACCGCATCCAGCATATCGGCGACGTCGCCGTGCACTGTCGCGATGTCGAAACGGTCCGCGATATTACGGCCCATCGTGCCGTCGAGAGTACAAAGCCCGACGAGATCGACATTCTCGATCCGGCTCCAGGCTTCGTAGTGGAATTGCGCGAAATAGCCGGTACCGACCGCCGCGAGTTTGAGACGCCTTGCCATCACGCCTTCCTAAACGCGATGGGTCGGGCGCTCAAGCGATACTTAGGCCGGCTGCCCCAGCGCCCGTTCCTTGATCGGCCAATTGAACGCCGCCGCCATGAACCCCGCCAGCGCTGTCAGTATCCAGATAAGATCGTAGTTCCCGGTCAGATCGAACATGTAACCGCCGATCCATACCCCCAGGAACGAGCCGACCTGATGGGAGAGGAAGCAGACACCGAACAACAGTCCCAGGTTTGCCGGACCGAAAATCTTGGCCACCAAACCGCTGGTCAGCGGCACGGTGCCGAGCCAAAGCGTTCCAATTCCGACTGCGAAGGCGATGACCGTGAACTCGGACTTCGGCGCATAGAAAAAGATCAGGATGAAAACCCCGCGCAGAATGTAGTTCAGCGCCAATAGGTTCTTCATCTGATAGCGCGTGCCCAAGAGGCCGTGGAAATAGGTGCCGATCATGTTGAAGAAACCGACGGTGGCGAGCGCCGTCGCCGCCAGGGTCGCCGGATTCACGTGGGTCGGCAATCCGCAATTCAGCAAATAGACCGGCAAATGGATGCCGATGAACGCGACCTGAAAGCCACAGGTAAAGAAGCCGAGCGTCAGCAGAATGTAGCCCGGATGGCCGGCGGCGGCGCGCAACACGTCGGACAGGGCCTGCACAGGCCCGGGTGCCAAAGCCGCTGCCGCATCCGATGGCTTCCCCGCCATCGGCAGTGCCAACGGCACCAGAATGAAGGTCAGAGCGGCCATCGCAAGGATCGAAAACTCGAGCCCGTCGAAGGAGATCAGTCCCTGGGCCAACGGCACAATGGCCATCTGACCGAACGATCCGCCGGCGGACGCGATCCCGAGCGCCATTGGCCGCCGCTTCTCCTCGACATTACGACCGATTACCCCAAGGACGACGGCGAATGTGGTACAGCTCTGCGCGAGGCCTATAAGAATTCCGCCCCCGAAGATGATCAACAGCGGATCGGAGAAAGAAATCGCGACAACGAGACCAAGGGCATAGAGGACGCCGCCGAGCGCAATCACCCGGCCGGCGCCATGGCGGTCGGAGATCGCGCCAGCGACCGGCTGCGCCAGTCCCCAGACGAGATTCTGAAGCGCAATCGCCAGCGACAGCATGCTGATCGAAACGCCATGCTCCGCCGAAAGCGGATTGAGGAAAATACCGAACGTATTCCGCACGCCCATCGAAATGGTCACGATGGTGGCGCCAGCGATGATGATCCAGGCCACCCGGCTCAAGCCGAGAAACCTCGCCGTCTCTTGCATGGGGAAAATCCTTGAAACGCAAATTAGGTCAGAGATTTTGACCCAAAATATCCGACGTCCGCAAACGAGAATTCTTCGGCCTCGGATTAGAATTTTTCGCTTACGGGACGAATCGCGCCGTCCGCAGCTCCCGCAACTGTTCGACAAACCGCGCTTCGCTGTCGAGACATTCGTGGAATCCGGCCCGGCGCGCCTTGGTCGTGTCGGACATGACATCCCACTCATTGCCCAGAACGTAATTGCCGAACGCCCAATTTGCGGCATCGGCGAAGGCTGTCTGCTGCAAACCGTACTTAGCGGTCATGGCCTCCCAGAGCGCCGCCTTGTCCGCCATCATCTGGGTAAGATCGATGGTTTGCACGGGTCCCGCCTCCATCTCGAACGCCGCGGCGATCTTGGGCCAAAGCTGGTTCCAGCGAAAATAATCGCCATTGGTTATATTAAACGCCTGATCTCCCGCCCCGTCCGCCGTCGCCGCCCACTCGGCCGAGCGCGCCAGAAGTCCGGCATCGGTCAGCTGAAACATGGCGTCGAGCGCCTTCGCCTTCCCAGGCCAGCGCAACGGCAAGCCCAACTCCTTCGAGAGCGCGGCGTAGACCGCAATCACGGACAGCAGGTTCAACGGCATGCCGATCGCCTGGCCGCACACCGTGTGGGGCCGCAGGCAAACCCAGCGCCATTGCTTTCCCTGGCGGCGCGCTTCCATCAAATCCTGTTGGTTGAAATAGAAGTTCGGCGGCATGTGGCGCGGATCGTCCTCCCGCGCCGGCGTCTTGAAGGGGCCGAGATGGCAGCCGTAGTATTTCGTGCCCTGCATCAGCACAACCCGCTCCAACGGCGCGCCGCCCTCTTCCACCGCGGCCAGCGCGTTCTCGAACATTTCCGCGTTGGGCGCGCATTGCTCCGCCCAGGTCGGCCGGTCCGTATAGGCCGCGTAGAACATGTGCGTCACACGATCGAGCGTCCCCAGCTTTGCCGCGCAATCCGCACGATCGAACAGGTCGGCGGCGACGTGCACGCCGTCGAAGTCATAATCCGGCGCGCGGCGCGAGACCGCGATGACGGACCAATCGCCTCGTGCGCCGAGCCACTGGGTGAGCGCCTTGCCAATCACTCCCGTGGCACCGATCACCAGCGCGGTCTTGATACGGTTTGCCATGCCTGAATTCTCCTGTCGCGTCACGTCACGCCCATGGTCTGGCAGATATAGAAAGTAGAAACGAAACTGGTTCTCCCTGTCGAGAATTCCACGCTCTCCGCCTCGCCTTCGGCGCTTCGGCGACTACTTTCTAACCCAGGTACGAACCCCGAGGAGACAGATATGTCCGACCGTTACGCAAAATACGATGCCTTCGATATCGACTACCCCGTCGACCGCGTGCTGCGCATCACCTTCAATAATCCGAAGACCTATAACTCGCTCGATGCGAAAGGCCATAATCAGATTACCTATATCTGGAAGGACATCGATCTCGATCCCGATGTCGACGCCGTGATCGTAACGGGCGCCGGCAAGGCATTCTCCTCCGGCGGCGATTTCGGCATGATCGACGCCAACATCAACGACGAGACCCAGCGGATCCAAGCCTGGAAGGAAGCGCGCGATCTCGTCTACAACGTCATCGACTGCAACAAGCCGGTGATTTCCGCCATCAATGGCGTCGCTGTCGGCGCCGGTCTCGTCGTCGCCATGCTGGCCGATATCTCGATTGCGGGTAAGTCCGCTAAGATCGTGGACGGTCATGTGCGCCTCGGTGTCCCAGCCGGCGATCACGCGGTGATCTGTTGGCCGCTGCTCTGTGGCATGGCGAAAGCAAAATATCTGCTGATGCTGAACGAGCCGGTCTCGGGCGAGGACGCGGAGAAATACGGCCTGGTCTCGCTTTGTGTCGAAGACGCCGATCTGGAGGCGAAATCCCTCGAAATCGCAACCCGTCTCGCCAATGGCGCACCGAGCGCGATCCGCTGGACCAAATACGCGCTCAACAACTGGTACCGGATGATGGGTCCGACCTACGACGCGTCGACGGCCCTGGAGATGCTGGCCTTCGCCGGGTCCG
The DNA here is from genome assembly GCA_038131165.1 of Rickettsiales bacterium. GTDB lineage: Bacteria > Pseudomonadota > Alphaproteobacteria > UBA8366 > UBA8366 > UBA6544. The sequence continues at coordinate 8,663 of JAYPOZ010000072.1, read as the reverse complement.
AAGTGAAGGAAGGGTTGAAGTCGCATCTTGAGAAGCGCACCCCGGAATTCCCGAAAGGCACGCCCGTCTAAGTGCCCGAATTCGGATTATCGCAAGACGCGATAATCGCGATCGCCGTCGCATTCCTGCTCGCCAGTCTCGTCAAAGGCGTGATTGGCGGCGGTTTGCCGGCGGTGGCCGTGCCGATCATGGCCGGGACCGTCGAACCCGCCATGGCCGCCGCCCTCACCTTGCTGCCCGTGGCGGTGACCAATGTATGGCTGCTGTTTCAAGGCGGCCGCTTCCGCGAAGTCGCGCGGCGGTACTGGCCGCTTCTCGCAGCGCTCGCCGTCGGCTCCGCCATCGGCGCGCAGATCCTGGTCACCGCCCCCCCGGAAGTGATGGCTCTCACCATCGGCATCTTCGTCATTATTCTCAGCCCGCTGCCGTTCATTCCCAAGAATTGGGCGATCCCGGAGCGCACGCAGCGCTGGCTCAACCCGATCGTCGGCGGCGGTATGGGCGTCATCGGCGGCGCCACCGTGATGCTGGCGCCCGTCATCGTTTATTTCGTGGCCCTGCGGATCGACAAGAACCTCTTCGCCGCCTCGATGGGCGCGGTCGCGCTCACCAGCATGACGCCGCTTTTCATCGGCCTCGCCGCCAACCGCGTCCTCGGTGCCGACGAACTCGTCCTCTCGCTCTTCACGCTCGTACCAACAGCCCTCGGCATGGGCGCCGGCATTTGGCTGCGCAGCCGAATCTCGGCGCAGGGATTTCAGCGCGTGCTGTGCGTGGCCCTGCTTGGAATCGGCCTGAATTTGGTGTGGAGGAGCATGGCATGAATCCATTGCAATTGACCCGCACCACTTGCTCGGCGACACTCTGACAGATCAGCGATCGGGCGATGGTTGCAGGAGGAGTATGAGTCATGCCGAAAGTGCTCAGCGAGGACGAGGTCGAGCGGTTCCATCGCGACGGGTTTCTGGCACCCGTGCCGGTTCTCACGCCCGAAGAGGTCGCCCGCTATCGCGGCCACCTCGAAGCTTTCGAGGCGAAGTACCCGAACGACACCAAGAAGCTGAAGAGCAAGTCCTACCTTCTCTGTCCCTGGGTCGACGAGATCGCCCGCCTCCCCCATCTCCTCGACGTCTACGAGGATTTGATCGGGCCGAACATCCTTTGCTACAGCATGGCGTTCCGGATCAAGAATCCCGACGGGCGAACCCATGCCGGCTGGCATCAGGATGGTGCCTATAACCCGATCAAGCCGATCCTGGTGATTGGCGCCCTGGCGCTCTCCGACTGTTCCGTCGCGCATGGCTGCCTGCGAGCCATCCCCGGCTCGCACAAGACCGGCACGCTGCCGCATACGGATACCGGCAATCCCGACAGCATCCTCGCGCGGGGCCAGTACATTTCCGCCGAGTTCGATGAATCGAAGGCCGTCGATCTGGAATTGAAAGCCGGCGAGATCGGCCTTTTCTACTCCGAGGTCATACACGGCTCGCAAATCAACACGACGGACGAGCGCCGGATAGTTCTGCTGGTCGAAATGATGCCGACTCATGTGCACGCCCGCGCCCACCGGGATACGGGCATGCTGGTGCGCGGCGTCGACACCTTCAACAACGTGGACCTGGATGAGCCGGCAAAGGTCGAGTTCGGCGCGGAGGAGCTCGCCGCCTGGCAAAGAGCCACGCGCAAGACGGGCAAGAACGTCTTCGACGGCAGCCCGCTGCCGGCCACCGAAGTCTACGGCGGCGCACCGGCCGAGAACTGAGGGTGCGAGCTGACGAGGCTGATCTCCATCAACGCCTCGTGTGCACAAACCGGCACACGCTTTTCGGCGGCGTCGGCGTGGCCCGACCGGCAACGCGCACGAAATGGCTGGAAAAAATGGGCGCGCTGGGCGCCCGCGCCAGATGACCTGTCCGCTGCCGTCGCCTTTCGATCTCGGGCGGTCCGATCAGACGATCTGATTATAGAGCGCCGCCTCGCCCCGCCAAAGCCGATCCAGATTCTCGAGCAGGATATCGATGACGTTCTCTTCGTACTGCCGGGTCTCGCCAGCCGTATGCGGGGTCAGGATGACATTGTCGAAAGCCCAAAGGGGCGAAGTCTCGGCAAGCGGTTCCTCCACCGTCGTATCGATTCCTGCACCCGCAATGGTGCCTGCCCGCAGCCCCTCGATCAGCGCCGTTTCGTCGACGCAGCCGCCGCGCGCAACATTGATCAGGTATGCCGTCGGCGCCATGGCGGCTAAAGCCGCACCATCGACGATGTTCGCAGTCTCCGGCGTCAATGGGCATGTCAGGACGACAAAATCGATCCTCGGCCAAAGACCCGGCAATTCGGCCGGCGTATAGGCTTCGTCCACCTGGGAGGCGATCGCCGCCGTATTGCGCCGAACGCCGATGACCTTCATCTCGAACGCCTTCGCGAGCCGCGCGACCCTGGCGCCGATGGCGCCCATGCCGATGATCATCACCGTCTTGCCGGCCAGCTCATCCTCGCGCGCGGCAAGGTCGGAGATCATCGGGCGCCAATGATTGCGCCGCTGATTATCCCGAGCGACGTGAATTTGCCGCGTCAGGCCGAGCATCAAGGCCAAGGCATGATCGCTCACAGCGTTCTTATTGACGCCGCTGCCATTCGCGAGCCGGACATGCTGCATCGCGAGTTTTGCCTGATCGAACTGGTCGTAGCCGGCGGCGCAAACCTGCACGAACCGAAGCGCACCCGGTTCATCCAGATAATCGTTCCGCCAGAACCCCGACATCACCGCGACGGCGGCCTCGCCCATGCGGACATCGGTTTCTTCCCGGTCCCAGGTCTGGAAACAGGAGATTCCCGTCTCGCGCGCCTCGAAACGCTCGGCCAATCGGTATGCGGAATGCGCGAAATGAATATTGAGGTCTTTCTTCTCCGGGAAATCGGTCACTTTACCTCCTAGCGGTCTGGTTTTTTGCCACCTTACCAAATAGCGCGAACCGCGACACTCTCGCATCACAGGTTGACCCTGTTGCTAATTTCCGGAAAGCTATAGCTTGCGTTCGAAGCACGGACCTTGGATTTACCGGGAGCGAAAATTGGCGAATAAAGACCCGATGGAACTCGGACGGCGTAGCGGTTTGGAACGCCGCGGCGACGAAGACGACAAAGCATGGGCCGAACGCCGATCCAATGAGGAACGCCGCGCGGAGGAGGATCGCCGCGGAATTTTCTACTCCGTTCGCTACACCAATCCGCAGGCCATCGAAAAACTCCGCGAGTGGTTGCAGGAACACTGCACCGGCGCATTCGAAATCGCGGTCCCCGACGACTTGGCGGAACTTCGCAAATGGGGAAACTACCGCGTTAAGTTCGAAGATCGAGCCGATCGAACGAAGCTCGCCCGTCTCCTCGGCGTCCACTGGCCGAAATGGATGGGCTAAGGGTTTACTTCACCACGCCGGCGGCGCCCACTCGGCGTCCATGTCCAGCGGATAGATCGGCCGCCTGAAGCCCTGCCAATCGAAATTGGCAAGATTTGGCGACGTCAGTCCGGGCGCATCGCACTCGATGACCTGATCGGGCCGAAAGTAGACCGAAAACCCGGCTCGAAAATGCCCGCGCGATTTGACCACCGTGGTCCGGGCGTTCTCGACGTCGACGCCGAATGCTTCGAAATAGCCGGGATCGATGCATTGCTGGCGGATCGAGATCACCACCACCGTTACCGTGCCGATCCTCAATACCGCCGTCGGCCCAAGATCGATGGCCATGCCGGCCCGTGAGCCCGGATCGCGACCGACAATTCGACCGTCCGACAAATGCAATACTTCCGCTTCGGCGGTGAAGGACTCGGAGTACTGGTCGGTCTCATCGCGGTTGAAACAGGCTGCGAACGTGGCGCCTGGTCCCTTCTCGTGCGCTTCGGCGGCCAGGGCCGCGTCGAAGAACACACCCAAAATCGCACCCTTCGCGCCGGCCTCGTAAAGGCCTTTCAGCAACCAAGCCGTATTGCCCCGCCCTCCGCCACCCGGGTTATCCGCCACGTCGGCGATCACGATCCTCTCCCGCGCGGGATCCTCGCCCTGTGCCACGGCCAGCGCGATGCAATCCTCAAGCGACGTCAGGGTCGGCAGCAGACGTTCGCGTTCGCGCCAGACGCGCTCCGCCAATTCCCGGCACAGCGCTTGGGCACGGGCCTTGTCGCCGCGGGTCGTCACAAGAAAGCTCATGCCGTTGAACGGAGTGTCGCCGTAGGTGAACCCGCCCAGGATCGAAACGTTCATCACCGTCTCGTCGATCTGTGTCTGTCCGTATCGGATCGCCTCGGCGTAGAGCCCTTCCGCTGTCAGTTGCATCACCTGCGGCGCGACGATGGGCAGGCGGATAAACGCCACTTCCGGCCGGACGCCTTCCAACAATTCCAGCAGCGCCTGCGCGCATTCCGCACCGCGGGCCATCTGATCGACATGCGGATTCGTCCGGTAGGACACCATGACGTCGGTCATTGCGACCATCTTCTCCGAGACGATCGCATGCAGGTCGAGGGCGGAGACGATCGGCACGCCCGGACCGACGATATCGCGCGCCATCTCATAGAGTTCGCCGTCCGGATCTGGATGGGCGGTCGAGACGGCGGCGCCGTGTTCGGGAAAATACACTCCGTCCACCGGCATCGCCGCGACCAGCCGCTCCCGCATCTCGGCTTTTAGTTCTAGGAAAAACTCATGGTCGATCGGCCCGGCGGCGCCGACATCGGCATATACAAGTGGTGCTGGCGTCCATGGGCCAACCTTGTCCATCTCGCGCACAAATCCGGTCAGCGTTCCGCAGGCGCTCGGATGAAGGGCCCTCGAGTCTTCAAGCATTGCGTCCCCATAGAGGAGGCATTTTTCTTCGAAATCCGGTCGAAACACCGCTGGTGCGAAGCGATTGCTCTCAAGGTGAATGCCGAGAATGGCGATCTTGGGCCCATCGGCCATGGTCGTTTCCCCGTCCAATTAAGGTGCGGCACTTGCACGATGATAATCTTGCGGAGGAAGATAGGCCATGTCCACGGGACCGAAACAGTTCGGATGGTGGCGCCGACGCGAACAAGAGGCGGCGGCGCAAGCACAGCGGGGGCGGATGCTGTCACCCCAACGCCTCCGCGCACTCGCCAGCGCGGTAATTATCGGAGCGATTGCCTGGAGCTACTTCTACACGACCTTCGGCAGCCATGAGATCGCATCTCTCGAAGAATTCAGCGGCTATCTGCGCGGCGAAGACCTATATCGAAAATACGAGGTTTCCCGTCTTACTTGGAATTGCAAGGCATTGCGGGCAGAATTCGACGCCCGGCACTTAACCAGCGCGGACCGGCGCATCTCCCGCGACGGCAGTGTCCTGGTGTTTGCCAGAGCCAATCTCAGCGGAGAGGAATTCGACCGCTGGATCGTTACCGCAAAGAGTAGCCTCGCCCTGGGCCACATTCGAAAGGTCGAAATGGATGCGATGCTCGTTCCCGCAATGATGGTCCGTCTCTTTCCAACGTTCCGCTTTGTCAGCGGCGACCGCGTTGAAGAAGTCACGAATCCCTTTGATTCACGATGCAGGCAATGAAAATGAAAATGCACCACGGCCTTCGCCTCGCTCTCTGTATGATCATCGCCGCGTGCCACATAGAGGCTGTCTGGGCTCAATCCGATACGCAATCGGTGGAGCTCCTCGCCCGCGGCAGCACCCCAATTCCGCCGGGCGCCGTCATCGAGATCAGACCGGCCGAGGATCGTCCGGAATACCAGGAACTGACACCGCAGATAGCGGAACAATTATCGCTGAAACGTCTTGAGCATGCGCCGCGCGGCGACCTCGTTCTTCGGTACAGATTCGAGGAGACCGGCGCCGAAGGGTCGTTGGCCGATCCGAACTTTTCCATCGCAGGGCGCACCGGAACAGGCGGATCCACGAACATGCAGATGACGTTGCGGCTGCGTTCCGAGACCCAAGACACCACGCGTCATCGGATCATCATGACGTTCGAGCTCTATAATCCGGGCTCACCGCCCCTCTGGACGGCGCATTTGTTAGGACCCGTCGATCATCTCAACAGTAAAAATATAATGTCGGAAATGATCAGAATCGGCATTTCAAATATTGGAGAAACAATAAATATTAAAAAATATCTCGAATATTAACACTTTACATTATTGATTTAGGGTTATGCTTTTCAATTCCTCTACTGTTTCCGGGTTCACCAAAGAAGAGAGATCGCCGGCGGGTTCGCCCGTTATCACCGAGCGCACGACACGGCGCATGATCTTCATATTACGGGTCTTCGGCAAATCCGAGACAAACAGGATGTCCCTCGGCCGATAGGACCGTCCGAGCGCATCGGTGACGGCGCCCGACAATTCGGCTCGCAACGCCTCGTCATCGTTGATCCCGGGCATCGGCACGCAGACACAACACAGCGCGGTGCCTTTAATCGGATCGGGCACCCCGATCACCGCGGCCTCCGAGATTCGACCGGTCGACATAAGGACCCCCTCGATCTCCGCCGGCCCGGTGCGCTTTCCCGAGATATTGAGCGTGTCGTCGGAACGGCCGAGGACATACCAATACCCCTTTTCGTCGACCATCGCCCAATCGCCCTGGCGCCATTTGTCGCCGAACATCGACCAATAGCTTTCCATATAGCGCGCATCGTCGCGCCAAAGGCTTCGCGTATTCCCAATGGACGGCAGCGTCATCACCAGTTCGCCCAATTCGTTCGGCTTGGTCGGCTCGCCAGCCTCGTTAAGGATCGCCGCGCCGCTGCCGGGCATCGGACCGTTGAAGGAGCCCGGCGTGATCGGCTCCAGCAGGTTGCTCGAGGCGATGCCGCCGAAACATTCCGTGCCGCCGGTATAATTCAGGATCGGCACGCGCTTGCCACCCACGCGTTCGAACAACCAAAGCCAGGCGGCATCGGTCCAGGGCTCGCCGGTGGAGGCGATTACCCGCAATTTCGAGAAATCGAATTGGTCGACCTCGTCGCCGTAGCGCATCATGCCGCGCACCGTCGTCGGCGCGATGCCGAGAAAGGTGACGCCGTTCTCCTGCATCACCCGCCAATGGCGGGTCGTATCCGGATAATCCGGCGTCCCCTCGACCACCAGCAGGCTGCCGCCGAAGTAGCTGGAGACGACCGCCGTCAGCGCACCCACGACCCAGCCCATATCGCTGATCCAGACCATCCGGTCCTCTTGACCGAAGTCGAAGCTGACGCCGATGTCGAGCGCAAGCTTGGTCACCGCGCCCACATGGCTCATCAGCACGCCTTTCGGCTTGCCCGTGGTCCCGGAGGTGTAGACCAGGAAACCGATCTCCTCGGCATCGGTCCGTTCGGTCTCGCAATGGTCCGGCTGAGCAGCCACGGCCTCGTGCCACCAATGATCGCGGTTCGGCGTCATCGGACATTCGACAGCGTCGCCCAATCGCCGTACGACGAAGACGTCGCGCACGGTCGGGCAATCCGCCAAGGCTTCGTCCAGGATGCTCTTCATCGGGGAGGCAGCCCCCCGGCGCGGCCCTCCGTCCGCCGTCACCACGGCGCGCGCATCGCTGTCCCCCAAACGGACCCGCAGAGGTTCCGGCCCAAATCCGGAAAAGAGCGGCAAGACGACACCGCCGACCTTCAGGATTGCAAAGAACGAGATCATCGCCTCCGGCAGCATCGGGATGTAGGTCGCGACCACGTCGCCCCTGCCGATCCCGCGCGCTCTGAGCGCGCCGGCAAAACGACAGACTTCGGCATCGAACTCGGCGTAAGTGAAGTGCCGCTTTTCGCCGTCCTCGCCCTCCCAGACGAGATAGGTCTTCTCCCAGACCGGCGTCCCGCGATGCTTGTCGAGACAGTTCAGGACCACGTTGGTCTTGCCGCCGAGGCACCATTTCGGATGCTGAATGCCCTCGGAGAGGTCGAGCACCTGACGATAGGGTTCGTAGAACTGCACATCGAGAAACTTGATCGCCGCATCCCAAAACCATGCCGGATCGGCCGCCGTCTTCGCATGCAAAGCGGCCATATCGGCGACACCGCAGGCATCCAGCAGTTTCCGCAACCGGCAATCGGCGAAGTCCGCCCCCGGCCGCCATTCTATGTTCGAAATGTCGCTCATCGGAGTCTCCCGATTGGCAGTTTCACCCATGATCAGTTATTCCAAGTGCTTCGCGCGGCAAACAGAAAGCGGCCTTCGCCCCCCTCACGCTGTGCATGAAGTCGCCGTCACCCTGTGTCGGCGCATTGTGCTGCGCATTCTGGTCTATCGGCATAAATTCTGAATCCTTGGCCGCGCCCGAGAACTCGGCACTACCCGATAGATCGATGGATTTCCGCAGAGCTTCGAGCGGTCGGGAACGTAATCAACGAGACCTCTTGCCCTCCTTATTTCCGAATCCGCGTTTAATTTGTTATGCTGAGATTCGGCATCGCCAAGAGGAGCAAGAGAGATGGCCTCCAGACTAACCTCCAAAGAAATCGCCGCTTATCATGAGGATGGCTTCATTTTTCTTCGCGGGCTTTTCGACACGGACGAGACCGACTTGTTGCGCCGCGCCATGGAAGAAGACCCGGCGATACAGGCCCATTCGCTCCTGCGCGCCGACCAGGAGGGGGGTGCCACGCGCATATCGCTCTGGAACCGCGCCGGCGATAGCGTCTATGGCCT
>JAYPOZ010000071.1:16380-24150 GCA_038131165.1 Rickettsiales bacterium | reverse complement strand
GAATCCAGTTCTGGCATCAGCAAAACGCCGCCTCATCCGGGGAATAGGGGTTGAACTATTGCTCTAACAACCTTGTCCATTTTGGAGTTATCTCGATAGTCAGCAGGTATCGCAAAGTGCGCTCTCTCTTCGCCAACCAACCTCTTCGCTCTCTCGCTCGACGTATTGGGTCTATAGACGGCGATCGAGTGGCCACCCTGATCTTTGACTAATCTCATACATGGGACATCTGTATCGCCATCACCAATATAAATCATTCTTTCGAATGGCATCGGCCGTTTTTCTTTTTCTACAAATTTATTTACTTTTTCATTTTTGTGAATATTCAACACACCTTTATTAATTCTAAATATAAATTGTGTTTTTGTTGTATAGTTAACCGCCAGGGCAGGCCACCAAGCCACGCCATGGTAATCGTACATAAAGCTGGACGCGAATATTTTTGTAAATTTACGAGCTATTTCAGTGGCTTCTATCATCTCCAATAGGCCCGAAGAAATGACGTAGTGCTCGATTCTAATCCCATTTAGCTTCCCGAATTCATTAATTCGGTCGAACCAGCCTACCACGCCAGGAAATAAAGCTACCTTTCTACCAAAATCCGCAAAATCCTGTCGTCTCACCGGTATCTCAGCGGCTCGCGCCTTTTTCAGCATTAGCCCCATATAGCTTAAAATTTCGTCTGCTTGTTCAGCTCTTGCTGTCGCTTTGACGCTTTCCCAAAATTCCGCAGAACCAATTCCAAGCGCAGGAATAAAGTTATACTCTTGGATGTTACCTTTGGCCAAAGTGCCGTCAAAATCGTAGCAGATGGCTAGATCGATGTGTTTCTTTGCCAAGGCAATCCTACTAATTGTTGTGTGTCCAGTTAAACTAACTGCTACATATTGAGGCAACAGTAGTAATTTCAATATCTCGATGCTAGAATGATGATCTGTTGTTTATAGATTTCAACTTCTGGTGGCGGACCATCGCATCTTTCCATTCAATCGCGCGATTGCTTGCAATCCTTTGAATTTTGGCCAGCATGACACGGCCATGAATAACACGCGCTCTCTCATCGGACCGCACGAAGGCCGCGAGTTGGAACTGATGCTTTCGGGCAAGAAGCCGATGGCGTTCTTTTCCTGTTTCGCCGACGATGCGGAGTCCATTCCCGACCCGGCCTACAGGCCGTATATCGATGACGGGACGCTGCGGCTGCGCGAATGGGAAATCGCCGCGCCGTCGGCCAGCGACACGCTGTCCTTCCGTCATGTGCTGCTGGCCCGGCCGGAGGAGGCCTGGCGGCTCGACGACGCCTACGAAATCCTGAACAATCACGAAGGCGACCCGCGCCGCCACAGCGACGACGGACATATCCGCATGGGCCGGCTTCTCGGCTATTCCGAAGAAGCCATCGCCGCCTTCGTCGAGCGCTGCGCGCATTTGCGCCGCAAATGGGCGAACCCGGAGAAGCGCCGGGCGGCGTGATTCAGGCGCGGCCTCGCCTTAATTGAACGCCGATATCCCCGTCATCGCGCGGCCCAGGATCAGGGTGTGGATGTCGTGGGTGCCTTCCAGCGTGTTGATCACCTCCATGTTCACCATGTGGCGGATCACGTGGTACTCGTCCGAGACGCCGTTGGCGCCGTGCATGTCGCGGCAGAGCCGCGCGATGTCGAGCGCCTTGCCCGTCGAATTGCGCTTCACCAGGGAGATCATCTCGGGCGTCACCCGGTTCTCGTCGCGCAGGCGGCTGATGCGGAGGCACGATTGCAGGCCCAAGGCGATCTCGGTCTGCATCTCGACCAGCTTCTTCTGGATCAGCTGATTTGCGGCGAGCGGGCGGCCGAACTGGATGCGGTCCACCACGTAGTCGCGGGTCTTCATCCAGCAATCCTCCGCTGCCCCCATGCCGCCCCAGCAGATGCCGAAGCGGGCGTTGGAGAGCGCGGAGAGCGGGCCGCGCATGGATTTGACGCCGGGCAGCTTGTTCTCTTCCGGGCAGAACACCTCGTCCATATGCACGAAGCCGGTGGAGGAGGCGCGCACCGCCATCTTGCCCTCGATCTTCGGCATGTCGAGGCCTTCCGCGCCGCGCTCCAGCAGGTAGCCGCCGACCTCGCCCTCTTCGTTCTTGGCCCAGATCAGCGCCACATGCGCCAGCGGCGAATTGGTGATCCACTGCTTGGTGCCGGAAAGCTTGTAGCCGCCGTCGACCTTCTTGGCCCGGGTCTGCATGCCGGCCGCGTCGGAGCCGTGCGAGGGTTCGGTGAGGCCCATGCAGCCGATGATCTCGCCGTCGCGCATGCGGGGCAGAAAGCGTTCCTTCTGCTCGTCCGAGCCGTACATGTGAATGGGCGCCATGACGAGGCCCGACTGCACCCCCATGGCGGAGCGGAAACAGGTGTCGACGCGCTCCATCTCGCGCGCGATCAGGCCGTAGGAGACGTTGGAAATGCCCGCGCAGCCGTAATCCGGCAGCGTCGCCCCCAGGAATCCGAGCTTGCCGAACTCCTTCATGATCTCGGGATCGAAGAACTCGCGGCGGTTCCAGTCGACGATCAGCGGGGCCAGCTCGCCCTGGGCGAAATCGCGCGCGGCGTCGCGAATCTGCCGCTCCTCCTCGGAGAGCTGGTCCTCCAGCATCAAGGGATCTTCCCAAACGAACTCGGCCATGTCTTCTCACTCCACACAAAAGGAAAAGCAGCCCCGCCACCCTTCGACAAGCTCAGGATGACGGGGCTGCTATAATTTAACCGAACGTCACCCTGAGCCTGTCGAAGGGCGACGTTACCGTATCAGCCGTCCACGCGCTCCAGGACGACGGCGGTGCCTTGACCGACGCCGACGCAGAGGGTGGCCAGCGCGTATTTGCCGCCGGTTTTCTCGAGCTGGCGGGCCGCCGTCAGGAAGATGCGGGGGCCGGAAGCGCCCAGCGGGTGGCCGAGCGCGATGGCGCCGCCGTTCATGTTGACGCGGCTGTCGTCGAAGGACTGGCCGAGGCCTTTCAGGCAGGAGAGGACCTGCGCCGCGAAGGCTTCGTTGATCTCGATGACGTCCATGTCGTTCATGGTGAGACCGGCGCGCTCCAGGGCCTTCTGCGAGGCCGGGACCGGGCCGATGCCCATGATCCGCGGCGGCACGCCGGCCGAGGCGGAGGCGATGATCTTGGCCATCGGCTTGAGGCCGGCTTTCTCGCCCGCGGCCCGGCTGCCGATATACATGGCGACCGCGCCGTCGTTGACGCCCGACGCATTGCCCGCCGTGGTCACGCCGTCGGGATTGAGCGCCCGCAGCTTGGCCAGCATTTCCATGGTCGTGCCGGCGCGCGGATGCTCGTCGGTGTCGACCGTGATGTCGGGCTGCTTGCGCCCGCCCGGCACCGTGATCGGCGTGATTTCGCCGTCGAAATAACCCGAATCCTTACCCTTCTGGTACTTCTCCTGGCTGGCGAGCGCGAAGGTATCCGAGTCCTCGCGGCTGATCTGGTAGTCCTGCGCCAGATTGTCGGCGGTCTGCGGCATCGCCCAATCGCCGTACTCGTCCTTGATCTTCGGGTTCGGGAAGCGCGAGCCGATGGTCGAATCGTAGACGTCGAAATTGCGCGCGAAGGGCGATTCGGCCTTGCCGACCACGAAGGGCGCGCGGCTCATGCTCTCGACGCCACCGGCGATGAAGAGATCGCCTTCGCCGACCGTCACCGCGTGCGCGGCGGAAACCACCGCGGAGAGCCCGCTCGCGCAGTTGCGCTGCAAGACCTGGCCCGGCACCGTTTCCGGCAAACCGCCCGAGAGAAGGGCATGGCGCGCGACGCAGCGGGCGTCTTCGCCGCCCTGGTTGCCGCAGCCGATGATGACGTCGTCGATGTCTTCCGCGTTGAACGGACCTTCGTCGACCACCGCCTTGAGGACGGAGCCGAGCAGGTCGTCCGGACGGACTCCCGAGAGCGCGCCGCCGTAACGGCCGAAGGGCGAGCGTTTGCCGATATAGAGATAAGCGTCGAGCATTTTCCTGTTTCCCTGTCTAAAGAGTGGTTCGGTTTACGGGACGGCCCTCACCCTCCCACCGCTCCGCGGCGGGCCCCGCCCTCTCCCGCAAGCGGGCGAGGGAAAGATGACGCGGCCTTCGCCCCCTCTCCCGCTGGCGGGAGAAGGAAGGGGTGAGGGCAGCTTGAAGGCTTCTTCCCATTAAATTTCCTTGTCGAACAACGAAAGTCCCAGTTCCGCGCGGCGTCTGAGCCACGGGCTCGGCCGGTAACGCGGATCACCGTAAAGGCGCTGGCAGGCTTCCAGAATTCGCAACACGTTCTTCGGGCCGAGTTTGTCGCCGAAAGTCAGCGGCCCGTTCGGGTAATTCAACCCCAGCACGACCGCCTTGTCGATATCTTCCGGCCCGGCGGTGCCGAGCTGCGCGATCTGGCAGCCGATATTGCAGATGGTGGAGACGATGCGCTGGCAGACGAAACCGGGGCAGTCGCGGATCACGCTGGCCTTTACGCCGTCGCCGGTGAGCAATCCATGCGCGGCGTCGCGGAAGTCGGCCTTGGTCGCCGGGTTGGTCATGATCGTGCGCCGGGTCGAGAGGCCGACCAGCGTATCGACGCCGAGCGTGCGCGCCGGGTCGAGCCCTTGCGCCACCGCCGTCGTCGTCACGTCGTCGCCCACCGGCGTCACCAGGATCAGCGCCTTGGCGCTCGGGGCGTCGCCGGTCTCCAGATTGCCGCCGATCTTCGAGACGATTTCCGTGAGCGCCTTGTGGCCCTCTGCCTCCGCCCGGGATATCCAGACCGGTCGGCCGTCGTAATCCGGATAGGCGGCCTCTTCCGGGAAATCCTGTTTGCCGCTGGAATAGTCGTAGAAGCCCTGGCCGGTCTTGCGGCCGAGCATGCCCGCCTCCATGCGCGCGCGCAGCATCACATTGGGGCGGAAGCGCGGCTCCTCGTAGAACTGGCGGTAGATCAGCTCCGTCGCCGGGTGGGTGACGTCGAGCCCGGTCAAATCGAGCAGCGTGAACGGCCCCATCCGGAAACCCGCTCCTTCGGAGAGTATGCGGTCGAGCGTCGGGATATCCGCGACCTGTTCGGAATGGATGTGCGCCGCCTCGATATTGTAGCCGCGCCCGACCTGATTGACGAGGAAGCCCGGCGCGTCCTTGCAGCGGACCGGCTCGCGGGTCATCCGGCGGCCGAGGTCCATCAGCGTATCGCCGACCGCCTCGTCGGTGCGCACGCCGTCGATCACCTCGACCAGACGCATCAGCGGCACCGGATTGAAGAAATGCATGCCGACGAAGCGTTCCGGGTGTTTCAGCGGCGAGGCCAAGGTCGTCACCGAGAGCGAGGACGTGTTGGTCGCGATGATCGCGTCCGCCGCCACGATGCCTTCGAGGTCCGCGTAAATCTTGTTCTTGATATCGGGGTTTTCGGTCGCCGCCTCGATGACGATCTGACAATCGGAGAAGCCCTGGGTCGCGTCGATCACGGAAATCCGGCCGGTGGCGGCCGCTGCGTCGGCCTCGCTCATCTGGCCCTTCTCGGCGGCGCGGCCCAGCATGGTGCCGACGAACTTGACGGCGTCCTGGGATTGCTCCTGGTTGACGTCGAACAGTTTGACCCGCAGCCCGCCCGCCGCGGCCACCTGGACGATGCCGCGCCCCATGGCGCCGGCGCCGATCACGCCCAGTGTGAAATCGTCGCTGTCGAGATTGATCGCCATTCGCCGCGGGCTCCCTTGATCGCTACTTGATAATGCAACTGCGAAACGGCCCAAAAACCGCTTCATCCTGCGCCTGCCGACCGACCTTGACGGGGCGATTGCGGCGTCGCAAGCTCGCGGCGGTTTAAGCCATAACGATAACTGTTTTGCAAGGTCAGCGGGTCAATGCCGGAAGCCAGTGCGGTCAGCGGGGAGGATTTCGAGCTTTATCTCGACAGCATCCGCCGTTTCACCAACGAAAAACTGATCCCGGCGGAGCGTCAGGTCGAGGAGGAAGACGCGGTGCCGGAGGAACTGGTCGCCGAGATGCGCCGCCTCGGCCTGTTCGGCATGACGATTCCGGAGGAGTTCGGCGGCCTCGGCCTCTCGATGGAACAGCAGGTGCGCGCCACGTTCGAGTTCACCCGCGCCTCCTGCGTCTACCGCGCCCGGTTTTCGACGACGCTGGGCCTCTGCAGTCAGGCGATTCTGTTCAACGGTACGGAGCCGCAGAAATCCGAGTGGCTGCCGCGACTGGCCTCCGGCGATGCGACGGCCTCGTTTGCGCTGACCGAGCCCCAGGCGGGATCGGATGCCGGCGCGCTGACGACCAAGGCGCGGAAGGACGGCGACAGCTACATTATCAACGGCCAGAAATGCTACATCACGAACGCGCCGGAGGCGGACGTCTTCGTCGTCATGGCGCGCACCGACCCCGCGACCACGGATGCGCGCGGCATCTCCGCCTTCATCGTGCCCGCGGATACGCCCGGCATCGAAGTCGCTCCCTGGGACCGCAAGCTCGGCAATCACGGCTCGCATACGGCGCAAATCTTCTTCGACGACGTGACGGTCGCCGCGGCGAATCTGCTGGGCGGGACCGAGGGCCAGGGCTTCAAGAACGCCATGGCGGGGATCAATGTCGCGCGCATGCATGTCGCCGCCACCTGTGTCGGCCAGGCCGACCGGCTGATCGAGATGGGCCGCGAGTACGCCATGGGCCGCGAGCAATTCGGCCATCCGATCTCGGATTTTCAGGCGGTCCAGCACATGCTGGCGGAGAGTTACGCAGAGACGCTGGCGGCGCGCTCGATGATTCTGGAGACCGCGCGCCGGATCGATGCGGGCGAGCGGCCGCTCGCGGACATGTCGAGCTGCAAGCTGTTCGCGTCCGAAATGGTCTGCCGGGTCGCGGACCGGATGCTGCAAATTCACGGCGGTGCCGGATACATGGCCGCCTTCGACGTGGAGCGCTTCTACCGCGACGTACGGCTGTTCCGCATTTTCGAAGGCGCGTCGGAAGTCCACAAGATGATCATCTCCCGCGAGATGTTGAAGGAAAGGGCGTGAGATGACACGGGTCCTCAAACGGGGCGGCATTACCACCATTACCCTGAACCGGCCGCAGCAGCGGAACGCGCTGAACGAGGACGTGATCCGCCGCCTCGCCGAAGCGACCGGGGAGGCGGCGAGCGACCCGAATTGCCGCTGTCTCGTCATCAAGGGGCAGGGAGAGCATTTTTGCGCCGGCCGCGATCTCGGCGAATCCGACAAGTCCATGCCGCTGGAGCAGGTCCTGGAATACGACGATCTCTGGGCCGGGGTCATCGGCTCGATCCGCGCCATGAGTGCCCCGTCCGTCGCGGTGGTGCGGGGCTACGCGGTCGCCGGCGGGTTCACCTTGTCGATGGCCTGCGATTTCGTGCTGGCGGACCGGAACGCGCGGTTTGGCGCGCTGGAGATGAAAGGCGGCTTTCCGGCGGCGGTGAACACGGCGGTCCTCTCGCAACTGGTCGGACCGCGCCAGTCGCTCGAGCTGCTGCTCTCCGCCGGCACCTTCACCGCCGAGCAACTCAACACGATGGGGCTGATCAACCGGCTGGCGGCCAACGAAGGCGAATTGGCGGCTCTGGAGAAGGAATTCGTCGAGGATTTGAAATCCCTCGACCCGGTCGCGGTGAGATTGACCAAGGAGACCCACCGCGCGGTGCGCCGCGCCTCGATGGAAGAGGCGCTGATCACCGCCAAGCAGCTCAACTCCCTGCTGATGACCTCGGGCAAGATCGACGAGGCGGCCGCGCGCTATGCCAAG
>JAYPOZ010000071.1:2376-16280 GCA_038131165.1 Rickettsiales bacterium | reverse complement strand
CCGGCGGCCAGGTTCAAGCATACAACCGGTTCAGGCGGACAAGGTCACTCGGAAAGCACATGGGCCGCGAAACCGGTCCCGGCTTCGGTGTAGATGTTGAAAACCGTCGTGGCGCCCGCCTCGCGCAGCACGTCCACCTCGTCCTCGAATTTCGCCGTCGCCGCCACCTTGCCGTCGAACCCGGCCGCTCGTAATTGCTCGAGCACCGCGAGGTTCGTGTTCAGGTTCGGCAGCGCCAGCATCACCAGTTCGAGCGTATGCGCCGCCTGCACCCGGTCCCAGAAATCGGCGTCGCCCGGATCCCCGAGCAGGACATGGCGGCCCGCCGCCCGCTGGTTCCGGACGGTAACCGGGTCGATGTCGATGCCGACGACCGTGTCGCCGTGCAATTCGTGCATCCTGTCGAAAGTGCCGGTGCCGATCCCGCCGACGCCGATGACCGCGATTGTCGCGCCGCCAATCTCCAGCAGACGGTCGTCGGGCAGCCGTTCCGGGCGTTGCAGACGCTGCCAGACGTCGCGGTGCCGAGCGTACAGTCGGACGGTCATCGCGTTGAGTACGGCGGCGACAGCGAAGGAGAGCGACATCGCAATGGCGAGCGCGATCAGCCACTCGGTATCGATCCAGCTGTTGGCCACGCCGATGGCGGCGACGATGAGGCCGAACTCGCTGAAATTGGTCAGGTTCAATGAAGAGAAAAAGGCCGTCCGGGCGCGCAGTTTGAACCCGGTGAACAGTGCAAAGAAGAGCGCCGATTTCAGGAAAATCAACGGCGTCAGCAGCACCCCGAGCACGAGGGTCGCGGCGCTCGGCTGGCCCGCCATTCCGATCGACAGGAAAAAGCCGAGCAAAAAGAGATCCTTGAAGCCGAGCATGGTCTTGGCCAGTTCGTCCGCCTTGACGTGATTGGCCATCAGCACGCCGAGGATGAGGGCGCCGAGATCGCCTTTTAGTCCGACCGTCTCGAAGGCCTCGGCGCCGCCCAGAGCCAGCAGGAGGCCGTAGAGCACCAGCAACTCGCCGTGGCCGACCCGTACCAGCAAATGGTGCAACACCGGGCGCAGCGGAATCAACAGAAGCACGGAAAGCGCCCAGGGCGATGGCCAACTGCCGGTCGAGACCGCCAGAAAAACGACGGCGGCGAGGTCCTGCATGATCAGGATACCGATGGCGATCCGTCCGTGCAGCGACGCCATCTCGCCACGCTCTTCCAGGACCTTGACCGCGAAGACGGTGCTGGAAAAGCTCAACGCGAATGCGATCAGAGCTGCTTGCGGCAGCGCGAGGCCGCCGAGATAGGGTGCGCCCAACAATGCAAGCCCGAAGAGGCCCGCGCCGAAGACCGCCACCACGCAGGCCATGTGCGCGCCTGCCACGGCCCAGACCTGCGGGCGGCCGAGCGTCGCCAGGTTGAGTTTCAGGCCGACCACGAAGAGCAGCAGGGTTATGCCGAGATCGGAGAGCGTCTCGAGCATTTCTCCGCTGGTGATGCCCTGGACGTTGAGCAGAAACCCGGCGGCAAGAAACCCGACCAGCGGCGGCAGTCCCACGGCACGCGACAGCAGGCCCATGACGAACGCCACCGCGATCCAGACGACATCGCCCAAGGCAAAGGCAATCCACTCGAAATCCATGTTTAGGACATAACGCTTCCGCGATTTTGCGGCAAATACATCCTGCCGTCTGGCAGAGGTATTTCAGTGATTCTTAGTTGAGGACGGCTTTGCGGTCGCCGATATCGATTTTGAATTTGCAATACTACTTATTATAATGATTATTATATGAAACACCCTTAAATGACATGCGGGGAGCGCGACTCATGCGGCTTGTCGAGCTGGTGATAAACGAAATCGAAGCGCGGCGCTTCGACGATGTCAGCACGAGATGGGAGCTGATGCCGCAGGAAGGGTTAACCAGATTCGAGTGCTACGGGCCGCTGATGTCGCTTTTTGTCGCCTGGCAGCGGGCAAGAGGAGACGACCCAATCCCTTCCACGCACCGGTTCGATACCATGTCCGCGTTGCGGGACAAACGCGCCGGCGTCCGCATCGTGCATTTCCTGCGCGACGGAGTCCGCATGGTGACGCCCGGCGCCATCTATATCGATTGGACGGCGGCCATCGAGAATGATTCGGAGCGGAGCTGGCTGGAAAGCGACCTGTATACGGTGAAGGAGTATATGCGGCCGGCATACCATCACATCGATCAAATGGTGGCGGGTCGGGCGCGACAGCGCTACTCTCGATTGCTGCTGCCGGTCGGGGACGAATGCGGCGGCGTCGCGGAGATCGTCGTCGCCGAGAATTTCGATCTCATGCCGTTCGTGGTGCCGAGAGTGGGATAGATGCACAATTTCCTGACAGAAACGCGCGAGTCCGGCCGGGACGGCTGGCAGGTGCGGGCGCGCGCCGACCTCAACAGCCTCGCCCTCGAAGAAGGTGCCCGCCGTCACGGAGGACGGGCCACGCACCTGCTGGAGCTGCTGCGCTATTGGGAGGACCTGCGCCGAGGCAGATGGGCGCGCCAGGACGCATTTATGCGAGCGCTTCCGGCGGCATTGCGAGACAGGGTGAGTTATATCGACGTGACCTGTGAGGATCCTCAGGATTTTCTTCTCGAAGCGCATCAGCCGAATCCGATCAAAGGACTCGGTGAAGAGCTCTCCGGTCGTCGACTGAAAGATTACCCCATCACGGCGCATGCCAAATACTGTGCGGTCGAGTATATAGAGTGTCGCGACAGCAGGGCGGCTCATTACTCTCTGATCGATCAGGAACTCCGAGGCATCCGGCGGCGTTATTTGCGCCTGATGGTCCCGTTATGCGATTTGGACGGCGCGATGACGAAGATCGCCTACGTCTACCGCAGTCTCCAGCCTCCTTGCTTTACGTTCATCTAGTTCGCGCTTCATCCGGCCTAAGATTTCTTGCCGGCTCGACCAGTTCAACATGACGCCCACTGTCTTGCCATTGATCGGAGTGGTTCCTGTCGTCGCCAAGACGCTGTGCTCGATCCCGTATCCGTTCTTGACGAAGCGGCGACGTTCGGGCGAATCGATGGTGAAATTAAACTGATAATCGATCTCGAAATGCCGAATTGAGAGTGCTTGCACGACGCGCGCGATCTGGCTGGCAAGTCCCCGTTTCTGCCAGTCCTCGTGCGTTACGATTCCGCCCGTCGTACCCATGCGGCCGGCCAGTTGCGGCAATCCGTCCTGGATGCCGATATCGTAGGTATCGATGATGGGTCCGAGGTTGCCGAACGCCCGGTGGGTATAAATCTCGCCCGCGAGCGAGCGTGTTTCTATGACCTTATGCGCGGCCACGACCACCGGTCGTGCTGTGCCCCTGTCGACAAACGACACCCAAAAGGAGTTACCAGGCGTCAGATAACAATGTTCTGGGTCGTGCGTCTTCGGATAGACGATATGTCCGGGAATCTCGTAATAGGTAGTCCGGCACTCGCTGAGATTGGTGCCGGTCGCCAGATCGAGTGCCATTTCGCCGAGATCTGCGATAGCCCCTTGCAAGTAGTGTTGGAGAAGGTCGTTTTCGTCCTTTGTAAGGTAAGTCATGGTTGCCTCCCGTTTGAATGTTAGAAAGGTCAACCATAGCGTTTAGCGGGCGCAGAGCGCTATTTCTTCGACGCGTCGGCACGGTGCAGCAGACAGCGGTTGTCCCACATCAACAGGTCGCCCGGCCGCCAGGTATGGCGGTAGAGATAGCGCGGCTGGGTCGCATGCGCTTCGAGGCGCAGGATGAGCCCGATATGAGACTTGAGGCCGGTTCCTGTTAATTCAAAGGTAGACATTTTGTCTATTATATGGTACTGCTTTTCGAAATCATGGTCTCAAGACGCATCGTCCAAATCAATTTAGGGCGAAAATATATCGTTATTGAATCGACCTTTACGGGTGTGCGCCTCTCAGTTTTGCGAGTGCCAAAGGTTTATAGAACGCTACCCGGAAGAATTGCGGAGACAGGTAATGGCTAAGTTTGAACCGCTGATCCTTAATGGAACAATCGCAGAAGATTTTCATTTGAATTCCGATGACATTCGAAAAGCTAAGATCGCTTTGAATGAGATTGGGCTATATGAGATGCCGAGACACGGCGTCACAGACGAAAGAGATGAAGCGCTAATTGAGGCAATAAGAAATTATCAGCGGCACCGGGGATTGCGTGTAGATGGGAAAATCCGTCCTGGAGGTGAAACAGAACAAGATATCAACCGCACACTGGGGGAATTTAGGACCTCAGCACGATCACCGATCTTTCGATACAAGGAGTGCGGGGCACCACACGGAGGAGCGAAAGGCGATTTGTGTCCGAGCTGTGATCAGAAAAAGAACTCGTAACAAACGCTACGCTTCGAGTTGAAAGCTCAGAAAATAATTGATGACTTCTTCTCTGTAACCAAGAAGACGGCCCAGTTGAACGTCGTCTTCAAGCGTGTGCTTCTTTTTCCCCATCCAAAACGGCTCTAAAATTTCACGTGCTTCAGAAAAGCGTCCTTCTTCGTCGGCGAGAGCGTACAGAACGATTCGATACGATGCCGCTGGCAGTTCATGTGATCGTGCCGGAAAAACGTCCTCGTACTTGCGAAATAGCCCCTGGCGGACATACGGCTCGAAAGCCTCAGTGGGAATCAAGTGGGGCTCATTTAGAAAGGCATAGAAATAGGCCAAAGGTTTCTCGCCTGCGAGCATCAGTTCTAGCTCTTGTCCATCATGTGGTCCGATGAGGCGGGAATGAGGGCGATCAATGTTATCGAACTCACGAAAAATGCGATCACGCTGTTCGCGCCAAAGAGCGCCGCGTGAAGACTTCACCTGCCGCGAGCTTTTTGGCTTTTTGTGTGCGGTATTGATTGAATCGGTCACAACCATTCGATTTTCATAAATCTGAATCCAAAGAGACTTTTGCTCAATTGATGAAGTGCTTCCAATCCATCCTTTTACGAGCATCTTGCGTATCGGAGTCGGTAGGCACTTTCTATAGGCCCCCGGATACCCTTCAGCTTGTCGGCGTGCCTCTGAGGCAGGTCCGGTGCAGCACCCGCGGGTAGGTCGCCGCGTCGAAATTCGCGTCGGCGCGGTGCAGCAGACAGCGGTTGTCCCACATCAGCAGGTCGCCCGGCCGCCAGGTGTGGCGGTAGAGATAGCGCGGCTGGGTCGCGTGCGCTTCGAGGCGCAGGATGAGCGCCCGGCCTTTCTCGAAGGGCATGCCCTCGATGTGGGAGGCATGCATGCCGGCGAAGATCGCCGTGCGCCTGGTCTCCGGGTGAACGCGCGCCAGAGGATGGGTATTGTCGGGCGCATCTGCGAGCTCTTCCGCCGACATCACCCGGCCCTCGTTTTCGCGCGAGAGACGCCAGCTGTGCACCACGCGCAAGTCGCGAATCTCGTCCTGCTCGGCGGGGCTCAGGCCTTCGAAGGCCGCATACATGTTGACGAACACCGTGTCGCCGCCTTCGGGCGGCAGCGTGACGGCGTGCAGGATCGTCGCCATCGAGGGTTCCGGACGGAAGGACTTGTCGGTGTGCCACATGTCGGAGCGCACGCTCCCCATGGGTTTTCCGTTCTCGTCGAGATTGTTGACGATGTGCACCAGCGGCAGGTCGGAAGTGCCCTTGTTGCGCTGGGTGTGGCGCTCCAGAGTGCCGAACTGTTCGGTGAAGGCGACCTGTTGTTCCTTGGTCAGGCTTTGGCCGCGGAACACCAGAAGCTGGTGGTCGAGGAAAGCCGAATGGACGGCGTCACGGGTGGCAGCGTCGAGCGGGTGGGCGAGATCGAGCCCGATAACCTCCGCCGCCATCAACTCCGAAAGGGGCGCGATGGCGAAGGGGGCGGGATTAGTGGCGGTGCTTACCATGATGTCCGGTTCCTTGACCCGCGCCACCGTAGCCGCGCAGGCGGTTGTACATTTGCACTTGATGGTGGGTGAGGACCGGCAAGGTGGCAAGGTGCGTGCGCAGATGAATGAGCCGCAGCGCGCCGCGCCGGCGTTCCGCCTCGCCGACCAGCGCGGCGAGGGCCGCTCCGTCGACCGTACCTTCGGCGAACGCTTTATCGAGGGCCCGTTCGGCCTCGACGAAACGCCGTCCGGCGGCCTGCGCCTCCGCCTTCATTTCCCGGTAGAGGGCGTCGATCCGCGCGGTCTGGGACTCGGAGAGGCCGATCTCGGACTTCAGCGCCAACAGATGCACGGGGCCGGGAAAGCCGTTCAGTTCCGCCGGCTTGGCGAAACCCCAGCCTTGCCCCGCCAGCAATTGCGAGACGTCTTCGGGGGACAGCGACTTGATTGCGCGATCCTGTTGCCCCGCATAGGGGGCGGAGGTCTGCTCCGCCTTCGCCGGTATCGGTGCCAAGGCGGCAAGGAGACACCCCGCAGCCACCGCGGAGCGCAATGCCGTTCGACCTTTGTTCGGTGTCATGTTCCGTGTCATATTCCGTTCCTCAAGCGCGCCCGCTGCCGGATGATTGCGTCGGCGCGCTTCCCGAAGAATAACCGAGGTTTCCGGCTCGGCAAGACCGGTGGCGGTCATGCGGGCCGTGCCGTGCTGCGCCGCGACGCGGTCTTCGGCGGCCGCCCTTTTCGTCCTCGAAACGCGTGATACTCTAGATCGGCGCGTTGTCGACCAGCACGCCGCCACGGCCGTGGATAGCTCGATTTGGCCCGTTTCGTTCTGTCTTCGAGCTTGGTTTCCTGCGGTGTCTCGACTAGGTAGAAATCAGCTCTTGCTGTTGGAACCAATGTACACGTCCGCCGCCTTTCCCGATATCGCGTTCGAGAACGACAGGGCCCGCCTGTTCGCGGATTATTGGGCGTCGTTGCCGAAGATCGATCTGGTGCCGATGCGTTCGGCCTTCGATCCGTCCGATGTTCCGCATTTATTGCAGACCTGCGAAATCCACGAACTCGTTCGGCCCGGGGTCGTCCTGGTACGGCTTTCCGGGTCGGACATGGCGAACCGGTACAGCGGCGACATTACCGGCAAGAACTATCTGGACATTGTCGACCCGTCGCGGCGCGACAAGGTCTGGCGCGCGTTGTCGCATATCGTGAATCATCCATCTGCCATGTGTGTGCGCATTCGAAACGTCCGGGCATCGGGCCTCGTCACGGATGCAGAGGCCGTCGGTTTTCCGTTCCGCGGCGCGGACGGACGGGCAACCCAGATCATCTACCAATCCAATATCAACAATCCGAAGGAGTTGTGGGACTACCGGCAGGATACCCGGAAGATGTCGCGGGCCCTCGGCCGGACCTATATCGATATCGGAGCGGGTGTGCCGGACTGGGATCCCGCCGAGGATGAGGAATAGGGAAGGAACGGGACGATGGATCTGGGACTGCGGGGAAAGACGGCGCTGGTGACCGGCGGATCGAAGGGACTGGGGCTCGGTTGCGCGATCGGATTGGCGGCCGAGGGGTGCCGCATTCATCTGGCGGCGCGCACCAAATCCGATCTGGAGGCCGCGCGGGCGGAAATCGCGAATTCGTCGGATGTGCCGGTCGAAATTCATCCCGTCGATCTGATGGATCCGGCGAACGGCGCGGCGCTGGTCGCCGCGTGCGGCGACATCGATATTCTGGTGAACAGCGCCGGCGGCGTGCCATCGGGATATCTCGACAATCTCAGCGATGCGGAATGGACCGACGGTTTCGGCCTGAAGATTTTCGGCGCTGTCGCGGTCACGCGGGCGGCCTATGCGGCGATGAAGGCGAAGGGGGGCGGTGTGATCGTGAATATCATCGGCGTTCATGGTCAGCGGCCCCGCGCGACCCATGTCGCCAGCGGCGCCGCCAATGCGGCGCTGATGTCGATCACCAACGCGCTCGGCGCGGACAGCGCCGCCGACGGCATCCGCGTCGTCGGCGTCAACCCGGGCTTCGTGCTGACCGACCGGGTACGGACCAGCGCGAAGCGCAGAGCGCGCACCGAACTCGGCGACGAGGCGCGCTGGGGAGAGATCATCAAATCTCTGCCGCGCGTCGGCACGGTGGAACAGGTCGCCGATCTGGTAACCTATCTCGCGTCCGAGCGCGCCGGGCACATCACCGGTGCCATCATCCCGATCGACGGTGGCTTATCCGCGGCCCCGTATGTCGGTGCGTGAGGCGGGATTATGATCAAGCTCACATTTTGTCTGCGCCGACTGCCGCATCTGACCCGCGAAGAATTCCAGACGCATTGGATCGGCCCGCACCGCGACATCATGATCGAGCACAAGCAGGCGCTCGGGTATCGCCGCTATGTGCAAAGTCATACAATCGGCGGAGAATTGGCGGCGCGTATCGAAGGGAGCCGGGGCGGGCCCGAGCCCTACGACGGCACGGCGGAGGTCTGGTACGACGATCTCGCGAGTCTGGAGGAGTCGCTGCGCTCGGAGGCGGGAAGGACGGCGGGGCGCGCGTTGATCGAGGACGAAAAGCGTTTTATCGACGTCGCCAATTCGCCGGTTTGGCTTTCTGAGGAAAAGGTGATCGAGGAAGCCTAAGGCCGGTCTCTTGTGCCGCCTAGGATTGCGGACGGGGGCTCTCGACCACGTCGTAGCGCGGCAGCATGCCGGAGAGACGCTGCTTGGCCTGTACCAGATAGCGGCCGTTCGGGAACAACGAGATGTAGGATTCGATATCGGATTCGTCCGGACTGTCCTTGGCCAGATCCCAGACGAGAGCCTCGAACTGGCATTCCTGAGAGGTCAGAATGCCGCCGGGAGTGCAGCCGATGACATTCTGCGGTTCCTCCATGCTCACCATGGTGAGCGCGACGGCTCCGAACGCGGCGAAGCCAATGCTGCGAATGCGTGTGTTCATCGGAATTCTCTCCCCATCTTGCAACCACCTACCCTGACCAACTTCTTACCGGCGGAGACCGGGCGAGTCTGTGATGACCGTCACTCGCGCCCTAAATGCCGTTCCGATTTAGCCGATAGCGACTCTGGTCACGAAATTGTTAACAAAAGATGAGCGTTTGGAAGTTTCGCCGCTGCGGGCCTATATTCGTGCGGGCAAACCGCTTCGGCCTTATATGGGAGATACGCATGTCAGAGGCAGACGAGGAATTCGGGTTCGCGGAGGCATATGACTTGCCGATCCCCTACCTGCACAGAATACGGACCTATTATCAGACGCTGGGTTACGGCAAGCCGTACCGCTGGGCGCAATACACCGACGTGCCGTTCACGCCGTTGAAAAAACCGCTATCGGAAAGCCGGGTCGCGCTGGTGACCACGGCCGCTCCCTATCAGCCGGACAAGGGCGATCAGGGGCCGGGTGCGCCTTACAACTCGGCGGCCAAGTTCTACACCGTCTATACGGATACGACCGAGACGGAACCCGACCTGCGGGTCTCTCACATCGGCATCGACCGCAATCACACGACGGCGGAGGACATGAAGACCTGGTTCCCGCTGCAGCAGTTGAAACGGCTGGCGGGCGAGGGGGTTATCGGCGGTATTACCGAACGTTTCTACGGCGCGCCGACCAACCGCAGCCAGAAGCGGACGATGGAAGTCGATTGCCCTGAGATCTACGAGCGAATACGCGAAGACGGCGGCGACGTCGCCGTCATCGTTGCCAATTGACCGGTGTGTCATCAGACCGTGAGTCTGATTGCACGGCACCTCGAAGCGAATGGCATTCCCACCGTCGTCATGGGCTGCGCCAAGGATATCGTCGAACATGTGGGCGTTCCCCGGTTCCTGTTCAGCGACTTTCCGCTCGGCAATGCCGCGGGCAGGCCGAACGACGTCGCGTCCCAGGCCTTCACCATGGAGCTGGCGCTGAGGGTTCTCGAATCGGCCATCGGTCCGCGCACGACGGTGCAATCGCCGCTGCGCTGGAAAGACGACGCGAGCTGGAAGCTCGACTTCAGCAATATCGAGCAGATGTCCGACGAGGAGATCGCGCGCCGCAAGGCCGAATTCGACAAGAACAAGGAAATCGCCAGACAACAGCGGGAACAGGAAATCAAAGCGGCGTCGGCGGCAGAGTAGCGGGCCCGTGACATCCTCTGAGCGCGGCGCAGCTTTTCCGCTGGGGCTGCTCCTCGCGGCGGCGCTGGTGGGCGTCTGGTCCTTCATCGAGCCGCGGGACCGCGTGATCTGGTGGCTGGAAGCCCTCCCGGCGCTCGTCGCGGCCATCCTGCTGGCGGCGACTTACCGGCATTTCCGCTTCACCGACCTTGCCTACGGGCTGATCTGCCTGCACGCGATCATCCTGCTCGTGGGGGCGCATTACACTTACGCTGAGGTGCCGCCTTTCAATTGGCTGCGGGACAGTTTCGATCTGTCGCGCAATCATTTTGACCGTGTCGGCCATTTCGCGCAGGGTTTCGTGCCTGCCATCGTGACGCGGGAGCTGTTGGTGCGGACTTCGCCTCTCCGGCCGGGTAAATGGCTGTTCGCGATCATCGTTCTCGTCTGCCTCGGCATCAGCGGTGCGTATGAGCTGATCGAATGGCTGGCGGCCGAAATCTCGGGCGAAGGGGCGTCGGCGTTCCTGGCGACGCAAGGCGATGTTTGGGACACCCAAAAGGACATGGCGATGGCGACGCTCGGTGCGATCCTGGCTTTGTCGGCCTTGGGCGGCATTCACGACCGGGCGCTGGAAGCGCTCGGCTGGAAGGGCGCCGGGTAGCCGTTCGGCCTCCTGAAGCGCAGCGCGGAGCCTGTCGATTCGCGAAACAAGCTCTTTGTGGCTGTGTAGGCCCGTCCGTCGTGAGGCCGGACTTGCAAAGGCGCGGCGATGCGGCGATCGGAGGTGAAATGCGAAAACCGTTTTGATACAATGCGGTAATTGCGAAATTCCGGTCCGGAGGCAGTGCGGGCCGTGACGCTAAGGCCGTGGGACGCGCCGCCGGTTGAACGAAAGCTTCCCCCCGGCTTACGCTGCCGGCTCCAGATCATCACCTTCCAAGGCAATCGCATGAGCGAACAGGCAAGCGCCCTTACATCGGAAGCCGACGAGCCCGCGGAATCGGCGCGCTCGCAGGGCACCGGCATCCTGCCCTCGCAAGCGATCCGCGAGTTGGTGCGCGCCAAGGCGATCCAGGGGATGGAGGACGTTTCCACGGATCAGGTGCAGCCGGCGAGCATCGATCTGCGTCTGGGCTCGACCGCCTACCGCCTGCGCGCCAGTTTCCTGCCCGGCAGCAGGTCCACGGTCGAGGAGAAGATCCGCCAGTTCGGCATGCACGCGATCGACATCTCGGAAGGGGCGGTGCTTGAGGTCGGCTGCGTCTATATCGTGCCGCTGCTCGAATACCTCGCCCTGCCGCCGCGGGTCTGGGGTCTCGCCAATCCGAAAAGTTCGACCGGCCGGATCGATGTCCTGACCCGCCTGGTGACCGACCATGCGGAAGTCTTCGACAAGGTGAAGGAAGGGTATCATGGCCGGCTCTACGCCGAGATCGCGCCGCGCACCTTCAGCGTCGTCCTGCGGAAAGGCGCGAAACTAAGCCAGCTCCGCCTGCGGCGCGGGTCGGATTCGCTGAGCGCCGCCATGCACCACCGCCTGCACGAGGAATTCCGCCTCGTCGACCGGGATCTCGACAAGAAGGGGCCCTTCAAGGGCATCCCGCTCACCGTCGACCTGCAGGGCGAGCGGACGGACGGCTTGCTCGGGTTCCGGGCGCGTCAGCACGCCGATCTCATTGATGTGGAGAATATCGGCTATTACGACCCCATCGATTACTGGGAGCCGATCTATGCGCGCGAGCACAAGCACCTGATCCTCAATCCCGGCGACTTCTATATCCTGGCGTCGAAGGAGGCGGTGAACGTGCCGCCGCAATATGCCGCCGAGATGGTCGCCTACGACACCCTGGTGGGCGAGTTTCGGGTGCACTATGCCGGGTTCTTCGATCCGGGCTTCGGCTATGCGGAGAGCGGCGGTGCCGGCTCCCGGGCGGTGCTGGAGGTCCGGTCCCACGAGGTGCCGTTCCTGATCGAGGAAGATCAGGTCGTGGGCTCACTGCTCTACGACAAGCTGACCGATGTGCCGGACAAGCTCTACGGCACCCGTATCGGCTCTTCCTACCAGCGCCAGGGCCTGGCGCTCAGCAAGCATTTCAAACCGTTCGACTGACCGGCGCCGCAAGACATGCGCCAGCGAAAGGCAATCACGTGACCAGTGCCAAGATGGGGCAATCGGCCCCCCGCCTCGAAGACCGACGCTTTCTCACCGGCACCGCGCAATACGCGGACGACTTGAATATGGAAGGCCAGGTCTACGGCGCCGTCGTGCGTTCGCCGCACGCCCACGCGGATATCACCGGGATCGACGTCTCGGCGGCGGCGGCGCTGCCGGGTGTGCTGGGCGTACATACGGTGGCGGACCTGGATGCGGACGGGGTCGACAATCTGCCGTGCGTCGCCGAATTGCCCGAGGAGTCGGGCTTCTATATTCCCCCGCGGCCGGCACTGGCGCGCGACCGGGTGCGCTATGTCGGCGACCATGTGGCCTTTGTCGTAGCACAGACCGAGGCCGTGGCGCGCGCGGCGGCGGAGCTGGTCGAAGTGGGCTACGAGATGCGACCCGCCGTGACGGACGGGATGAGGGCTCAGGAAGCCGGGGCTCCGCTTCTGTGGGACGCGGCGGCCGGCAACGTCATCTATCGCTGGCACAAGGGCGACAAGGCGGCGATGGAGGCGGCCTTCGCAGCGGCGGCACATGTGGTCGAACTCGATATCGTCAACAACAAGATATCCGCCGCCCCCCTGGAGCCGCGCTCCGGCATCGCCGAATACGACGCGGCGCGGGAGACCTATAGGCTCACCGCGTCCGCTCAGGGTCTGCACGGTATCCGCGGCCAGCTTGCGAAATTCGTCTTCCAGGTGCCGCCCGAACGGATCGAGATCGTGGCGCCCGACGTGGGCGGCGGCTTCGGGCTCAAGAACTTCGTCTACCCGGAATGGGTGCTGCTGTTGTGGGCGGCGCGAAAATATTCGCGGCCGGTCAAATGGACCGGCGACCGCAGCGAGGAATTCGCCAGTGCCACGCAGGGCCGGGGCATCCGTACCCAGGGGCGCCTGGCGCTCGACAAAGAGGGCCGTTTCCTGGCGCTCGATGCCGATCTGGTGGCCGACCTCGGCGCCTATCTGTCCGGGGCGGCGCCGGGCGCCTCGACGCGGGCGTCGCCGACGGCGATGGGGGGCGGCTATGCCATACCGACCATCTACATGGAATCCCGCGGCGTCTTCACCAATACGGCCCCGATCGACGCCTATCGCGGCGCCGGCAAGCCCGAAGCCAACTTCATCACAGAACGGCTGATCGAGGCGGCGGCGCGGCGCTGTGGGTTCGATCCGGTGGAATTGCGACGCCTGAATGCGGTGGTCGACTTCCCCTACGAGACGGCGCAGGGCCTGACCTTCGACTGCGGGCGCTTCCGGCCCAATATCGACGATATCGTGCGCCTGGTCGACCGCGATGGGTTCGAGGCCCGCCGCGCGGCGTCCCAGCGTGCCGGCAAACTCCGCGGACTGGGTATCTCAAGCTTTCTTGAGACGGCGCGGGGTGCCCCGCAGGAGGGAGCCGAGATTCGCTTTGCCGCCGACGGCGCCATCGAGCTGCGGGTCGGCACAGAATCCAACGGCCAGGGCCACGAGACCGCTTACAAGCAAATCGCCGGCGACCGCTTCGGGCTGCCGATGGAGGCTTTCCGCTACATCCAGGCGGACACGCGCAAGACCCGGATCGGCTTCGGGCACGGCGGGGCGCGCTCCATGCACATGGGCGGCGGCGCGATGATGCGCGCCATCGACGAGGTGCTGGAGAAGGCCCGGCGTGTCGCGGCGCGGCTGCTGCAGGCGGAAGCGGACGCGCTCAGTTACGGCGACGGCGCGTTCTCGGTGACAGCGACGGGTCAATCGGTGGCGCTCGCCGATATCGCGG
>JAYPOZ010000071.1:0-2276 GCA_038131165.1 Rickettsiales bacterium | reverse complement strand
TACTGGCTGCCGCGCGCGAGCCAGCTGCCGGACCTCGAAGTGCATCTCGACAAGGGCGTGCCGACGAAGGCGAATCCGCTCGGCGTCAAAGGCTCGGGGCAGGCCGGGTGCATCGGCGCGCCGCAGACCGTCGTCCATGCCGTACTGGACGCGCTGGCGCCGCTCGGCATCGACACCATCGACATGCCGGTCACCAGCGAGCGCGTCTGGCGCGCGATCCAGTCCGCAAAATAACCGGCGGCTTCCGCCTCAGCCCTCCCGTACCGGGCCCAGCGGGTAGTAGCGCACGCCGTCCCTGAGCTTGCGGTAGGGAAAGTCCACCGGGTTGGCGCCGTGTCCGCCGGGCGCGATGGCGGCGAAGGTGGTCTCCGCGATGGGGTCGAAATGGGCGCGGTAATGCGCCGTGCTCTTCAGTACGATGATGTCCAAATCCTGCAGCACGACGCCGAGATGCTCGAAGACCGAGCGGTCGTGCGCCTGCACCCGTTCGCTGCTGATCGCGACCTTCACGCCGCCGATGGAGAGCAGCGCCGAAAGCCCGACGTCGTAGCGCTTGCCCTGCGCCACCGGCCCCGTGGTCTGATACTTGCCGTCGTTGATCACCTCGACCTTGAATGTGCCGTGGAAGGGGACGACGCCCGGCAGGTCGGCCTGTCCGCCAAGGTCGACTTCGATCTCGCCGCCCACTCCGGCCGCGTGTGCGGCGGCGGCGGCGGCCGGGTCCTTGACGACGCCGAAAATCGCGTTCTGCGCGTCGTTCTGCACCAGCGCCTCCAGCATGCCCACGGTGTCCGCCGTGCCGCCGCAGCCGGGATTGTCCTGGGTGTCCGCGACGACCACCGGCTTCTGAGCCCCGACGGCGATCCGAATGGCTTCCTTCACCGCCTCGTCCGGGGCCAATAGGGGCTCCGCGAACTCCGCCTCCTTGAGGGCGATCAGCTGCGCGATCTCGTCGACCGCGGCATCCGCTTCCTCCTGGCTATAGGCATGGGCGCTGACGGTGGGGCCCGCTTCGCGCAGGTCGCCCGGCGGAAATCCCGCGAGATAGGCGAGCGACAGCATATCCTTCGAGAGCCGCGCGGCGGCGGCCTCGACAATGCCCTTTGAGGGCTCGACCAGCGTGCATTGGAAATTGAGCGGTAACAGGAACGGCAGATGGCGCAGCGCCCGGCCCGCCGGCCGACCGTCGACCAACAGGCGCTTCATCGCCTCCGCCGCGCGCTTGCCGGTATCGAACTGGTCCACATGGGGATAGGTCCAATAGGGCAGGATCGCGTCCGCGTGCCGGACCATCTGCTGAGTGACGTTGGCGTGGTAGTCGAGGCTGATGACGATGGGCGCTTCCTCGCCGACCACGGCGCGCACCCGGCGCAGCAATTCGCCTTCGCCGTCCTCGAACTCCTCCGACACCATGGCGCCGTGCAGATCGAGATAGACCGCGTCGACGGGCAGGGCGTCGGAGAGCCGCGCGATGATCTCGCCCGCGATCCGCTCGTAGGCGTGTTTCGTCACATACCCGCCCGGCGTGGTCGAGGTCCAGAGCAGGGGCGCGATCTCGTGATTGCCGTCGCTGCCTTTCAAAAAGCCTGCCGTGGAGGCGCCCTTCTCCGCGAACTCCTCCAGAATCCGCTCGCCGCGCAGGATCCCCGGGCGGTCCGGCGGATTGGCGAAATTCTCGAAGTCGGTGACGTCCGGCACGAAACAGTTGGTCTCGTGCATAAATCCGGCAATCGCGATGCGGGCCATTCTCATTTTCTCCTCTTCGGTCGCGGGAATTATCGATGCCCGGCGGCGGCGGCGCAAACTTTCCGAGACGGTGGCTCGGCCTAAGTGAGATTGAATTGCAGAAGCACGCGCAATACCCGCGTCAAACGAGAGGATATACCCATGCCCGCATTCGACGGCCGCGTTTCCTTCGTCACCGGTGCCGGCTCGGGGATCGGCCAGGCCATGGCGCTGAAGCTCGCCGGGGAAGGGGCCACGGTGGTCTGCTCCGACATCAACGAGCAGACGGCGCAGGCCACTGCCGCCCGCGCGGAGGAGTTGGGTGCCAGGGCGGTCGCGAACGCGCTCGACACCGCCGACGAGGACGCGGTGAAAGAGGCGCTCGCCCGGACGCAGCGCGATCTCGGCCGCCTCGACGTGCTGATGGACAACGCGGGCGTTGCCGGCAAGGACTGGGAGAAGACCACGTCGATTAATCTGTCGGGCGTCTATTACGGGCTGCTCCACGGTTGTCCGATCATGGCGGCGCAGGGCGGCGGCGCCGTCGTCAA
>JAYPOZ010000070.1:7622-24197 GCA_038131165.1 Rickettsiales bacterium | reverse complement strand
AGCCCGCAGGCTGAAGCGTTCCGCAACGTCGGGTGAGGGAGATAGCGACAGCTCCCCGAGAGAAACCTTTCCGGCTCGCGCGAAAAACAGATGTCCGGACTCGGCGCCGAGGGAAATGTTCCCGGCCCCGATCTCGGCCCGCGCCGCGGAAAGGTCCCGGACCGCCGGCGCAGCACCGGTATCGATATCGAAGGAAACGCCAGTCAGTTCCGCGCGCGCCTGTGCAAGCTCCATATCCATCGCCCCGGAGGAGGCGGCACGAACCGCTTCGGCATCGAGCGAGATCGTGCCGCTGAACCGGGCCGGCGCGCGTCTTGCGGCGACAAGCCTGGCCCGAACCGCAGCACTCAGTTTGCGGGCCGATACCGACAGACCGTGCGGGTTCCGGAAGCGGCCGTCGAAGACGACGATCTCGCCGTCGTTCTCCACGGCGATGGAATCCGCGCTCGATATTTCGCCGCGGTGTCGAAACCGGCTGCTCATCCGCCCGCCGAAGGCCGATATCGTCGCCGGCCCGGTAAACTGGCCGATCTGCTCGGGAGTGACTGCGCCGAATTCGCTTTCGAGATCGAAACCGACGTTGTCTGGACCGATCGAGATGGCGCCGCCGATTGTTACCGGCATGTTGTTGACGAGACCGGACAGGCTGAATCTGCCCTTTGAACCGGAGGTCAGGGTGTCGAATCCCGAGATACTCATAAGGACGAATTCGAGGTCGAGAATGCCGCCTTCCGGAACCGATTTATCCTCGAACCGGATGCGCCCGTTGCGCAGATCGAGGCGACGAAGACCGAAGCCCCAATCGCTACCTTTTCCCGTATCGTCCTGTGGTTTGGACGCGGCGGCATCGAAATACTCGGAAACATCGACGCCGTTTATCGAAAGGCGTCCATCCGCCTCCCGGACAATATCGAAACGCGCGCCTTCGATGGCGGCGCTTTTCGTCAGGATATGGCGGTCGAGAAGGCGTTTCAGAGAGAACGTGAGCGAAAGCCGTTCGAGCGTCGCGGGTTGATGTCCGGGCCGGCTCACTCGGAGCGGGCCGACGGATACCTCACGATTCCACAGATCGATCTTTATCGTCTCGATTCCCTCGCCGACGACTTCCAGCCTGTCGATCCCCGAGGCCAGCAGCCAACGCGCGGCGAATTGGGGGAAGACAAGGACGACGCCGGCCAGGATGATGGAGGTACAGAGAGCCGCCATTGCGGCGAATCTTAGTTTCTTTGAGATAATAAAATAATTCCGTCAAGGCGCACGAAGGCGCGGTATCCGCTGGCTTCGATGGGGCGGCAGGGTGCCATGTTCCGTTTAGGTGAGGGCGGGGACGGTCCTATTCAAGCCGGTTGCCGACGAATTCGTGCTCGCAGCCGTCTGGAGGGGCTAGCCAATGGCGAGGCCGAAACTTCCATCCTTCTTTGGGTTTATCGAATCCGGCTGTAGTCCATCGGAAACAGCAGGGCATTGTCGACTCGCGTGACCGCTTTAAGCCATTCCCGTTTCAACAGGTTCGACAGGGCGCTGTCCTCGTTCTGGATGCCGCGCCAGCGTTGCCAGGCGGCAAGGTCCGGGAAACGCCTCAGCTCGACACTGCGATGCGATCCGGTATTCGTG
The DNA here is from genome assembly GCA_038131165.1 of Rickettsiales bacterium. Taxonomy (GTDB): domain Bacteria; phylum Pseudomonadota; class Alphaproteobacteria; order UBA8366; family UBA8366; genus UBA6544. Next base: position 22,583 of record JAYPOZ010000070.1, on the reverse strand, counting down.
GTACCGGGGCCGATCACCGTATCGAAGAACGCGATCAGGGAGGCTCCCTCGCGCTCAAGCGCCGGCATGATCTTGTCCCGGTAGAGTTGATGATGGGCGCCCGGTTGATCGGGGCGCATGTAAATGATGCGCTGCTCGATGAAGGAGCGTTCCCGACCGCGCACCTCCTCGAACGCCGGCCAGTCCGTGGGAAACCCGGGCGAGAAATCGGCGAGGCGCAGGATCGAGGTGTCGACGAATTCGAGTGTCGGATACAGCGACGCATCCTGTTTGCCCACGAGCGCCGCGTCGCTCTCCGCCTTGTGGCGATGCGCCTCCCAGGTGGCGAGACTTTCGTGTTCGCGCAATTGCCAGATCGCGGCACCCGCGTTCTGGCCGACCCAGATTTCCCAGGCGCCCACGAGCTTGGAGCCGTGATCGTCGAGCGCATTCATGGCGACGCGTTGGAAGTGCTCGTGCCTGTCTTCAAGATATCCGCTGCGCGCCGTGACGAGCCTGTGCTGATAGATCATCGGTCGAACCGGTCGGAAATTCTCTGCTGCAGGACGTATCGTTGAATCTTGTTCGTGGATGTGCGGGGGAAATCTTCGACGACATCGACGTGGCGCGGCACCTTGTAGTCGGCGATCCGGCCGCGGCAGAAATCGATGACTTCTCCCGCTTCAAGCCGTTCGCCCGGTTTCGGCATGACGAAGGCGAAACACACTTCGCCGAGGCGTTCGTGGGGCGCGCCGCAAACGACCGCCTGATGCACCTTGGGATGGGTTTCGAGATAGCGCTCGATCTCGGCCGGGTAGGCATTGCTGCCGCCGACGATGAACATTTCCTTGGCGCGGCCCGTGATCTGCAAATATCCCTGCTCGTCGTACCGCCCCAAGTCCCCGGTCTTGAACCAACCATCCGCAGAGATGGCTTCGCGTGTGGCCGCCTCGTTCTTGTAGTAGCCGAGCATGACCGTGTAGCCGCGTATCCAGATTTCGCCGTCCTCGCCGAAGGGCGCGGTTTCGCCTGCCTCGTTCCGCACGACCTTGACCTCGAAATCGCCGATCGGCTTGCCCTTGTTCTCGCAGGTCACCTCGATCGGCGCTTCGAATTCGCTGAGCGTGGTGCCGCCCATCGTTTCCGTCAGGCCGTAGACCGCCTGCAAGGCGTCGAACTTCAGAATTTCCTTGGCCTGCCGGGCGAGCTTTGGGGTGACCGGCGCGCCGCCGATCCAGGCGGACTTCAGGCAATGGGTATCGCGGTCCTCGACACCCGGCACGCCCAGCATGTCGATAAAGTGAGTGGGAATGCCGCCCATGATGTTGATGCGCTCGCGCTCGATCAGGTCCAGGGCCGCCGCCGGCTCCCACTGATCCATGGTGACGATCGTGCAGCCGTGCTGCATCGCGGGCATGACGGTGGCGACACTTCCGGCGACATGATAGAGCGGCAGATGGCACAGCACGTTGTCGCCAGCTTCCATATGCAGGGCTTTGGCGATGTCGCGGCCCTCCAGCAGCACCCGGTGGCAGTGCATGGCGCCCTTCGGTGTCCCTGTCGTGCCCGACGTGTAAATGATGACGACCGGGTCTTCGCGCTGGAGTTTGGAGGCAGCCTCGTCGAGCGCGGCACGGTCCGCTTCCGCCCGCATCAGGTTTTGCAGGGAGACCGTGCCGGGGCTTTGTGCGTCCTGCCAGAGGACGATGGAGCGCAGTTCGGGCAGATTTTCGACCTGCAACTCCCCTGGCGTCGCTTGTTCGTAGCCGGGGGCGAGCTCTCCGATCATCGCGAGATAGTCGATCTCCCAATAGGACGGCATCGCGACCAGAACCTTGGCGTCGGACTGCCGCAGAATGAAGTCGACCTCCTGCACCTTGTTGCGGGTATTGATCGAAACGACGGTCGCGCCGATACGGCAACACGCGAGCCAGGTGCGTATCCAGTCCGGGCCATTGGTGAGCCAGCAGGCGACATGATCGCCGCGTCCGACCCCGAGTCCCAGGAAACCAGTTGCGAGCCGGTCGACCTGTCGGTCGAAATCCGCGTAGGTGATGCGCTCTCCCATGCCGACAACGAACTCGCGGTCGGGCCACATTTCGGCGGAACGGCGCAGCGCCTCGCCGATTTTCACATTTGTCCAATCCATGTGGAGAAATGTCGTCTGGGGCCCGGTGATTTCAATTCCCCGCGGCGGCCCTTCGGCCTATATCCTCCGATAAGCCACCGCGCATCCATTGAGGGAGAGACTGCATGCAAACGTCGGTTTCGGTGGGGGCCTATGGCCGAACCGCCATTAGGGAGTTGGCCGAATACGTCGTGATCGCCGAGCGTCTTGGCGTCAATTCGGTTTGGTCTGCCGAAGCCTGGGGACATGATGCGGTAACGTCGCTCGCCTATCTGGCGGGCAAGACCCACCGCATCCGGCTCGGGACGGGCATCATGCAGATCAGCGCGCGTTCCCTCGATGACCGCGATGACGGCCTTGTCGATGCACGACATCTCGGAAGGGCGGTTCATCCTGGGGCTGGGCGTGAGCGGACCTCAGGTCGTCGAAGGACTGCACGGGAGGCCGTACAAGGCGCCGCTCAGCCGGCTCAAGGAAACGGTCGACATTCTGCGCATGGCTTTCCGGGACGAGAAGCTTGCCTATGAGGGAAAGTATCACACGTTGCCGCTGCCGGGCGGCGAGGGGAAGGCGATCCGGCTTAACCATCCGCCGGCGAAGATTCCGATCTTCCTCGCGACCCTGGCGCCGAAATCCTTGGAATTTACCGGAGCGGCGGCGGACGGTTGGCTCGGTACCTCGTTCTCGCCCGATCACGCCGACGCGCACCTCGCTTATATCCGGGCGGGCGCCGAGAAGGCCGGACGCTCGATGAAGGATATCGAGCTGCATGCGTCGTGTTCCGTCGCGGTCGGAGAAAATGTCGAGGAGATCATCGACGCCCGGCGCCCGAACGTCGCCTTTCAGATGGGGGCGATGGGATCGGCGCAAACGAACTTCTACAACGACGCTTTCCAACGGGCGGGTTTTACCGACGATGCGAAGGCGATCCAGCGGCTTTGGATCGAGGGCAAGCGCGACGAGGCGGCGCGGCGGGTGCCGGACGAGATGGTGACGCAATTCGGCGCTTTCGGCACGCCGGGGATGGTTCGGGAGCGCTTTCGCGCCTATGAGGCGTGCGGAATCGACTCGCTCTCGCTGCGCATCGATCCCGATGCCTCGCAGAGAGAGCGCATTGAGACCTTGGAGCAGATTATGGATCTCGTGCCGAAGGCTTCATAGATGGTTGCCGCGGATAATTCGGGCCTGGACTCCGCCATCCCACCCTTGCTGGCGACTTTGGACACGCTGCTCGCCGTCCAACGCTATTTGCACCCGGCGCTCGTCGGTCAGTTGAAGGAGAAGCTATCTGCGCGGGTCGAAGCGTTGCAGGACGCGGGGGAGAGGTTGACGGCGGCGGCGTGGCCGGAGGATCGCGAGGAGATCGCTCGGTCCGTCGAAACCAGCTTCGACCTGACACGGAAAGCGGTTGCGGGGTTTCTGGAGACGCCGGACCAGCCGGAGGGCATTTTCATGGCCTACCGAGCGCTCCGGTATACGCCCTATGCGATGGAAATGCTGTATCCCGCAGCGGCGCTGCTGCCTTCTGTGAGTGCCTTCTTTCTGGAGGAGGCGGCGCGGGCGGACGCCGGGTTACGGGCGCGGCTGGAGGCGGCCGAATCCCGCCCGGATACAGGTGTCATCCATTTCAACAACGCGCGCGATCAAAAAGGCGGCTGCTCGCTCTATGTGCCGGAGTACTACGATCCGGCGATCTCTTATCCCGTCGTGGTGGCGCTGCATGGCGGCAGCGGCCATGGAAGGGCCTTTCTTTGGACCTGGCTGCGGGAGGCGCGTTATCGTGATCTCCGCCACGGCCTGCGGCGATACCTGGTCGTTGATGCAGCCCGAAGCCGACAGCGAGAATATCGAGGATATTCTCGAGGCGGCCTGTCAGCGCTGGAACGTCGACCGCACTCGCATGCTGATGACCGGGATGAGCGACGGCGGGACGTTCACCTATTTGAGCGGGCTGCGCGCTGCCTCGCCGTTCACGCATCTGGCGCCGATCGCGGCCAGCTTCCACGTCATGATGCTGGAAATGGGCGGTCGGATGAATATTGCCGGCCGTCCGATCTATCTCACCCACGGCGTTCAGGATCGGATGTTCGACGTCGAGGTTGCCCGGATCGCCCACGAGGTCCTGCGCGAGCGCGGTGCCGATATCGTCTTCCGCGAGATCGCCGACCTCTCGCACACCTATCCCCGCGACGAGAATCCCCGAATCCTCGATTGGTTCCTCGAGGGCCGCGCGCCGCAGCCTTCGGCGGGTTCGGGATGACGGAGCCGGAAATACATTTTCATGGCGCCGCCCCGGGCCCGTCGAAGGCCGCTTTGCCCGGTTGAGCGTCTAGCCTTCTTCCGCGTTCATTTCCTTGAAGACCTTACCGGCGATGATCATCGCCTCGCGGATCGTCGGCACGCCGATATAGCCGCCGACATGGAGCAAGGCTTCGGTGATTTCGTCCTCGGTCCAGCCCATGCGGCGGGCGAAGCGGACGTGGAGTTCGAGCTCGGGCCAGCAGTGGAGGCAGGTGTCGGAAATCACGCAGATCATCGCCCTGGTCTTGCGGTCGAGGCCGTCCCGGCCCCACAACAGGCCGAAGACGGCCTCGGTGGCGTAGTCGCCGAACTTTTCCATTACCGGATCCGCGTAGACGGTGGTCGCCAGTTTCTCGACCAATTCGTCGCCCATCATCTCCCGGCGAATCTGTTGTCCCTTTTCGTACGCTTCGCTTTTTGCCACGTCGACTTCCTCCGATTGTGTTGTCATTGGGGACGATTGCCCCGCTAGAGGAAGAATTAAGTCGGCGCCGGTAGAGGTACAGCAGCGCTAGCCAATGAGTGGGCGAAAGACCCGGGCGGCCTCGTCCACCGCGTCCTTGACGGATTGAGCGCCGCGCAGGGGTTGGTGGACGGATACCCAACCGTCGTAACCGGCCTCTTGCAGAGCATCGATCAGCGGCGGGACGGCGATGCCGGCGCTGTCATCGAGTGCAACATAGGAAAGCGGCACCGGACCCTTCGCGCGGGTCTTGAAACGATGCTCGCCCGCCGGGTCGATGCGGACGTTCTGGAAATAGAAGTTCACGAGATGCGGCGCCAATCGGCGGAGGGCATCCGGGCCGTGATCGTCGCCGCAGGCGAGAAGATTGGCGGGCTCGAATGTGATGCCGAAATTCGCGCGGTCCATTCTGCGAACGAGATCGAGCGTCTGCGCCACTGTCTCGCAGAGCGTTCCCCAATGGGTCTGATGGGCGAGCGTCAGGCTGCGCTCCGCCGCTTCGTCCGCGGCGCGCTGCGCATGCGGAATGTCGTCCTCGTGCTGCATCATGACGCGGATCAGCTTTGCGCCCAGCGCTTCCGCGAGATCGAGATGCGGCGTGATCCGGCGCAGGCAATCGGGAGCCTCGGCATTGTTGGCCGCCAGGGCGACATTGCCCATGACCATGGACGCGGACAAATCGTGACGATCGAGCAGTGATCGTATTTGGCGCACGCGGGGCAACGGCGTGTCGACCGAAACGGCCGAGGCGCGCATCGACAGGCCGGCGAATCCCGCCTGGGCCGCCAGCGGCGCCAAGTCTTCGATCGGGAGCGCCGCGATGTCCTTGCGGCTGGACGATTCAGCGATCCGGCAGGAGAGCGAGAGTTTCATGCGGCCAAAGGAGAAAACCAGAACGGAATAGCAAGAGCGCTTCGTCGCCGGCGCGGCTCAAGGCGTCGGCGGGTCAGCCGGCGGCGCGTCGCTTCTCGAAGGTCTCGAAGAAGCGGCTGGCGATCCCTTTCTGGTTCTCGTAAATCGACCCGCCTTTCTTTGCGGGCGGATAGGGAAGTCGCACGGGTGCCGCCACCGTCCGCGGCACATTTGTCGGTGTGCCGCGCATCATCATCTCGTAGAAGAAATGTTCGAAATCGCCTTTCATGCCGACCAAGGGCCAAGCGTCGCCCGCCGCGTATTCATGCAGGAGCAGGCGGCGTTGCCGGTTCGATGTGTTGAGGGCGGAGCCGTGCACCAACCGCACGTGATGGATGGTCATGTCGCCCGCCTTACCGGTCAGCTTGATCGCCTTGGAATAGTCGAGCGCTGCCGCCTCCGGATCGTTCGGATCCATCGCCCCGCAGAAATGGCCGTCGACGTGATGGTCGTGGGTCGGGCCCTTGTGCGACCTGGGCATCACCATGAGGGGGCCGTTAGCCTCGTCGCAATCGTCGAGCAACAGGCCCGTGGCGAGAACGTCGTCGTTCGTGTGCGGATAGAAAGCCCAGTCCTGATGCCATTCGACCGGCGCGCCGTAGCCCGCCGATTTCAGGTTCATCTTGCCGCCGTAGAGACGGATGTCGGGGCCGAGCAGTTGCTCGACGATATCCAGGACGTCGGGATCGCGGGCGATGCCGTCGAAGAACTCGAAATGCTTGTAGGGTTCCTTCAGGCGCCGGACCCGAGGATTGCTCGGCGAATGACTGTCTTCCAGGTCGTAGACCGCATTGTGTTCGGCCACACCCGCAGCCTGCGCGACGACGGCGTCTGTCTCGCGCCGCAGGGCGTCGAGCTTCTCGCCGGTGATCACGCCGCGCGCCACGACGTAGCCGTGCTCGTGATAGAAATCGACTTCGTCTTGGGTCAGTTTTACCATTGGAAGAATCCTCCTGAGGATCACCTTAATGTGCGGCGGCAAACCTGAAAAGCGAGAGTGCACGCGATGGAATTCGGCGAATTGATGGAAAAGATGGTGGCCGGCGCCTGTGCCGGCGACGGCGAGGCGGTCGCGTCCTGCTTCACGGAAGACGGGGTTTACGACGATGTCTTTTACGGTGCTTTCGAAGGGCGGGCAAAGATCGCCGGGATGATCCGCGACTATTTCCATCGCGATGCCCGAAATTTCCGCTGGGACCTCCATGATCCGGTCTCCGATGGGAAGACCGGTTATGTCCGGTACGTCTTCAGCTACGAATCCAAGATCGCAGAGAGCGAAGGGACACGCACGATGTTCGAAGGGGTCGCGGTGGTAACGCTGAGCGGCGGCTTGATTTCGCTTTATAAGGAAGTCGCCAATTCCGCACCAGGATTACGGCGCATGGGGTTCGACGCCGAGAGACTGGCGCGCTTCGTCGAGAAGCAAGGCGCGGAATTGGCCGCCAGGGATGAATCCCAAGGACATCTCTAAGCGGCCATTTCCTTTTCGATCCAGGAATAAAGCCGACGCACAATTTTGGTGACACCGGACTCGATGCGGACGATTTCCACTACCGCCGTGTCGCGCCGGTCGTATAACCAAACTTTCTCGTCGCGGCTGTAAGTCGGCAGCCGCGACACGTCTCCAAAACTGTACACTGTCTTCATCCTCAACGGGCACGTGATCCTTAACGCGTGAGCATAATGCGCTCTTGCGATCGGTCGCGCTGTGATCGGCGTCACATATGGTTAATAAAAATTAACCATGCCAGACCTGCCGGTAGACCCGCATCCAGTTGAGGCCCAGGACCTTGCGGATATCCTCCTCGCCGAAGCCCCGCTCGACGAGGCGCTCCGTCAGCCGCACCAGGGTCCGGGGCGTCTCGATCCCTTCCGGAAACTTGTAGGGCGGGGGCGGGTATTCCTCGGCCCGCCACTGGCCCGTCTCGAGCCGGTTGCGGTAGCGGGCCGTAGCCGTCTCCTCGTCCTCGACCGGGTACTGGCCTTCGTAATAGTCGATGCCGATCCCGGTATGGTCGATCCCGACGAGGTCCGCCTTGTAGGCGATATCGTCGATGAAATGGTCGAGCGTGGGTTGCCCGTCCCAGCTGAGGAACGGCGGAAACCCGACGGTGCCGACGATACCGCCGCTTGCGGCGATGGCCTTGATCAGTTCGTCTTCGACGTTGCGGCCATTGTCCTGCACCGCGCGCGCGTTGGCATGGGTGATGACGACGGGATCGTTCGAGACCTCGACCGCGTCCATGCTGGTGCGGTGTCCCGTGTGCGAGCAGTCGATCAGCAGGCCGAGCGCATTCGCCCGCTCGATCAATCGCACGCCGAAATAACTGAGCCCGGAATCCGTGCGCTCCGAGGCGCCGTCGCCGACCAGATTCTTGGTATTGTAGCAAAGTTGCACGACGCGGAGGCCGGCCTCGTGATAGGACTCGATCAGGTCCAATTCGTCCTCGATGATCGCCGTGCCCTGGCAATGCAGGATCAGGCCGAGCTTGCCCTCGGTCTTGGCGCGCTCGATGTCGCTTGCCCGGCGCACGATCAGGGTGTCCGCGCGCTCCCGCACGTAGCGGTGCCAGCCGCCAATCATGGCGAAGCCGCTGCGGGCATTGCCGCTCGCCCCGGTGATCGTCGGCGCGATCGCCGTTGCGCCCCCTTCGCGGTACCAGTCGACGTATTTATGAATGCGCGCCAGCGGACACGTGGTGTCGATGACGATCGCGTCGCGGTGGAGGTCGGCGGCGTTCATGGGCGGGGATGCTCCTGGCTCACCTTGGAACTACCGGGAACATAGATGTCGAGCAGGCCCCGGGCGCCGCGCCGGCTCCGGGGGCTCTCCAGCCAGAGCCGCACGAGGTGGCGCTTGTGCGCCGCGTCGTCGCGGTATGCGCCGCGCGAATGCAGGATGACGAAGTTGTTGACGAACTGCATGTCTCCCTCCCGGAAAGTCATCTCCACAGCCATTCCTGGCCGGTGGCAGAGCGCGTCGAAATCGTCGAGAGTTTCGACCTCCTCGGGGTCGAGGGTCATTCCCTCGTGGACGACCCAGTCGATGGGATTGCGGTTGTAGCAGCAATGCAGCAACCCGTCGGCGAAACTGAAGATCGGAATGCGCTCGGGCGAAAGCGGCGGCTCGCCCGGATCGTGCTGTCCGCGGCGATGATGGTAGAACCCGCGTGCCAGAACCGGCAGATGGTCCGGCCGCTCCGCCAGGATCGTGTTGTAGAGATTGGTCGCGCTGAGCAGCAGGCTGGTGCCGCCTTCCGCCGGCACGCCGAGACACAGCAGGCCGACGAGGTCGGCGCCGTCGGTGTGGAAGGGCAGGCGCTTGTTGCTCATGTAGCCGCGCGAGGTGTGATCGTAGGGCTTGTCCTTGTCGATGACGTCGACGACGGACTCGCCTTCGTAGTTCTGAACTTTCGCTTCGCCGAAATAGGATGCGATCCCGCAAAAGACAGTGAGGTTATCGGCTCGCTCGAACCGTCCGGACGGCCAGCCGCGCAGCACGACGAAACCCCGCCCGTATTCGAGCGTGTCGTAGGCCTTATCGAGAACCGGTTGGAGACGGGGCAGGGGGAACGTCTCCGGGCGCAGGTCCTGCGGCGCGATATTGGCCGCTCTCGCCGCCTGCAGGGACCGCGTCAGTTCCGCCACATGATCGTCATTCAGGGGGATGACCCATTCCTCGCCGGCGGTGAAGTCGTTGCCGGTCCAGACATTGGGCTCGTCGATTGGGGTCGTCTGCGCTGCGGTCATCCGAAAGCCTCCGTTTGCCTTCAAGAGACTATCGCGCGCCCGGCGGCGGCTTCAAGGCAGGGCGAACGGCAGGGGACGCTTAGATATCGACCGGAATTTCCCGGATATTTCCGCCCGAGAGCAGAAAGAACGCGTCCTGGGGCTCTTCCAGACGGACCGCAACCTCCGGCGCCATTCTGCCGTAGAGACCGCGTATGGCACGGCCCGCGGCACCGTGGGATATGGCGATCACTTTCTCAGATTCTTCGATATCGGAGAGCCATCCGCCGACCCGCAGCGTCAGCACCGCATAACTTTCGCCGTTTGGGGGATGGAACTCCCAACGGTTCTCGCGACGGCGGTCGTAGGCGCCGGGCCAGCGCGCCTCGATCTCCGGTCGGGTAAATCCTTCCCAGTCGCCCCAGCTGATTTCCTTGATCCTCTCTTCGAAGGCGATTCCACCGGGATCGCGGCCCAGCACATCGCAGACGATTTCCGCCGTATGGCGGGTGCGCACGAGCGGGCTGGCAACGATCTTGTAAGCGTCGATGTCGACGATCTCGCGGGCCAGGGCTTCGCCCATGCGTCGCGCCTGCGCTTTCCCGCGCTCGGTCAGGTCGGAATTCTTGTGCCCTTGCAGCCGGCCCTCGCGGTTCCAGTGCGTCTCCGAATGTCGGCAGAGATAGATCAAGATCTAGGCCGCGAGGGAGCGTGCAATCAGCATGCGTTGCACATCGGAAGTGCCCTCGTAAATCTTGCAGACACGGACGTCGCGGTAATAGCGTTCCACCGGAAATCCGCCCACATATCCATAGCCGCCGAGGGTCTGCACCGCATCCGAGCAGACCTTCTCCGCCATCTCCGACGCGAACAGCTTCGCCATGCTCGCTTCGATCAGTCCGCCGCCGTCGGCATCGTAGAGGCGGGCCGCGTGCAACATGAGCTGCTGCGCCGCCTCGACCTGGGTCGCCATTTCGGCAAGCCGGTGGCCGACGGCCTGATGCTCCATGATCACCTTGCCGAACGCCTCGCGCTCGTTGGCATAATCGCGCGCGCATTCGAGCGCGGCCCTTGCGATGCCGATGGATTGCGCCGCGATGCCGATCCGCCCGGTCGTGAGGTTCTCCAGCGCGATGCGATAGCCCTGGCCCCGCTCGCCCAGCATCATGTCCGGCGGGACCTCTAAATTCTCGAAGGCAAGTTGGCAGAGATCGCTTGCTCTCTGTCCCATCTTGTCTTCCTTCGCGACCACGGTGTATCCCGGCACATCGGTCGGCGTCAGGAACGCGCTGATGCCTTTCTTGCCGGCGTCTGGGTCGGTGACGGCGAAGATCATGCACCAATCGCCGGAGGCACCGGAGGAGATAAACTGCTTCGCTCCGTTGATGACCCACTTGTTGCCGACCAGTTCCGCCCGGGTCTTGAGGTTAGAAGCATCCGACCCCGTATGCGGTTCCGTTAGGGCAAAGGCAGCCTGCATTTCCCCCTGAATGGTCGGCCGCAGGAATTTCTCCTTCTGCGCATCGGTGCCGTATTTAACCATCGCCAGACCGTTCGGCGAGTTGTTGAGGCTCATATAGAGAGAGGTCGCCGCGTGGCCGGCGGCGACTTCCTCCAGTGCCAGGGCGTAGCTGACGAAATCGGCATTGGCGCCGCCCCATTCCTCGGGTGCCAGAACTCCCATCAATCCGAGCTCTCCCATCCGTCGCAGGACCGCCTTCGGGACCGTGCCGTCGCGCTCCCATTGATCGGCGTTGGGCGCGAGTTCGGTCTGCGCGAAATCGCGGGCCATGTCTCGGATCATCAGTTGTTCTTGCGTGTGTTGCATGGTGTCTGGCTCTGCCTGCGTTGTGACCGGGTGAGTAAAACCCAGTTCGCTTGTCGGCACAACGGCGAGCTGATTTTCGCTTCGATCCCATTGATGACGTTTTGTCCGCAGAGCCCGCACGATGCCGTCGCATTGACGCGGCTTAGTGATTCTGTGAAATGCGGAAGATATGCGGCTCCATCGGAAATTTCCGGCTTTGAAGGTCCCTTGAAGCCGCCTGTGGCCGTTCCATCCTTTACTCCCACTTGCAATTCCAGCGGAGAGCCACGGATGGCCATGCTCGACATTCCCGGCGACGCCCGGCGCGCCTTCGACACCATGAAGGGCGGCGGTATCGCGATCATGCCGATGGATGTCGGGTATACGTGCTCCGCGAAATCGGCGGCGGCGCTGCAGAAAATCTTCGACACCAAGGGCCGGACGGCGGAGAAGCGCAACGCCATGATCGGCGATATGGATATCCACCGGGAGCTCCACGTCATCGACCAGCGCGGCCGCGACGTGGTGAAGGCCGTCTGCGAGGATCACGGGCTGCCCTTCGGCCCGATCGCCCCCTGCGACATGGATCATCCGATCCTGCGCAATATGGAAGCGGCGGCGATTCCCGGCTCCATCAAGGACGGCACGGTCTGCATGCTGGTCAATGCCGGCCCGTTCCACGCGGAGCTGTGCCGGCTCAGCCGCGAGAACGATTTCCCGATCTTCGGCTCCTCCGCCAACAAGTCGATGACGGGGACGAAGTTCCGCGTCGAGGATATCGAGCCCGATATCCGCGCCATCGCCGATGTCATAATCGATTACGGCCTGAGGAAGTATCATCCCTACCGCGCGTCATCGACGCTGATCGACCTGCGCACGCTCGATGTGGTACGGGTCGGCTCCGGCTACGAGCTGATCTCGGATATCCTGAAGCGCCACTTCGATCACGAGTTGCCGCCGCCGCCGGAAGGATTTTTGGGCGGAGTGAACGGGCAATAGAAAACACCCTCCGGCTCTAATTAAAGAGCGGCGGAGGGTGTTCGCAGAGAGGTCGACCCAAAGGAAGAGGTCGAAACCGCCTATTCGCGCCAGTCGGTGCCGACTTCGCGCTCCAGCTTGCGGATCATCGCCGGCCATTGCATGTTCTTCGAGGCGCTGCCGCCCTTGCCGAACAGCTTCTTGCCCATTTCGATGGTGTAGTCCTGAACCTCCTTCGAAGGCGGTTGCAGTTCCTGGTTCATGCTCAGCATGTCGACCTGATACTGGCAGGCGGCTTCCATACGGAACATCCAGAAGAAGGCTTCGCCGATGGTCTCGCCGACCGTCAGCAGGCCGTGGTTGCGCAGCACCAGAATGCGTCCGCCGCCGAGGCTTTTGACGATGCGCTCGCGCTCGTCGAGATCGAGGGCGACCGATTCGTAGTCGTGGTAGCCGACGAAGCCGAGCAGGGTCAGCGACTTCTGATGATAGGGCAGCAGGCCGTCCTTCATGCAGGCGACCGCGTTGCCGGCCCGCGTATGGGTGTGCAGCACGGCGTTCATCTCATGCGACGACATATGCACCGCCGAGTGAATGGTGAAGCCCGCCGGATTGATCGGGTATTCGCTTTCGCTCAGCATCTTGCCGTCCTGATCGACCTTCACCAGCGACGAGGCGGTGATTTCGCCGAACAGCATGCCGTAGGGGTTGAGCAGGAAATGATCGGTGCCGGGCACGCGCAGCGAGATATGCGTGCCGAATAGGTCGCTCCATCCATAGAGGTCGACGAGGCGGTAGCAGGCGGCGAGGTCGCAGCGGGCTTCCCACTCCTCGGGGCTGTAGTCGCCGGGGACGGGGCCGTATTTACTGAGGCCGGCTGAAGACATGGTTGTATTCCTTTCAGGGTGATCGATTAATCAACGAGATAGGGCACGGGGACCCGATTGGCGAGTGGTTTCAGATAGTCCGGATGATAGAGGCTGCGGACTTCGTGCTCGTAGGAAAACACGATTTTGCCGGTGCGCGGGTCGGCCATCTTCTCGAAACGGAATTGCTCGTCCACGTCGGGACGCATCAAGAGCTTCTTCGCCTTGAATTGGGCATACATTTCCTGATAGCGGGTGACGTAGATCGCCACATGGTTCGGATGCTCGACCGGCTCGTAGTCGGGCTTCTCGACGAAGTGGAAGTGCTGATTCGCGCCGACGGTCACGCTCGCCACTTCGTACTTGCCGCGCTTGGCCACCTTCGAGGGTGCGAAGACCATCTTGTCGTAGAACGCGGCGATGGCTTTCGCGGAGCCGACCGGGACCCAGAAATTCACGTAGGAAATTGCCTGGGGCATCCGGCCGCTGAGCTCGCCCGCGGGATGCACCCGGAGCGCGTGGCCCCAGGGCGAGGTGACGCTGAGCGTCTTTCCCGTCTCCTTGAACGAGAATTCCGTCCCCTTCAATTCGCGCGACACCCGCTTGAGATTGCGCAGCGTTGCCTTGACGTCCGGCACGCTGACGCCGACCTCGCCCGGAAAGGGAACCGCTTCGCCGCGCGGCAGGTGGAACTGCTGTCGACCGGCATTGACCCACATGTTCCGCGTGCCGACCATCCGCGTCGGGTCGCGGGTAAAGCCGAGCCCCTCGCAGAAGAACAGCATCGCCGGGCCGTGCTCCGGGACGCGGTAATTGACGTGTTCGAACTGTGCGACGGCGCCGATTTCCGGCGTCGGGAAAGGTTTCTTGGCGGCCATGTTTGGGTTCCGTTCGTTGGCGTGTGGAATCCGGGGATCATATACCGCGCATTAACGCCGCCGCCATAGGGAACGTAAGCGCGGGTTTTTCGCCCATCGGCCTTGCCCGGCGCGCACCCCTGAATTAGCGTCCCTCGTGACCCGCAACGCCAGACAGGGAACACTGCCATGCAGATAGATCAATGGGGCCAGGAGGTGACGGCTGCGAATGCCGACGCGGTCGAGGCGCTCGATACGACCTTGATGTCCTATCTCGGGCTGCGGCTCGATACCGGCGATCACCTCAAGAGCGCGTTCAAGGCGGACCCGGAGATGCCGATGGCGAGCATCGCGCGGGGTAATTTCATGCAGTTGTTCTGTCAGTCGGGATTGCTGCGGAAGACCGATGAATCCATAGCCGGTGCCGAGGCAGCCATCGCCAAGCATGGCGCCACCCGGCGCGAGGCGCTGCATCTGGCGGCGCTGAAGGCCTGGCGGGCCGGCGATCTGCGGGCGACCCTCGAGGGGTGGGAGGCGATCCTGCTGGAGAATCCGCAGGACGTGTTGGCGCTGCGCCTTGCCCATTTTCTGCATTTCTATCTCGGTGACATGCAGAGCCTGAGGGATTCCGTCAACCGCATCATGTATGCCTGGGATTCGAGCGTCCCTGCCTATGGTTTCGTGAAGGGGATGCAGGCCTTCGGCTTCGAGGAATCGGGTGATTACTCGGCGGCCGAAGCAGCCGGCCGGGAAGCTGTCGGGATCAATCCGCAGGACTGCTGGTCGACTCACGCGGTGGCTCATGTCATGGAAATGATGGGCCGTCACGAGGACGGGATCGAGTGGCTGGAAGGGCTCTGCGGCAATTGGGGCGAGGTTAATAACTTCAAGTATCATACATGGTGGCATCTGGCGCTTTATTACCTGGAGCGGGAGGATTT
>JAYPOZ010000070.1:0-7612 GCA_038131165.1 Rickettsiales bacterium | reverse complement strand
TCCCGAAGGTGCTTGAGCTGTACGACACCGAATACCGCAAGGAGCCGACGGACGACCACATCGATATCGCAAACGCGACCTCGATGCTGGCCCGGCTGGAGATGCGGGGCGTCGATGTCGGCAACCGCTGGGACGAACTCGGCGAGGTCTGTGCCAGGCATGTGGACGATCATCTGTTCGCCTTCCACGACGCGCATTACATGATGGCGCTGGCGGCGGCGGGGCGCGGCAACGACGTCGACCAGATGCTGAGGTCGATGGCGGACGCCGCGGCGCGGGACGACACCACGGAAGGGCCAATCTTCCGCGAGATCGGCTTGCCGCTTTCGCAGGCCATCGTCGCCGCGCGCCGGGGCGAGTACGGCAAAGTCGTCGACTTGCTGTTGCCGATCCGCTATCAGGTCTACCGCATCGGCGGCAGCCACGCGCAGCGCGATGTGTTCGCACAGCTACTGCTGCATGCGGCGATTGCGGACGGTCGCCACGCTTTGGCGCGGGCGCTGCTCGGCGAACGGCTGGAGCGCCGCGCGGGTAGTTCGTTGAATTGGCGCTGGCTCGGCGAGACGCTCGACGGGCTTGGGGATACCGGCGGCGCGGAGAGCGCGCGCGGCAAGGCGGCGGCGTTGGTCGCGGCCTAATCGAGAAAAGGAAACAGAATGGCATCCGAGAAGAAAGTTGCGATCGTCACCGGGTCGGCCCGGGGAATTGGCGAGTCGACCGCCGTTATGCTGGCGGAGCGCGGATTTAACATCACCGTCAACTACGCGAGCAGCGAGGAGGGAGCGAGAGACACGGTCGCTCAATGCGAAGCGAAGGGCGCGGAGACGTTGCTGGTCCAGGGCGATGTCGCCAGCGATGCGGATTGCCGGCGGATCGTCGACGAGACGATGGCAAAATGGGGCCGTCTCGACGTCCTGATCAACAACGCGGGTACGACGACTTACGTCAACCATATGGATCTGGAAGCCCTGACACCGGATGTCTGGGAGCGGACATTCTCCGTCAATGTTTTCGGAACATTTCAAATGGTTCGGGCGGCGGAAAAGGCGCTGCGCGCATCGGGGAACGGTTCGGTGGTGAACGTCGGATCGATTGCCGGGGTGGCGGGTGTCGGCAGCTCGATCGCCTACGCCGCGTCCAAAGGGGCGGTGAACACGATGACTCTGTCGCTTGCCCGTGTGCTCGCCCCGGAAGTGCGGATCAACACGATCTGCCCTGGTTTCGTCGGCACCAAGTGGCAGCGGGACGGTCAGGGCGAAGGTTACGACGAGTACGTGAAAAATGTCGAAACCGGTACGCCCCTACAACACGCCTGCACGGCCGACGATATTGCGGAGAGCGTCGTCTCGATGGCGTTGGGCCATCGGTTTATGACCGGCGAGACGATGCTGGTCGACGCCGGGAGCCATCTGGGATTCTCGCCTCTGGTGGCCCGATAACGCGGGTATCGAATGCTACGACTGATCGGACGCGTATTCCTCTATCTGTTCGCGGCCTTCGGCGGCTTTATCCTGCTGTTGATCGCGGGCCTGGTCGTGTTCGCCATTCAGGCCCGCGAGGAACCCGCGACTCCGGAGAAAGTCGTCCTGTCGATTGATATCGGGCGTGGCATCGTCGAGCGGCCTTCGGCGGGCATATTCTCCGCGTTCGGAGAGAAGAGCGGACTGGTCCTGCGGGACGTCGTCAGGGCGATTTCGGCGGCGGCGAAAGACGATCGCGTGGAAGGATTGATTCTCGATGTGGGCGAGGGCGGCCTTTCCATCGCCCATGCCCAGGCCATTCGCCGGGCCGTCGTCGAATTCCGCAAATCGGGCAAGTTCGCGTTCAGTTTCTCGGAGAGCTATGGCGGGCTCGGAAACGGGACCGTCGCCTACTATCTTGCATCGGGCGCGGACAAGGTTTGGATACAGCCATCCGGCACCGTCGGATTTATCGGTCTTGCGATCGAGGCGCCGTTCTTTGCGGAAGCGCTCGATAAGTTGGACGTCGAGGCCCGCTACGAGCAACGCCACGAATACAAAGGCGCGGGTGAAATGTTTGTCCGAAGCGGTTTCAGCGACGAGGCCCGAAGCTCGCTTCAATCGCTGATCGATTCATGGATGGACCAGATATCCCGGCAGATCGCGGCGGCGCGGGGGCTCGCGGTCGCCGACGTGAAGGGATTGGCGGAAACGGCGCCGATGCTTGCGGGCGAGGCATTGGCGGCCCAACTCGTCGACGAATTGGCCTATCGGGATCAGTTCGAGAATGCCGTGGCAAAGGAAGCCGGGCCGGCGGCCGAGTCCCTGGCCGTCGAACAGTACCTCCGCATCGCGCCCGAATCGGCGTCAGGCGGGCCGAAAGTCGCTTTGGTGACCGGTGTCGGTACCATCGTGCCGGGGACGGGCGACGAGACACCTTTCGACGAGGATCGACAATTCGCCGCCGACCGCATCGCGGACGCAATTTTAGAGGCCGCGGACGACGAGAGCATCGCGGCAATCGTCGTGCGTATCGACAGTCCGGGCGGCGCCTATGGTGCCAGCGATACCGTTTGGCGCGCAATCCATGTGGCACGCGAGGCCGGGAAGCCGGTGGTTGCCAGCCTGGGCGGGACGGCGGCGTCCGGCGGCTACTTTATTGCGATGGCGGCCGACAGGATCGTTGCCGAAGCCGGGACGGTCACGGGCTCGATTGGCGTCTTTGCGGTGAAGTTCGCGACCGTCGAATTTTGGCGCAATCTGGGGATCGAATGGGACCGCGTCCAATCCGGTCCCCGGGCAACGATATCGAGCGTGATCGAGGACTATCCGCCCGGCGGCGCGAAGCGGATGTCGGCCATCCTGGACGCCATCTACAAGGACTTTACCAGCAAGGTTGCGTCGGCGCGCAATCTGGATGCCGACGCGGTCGATCTGGCCGCGAGAGGGCGCGTATGGAGCGGCGAGGCCGCGCAACAGGTCGGGCTCGTCGACGAGATCGGTGGCTTGGAGATGGCTCTTGACGAAGTGCGCAAGCGGCTGGACCTAGCCCCGGATTCGCCGTTGACGGTGGTAACTTTACCGAAACCGTCGCGGATCGAGCAATTCGTGAACGCGATGCGGGAGCAGGGCCTGGGCGCGGAAACGGGAGTTTTCCGGATCGCTTCGCTTGTTCTGCCGTCCGCGTTTTCTCTTGGGGAGGGGACCGTCGAACGGCTCGGCCTCCTGGCACCGCCCAAGGGCGTCCTGCAAATGCCGGCGTGGCGGGTCGCCGATTAGCCGCCGGCCGATTAAAGGACAAATTCGAACCACGCCTCGGCTACGTGGCCGGAGGTGTCTGGAGCCATCGCTTCCGCAAATCCTGGCGGTTTAAAGCCAGCCATTGCAGCGAAATGATTGTCAGCGCGTAGCCGTACGCGCCGGCGTTCAGGTTTTCCAGCGTTTCACCGAAGTCGAGGACATGAACCCGGGTTTCCTCTTGTTCGCCGGGGTCGCCGGCGACGGAGGCTACGTCCGATGCGTCGTTCCGGCCGCAATAGACGCTGACCGTTTCATCCACGCAACCCGGACTGACATGATAGGAAACGATCGGCACGAGCGCGTCCACCGTGCAGCCCGCTTCCTCCAACGCCTCCCGGCGAAGGGTTTCTTCCGGCGCTTCTCCGGGCTCGCAGATGCCGGCGACGGGCTCCAATTGCCAGGCATCGGTTCCCGCAAGATAGGCGCCGGGGCGGAATTGTTCGATCAGGACGAGTCGGTCTCGAGCCGGGTCGTAGGGCAAGACGGCGGCCGCGGGACCGCGGCGAAAAATTTCCCTTTCGACCGGATCGCTCCACGCGCCATTGGCGCGCCGGTAGCGATAGAGCAGCCGGCTCAGCTTGTTGAATCCGTCGTAGAGAATTTCCTGGTCGAGGATTCTTATTTTTTTGTCGGGATTCACGGACCGGCTAGCGGATAAAATGCCGGCGGGTCATGGCATACTGAGAATAATGTTTCGGCTCGTAATAGACGATGTGGGTCCCGGCGTTCTCGAGTTCGAAGGGGACCAGCAGAAAGTCTTCCAGGGCGTCGAGCACTTCTTGATGTCGCCCCGGTTCGACAAAGAAAGCGATAAACCCGCCGCCGCCGGCGCCGAGCAGTTTTCCGCCCAGTGCACCGGCGGAACGCGCCTTTATATACATCTCGTCGACAACCGATGTTGAAATACGGTCGCTGATGCTTTTCTTGAGACGCCAGGCTTCGTCGAGCAGCCGGCCGAAATCGCTGATATCACCGGTCCCTGCCAGGATTTTTGTGGCCTCCGGCACAAGGTCCTGAATTTCCCGCATGATCTGCGTTTTTTGGGGAATGGCCTCGATCTGGCTTTGCGCGATCTCGGACGCGGTCCGGGAGATGCCCGTATAGATCAACATCAAATGGTGTTGGAACAGTTCCTTGCGTAGCGGGTCCATCGTCACCGGCTTGACCCGAAAGGCGCTGTCGGGATCGATTTCGACGACATTCAATCCGCCATAGGCGGTTTGGATTTGATCCTGGATGCCGACATCCTCCTTCAGCAGATTCTGTTCGAGGTGAATCGCCTGTTGTGCGAGCTCCCCTTTGCTCATCATTCGGCCCTGGAGCGCGTGAAGCGCGTGCAGGATGCCGACCGAAAAGGAAGAACTCGAACCGAGGCCGGAGCGCGCCGGCAAGTCGCCGTCGTGATGGATTTCGAGGCCCTGTTGGATGTTGAGATATCGGATCGCCTCGCGCACCGAGGGGTGCGCGATCTCGTCGATCTCGTTTACGTGCTCGACCTGGGACCACACGATGCGATGGCGGTAATCGAAGAAGGGGGGGAGGGTCCGGCAGGTAATGTAGCAGTATCGGTTGATCGTCGTCGCCAGAACGGCGCCGCCGTTCTCGCGAAACCAGACAGGATAGTCCGTTCCGCCGCCAAAGAAGGATATCCGATAGGGGGTAGCTGAAATAATCATGAAGCGATAAATCTGACTCTACGATACCGAGCGTTGGAAGGGGCCGTCCGCGATGCTAGATTACCACGGGTTCCTTTTAGACCAAAGTATTCCACAAAGGTGAGTTCGATGCTGCTGGCAACTTCTACAAGCGAGGCCGAAAAATCGGAGCGGCAGGTCCACGTGAACGGACACGATTACACGCTTCGCGAATATGTAGGCGCGATGCCCTTGCGGGGGCGCTACGTGGATGGCAACGAGAGCAACGACAACGGTTTGCCGCAGGGGTTTCTCGTGTATCAGCCGCCCGGCTCCGTCACGCCGCCGCATTTTCACGAGACGAATCAATTTCAGGTCTTCGTCGACGGCAGCGGGAAGATGGGCAAGCACGCCGCGGCCCCGCTGACGATTCAGTATGCAAACGGTCACACGCCGTACGGCCCGATCGAAGCCGGCGATAACGGTGTCCGCTATTTCACGCTGCGTCAGAAATGGGATCCTGGGGCCAAATACATGCCGCAATCCCGCGATCGCTTGCGCAAGGGAAATCAACGCACGCGACTGAAGGCGAATGTTCCGGTGGCTGCGGAAGCCGAGCGATCGGCGAGAAACGCTGGAAAGCGGGCATGCGTTTTTGAGGCGGAGGCCGACGGCCTGGCCGCCGAAATGGTGTATGCGGCACCGGGCGAGACGATACTGCTTTCGCCGCCGGACGATTGCGGCGGACAATATGCGATCGTGGCGAGCGGTGTGCTGAACTTCGAGGGTAAGGCGATGGATCGCTGGTCCACGATTTTCATTTCACCTGACGAGCCGAAGATAAATCTCGAAGTGGGCAGCGGGGGAGCAGATCTGCTGATCCTGCAATTTCCCAGGCCTTAGTCCGAACGATGGCATGGAGCTAAAAAAAAGGCGAGGGGAACACCCTCGCCTTTTTGCTGAGCGGATAAGCGGTTAGATCGGTATTTCGATCGCGCCGAGACGGGCGGTCAGCTTCCGGTTTTCCGCATAGTCGACCGGTACCGCGATCAAGGCCGGACCCTCTTGCTGGAAGGCCTCGTTGAGTGTCGGGATCAATTGATCCGCCGCAGTGATCGTCCGGCCCCACATCCCGTAGGCTTCCGCGAGCTTGCTGAAGTCCGGATTGCCGAAATCGAGCGGGGAGTGCTTCCCGCCGAAATGATCCTGCTGCTTCCACTTGATCAGGCCGTACTCGCCATCGACCCAAACCATCGCGACGATGTTGAGCTTACGCCGCACGGCGGTCTCGAGTTCCTGCACATTCATGCCGAAACCGGCGTCGCCGCTGATCGACAAGATCTTCTTGTCGGGGAAAGCCATCTTGGCGCCGATCGAACCCGGCATGGCGAAACCCATCGTGCAGAAACCGTTTGAAATCAAGCAGGTGTTGGGCTCCTGGCATTGATAGTAACGGGAAATCCACATCTTATGGGCACCCACATCCGAGAGGAGTACGTCTTCCGCTCCCATCACTTGGCGCACATCCCACAGAATTTTCTGCGGCTTCATCGGGAAGCTCGTATCGTCTTTTTCCGCGGCGAAGTCGTCGGTCAGCGTAGCGCGCAAATTGCTACGGGTGCTGATGCTGAACAGTGGAAGCTTGCTTTCGTGTTTCTTCTCGATCAGCTCGTTGAGTTGCCACAACGAATCGGCGAGGTCGCCGACAACCTCGACCGACGGCAGATAATCGCGGTCGACTTCGGCAGGCCAGAAGTCCATGTGGATGATCTTTTTGCCATCCTTGTTGGCGCGATTCCACGCCGACGGCGAATACTCCACCAGATCGTAGCCGCAGGAAATAACAAGGTCCGCGGTGTCGAAGGCGAGATTGTTGTAGTCGCCCGAACCCAAGCCCATCGTATAGAGGCAATGTTCGTCATCCATGGAGATGGCGCCCTTGCCCATGAACGTATTGACCACACCGACGCCAAGATTGTGCGCGAGGCGGGTAAGCTGGGCGGCGGCACGTTTGCGAATGGCACCGTTGCCGGCCAGGATGATCGGGTTTTTCGCACCCGCGATGAGCTCTTCCGCCTGGGCGATCGCCTTGTGATCGGCGCCGGGGCGTCGAACCTTGGTGGGCGTCATGGGTTTGTCGTCGATTTCCATCTTGGCGATGTCTTCGGGCAACTCGACGACACACAATCCAGGCTTCTCCGCTTCCGCGATTTTGAAAGCCTTGCGGACAATTTCCGTCACGTTTTCGGGCGCGAGAATCGTTTGTGCCCATTTGCTGACGGGCTCGCACATCCGGATCGCATCCATAATCTGATGGCTTTCTTTATGCAGCCGTTTGGTGGAACCCTGGCCGATGATCGCGATGACGGGCGCGCGGTCCATGTTGGCGTCGGCGATACCTGTCAGTAGATTGGTCACGCCCGGGCCAAGCGTTCCCAGGCAGACGCCGGCCTTGCCGGTGAGTCGTCCGTAACAGTCCGCCATAAATGCAGCGGCCTGCTCATGTCGACACAATACAAAATCGATTTTGCTATCCAGAAGCGAAATCATGAAATCCGCGTTCTCCTCGCCGGGAACGCCAAAAATCTGTTCCACACCTTCTTCTTCAAGGCAGCGGACCATTAAATCTGATGCTTTCACGTATACCCTCCGTGCTCGATGTCCTCGGCAACATACTGCCGATCGTAAATGATCTAAGTGAGCGGAGAGTATCGTCCC
>JAYPOZ010000069.1:0-24269 GCA_038131165.1 Rickettsiales bacterium | reverse complement strand
TTTCGTCTTTCGCATCGCGACCGGACTTATCGCGCCCGATCTCAGCCGCGAGTTCACCTTAAGCGCCGCCGAACTCGGACTGGTCTCTAGCGTTTTCTTCTTCGCCTTCGGCCTCGCGCAACTGCCGCTCGGCGTCGCCTTCGACCGCTTCGGGCCGCGTCCCATCGCGCTGGGGCTTTTCGCCGTCGCCATTTTCGGGGCGATCCTCATCGTCTCGGCGGACGGAATGGCGGGCCTGATCGCCGGGCGGATACTGCTCGGAATCGGCATGTCCGCCAGCCTGATCGCCGGCATCAAGACCGCCTCTCTCTGGCTGCCCGACAGGATGCCCCTGGCGACGTCCTTGCTGGTGGGCGCGACCGGCATCGGCGGCATGATGGCCACGGTTCCCTTTGCCGCACTGCTCGGCCACGTCGACTGGCGGATCGGGTTCCTTGGACTGGCGGGGTCGATCAGCCTGCTGTTTTTTCTCACCCTGCTGCAAGTGCCCTCGGTCGAACGCCACCAGTCGCCGGGCATCCTGGCCCAATTCCGCTCCTTCGGCACCGTGTTCAGGTCGATGGGTCTCTGGCGTTTCGCGCCGATTGCGATGATGGGGGTCGGCGTCGGCAGCGCCTATCAGACCCTATGGGCGCCGTTATGGCTGCGGGACGTCGCCGGCTATCCGGCGGAGACGGTGGCCTGGGTCATGTTTGCCCTGCTGGGCAGCTATGCCGCCGGGAATTTCGCCTTCGGCTGGTTGGCGCAATGGCGCCAGCGGCGCGGCCTGTCGCGCATGCCGCCGGTCCTGACCGCGGTGATCCTGCTGATCGGCTGCCAAACGCTTCTGGCGCTTGAATTCGTTTCGGCGGCCATGCCGCTGTGGATCGCTTCCGCCTTTCTGTTGTCCGGCGCCTACGCGATCTACCCGATCGTCACCGGGAATTTCCCGGCCGAATTCGCGGCCCGGGCCAGCACCGCGCTCAACTTTCTCGTCTTTGCCGCCGTGTTCGCGATCCAAAGCGTCCTGGGCCTGATCATCGACTCATTCCCGCCATCCGCTTCCGGTCATTTCGGCACGGACGCCCACCAATGGGCGCTCTCGACGGCTATCGCATTACAGGCCCTGAGCCTGGCCTGGTACGGGCTTTCGATCCGGCGCCGACGACGCCTTGGCTAGGCGATGACACCGTCGGCCTTGAGCGCCGCCAATGCCGCGTCGTCGAGGGACAGCACCTCGCGGAGCACGCTTTCCGTATGCTCGCCGAGCAGCGGCGGCGGCGTGTCCCGGCGCTCGGGCCCACCCGGCAGGCCGATCGGCGAGCGCAGGGTCCGCAGTTCGCCCGCCGTCGGGTGCTGCAGCGTCTGCACCAAGCCCGCCTCCAGCACTTCGGGGCTGTTCAGGGCTTCCGGCAGGCTGCGCACCGGGCCGCACGGTACCCCGGCGGCACGCAGCGCCTCGACCCAATGATCGCGGGGCTTCTCGCGGAATATATCGGCGAGCAGGCCCATGAATTCGTCCCGCCGCCGGACCCTGTCGCCCATGGTCGCGTAAGGGTCCTGGTTCAGGTCGGGCCGCCCAAGCGCCTTGACGACGAGGTTTTCGTACAGTCGCTGAGTCCCGCAGGCGAGATAGAACAACCCGCCATCGCTGCCCGCGAAGGCGCCGACCGGAACCACGGTCGGAAAGCCGTTGCCCACGCGGGGCGGCGCCTCGCCGCTGGTGAAATAGTATTGCGCGGCATTGCCGAGGACCGAGACGGCGCCTCCCATCAGCGACACGTCGATATGGCGCCCCGTACCCGTGACCTTCTGGTCGACCACGGCGGCGCAGACGGCGGTCGACGCATAGAGGCTGGTGAATAAGTCGATGATGGAAAGCGGGTGGCGCATCGGCGGGCCGTCGATCTCGCCGCACAACGACATCAATCCCATTTCCGCCTGAAACACCGGGTCCAGACCCGGCCGGTCGGACATCATGCCCTCCTGCCCGTAAGCGGAGACCGAGCAATAGACGAGGCGGGGGAACTTCTCGGACAGCGTCTCGTAATCGATGCCGAGCCGCTTGGTGACGCCGGGACGGAAATTCTCGACGAAGACGTCGGAGACCGCCGCCAGCCGCAGGATCAGGTCGCGCCCGGCCTCGCTTTTCATGTCGACGGCGACGCTCTTCTTGTTGCGATTGAAAGCAAGATAGAAATGCCCCTCGCCGCCGACTTCCGGCGGTTTCATGCGCCGCGAATCGTCGCCGCTGCCGGGGATTTCGACCTTGATAACCTCGGCCCCCATATCGGCCAGCTGCATGGTGCAGTTCGGCCCGGCGATGATGCGCGAGAGGTCGAGCACCCGTATGCCTTCGAGCGGCAGTCTGTCGGCCATTATCCGATCTCCAATTTGCTGTCGATTTGTCCAAGGAGGGAGATCGCCCCCGCAGCGGTCTCAATGCCGAGCGCGCCGCGGAGCGCTATACGTGGAACTGCCATGAACGATGTCCCCGATGTTTCGCCGTCGATTGCCTCTACGGTGAAATAGATCGCCCGCCCGGAATGGGGATTCGCGCGCGTTTCTGCGAGACGGCCTGACCTTGCCCGCCTGCGGCCTATATCCATCGCAACGCCGCGCGGTTCCGTTGCGGCATCCCATTGTGGCCCACGAAAAGGAAACATCATGGCGGCAAATCAAATCACCGGACGCTCGGCCTTTCTCGCCCTCCTGAAGGCGCAAGGCATCACCCATCTCTTCGGCAATCCGGGCACCACGGAACTGCCGATCATGCACGCGTTGAAGGACCATCCGGACCTCACCTATGTAATGGGCATGCAGGAATCCGTCGTCGTCGCCATGGCCGACGGCTATTCGCGCGCGACCGGCGAGTTGGTGGCCTGCAACGTCCACGTCGCCCCCGGCCTCGGTAACGCCATGGGCGCGCTCTACAATTGCAAATTCACCGGCACGCCGCTGATCATTACCGCCGGCCAACAGGAACTGGGCCACGGGCTGACCGAACCGCTGCTCTACGATCCGCTGGTGCCGATCGCCGAACCGCTGGTGAAATGGGCGACCGAGATCACCCGGCTGGAAGACATGCCGCGGATCGTCCACCGCGCCGCCAAGATCGCCATGACGCCGCCGACCGGGCCGGTCTTCCTATCGCTGCCGGGCGATATTCTGAACAACGAAGCCGGGATCGACCTCGGATCGGCGACCCGGATCGACACTCGGAACCGGCCGTCCGACGACGTATTGGAGGCGCTCGCGGAACGCATCCTGCGCGCCGACAATCCGGTCATGATCTGCGGCAACGAGATCGTCACCAGCGACGCGCTCGCGGAAGCGGCCGCTTTTGCCGAGACCCTGGGCGCCACCGTCTACCAGCAGACCACGCCTTACGGCTCGCATTTCCTCTCCGAGCATCCCTGTTTCATGGGCGCGCTGTCGCGCAGCCAACCGCAGGTGCGCGGGGTGCTGGAACCCTTCGACCTGATGATCGTCGTCGGTGCCGACGTCCTGCGGATGTCCGTCTGGGATGCCGTCGATCCGATGCCGGACGGCATGCCGATCGTGCAGATAGGCCTGAACGATTGGGAAATCGGCAAGAACTATGCCGCCGAAATGGCCGTCGGCAGCGACGTGCGCGAGACGCTGAAGGCGTTGACGCCGGTGCTGAAACAAAAGGGCGGCACCGCGCTGGCGGACACCGCGACAAAACGGATCGCGGCCCTCAAGTCGAAGAACTGGAGCGCCAACCGAGTCAAATTGGTCGAGAAGATCAGCACCGAAAGCGGCGACGCGCCGATCAGTCCCGACTGGCTGATGCTGCAGATCACGGAGGCGCTGCCCGATAACGCCATCGTGGTGAACGAGGGTGTCACCGCCAGCCGGTATCTCAACGATCTGCGCCCCTACCGCGACCGTCACGACTATCACGGTCTTGCCAGCGGCGGTATCGGCTGGGGCATCGCCGCTGCCGTCGGCGTGCAGCTCGCCCATCCGGAGCGGCCGGTCTGCGCGATCATCGGCGACGGCAGTTCCATGTACAGCATTCAGGCGATCTGGAGTGCGGCGAATCAGAAACTGCCCATGACCTATGTCATCGTGAACAACGGCGGCTACCGCATCATCAAGCAACGCCTGCTGTCGTTCCACAAGAACGACCAGTTCGTCGGCATGGATTTCAAGGACCCCGAAGTAAATTTCGCGGATTTGGCCAGGTCCATGGGCCTGGAGGCGGAACGCGTAAGCGACCCCACGAAACTGCGCGACGCGTTGGACCGTGCACTCGCCAATCGGAAGGGTCCCAATCTGGTCGAAGTGATCTGCGAGGGCAGCGTCTAGGACCACGCGAGATCGTCATTCATGTCGCAGAAGTTTAGGTTGCACAGCAGGCCCGTCGACATAAATTCCTGATTGGGAAATTAGAAGGGACGGGCAGGCATGAACTTCGCCGCATTCAAGGCGTCGGTGGCAGCGGAGTCGCCGCCGGCGGAGGCCGGACTGGCGTTGCAGGCGCTTTGGCACGCGGCCAAAGGCGATTGGGAAGCCGCGCATAAACTGGCGCAGGACGACAAGACGCAATCCGGCTCCTGGGTGCATGCCTATCTGCACCGCGTCGAAGGCGACCTCTCGAACGCCGGCCATTGGTACCGCAAGGCGGGACGGTCGGAGGCCTCCGGCTCGCTGCAGCAGGAATGGCGTCAGATCGCGGAAGAGCTGCTCTGACGCGGTCACCTCGGAATGCGCGCACTCCTTCAACGGGTTACATCGGCAAAGGTCGAGACCGGCGGTGAAATTGTCGGAGAAATTGGCACGGGCCTGCTGATCTTGGTTTGCGCAATGCCCGGCGACGGCGACGCGGTGGCACAGGGCCTGGCGGCAAAAATCGCGAAACTTCGGATATTCCGCGACGAGGACGGACGCATGAACCGGTCGCTCCGAGATATCGGCGGTGCGGCTCTCGTGGTCAGCCAATTCACCTTGGCCGCCGATACCAGCCGCGGCAACCGGCCGGGATTCTCCGGCGCGGCGCCCCCCGCCGAAGCAGAGGCGCTCTACGAATCGTTTTGCGGCTCTCTGTCGGCCGACGGAGTTCCGGTCGAGACCGGACGATTCGGCGCGGAGATGTCGGTCAGCCTGATCAATGACGGTCCGGCAACGATCTGGCTGGATACGGAAGCGCCATGATACCGGCCGAAGCGTTCGGTGGCCCCTGATACGAGAGTATTGGAATTCCCGAATTACGTGCGTATTGTCCGCAATTTGCACAACCAGATCATTTGATGCGATGACAACTTCCATCCCGTTTACAGACGTCGTGGCCAGCCTTCCGGAGAGCACGCCATTCGTCGGACCGGAGGCCATCGAGCGCGAGATCGGACGTGTTTTCGACGCCCGGATCGGCGCCAACGAAAGTGCCTTCGGCGTCTCGCCCAAGGCCGCCGTGGCCATGCAACAAAGCATTGCATCGCTGTCCTGGTACGGGGACCCCGAGAATTACGACCTCCGCGCTGCCCTCGCGGAATTGCATGGCGTGAGCATGGACGAGATATGTGTCGGCGGCGGATCGACGATCTACTGGGATTGGTCGTCCGCATGACGGTCTCCGCAGGAACGCCGGTGGTCACCTCGCTCGGCGCCTATCCGACCTTCAACTATCATGTCTCGGGTTTCGGCGGCCGGCTTGAGACCGTGCCTTACGCGAATGACCGCGAAGATGCCGACGCTCTGCTCGCCAAGGCCAATGCCTGCGGCGCGCCGCTGATTTATTTTGCGAACCCGGATAATCCGATGGGCACCTGGCATGGCGCCGAAGACGTTCAGGCCATCATCGACCGCGTTCCGGAGGGTAAACTCCTGGTTCTCGACGAAGCCTATGTGGAGTTCGCGCCGGAACGGACGGATCCGCCGATAGACACGAGCGATCCGCGGGTCATCCGAATGCGTACTTTTTCGAAAGCGCACGGCATGGCCGGCGCCAGGATCGGCTACGCTGTCGCGCATAAGGATATCGTCACCGCGCTGAACAAGGTCCGCCTGCATTTCGCCGTCAATCGGGTCGCCCAGGCAGGCGCCCTTGCCTCGCTGTCGGATCTGGATCATGTCCGCACCGTTGTCGCCGAAGTCGCGCGCGGGCGTCAGGAATACTATGACCTCGCGGCCCGCCTCCAATTGCCGTACATTCGTTCGGCGACCAATTTCGTGGCGATCGATGTCGGCTCGGGCGAGCGAGCGCGCGCCGTAGTAGCGGAATTGGCACGGAACGGCGTCTTTATTCGAATGCCGGGAGCGCCGGGATTGGACCGCTGCATCCGGGCCACTGTCGGGACCCCGGAACAGCGTGCGGTTTTCGCGGCCGCTTTAAAGTCGGCACTGGAAAACGTGCCGGCATAGGAGGGAACTCGCGATGACACATGGGATCGTTTGCGCCGCCCAGCCCGAAGCGGCCGAGGCCGGCGCCATGGCGCTCAAACAGGGCGGTAACGCTGTGGATGCCGCCATTGCCTGTGCGCTCGTCCAAGGGGTCATCGATCCACTGATGTGCGGCATCGGCGGGGTTGGCTCCGCCGTCGTTCACGACGCGAAATCCGGCACGACGGAGAACATCAACTTTCTCGGCGTGGCACCCGCCGCCGCACGCGAAGACATGTGGGAAGACGCCATCGAGGGCGAGACCGCCGACGCTTTCGGATTCATGCTCCGCGACCGCATCAATGCCATCGGTCCCCAGGCCGTGATGGTGCCTGGAAATCTCAAGGGCTATCAAACGCTGCTTGCCGACTACGGGACCATGGGATGGCAAGATGTCAGCGAGGCCGCGATCGCCCTGGCGGACGGCGGATGGATCATCCGCCCTCATGTCTATGCCTACGCGACACAGGACGAAGAGGCGCAGGGACGGGTCCACAATTTCGATATTCTCGGATACACATCGGAAGGGCGGACGCTTTATCTTGGCTCCGACGGCCAGATCAAGAAGCTCGGCAACCTCGTGCGCAATCCGCAGCTCGGGTATGTCCTGAAGACCATCGCGGTGGAAGGCGTCGATGCGTTCTATAAGGGCGAAATCGCGGGCCGCATTGCCGACGACATGAAGGCGAAGGGCGGCCTCATCACCCGCGACGATCTTGCCGCCTACGAAGTCGTCCGCTCGCCCGCTCTCGAAGGCAGCTACCGGGGACTGAAACTGGCCACCAACCGGCCTGGCGGATCCGGCGTCCAGGTTATGGAGACGCTGAATGTACTGGAGTGTTTCGATCTGGCGAAACTGGGTCATAATTCGCCGGAATATATCCGAATACTCGCGGAAGCCATCGCCCATGCCTTCAACGACAAGCGCAACAAAGTCGGCGACCCGGCCTTCGTCGACGTACCTTTGGACGAACTGACGGACAAGGGCTACGCGAAGTCTCTCGCGGCGAAGATCGAGGCCGGCGAAATGACGAGTTTGGAGCGGATGGCGGTCGCCGAAGCCGCCGAATCCAAGGATACGACCCATGTCTCGACTCTCGACGAGTTCGGCAACGCCGTCACCATGACCCACACATTGGGGGCCCCCTCCGGCGTGATCGTGCCGGGGACCGGGTTCATTCTCAACGGCTGCATGAGCATCTTCGATCCGCGCCCGGGAAAAGCCATGTCGATCGCCCCCGGAAAGTCCTATACGAGTTCCATGGCGCCGGCGATGCTGTTCGACGACGAGGGTCCGCAAATCGTGATCGGCGCCCCGGGGGCGGCCTATATCCCGCAGGCCATCGTCCAGGCCATCGTGAATGCGGTCGATTTCGGGATGCCGATGTCGGAGGCGGTCGCGGCGCCGCGGATCGCGATGACCAAGAACAGAACGGTCGAGGTCAGCAACCGGATTCCCCGCTTTGTCACCGACGAGATCGAGGCTATGGGGTACGGCCTGATCCGAAGCTATCTGAGCTACGCGTTTGCGGGGGTCCACGGGGTTCGCCGGACCGCGGCCGGATGGCAAGGCGGAGCCGATCCGGGACGCGACGGCGTCGCGTTGATCGTCTGATCGCCGCAAGACCGTGGCACACCCCGAACCCGGCTCTCTGATCGTCATCCCGACCCCCATCGGCAATCTCGAAGACATGACCTATCGCGCGGTTCGCGTCCTTCAGGAATTGGAGGCGCTCGCCTGCGAGGATACGCGCCACACGCGCCGGATATTCGAGCGTTATGGAATCGAGCGCCCGGGCATTATCTTCTCTTGCCACGGCCATAACGAGAAAGGCGCGGTGCGCCGCACCCTTTCGCTGCTGGCTGAAGGCTACGACGTCGGCCTGTGCAGCGATGCGGGCATGCCGGGCCTCAGCGACCCCGGCCAATTGGTCATCCAAGAGGTCATCGAAGCCGGCTACGAAGTCGACGTCCTGCCCGGCCCCAGCGCCGTGCCGACAGCGTTGCTCGCCGCCGGCGTGAAAGCCGCGCAGTTCGCCTTCCTCGGATTCTTGCCGCAACGCCGGGCCCGGCGGCGGCGCGCGCTCGAACTCTACCTGACGAGCGAAACAGCCATCGTCATCTTCGAAAGCCCGAGGCGGATCGGGCGCCTGCTCGCGGAAGCGCTGGAAATATTCGGCGACCGGCGTGGCGCGGTTTGCCTGGAATTGACCAAGAAATTTCAACGCGTCGAGCGCGGATTGCTTTCGGAACTGGCTGCCGCCTTCGAGGAATCCGACCCCCGGGGCGAAGCCGTCATCGTCATCGGCGGCGCCGGCACCGGGCCCGCCGAAGAAAAAGACCTCGGCCGAATGGCGTAGACGCTATTCCCACTCCGCCGGCCGGTCGCGCAGCAGGATGGCCGGCAGAAAAGCGGCCGCGATTACGGTGATCAGGATAACCGCGTAGAGATTTTCGCTCAGGATGCCGACATTCAACCCGACCGTCGCCGTAATGATGCCGAAACTCAGGCGGTAGTTGAACAGCAGACCGACCACGTGGCCGGATCGTTTGAACAACAGTCTAAACGGAACGGCCGCCCCGATGTATTTCAGCCCGCAGGCCACGACGATAAAGGCCAGCGCCATCCAAATCAGGTCGGGCGAAAGCAATCTCACATCCAGCTGCATCCCGGCATGCAGGAAGAACGCCGGAGCCAGAAAGCTGAAGACGATCCCTTTAAGCTTCTGCTCCAACTCCTCGTGCTCGTCGACAATCTCCGACATCACGATCCCCAGCGCGAAGGCGATCACCGCCGGGTGTATGCCGCCGATCTTTTCCGCCATGAAACCCATCGAGAGCAGCAACACGAGCAGGAACCTCAGCTCGAACTCGACCAGCGAGCCGCGGTATCGCCGGAAAATCCATTTCCCGAACCGCGGCAGTCCCAGGATCATCGGCACCGCGACCAGCAGGAAGATCGCCGTGCCCCAACCGACATCGCCCATCAGCAAGGCCAGGAAAATCATGCTGAGCACATCGACCACGGACGCGGCCGCGATCATGACCTGACCGCGCTCCGTGTGCAGCGTGCCCCGTTCGCGCAACGCATTATAGACGAGCGCCAAGGAAGTCGTGGAGAGACCGATCGAGAGCAAGCCCGACGTCAGGACCGGCAGATCGAACAGGTAGTAAGCGGTCGCGAATACGCCCGCCATCGGCAGGAGCAGGGCCGACACGCCGATCAGAATGCTCGCCCTCCATGTTCCGCGCAGACGCTCGACATCGACCTCGAACCCGACCATGAACATCAATCCCAGCATTCCAAGATTGCTCAGAAAGCGCAGCCAATCCTGCTGTGCGATATCGACCAGGAAATAGGCGAGAACGATCCCGGCCAGTATCTCCAGAATCGCACTGGATATCCGGAATTCGAAGGCGATGACAGCGGCGCCTACCATCACCATGGCAACGATCAGCGAATCGTCCATTTGCTTCCTTCTCCACTTCCCATTTCCGACACCCAGACCCGCGCCTTACGGCCGTGAGACTGCCCTAGGCGGCGGACACCCTAGCCACTTTCGGCCTCCGGCGGTTTCTTCAATAAAAAGACCAGCGGCATCGCGAGGAACGCGATGCCCACTAGAAAGACGAATGCGTTTAGATAGGCCATCATTTCGGCCTGAGCCAAGACCAAGTTTTGCAGCGCGGCAATACCGACAGCCGTGTCGAGATTCCACGCCGAGGGCGTTCCAAGCGCATTCAAGGCATCCGCGAATGAGTTGATGTGGTTCCGCATCTCGATGTAATTGACCTGCGAAGAGCGCACGAGAATCGCCACGATCACCGACGTCCCCATGCTGGCGCCGATCGAACGTACCAAAGCGAACAGCGCGGCACCTTCGACGCGAAAACTCGGCGACAGCGTCGAGAATGTGACCGTGGTCAGCGTCACCCACATCATTCCCATGCCGTAGCCGTTGACGATCGTCACCCAGGCGATCTCGCCGACCTGCACTTCCGACGTCCATTGCGTCATCGCGATATTGCTGAATCCGACACATGAAAGCCCCAGCAATATCAAATATTTCGCCGGAAACCGATCCGCCAGCGTGCCGCCCATCAACATCGCGATCATGGTCCCGATGCCGCGCACAGAAACGATCCACCCCGCCGACAGGACCGGATAATCCTGCACATTCTGCAGGAACAGCGGCAAGATGAAGAGGCTGGAGAAGACGGCGATCCCGAACATGAAAATGAGGCTGAGACCGACGACGAAATTGCGGTCCCGGAAAATGGCCAAATTGATGTACGGCCGGGGGTGGGTCAGGCTGTGAACGACAAAGATATAGATGGCCAGCCCCGCAATCGCCGCTTCCGCGATGATTTCCGGAGAGTCGAACCAATCCAGCCGCTCGCCCCGGTCGAGCATCAGTTGCAGGAACGAGACGCCGAGCACCAAACTGGTCACGCCGATCCAATCGAGCCCCTGCTTTCGGGTTTCCGCTTCGGGCAAGGTCAGGACGATCGCCACAAAAGCGGCGACGCCGAGCGGGATGTTCATCAAGAACAGATAGCGCCAACCGTAATACTCCGTCAGCAAGGCGCCCAGCGTCGGCCCGACGATGGGCCCTAGGATCATGCCGAGGGACCAAATGCTCATCGCGAAACCGTGCAAGCGGCGCGGATAGGTATCGAGCATGATCGCCTGCGAGACGGGCAATAGCGGCGCGCTCATGAAGCCCTGGAGGATTCGGTAGAAAACCAGTTCCTCCAGGCTGCCGGCAATCCCGCACAAGGCGGAGGTAATGGTGAACCCGACGATCGACCCCAGGAAAACCTTCCGGCGGCCGAAGCGGCCGCTCAGCCAGCCCGTCAACACCG
Organism: Rickettsiales bacterium; assembly: GCA_038131165.1. Lineage (GTDB taxonomy): Bacteria > Pseudomonadota > Alphaproteobacteria > UBA8366 > UBA8366 > UBA6544. Next base: position 13,019 of record JAYPOZ010000069.1, on the reverse strand, counting down.
TTCCAACCGCGGTCGCCACGACGAATGCGGTGACGATCCAGCCGACCTGATCCGGGCGCGCGGAAAGGTTTCCCTGAATATGCGGCAACGCAACATAAGCGGTGCTCATGTTCACGGCGTGCAGCAACGACGCCATCAGCACCGGGACGGTGATGATGACGCGCTCCATGGTCGAAAACGGACCGCTTGCCGGCTTATTCAGCGTCTGCAATAACATTCCACTTCTGCCCGATACCACCGTATCGAACTCACCAAATTGCACACCTAGTCGGATGGCCTAGACGGAAGCCGCCAGTTTAGGCGCTCCGAGACGGGGATCGCACGAGAAACCGACAAGATATTCTGATTAATCCTGTTTTGCAGCCAGATTGGTAGCCGCTTTCTCGAAGTCGGAATGCCTTGCCGCGTGGATTACTTCCGGTACGACCTCCGACCGGCCTATTCCGGGACCATAGGTATGCCGGACGGCATATGCGTACCCTCGCGACGACCATTGGCCGGGTCGGCGATTTTAGGAGTGGCCATCTCCTGATAACGGGGAAGATACAGTTTTACCTCCGTACCCGAACCGGGCTGGCTCTCGACACGCATCCGCCCGCCGTTCATCCCGACCAGCGCATCGACGATGGTCAATCCCAGTCCCGTCCCGGTTTCCGCCGCTCGCCGCGTGCGATCCCCTTGGTAGAACGGCGTCAGAATTTTATCCAACTCTTCCGCTTCGATTCCGATTCCGGAATCCTTGACGGTGATGAGAATTTCATTGGCCCCCGCAGTCTCCGCCGCGACTCGAACCTCGCCGGCCGCGTCCGTAAACTTGATCGCATTCGACAGCACGTTGACCAATACCTGCCGCAGGGACCTGATATCGACGTTGAGGTCCGGAAGATCCGACGGTATTTCCAGGATCAGGTCGTGTCCTTTGGCGGTAAGCATGCGGTCGACCAACACGACCGCGTCGCGCAATATCTCCGCCACATTTGCCCGATCGACATGCAGACTGTATTCCCCGCTTTCGATTCTGGAAATGTCCAGCAGGTCGGAGATAAGGCTGAGCAAATGCTCGCCGCTCATGACGATATCGTCCGAATACTGACGGTAACGGCTGCTGCCGAGTGCCCCGAATATCTCTTGCCCCATGGTTTGCGCGAAACCGATGATCGCGTTCAGCGGGGTGCGAAGCTCATGGCTCATCTTGGCCAGGAACTCCGATTTCACCCGGTTCGCGTATTCGGCGTCCTCCTTGGCAAGACGCAGCGCTTCCTCGACCTGCTTGCGGGCGGATATATCGGTCGCGATCGTCCCGACGCGGTCGATTTCGCCGTTTGCGTTCGGAATCGGAAAACGGACGCTGAGCAAAGTGCCCTCCTCTTCGCCGATCGGGGCGGAGGGCTGTTCTTCGATTACCGGTGCGCCGGTCTCGAACACCCGGCGCTCCATGGACAGGATGATATCCGCATGGTCCCGGGCAAAAATATCGTAAACGGATTTCCCTTTGATATCCTCGTTCCTGACGCCATAAATTTTCTCATAGGTCTTATTGACCAGTTCGTAACGCCCTTGGCGGTCCCTGATCGCGATGATCGCCGGCGCGTTGTCCAGTATCGCCTTGAACAAGACCTCCGCCGCCTCCAGATGCTTTTCTGTCCGCTTCTGCTCGGTGACATCGTGCGCGGTGCCGCGATAGCCAATAAAAGCGCCATTCTCCGCGAATATGGGTTTGCCGCTGACATCGACATAACGTTCGTCGTTCTCCGTCACTCGATACCAGTTCGTAAAGTTGCGAAAGGGCTCGCGCGCTTCCAAGACTTTCTTATGGCTTCGCCACGGTTCGTCCTTCTCCGGATCGGCACCGGCGATTTCCCATCGTGTCCGCCCGATCAGATCGAGTAAATGGGGCTCCGCTTCCACGTTCGAAAAATAGGTGAAACGGAAGTCGCTATCCATTTCCCACATCCAGTCGGAGGCCGATTCGGCGAAATCCTGAAAACGCCGCTCGCTCTCGCGAAGGGCGGCTTCGCGTTCGCCCTCCGATTTGTGGCGCCGCTCCAAATTTCGAACGAGGACTCCGAATCCCCCTGCCAGAACAGCCAACGCGCAGACCTTGGCGATCCATCCGATCTCCAGATGCAGCCCCGACATCCAGGCCCGCGCGAGGTCCGCGCCGATCCAATGCGGCAGGATCGACATGGCCACAAGGTCCGCCGCATGAAATACGCCGAAAAACGAAATGCCTGCAACAAGCAGTCCGGCGCCAGGAAGGCTTTCTCGCATGGCCTTCCGCGCGTGCGCGTACCGCCACACGACGTAGAGCGCGCAACAAACCGCCGCGGCATCGAATGCACCCGTCAAGAATTCTGTTTGCCAGGTCAATTACTTACTGGACCCCGGCCCTACCTGGCCGGAAACCGATTGCCCCCTGATCGCTCCTGGAGAAATCATAGCTCTTGCGCACGCCGCTGTCTTCCGGAGTTTGCTTTCCCGCCGGCCGATCACATTGTTATGATGACCAACCGAAATGCCCTTAGGATTATGGAAGTGAAACCTATTCGCTATATGGAGATGATTCGGGATCGGTATTCCCGGCTCGGATACCCGGTTTATCAATGGTATCACGCGGAGGAGCCGCCCGCTTGGGCGCCGCTCAAAAAACCGCTGTCGGACTCGAAGGTGGGCGTGCTCTGCACGGCCGGAACCTACGTGAAAGGCCAGGTCGCCTATTACTATAAGGACGACACTTCGATCCGGGCGATACCGAAATCGACCCCGGTCTCGGAAATCAGGTTCTCGCACCTGACGGAGCAATACCTGCCGGCGGCGCGGAAGGACCCGAACTGCGTCTTTCCCATGGAACCGCTGCACCGGCTCGAGACGGAAGGCGTGATCGGCGAGGTCGCGGACGATCTGCTGTCCTGCATGGGCGCGGTCTACTCGCAGCGCCGCACGCGGGAAGAGGTGATTCCGCGTGTCGCCGAACGCTTCGAAGCCCAGGGGGTCGATCTCGCGTTTCTGATCCCCTTGTGACCCGTGTGCCATCAGACCGTGAGTCTGATCGCACGCCATCTCGAAGCCATCGGCATTCCGACCCTCTGCATGGGATCGGCTTTGGACATCATGGAGGCGGGCAAGGCGCCCCGCGCCGTCTTTACGGATTATCCGCTCGGCCATACCACCGGCATGCCGGGCGATCCAGGGGATCAATATGCGGTCACGCGGGCCGGGCTCGAAGCGTTCGAGACGATCCGCGAGCCGGGCACGATCCTCAAGCTCGACCGCGCCTGGACGCTGGACCCGGATTGGAAGGCGGACACGCTCGACGATTCGAAGGGCGATCAGCGCTCGCCCCGCGACGAGACCCCGCGCTACCAACTCGAGGAAGACCGGATCGCGGCCGAAGGAGCATAGACCCCGGATTTACGGCGTGAGAGCGGCTTGGCGAAAGCGTTGGCGTCTCGGGGCCGCGGCCCCAGAGCCGATACTCTAGCTCTGAATGAACGAGACCACCGGGCCGCAGGTGTATTCGGGCGCGACCCAGATCGCCGGGTATTTGTGCGCGGTGTAGGGCACGCCGTTGCCGTCGAGCAGTTTCTTCGTCGCGTCCAAATCCCGGACGCCGAAACCGACGGCGGAGACATAGGGCATGTAGGGCGGCGTGACACCCGGCGTCCAGCCTTCGAGCCCGTCCCGGTTCAGGACATAGACATTGCCGTGCGGCAGGCCGAAGACGGAGACTCCCGGCATCGGCGCCTTCGGCTCCATGGCGAACAACCTGCCGAGCTTGCCGCAGGTCGCGTCGACGTCTTCGACGCAAAGCGCCACTTCGGCGATGGAGACGGCGCCGTTCGGATGGCTCATCAGATGCGGCTGCCAGAGCACGTCCCGGGTCTCGTGCTCGATGAAGATCAGCTTGGCCTCCGGGAAGGCCGCCGGATCGACCGTGATATTGTTGAAGGCGGCGCGGCGGGTCTCCTCGTCGTTCGGACCGAAAGCGGCGTCGCGCTCCAGACGGCGGGCCGGAACGACCCCGTCGAAGCGCTGCGACAGGACCTCGTAGGCATGTTTCGCCTCGCCGCTGCCGATGGCGACGATATGCGCGCCCTCGTATTTCTCCAGCATCCCGAGAGCCGAGCTGTAGAGATTGGGGTCCGTCAATCCCATGACCTCGAAATAGCCCTTCTCGAACATCGCGCAGTGGTTGCCCGAACCGAAGGGCTCGACGGGACCGCCCGGCTCCCGCGAGCCGGAATGGATGCTGCGCGAGGTCAGCGTGAAGCCGAGCCTGTCGTACGCGACCCGCCCGCGCTCCAAATTGCTGATGGAGAGGCCGACGTGGTCGAGTTCGAGGGGCAATTCGGACATGGCGCGGACTCCTGCGAAAAGGTGCTGCAATCGATTTGGTAAGTGACATAGAACGCGATCCCGGCGAACGGAAGCTTAAAAGCCGAAACCGAGGGTGCCGCGCGCGCCCGGCGACCTATCTATTTCCTATCCGCAGACGAACCGTTCGACGAACATGGAGAAGCTCTCATGGACACGACCTTCAGCGCCGAGGACGAAGCCTTTCGCCAGGAAGTCAGGACGTTTATCGCGGAAAACCTGCCCCCCGAAATCCAGGAAGCCTCCCGCCGCTCGCCCTCATACGTACCGAAGGAATATACCCGGCGCTGGCACAAAATTCTGTTCGAGAAAGGATGGATCGCGCCGAGCTGGCCGAAGGAGCACGGCGGCTGCGAATGGACGCCGGTCCAGAAACACATCTACGACGAGGAGTATCAGAACGCCAACGCGCCGCGGCTCTCCTCCTTCGGCATTACGATGATCGGCCCCGTGCTGTATACCTTCGGCACGGAGGAGCAGAAGGCCCAGCACATCCCGTCGATCCTCAACGGCGACATCTTCTGGTGTCAGGGCTATTCGGAGCCCGGCTCCGGCTCCGACCTGGCCTCGTTGCAGACCCGCGCCGTGCTCGACGAGAGCGGCGAGAACTACATCGTCAATGGCCAGAAAATCTGGACCTCCCACGCCCATCACGCCGATTGGATCTTCGCGCTCGTGCGCACCTCGACCGAAGGCAAGAAGCAGGAGGGCATTTCCTTCCTGCTGATCGACATGACGTCGCCGGGTCTGGAGGTGAAACCCATCATCTCGATGGACGGCGGCCATTACCTGAACGAAGTGTTCTTCGTCGACGTGAAGGTGCCGGTCGGGAACCGCATCGGCGAGGAGAACATGGGCTGGACCTATGCCAAGTACCTGCTTGGCCACGAGCGGACGGGCATTGCCGGGGTCGCGAAGTCGAAACGCAAACTGGAAAAACTGAAGGAGATCGCCGGGCTGGAGCAAACCGCCGGCGCCGCGATGATCGACGATCCGGATTTCAAGTCCCGCGTCGCCAACATCGGCATCAAGCTGCAGGCGCTCGAGATCACCAACCTGCGCACCTTGGCCGCCGTCAATGTCGGCAAGTCGCCGGGCGACGCCTCCTCGATCCTTAAAATCCGCGGCACGGAGATCGAACAGGAGCTGAACGAACTGCTGATGCAGGCAATGGGATACTACGCCCATCCCTACCAGCCGGGACGCCTGTTCAACCAGCAAAGCAATATGATCCCGGTCGGCCCCGACCATGCGGTCGGCCTGATGGAGGAACATCTGCTGCGCCGCGCCGCGTCGATCTACGGCGGCTCCAACGAGATTCAGAAAAACATCATCGCCAAGGCGATCCTGGCGCTTTGATCCCCTGGCAGCACGTCCAACCCTGACGGGACCTTATGCTGGAACCCATTCAATTCGGCCGCAACACCGGCCTCAGTGTCTCGCGGCTCTGCCTCGGCACCATGAACTTCGGCGAGCCCGGCAGGGGCGTACACGGCGGCTGGACACTGCCCATCGAGGAAGCACGCCCGATCGTCAAATCCGCCATGGACTACGGCCTGTTTTATTTCGATTGCGCCAATACCTACGGACTCGGCGCCTGCGAGGAGGTCGTCGGCGAGATACTGCGCGGCCTGTTCCGACGCGAGGAATACGTCCTCTCCACCAAGCTCGCGATGCCGATGGCGTCCGGCCCCAACCAAGGGGGGCTTTCGCGCAAGCACATCATGGAATCGGTCGATGCCAGCCTGCGGCGGCTGGGCCTCGACTACGTCGACCAGCTCATCATCCATCGCCACCCCTCGGTCATTCCGAACACCCCGCCGGCCCCCATCGAGGAGGTCCTGGAGGCGCTGCACGATGTGGTTAAGGCGGGAAAGGCGCTCTATCTCGGCGCGTCCTCGATGTTCGCGTGGCAGTTCGTCGAATTGCAGATGACCGCCGCGCTGCACGGCTGGACCAGGTTCGTCTCGATGCAGAACCACTACAATCTGATCTACCGCGAGGAAGAGCGGGAGATGCATCCCTACTGCGAGAAGGCCGGGATCGCGATTACGCCGTGGTCGCCGCTGGCGCGGGGTGTCCTCGCCGGTTCCTACAAAGGCGGGTTCGACAAGGGCGGCACCGCACGCTCGCAGGGCCGCGATGCCGAGCGCGCGCGGAGCCTCTATAAGGGCGACATGGAATTCGACATTGCCCGGCGAGCCGCCGAGATCGCCGAACGGCTGGGTCACACCCCGGCACAAATCGCCATCGCCTGGCTGTTGAGCAAGCCGGCCGTCACCGCCCCCATTGTCGGCGTCTCCCGGATCGAGCAGCTCGACCAACTCGTCGCGGCCGCCGACATCGTCCTCGCGCCGGAAGATATCGCCTATCTGGAGGAACTCTATCGCCCGGTGGAGAACATCCTCGTCGGCGAACGGCCGCTCAGCGTGCCGGCGAAACCCGCCTGACTTCCGAAGGGCCGAACGATGAAACCAGATCTGCGGTTCGGCGTCGTCTACGACTTCCGCAACCCGACCCAATCGGGCGTCGATAACCCGAGTTTCTATGCTGAAGTTCTCGATCAGGCGGTGTGGCTGGAAGGACTCGGCCTCGATCTTGTCTGGTTCACCGAGCATCACTTCGTCGAGGACGGCTACCTGCCGTCCTGGATACCCGTGGCCACCGCGATGGCGGCGCGAACCGAGAAACTCCGCTTCTCCTCCGACATCTCGATCCTGCCCCTTTACCACCCGGTGCGGCTTGCCGAGGATCTCGCTGTCGCCGACAATCTCAGCAACGGCCGGATCGACCTCGGCATCGGGCTCGGCTATGTGCCGCGCGACTTCGCGGGCTACGGCCTCACGGTACCGCAGCGGGTCTCCTACACGGACGAGGGGCTGGAGATTCTCACCCGCTGCTTCCGCGGCGAGCGCTTCAGCTTCGAGGGCCGCCGCTACCGGGTCGAGGATGTCCAAATCAAGCCGGACTATGTGCTGCCGGGCGGGCCGCCGCTCTGGGTCGCCGCGTCCTCTCGCGAGGGCGCCCTCCGCGCCGCCCGCTTCGACGCCCATCTGCTGCCGCAAGGGCCCTACGACACCACCATCAAGGTCTGGCGCGACGAATTGCAGGCCACCGGCCGCGATCCCGCGGACTACCGGGTCGGCATCATCAAACCGGTCTTCGTGACCGACGACCGCGAACGCGACTGGCCCGCCATCCGAGCGGCCGAGCAGTACCGCATGGAATACTACGCCGACGCCTTCCGGGCCTCCGGCCGTTCCGCGCCGTCGCCCGACAAGGACCGGGAGCGGATCAGCCAGAACTGGCTGGTCGGCGATGTCGAACACTGCGTGACCGCCCTCACCGCCTATATCCGGGAATTCGGCTTCACCGATCTGGTGACCTGGGCCGTGCCGCCGGGCCTCCGGCCGGACGCGGTGGAGGCGTCGTTGCACAAACTGGCGACGGAGGTCGTGCCGCGTGTCAAGGAAGCCGCGCGGAAATGCCCATAGCGGGCTGATTGCATGCGGAGGTTGCAGAGGCCATGAGCATCGAAGTAAGACCATCCGGCGCGGGCGCCGGGGCGGAGATACTTGGCGCCGACCTGTCGGCGGTGTTGGACGACGCGGACTTCGCGGTCATTCAGGACGCCCTCGACGCGCACGGAGTCATCGTGTTCCACGACCAGAAATTGACGCCCGAACAGCAGGTCTCGTTCACCCGCCGGTTCGGAGAACCGGACATCAACTTCAACGCGCTCCGGTTCGGCGTCGACGGCAGTCCGGAAATCTACATCATCTCCAACATCACCGAGGACGGCAGGCCCATCGGCACGCGCCGGGCCGGCGAGACCTGGCACACCGACATGAGCTATGCAAAACGCCCCGCCAAGGCAACCATGCTCTACGCAATCGAGATTCCGGTGCTCCACGGCCTGACCCTCGGCGATACCTGCTTCGCCAATGCGGCGGCCGCCTGGGACGCGCTCCCCCAAGAGATGCAGGACGAGATCGCGGACCTGCGCGGCATTTTCGACTTTCGCGGCCGCAAGCGCTCGTCGCCGGTCAGCGCAGAGGACATCGCCAAATATCCGCCGGTGGAACACCCGATCGTCCGCCGCCATCCGCGAACCGGCCGCAAGGGCCTCTACATCGTGCGCGACGATTGCACCGGGATCGTCGGCAAGGACGAAACCACCGCCCAGGCTTTGATCGAAGCCTTGGCGGACCATATCGTCCGGCCCGAATTCGTCTACCAGCACCGCTGGCGCGTCGGCGATGTCGTGATCTGGGACAACTGCACGGTTCAGCACCGGGCGGTGGTAGACTACGAACTGCCGCTTCGCCGCCTGATGTGGCGCACTACGGTCAAGGGCGACGTGCCGGTTTGACCGCCGGACGGGCTGTCCACCGTAGAAATCGGCCGAAAGACTAGGAACGCACCGCCCATGTCCACATGCCCCTGCGGCTCCAACCTCGTTCTCGACGCCTGTTGCGGCCCCATCGTCAGCGGCGCGATTCCGGCACCGACCGCCGAGGCCTTGATGCGCTCCCGTTTTACCGCCTTCTCGCTCAACCATCCGGACCACATCCGCAATACCCACGCGAAGGAGATGCGCGATGCGGACGAGCGTACTGCGGCCCGGAGCAGCCTCCCTGCCGTGGATTGGGTCAAGCTGGAGGTTCTTGATACGGTCCTCGGCGGCGTGGACGACGACGCCGGCGTGGTCGAGTTCGCGGCGTATTACAGAGAGAACGGCGTGATGCGGGTCCACCGCGAACGCTCTAATTTCCGCCGCGATGGAGGCCGATGGGTCTATGTCGACGGCAGTTTCGTGCCGGGTGCCGGCGAACGGCCCGGCAAGGTCGGCCGCAATGAGCCCTGTCCCTGCGGCTCCGGTAAGAAGTACAAGAGGTGCTGCGGCGGGTGACAACGCCGCGACGCAGACCACGGATTGAACCGAGAGAACCGAGAGGAAACAGAATGCGCGCAGTAGGTATCATGGAACACGGCGGCCCGGAGGCATTGCAGGTCGTCGACGTCCCCGAGGTTCATGCGGGCCCCGGCCAGGTCCGCCTACGGATATATGCCGCAGCCGTAAACCCGACGGATGTCATGGCGCGCAACGGCGCCCGCGCCGAGCAGCAGAAGCTCGACCCGCCGCCCTATATCCCTGGCATGGATGCCGCCGGAATCGTCGACGAGGTTGGCGAGGGCGTGACGACCGGCATCGCTGTCGGCGACGCGGTCATGGCCATGGTCGTCCCGAAGGCCAGTCACGGCGCCTACCGCGAGCAGATCGTCCTGGAAGCGCGGTCCGTCGTCCCCGCTCCGGCCGGCACCAGCCATGTCGAAGCCTGCACCTTGCCGATGAACGGCCTGACCGCGCGCCAGTCCCTCGATCTGTTGGGCTTGTCCTCGGGACAGGTGCTCGCGGTCACCGGCGCCGCGGGCGCCTATGGCGGTTATGTCATTCAATTGGCGAAGCTCGACGGTTTGACCGTCATTGCCGACGCATCGGAAGCCGACGAGGCGCTGGTCAAGGCTTTGGGGGCGGATATCGTGGTGCGCCGGGGCGACGACGTGGCCGACCGCATCCGCGCCCATTTCCCGGACGGCGTCGACGGTCTCGCGGATGGTGCGGTGCAGAACGAGAAGGCGATCCCGGCGGTCCGCGACGGCGGCGCTTTCACGGCCGTGCGCGGGTTCGAAGGCGACGGGCAACGCGGCATCACCTTCACCGTCACCTCCGTGCGGCGCTACGACGGCGAGTACGAGAAGCTCGACCGCCTACGGCAGCTGGCCGAATCCGGTGACCTGACCTTGCGTGTCGCCGATACCTATCCCCCCGAACGCGCGCACGAGGCGCACCGGCGGCTCGAGGCCGGGGGCACGCGAGGCCGGCTCGTCATCGAGTTCTAGAGCCTTTCACGGTTATATTGAACCGCGAAAGGCTCTAGGAACGGGCGCCGGAGTCCGCTATCGCGTTTCGGGACGCACGGGAGCGGCCGAAACAAGAGCCGTCAGATACAGGCCGACGGAGACGGCAGGGCCGATGCCTAAGGCAAACAGGACCGTCCCCAGGCCGACGGTCCCGCCCAAGGCCCAACCGGCGCCGATGACGGCGATCTCGATGCAGGTCCTCACGCCGGCAATGGGATAGCCGGTAAGACGCTGCAGGCCCGTCATCAGACCGTCCCGCGGACCGGGGCCGAGATTGGCCACCAGATAGATGCCGCTGCCGAGCCCGACCGTCAGCGTTCCGAGAGCGGCTTGCAGCAGCTGGCCGACACCCTCCGCCGGGGCGGGCAGCACGGGCAGCAGATATTCGATCGTCGCCGCGATAATGAAGGCATTGAACACCGTGCCGATGCCGGGACGTTGGCGCAGCGGTATCCAGAGCAGGAGGATCGCGACGCTGACGAGGAATGTCGCCGCGCCAATGCCGATACCGAAGCTCCTGCCGAGGCCCTGCGCCAGGACGGTCCATGGGCTGACACCCGCGCCGGCCGCGATCAGCAGGGCTTCCCCGGTTCCGAACAGGAACAGCCCGAACGACAGCCAGAAGAGGGTCGGCACCCGCGGCCGGAAATTGAATGGGTCCGCCGAACTCCACCCGACCAGCGGGACGCCCCGAACTGAGAAAATACGCACGCTTATGTTCCCGGATGCCGAATCGGAATGCCGCCAAAGGGCCATCCGCGACGCCGGCGACTTTCCTTGTAAGATGTCGGACGTGTACCGCTAGGCTATTCGGGCTTCGTTTTAGCCCCTCGCGGGCCTCCAGTCATGCCCAATCCGAGCGATATTGCGCCTTTCGGAACAGCCCCGCCGGCTCGGCGCGCTGCGGCCCTTCCGGGCAGCCAAAGAATCTTCTTGAATTTCCGACGGCAAAACCCTAATTACCGCGTGCCCCAATTCGCACGTGCCCATGGACGCTGGCACGATCCTCCTCTTGGATCAGGCGTCTTAGCGCAACGACGGTGCGGGCTTTTTTGGTCTCAATCCGGCAGTCCATATGCCGGTGACGCTAAAGAGGCACACCCTCATTGCCCCTGTGCGGAGCGGGTCTCCCGTTCCAATCCGAAGGCAGCATACTCGGAAGACCGGATTTTCGGTCATTCCGCTATCGCCGCATATCGGCCCGGTGCGGAGGACGACGTCTCCATAGCGTCTCCCCCGCGCAACCGATAGCGGCAATGTCGATTTTAGGTGCGGGAGAGACACACCGATGACGACCCAGCGTATTCTTGATTTTCTGGCCACCGAACGACCGGACGGCCCTTGCCTTGTCGTTGATCTCGATGTCGTGCGGCAGAACTTCGAGCAGCTCGAACGGGCCTTCGCGGCCACCGGCATCTATTACGCGGTCAAGGCGAACCCGGCGCCCGAAATTCTGGAATTGTTGACCTCGCTCGGCTCCTGCTTCGACACCGCTTCGGTGCCCGAAATCGAGATGGCGCTCGCCGCCGGCGCCACGCCGGACCGCATTTCCTACGGCAACACGATCAAGAAGGAACGCGACATCGCGCGTGCCTACGAGCTTGGCATCCGGCTCTTTGCCGTCGACTGTATCGAGGAAGTGGAAAAGATCGCCCGCCAGGCCCCGGGCGCCCGCGTCTTCTGTCGCGTCCTGACCGACGGCGTCGGCGCCGAATGGCCGCTGTCGCGGAAGTTCGGCTGCGATACGGAGATGGCGGTCAAGGTGCTCGAGCGCGCCCGTGCGCTCGGCCTGGACGCTTGCGGTCTGTCGTTCCACGTGGGCTCGCAGCAATGCGACCTGAACTCCTGGGACAAGGCCGTCGGCGACGCGAAGCAGGTCTTCCAGACGCTCGCCGCGAAGGGCGTCAGCCTCACGATGCTCAATCTCGGCGGCGGTTTTCCGACCCGTTATCTGAAGGACGTGCCCTCAACCATCGCATATGCCGAGGCGATCCAAAGCGCGATGACCCGGCATTTCGGCAACAAAGTGCCCGCCACCATCATCGAGCCGGGCCGCGGCCTGGTCGGCAATGCGGGCACGATCAAGACGGAAGTGGTGCTGATCTCGCGCAAATCCGAGAACGACGACACCCGCTGGGTCTATCTCGACATCGGCAAGTTCGGCGGCCTTGCCGAGACGATGGACGAGTCGATCCGCTATCCGATTGTCTCGCCACACGACGGCGGCGCCATGGGGCCGTGCATCGTCGCCGGCCCGACCTGCGATTCCGCGGACGTGCTCTACGAAAAAACGCCCTACGACCTGCCCCTGACGCTGCAGATCGGCGACGAATTGCTGATCGAGGCGACCGGTGCCTATACCTCGACCTACGCGTCGATCGGCTTCAACGGCTTTGCGCCTCTGGAGACCTTTATCATCGGCGGCACGGCGGAGATCGTTCTCGCCGCCTGAGTGCGCACCCCCCGACGGGCAGCCCTTGCCGAGGGCGACATTACGGAGGCTATCGCAACCGGGCCAGGGCCGCTAATATCCGGGCAATGCGAACATTTTTGGCGCTCATCGGCCTGTTATTCTCGCTTCCCGCCGGCGCGGCGGACGATTCCGGCCGCGCGAAGATCATCGATGGCGATACCATCGAGATCTCCGGGCAGCGGATCGATCTGTACGGCATCGACGCGCCGGAGCTGAAACAGCTCTGCCGGACCGGACGGCACGGCAA
>JAYPOZ010000068.1:22938-24538 GCA_038131165.1 Rickettsiales bacterium | reverse complement strand
TCCTTTTGCTGCATCAATGCGCCCTTCGGAAAAGCCTCGTACCGCATGTGGAGTCCCGACCGGGTCATCGACGAAATCGATCACGTCGTCGAGAGGCAGGGCGTCAAGAACATCAAGTTCGTGGACGAGATGTTCGTTCTCAATCGGAACCACGTACACGGCATTTGCGACCGGCTGATCGAACGCGACTACAAGGTCAATATCTGGGCCTATGCGCGGGTCGATACGGTACGCGACGAGTTTCTCGACAAGCTCAAGAAGGCCGGCTTCAACTGGCTCTGCCTCGGTATCGAAAGCGCCAGCGAGCATGTCCGCGACGGAGCCGACAAGAAGTACGGCAACAAAGACATCATCGAAGTCGTCCGCCGAATCCAGGATGCGGGCATCCACGTGATCGGCAACTATGTCTTCGGCCTGCCCGACGATTCGGTTGCCCGCATGCAGGAGACGCTCGACTTGGCGCTGGAATTGAATTGCGAGTTCGCGAACTTCTATTCGGCCATGGCCTATCCGGGCTCACCGCTCTACCGGACGGCGGTCGACCAGGGGCTGGATTTGCCCGACACTTGGCAGGATTTCTCCCAACACAGCTATGGAACCAAACCGATCGCCAACGACTTCTGTTCGGCCGCCGATATCCTCGAATTCCGCGACCGCGCCTGGGACACCTACTTCACGTCACCCAAGTATCTGGCGCTGGTCAAAAAGAAGTTCGGGCGGGACGTCGTCGACCACATCGGCCGGATGACGGCCATTCCGCTGAAGCGGAAGCTGCTGGAAGACAAAGCTGCGGGATGAGGCAAGCCGTTATTCTAGCTGGCGGAATGGGAACCCGCCTTGGGACACTGACCGCCGATACCCCGAAACCGTTGCTCAAGGTCGGCGGCAAACCGTTCCTCGATTACCTGACCGAACATCTGGCCCGGCACGGTGCCGAGCATCTCATCCTGATGGCGGGCCCGCACGAGCGCGCCTTCCGCGACTACGCGGCCGAGCGAACCGGCCTTCCCGTCGACATCGACGTCGTTGCCGACGTTCCCGCTGCCGGCACCGGCGGCGCGCTCTCTTATGCGTTCGATTTGCTGGACGACCGGTTTCTATTGCTCAACGGGGATTCCTATTTCGACTTCAATCTGCTCGATCTGGCGACGAACGCCGACGCCGGCGGTAGCCTGGCCCGAATCGCCTTGCGCTATATCGGCGATACTTCGCGGTACGGTAGAACCGAGTTGGACGGCGACCGGATCACCGCATTCGGCGAAAAATCGAGCACCGGAGGCGGGCTGATCAATGGGGGTGTCTACTGGCTCTCCAAATCGATCTTCGCGAGCCCTCCGAAATCGCCAATGTCGATCGAAGCGGATGTGTTCCCGGACCTCGCCCGCGAGGGCCGGCTTTCCGGCGTGGCCTACGAGGGTGCGTTCATTGACATCGGCATTCCGGAGGACTTCGCCCGGGCGCAATCCCTTCTCCCCTCCTGGCGGCGACGTCCGGCGGCTTTCCTCGATAGAGACGGCATCGTCAATCACGACACCGGCTACGTCTGGCGCAAGGAGGATTACAAATGGATGGAAGGCATCGGACCCGCGATCAAACGGCT
>JAYPOZ010000068.1:1392-22838 GCA_038131165.1 Rickettsiales bacterium | reverse complement strand
GACCCGGATGGCTACCTGACCGGCGGCCCGACGAAACCCGCTCCGCGCGCCATCCAGCATTCCACCGGATACATCTGCCCGATGGACCCCGAGGTCTGGAGCGACGTGCCCGGAGCGTGCCCGATCTGCGGCATGGCCTTGGAGCCGGCGAACCCTTTGGAGGCCACGGACGAAAACCCCGAACTCGCGGAGATGACGCAGCGTTTCTGGGTCGCATTAGCCCTGACCATACCGGTCTTCGCGATCGCGATGTCCGAGCACGTGCCCGGTATCGGCGCACTCCTCGCCGGCGCCTGGAGCGACTGGCTCCAGTTCGCGCTGTCGACCCCCGTCATCCTGTGGGCCGGGTTCCCGTGCTTCGAACGCGGCTGGCGATCGATCAGGCCCTGGCATCCTAACATGTTCACGCTTATCGCGCTGGGAACGGGAGCCGCCTATCTCTTCAGCCTTCTCGCAGTCTTGGCGCCCGATCTCTTTCCCGACGGCTTCCGCGATGCGGAGGGGCGGCCGGGTCTCTATTTCGAGGCCGCCGCGGTCATCATCACGCTGGTCCTGCTGGGACAGATTCTGGAACTGACGGCGCGCGGCAAGACGGGAGAGGCATTGCGCCTCCTCCTTGATCTTTCCCCGAAGACGGCCCGACGGTTGCGGGAGGACGGCGGCGAGGAAGAAGTTCCCGTCCAAGAGGTGCAGATCGGCGACACCTTGCGGGTACGCCCGGGCGAAAGCATTCCGACCGACGGGCGCATTCTCGACGGTGCCAGCGCCATCGACGAATCCATGGTGACCGGCGAGTCCCTGCCGGTGGAGAAGGGAAGCGGCGATCCCGTCGTCGGCGGGACATTGAACGGGCGCGGCACGTTCACCTTAACGGTCGAAAAGATCAGCAGCGACACGGTGCTGTCGCGGATCGCGGCCATGGTTTCGGAAGCACAGCGCAGCAGAGCGCCGATCCAGCGGGTCGCCGACCGGGTCGCGGGGTATTTCGTCCCCGCTGTCGTGCTCTGCGCCGGCGCGGCCTTCCTCGCCTGGACCGCGATTGGACCCGAACCCGCCCTTGCCTACGGTCTGGTGGCGGCCGTTTCCGTCCTGATTATCGCCTGCCCCTGCGCGCTCGGCTTGGCGACGCCGATGTCGATCATGGTCGGCATGGGCCGGGGCGCGAAGGCGGGCGTCCTCATCCGCAATGCCGAAGTTCTGGAGCGCCTCGGCACCGCCGACACGATGGTATTGGACAAGACCGGCACCCTTACCGAGGGTCGCCCGTCGTTAACCGAAATCGCCATCGCGGGCGGCTTTGCGGAGGCGGACGTTCTCACCTTCGCCGCGGCACTTGAGACCGCCAGCGAGCATCCGCTCGCTGCCGCCATCGTACAGGCCGCGCTGGACCGCAAACTCGATCTGCCGACGGTCGAGGCTTTCGACTCTCTAACCGGCCTTGGCGTTGCGGGCTCGCTCGACGGCAGGAAACTCCTGCTCGGCAACGCCAAGCTCATGCGGCAGAACGAGATCGACATGGGGCAAAGCGCCGAGCATATCGAAGGGCTACGCGAAGGCGGCGCCACGGTGGTTTACCTTGCCGTGGATGGCGCCCTGGCCGGCAGCATCGCAGTCAGCGATCCCGTCAAGCAATCGGCCAAAGAGACGCTCGCAACCCTGCGCCGAAGCGGCTTGCGGATCGTCATGCTGACGGGCGACGAGCGGGCCACCGCCAACGCCGTGGCAGCGGCGCTCGACATCGGCGAAGTCCATGCCGGCGCCTCGCCGGAGGACAAACTCGGGGTCATAAAACGCCTTCGCGCCGAAGGACGCATCGTCGCGATGGCCGGTGACGGGATCAACGACGCGCCCGCACTGTCCGAGGCCGATATCGGCATCGCCATGGGATCGGGCACGGACATCGCGATGGAGAGCGCCGACGTGACCCTCGTGAAAGGCAATCTCGATGCCATAATACGGGCCCGCCGGTTGAGCGTGGCGACATTGCGCAACATTCGGCAAAACCTCTTCTTTGCCTTCGTCTATAACACCGTCGGCGTCCCGATCGCGGCAGGCGTGCTGTTTCCGGTCTTCGGCATTCTGCTGAGCCCGATGATCGCTGCCCTGGCGATGAGCCTGAGTTCGGTTTCGGTGATCGGAAACGCCCTGCGGCTTCGGACAATGAGAATATAGGAGACCGTCATGAACGTTGGAAAAGCGGCCGCCCTTTCGGGGCTGCCGGTGCGGACGATGCACTACTACGAGGAGATCGGCCTTGTCGTGCCGACCCGCCAGACGAATGGATACCGCGACTACAGCGAGGCGGATGTCCGCAAGCTCCAGTTCCTGCACCGCTCGCGCGGGCTCGGTTTCAGCGTCGAGGACTGCCGCGCCCTGCTCACGCTCTACGAGGACCGCAACCGGGCCAGCGCCGACGTCAAGGACATCGCGCAAGCGCATCTGGGGCGGATCGAGGCGAAACTCGCGGAACTCCGCTCCCTGCACAAGGCGCTGAAGCATCTGGTCGAATGCTGCGATGGCGACGACCGCCCCGACTGCCCTATCCTGGACGACCTGGCGGGCGGAAGGTCAACCGTAGAAGAGGAAGCCGCATGATCAAACCGAGTCTATTGCTGCTCAGCGCCTGCATGGCGTTCGCACTGACCGCGCCTGCGGGCGCCGTCGAATTGAAAACGGATGACACCGATGTCGTGCGATCCGGCAAGTCGATCTACAAGAGCCACTGCGCCGCCTGTCACGGACGCAGTCTCAAGGGCCAGCGGAACTGGCGGGTCCGCGGCCCCGACGGAAAGCTTCCCGCGCCGCCGCATGACAAATCGGGACACACCTGGCACCACCCGGCAAAAGTGCTGTTCGATCTGGTGAAACGCGGGCCCAAGGCCATGATCGGGCCGGATTATCAAACCAACATGCCGGGCTACGAGGGGATCCTCTCGGACGACGAAATCATCGCCGTCCTATCCTACATCAAAAGCACCTGGCCCGCGGACATCCGCCGGCGGCATGACGGAATCGAGCGCCAGCACCATAAATAGCGCCAAAGGTTCAGCGCAGCGGGCGCGGCGGCGGCGCGGTATCGGAGACCGCCGGGATCCTGCCGATACGTTCCACCCAGGCGGTCAGATTCGGCCGATTGTCCTGCCACGTAAACCCTTCTGGCGAGTTATTCGGCCGCGAATCCAATGTGCACGCCAAGGTTATCTGCGCCATGTTCAACGGGCCCGAGAGGACCGGCTTCAGGACCTCCCGCTCGAACACGTCCGAGAGGCGCAGGGCACGCGCGCATTCGTGATCGATGATCGTCTGCGAGCGGATTTCCTTCTCCCGATAGAGGAACTCGCGGCTCCAGAGGGCGACCCCATCGAGCATGCTGCGCGCCACCGCCTCGACCCGGCGATGCTCCAATCCGTCGAGCCCCGCCGGCGGATGCAACGTCGGCGCGCCGTCGATATGATCGAGATACCAGCAGACCAGTGTCGAGTCCTCGAGGATCGTACCGTCGTCCAAGGTCAGCGACGGCACGCGCCCCGACGGATTGACTGCATAATAGGGATTGTCCACGCCGCGCGTCGCCACGACTTCGAAGGTCACCCGGTCTTCGAGGCCTTTCGCCTGGCGGACGATCCGGGCCAAGCGGCCGTAGGGGCTGGTCAGGGTAGAGCGGAGAATCATGTGGCTGCCTATTCTAATTTCCTCGGTGCCTGGAAGCAGGTATCTCGAATCCCGGCCCGAACCAGCCACCGTACCACGTCCGCGGTCCCGATCGGGCGGGGCTCCCCCGGGTAAGGCTCACATGATCTTCCGCAGCTCGTGGCGGCGATTAAGCGTGTGCGGGCGCACCTCTGTCGGCCAGCGCCCGATTTCCGCCTGCGCCGCCCAGGCATCGCTGCCGGGAATGTCGGGCCGCTCCAACTCGTAGATCGCCATGTATTTCTGAAGCGGTGCCGCGCTCTGCCCGCTCGCCCGGCTGCCGACGCTGAGCGGCGCCTCTTCCAGCTTCAACCGATAGGCGGTGATCACCCCCGGCACCTTGCAGATATTCGGCACATGCTCGGTATCGTAGACCTCGTTGAACAGATCTTCGTAATCCGGCTCCACGTCCATGCTGACAATGAAGAGATACTTGGCGGTAAGCGGCATCGCGTCCTCCTGTAGGTTCCGTGGCAAGGCCCGGGACGACCTTCCACTCCCCAATAAAGATACACCGCGCGGCCCATTAGCAAAAAACGGAGAACAAGCCCATGCGCCTGGGACCTGCGGTAATAGCCTACCGCGAATCCGGCAGGCGTCGTTTTGCGGAAACGAACTGTCGAATCTTCACGTGTCAAAGAACGGGACGGTGTATAGCACAAAATCGACAATTTGTCGATATTCGAGACAACCGGAGCGCATCGAATCCCCCATGGCTCGCCGCGCCAGCCGCCCTGCGGCGTTATGCGCCGCCGACGCGCTCGGCGACGGCCAGGGTGCGGTGCATCGCGCGCAGGACCGGCTTCTCGATCAGCTTGCCGTCGACGACGACGAGGCCGGTCTCCGCCGTCGCGAAGGCGTCGACGATCTTCCGTGCATGGGCGATGTCCTCGACGCTGGGCGAGAAGACCTCGTTCAGGATCGGGATCTGCTTCGGATGGATCGAGCCCTTGCCAGAGAACCCGAGATCGCGCGCCGCTTCCGCCTCGCGCCGCATGCCCGGCAAGTCCTCAAGGTCGAGATAAGGGACATCGATCACGTCGACCTCGGCTCCCGCCGCTGCGTGAACGACCCGGGAGCGGGCGTAAAGCAGGTTCAGCCAGTCGTTGCGGGCACGCAGCTCCGCCGCCATATCGACACCGCCGAAGAACATCGCGTCGAGGCGCCGGCTCGATTGCGCGATCTCGTAGGCCGCTTCCAGGCCGTGATTGGTCTCGATGATGACGTGCAGGCGAATCTCGATATCGTGCTCGTCGAACAATTCGTCGAGCGCGCGCACCTCGTCCGGCGACTTCACCTTGGGCAGCATGATCGCCGGCGGCCGGTTCGGACCTGCGACGATGGCCTGCAGATCGGCCATGCCTTCGGGTGTGCGCGTGCAGTTGATCCGCACCATGCGCTCGACGCCGTCGTCGGCCTGCGGCTCCCCGAACAGCGCCAGCGTGCGCTCCCGCGAGATATCCTTGTGCTGCGGCGCGATGGCGTCCTCCAGGTCGATACAGACGATATCGGCGCCGGTCTTCAGAGCCTTCGGATACATTTCGGGCTGATAGCCCGGCGCAAAGATGAAGCTGCGCCGGGCCTGAAACGTGTCGGTCTTTTGGGTCATTCTCTTCGCCTTGTACTCTGGTCTCTCAGGTTTCGGTCACCGCGGGATGGAACAACTCCTCCACGGGAAATGCCGCATCGAGCAGCTGTTGGTCCACCATGTAGCCGACAAACCGCTCCAGGTCACGGCGGTTGGCCGCCAATCCGGAAGGCCACAGGTTGCCGGGCATGCGGGCGGCATTCGCCTCGAAGGCATACCGGCCGAACGGCATCATGGTGTAATTGAAATCGACATAGGCCTCCTCGGCCTGCGCCCGCGCGTCGTCCCAGGCCGTCATCAAGGCCCCCGGCAGGTTCGGGAATTCCACCGCCAGCTCCTCCCGGAACGCCAGCACATGCATGATCGGATAGCAGCCGTAGCGTTCGAAATGACGCAGACATTCGGCTTCGGGATCGCGAAACAGCCGGCGCACCTTGGGACTCTCGAAGAGTTCCTCCGGCGGATGCGGGTTGATGTAGGCATCAACCTCGCCGGAGAGCAGCATTCCGGGACCGCTCTTCCCCGCCGGGATCAATTGGATCGGCACGTCGCCGCTATCCCAGTCGATCTCCTCGGGTTTTTCCGCGAACCATTGCACGTCCCGCCACGGCAGGCCGTAATCCGCCTGCAGGTCGCCCTTGGCCAGGACCGACATGGTCACCTGCCAGGCCCAGATCGCGACCTTTCGGCCGATCAGGTCGGACGGCTTCTCGATGCCGGCATCCGTATTGACCAAAATATGATTCTGGCTGAACAGGCGGCGGGGAAAGACCGGCACCGCCGAGAACGGCGCCCCGGCGCGCTTCGAGAGGATGTAGGAAGCCATCGACACCTCGGCGATATCGAACTCCCGCTCGACCAGCATCCGCTTGTGCCGGTCGACACCGTCGCGGCGCGGCGGCACCATGCCGACCTCGAGCGCCTTCAGCGCGAACTCCGGCGGCGTCTCGACCATGCCCATCAGGAAGGGGACATGGCGGTCGTAGCGCTCCAGAGCGATGGTCAACTCGCGGCGGGCCATCGGCCTAATCCGTCTCTATGGGCAGGCTGTCGTCGGTCGCCCATTGGCTCATCGAATCGTCGTAGACGGTCAGGTTCTCGTAGCCCAGCTGATGCAGCAGGAAGGCGTCCAAGGTCGCCGCGATCCCGCCGCCGCAATAATTGATGATGCGCTTGTCGCGGCTGACCCCTGCCCCGTCGAAGGCGCGCTGTACCTGATCCAAGGGCAGAAAAACCTTACCTTCCGGATCGGAGAGCGCCAGCGCCGGCACGTTGACGCTGCCGGGCACACGGCCCGCCCGACCGTAGCGCGGGTTCTCGCCGCTGTGGAGGTCCGGCGCCAAGGCGTTCAGGGTGCAGACCGTGTCGTCGTCGATTCCAGCGAGCACTTCCTCTTTGCCGACGAATAGTTCCGGGCGCGGGTGGGCCGTCAATGCCGCGGCGGGATAATCGCGGCTGCCGGTCTCGACCGGCCGACCCTCGCGCTGCCATTTCTCCCATCCGCCATTCAGGATGGCGGCGTTGTCGAAACCGACCGAGCGCAGCATCCACCAAATGCGGGTCGCCCATTGCATGGCGCCCCGGCTGTAGAGCACGACACGGGTATCGTCGCCGATGCCCTTCCGGCCGAACCGCCGCGCCAGTTCGCCATACGGCAGCATCGTAAAGCGGTAAGGACTGTCCGTCTTCGAAAGTTCGCCCTGCAGGTCGAGATACGCCGCGCCCTGGATGTGGCCGGCCTCATAGTCGGGACGGCCGCTCTCCACGTAATAGGGCCGGTGGGGATCGCCATCGGTGTAGCGCAGATAGGTGGTACACTCGTAAATCCGCAGAGTCGGATCGTCGAGATTCGCCGCCAGCCAGCCGCTCTCCACCACCTGGTCCGGATACCGCCATTCCGTCATCGTCGTCTCCCTTAAACATGACCGTTTCGCTTGAGAAGAGCGCCCTTCCCGCTACTTTGCAAGAGAGCCTTTCAAGGAGTGAGATAGATGGAATACGAGACGATCCGAATCGAGGGCGACGGGCCCGTACGCCATCTGGTGTTGAACCGGCCGCACGTCCACAACGCAATCAACAAGCAATTCGTGGCCGACGTGACCGACGCCTGCCGGGCGTTGGACGAGGACGGTGCCCTGCGGGTGCTGATCCTGCGCGGTGAAGGCAAGAGTTTCTGCTCCGGCGCAGACCTCAAGGACCGGCCTTTCGACGAAGGCGCCACAGCAACCCTCGCACGATCCAAGAACGGCATGAAGATGGCCGATGCCATCGCCAATCTCAGCGCCGTGACCATCGCCTGCCTGCATAATTACTGCATAGGCGGCGGCGCGGTCCTGCCCGCCTTCTGCGATTTCCGCATCGCGGCGCGCAGCACATCGCTGACGATCAACGAGATCAGCATCGGCGTGAACCTGAGCTGGAACGCCATTCCGCCGGTGGTGCAACTGGTCGGCCCGGCCCGCGCCAAGGAAATGATAATTCTGGGGCGCACCTATGACGGCACGCAATTGCACGAGATGGGCTATGTCACCGATGTCGTCGACGACGACGATCTGCTTCCGGCGGCCGAACGCCTCGCGGCCCAAATCTGCCGCCAGCCGCCGATGCCGGTGTGGTCGACCAAGGCGTCGATCAACGCCTATGCCCGCGCCCTCGACCGCTCGGTGCAGCACCTCGATCACCTCGCGATGGCCTTCATGGGCAAGAGCCCGAACCTAAAGATCGCGCGCGAAACGTATTTCGCGAAGACGCCACCCGAGTATGTCGACGAGTAGGTTTCCGCGGAACCTGAAGAAAAGAACACATGGGGACGAGATGGCCAGAAAAGCTGACTATGTGGTGATTGGCGCGGGCTCGGCGGGTTGCGTCGTGGCCAGCCGCCTGAGCGAGGACCCCGGCACGCGGGTCATCCTGCTGGAAGCGGGTCCCAAGGACCGCCATCCGATGATCCATATTCCGGCTGGCATCCGCAGCCTGCTCGACCACCCGGTGATCAACTGGAACTACAGCAGCGAGCCCGAGGACGGCAGCGGCGGGCGGCGCATCCACTGGCCGCGCGGCAAGACCCTGGGCGGCTCTAGTTCGATCAACGGCATGCTCTACGTGCGTGGCAATCCAGCGGATTTCGACGGCTGGGCGCAGCGCGGCTGCCGGGGCTGGGGTTATGACGACGTGCTGCCCTATTTCCGGAAATCGGAAGACTTCCGGGGCAGCGGCTCCGACGAGAAATACCGCAGCCGGGGCGGCCCGCTGGTGGTCGAGGATTACCGCACCATCCTGCCGATCACCCATAAGTTCGTCGAAGCGGCGCAGCAGGCCGGGTTCGAGCTGACCAAGGACTACAACGGCGCGCAGCAGGAAGGGGTCGCCTATTCGCAGATGACCCGCAATCACCGCTTCCGCGCCTCCACCGCGCGGACCTTCCTGGCCGAGGCCAAGGGCCGCCCGAACCTGGAGATCGTCACCGAGGCGCAGACGACGAAACTGTTGTTCGAGGGCCGGAAGTGCGTCGGCGTCGCCTATCGCCGGGGTGGCCGCGACGAGGAAGTGCGCGCCGCCCGCGAAGTCGTCGTCTCCGCCGGCGCCGTCAATTCGCCCCATATCCTGCAGGTCTCCGGGATCGGGCCGGGACGGCATCTCCAATCCATCGGGGTCGAGACCGTGCACGATCTGGCGGGTGTCGGCGCCAACCTGAACGACCATTACGTGGTCCGCATCTCGCACCGGATAAAGGACCAGATCACCATTAACGAGCTGGCGCGCGGCCCCCGCCTGCTCGCCGAGATCGCCAAGTATGCGCTCAAGGGCAACGGCGCCCTCACCATGGGGGTGACGGCGGCGATGGTGTTCTGCCGCAGCCGGGAGGGCCTAAGCAGTCCCGACCTGCAACTGCTCTACTCGCCGACCAGCTACAGCGGCAAGGTCATCGGGGACCTCGAGAAGGAGCCCGGAATCTCGGTTGCCGTCTGCCCGGTGCGCCCGGAGAGCCGAGGCACCATCATGGCGGAGAGTCCGGACCCGTTGGCACGGCCCATCATCCGGCCGAACTATCTGTCGGCGGAAGGCGATTGCCATGTCCTGTTCTCCGGCATTCAGCACACCAACCGCATCCTGAATGCCCCGGCGCTGGCGGAATACAGTCTGGGAGAGACCGTCCCCGGCCGCGCCATCGAGACCGTCGAAGACGCCAAGCAATTCGCGCGCGAGGCCGGCGCCACGATCTATCACCCGGTCGGCACCTGCAAGATGGGCGAGGATTCGATGTCCGTGGTCGATTCCCGCCTCAAGGTCCACGGCATCGACGGGCTGCGCGTCATCGACGCCTCGGTCATGCCGACCGTCACCACCGGCAACACCAACGCACCCACCATCATGATCGGCGAGAAGGGTGCGGCGATGATCAAAGAGGACGCGGCGGCATAACGCCGTTCCGCCTCGAACTCAAACGACAGGGAGACCCCTATGGGTAAATTGGACGGGAAGGTCGCAATCGTCACCGGCGGCGCGGGCGGCATCGGCGGCGCAGCGGCAAAGCTCTTCGCGGAAGAAGGCGGACAAGTCATGTTGGTCGATCTCGACGAGGCTGCGCTGCAGGGCGTGGTCGCGGAAATCGGCGCGGAGAAAGCGGCCTATACGGTGGCCGACGTCGCCGACGCGGCGCAGACGAAAGCCTATGTCGCCGCCACGGTCGAGCGCTTCGGCGGCATCGACATCGCCCTCCTCAACGCCGGGATCGAAGGCAGAATCACCTCGATCGTCGACTATCCGGAGGAGATGTTCGACAAGGTCATCGACGTTAACGTGAAGGGCGTCTTCCTCGGCCTGAAATCCATCATGCCGGAAATGGACAAGCGCGGTCGGGGCAGCATCGTCATCACCTCCTCGACCGCCGGAATCCGTGCCGTCGGCGGCATGTCCGCCTATGTTACCTCGAAACACGCGGTCATCGGCCTGATGCGGACGGCGGCGATGGAGGGAGCGGTGATGGACATCCGCGTCAACACGGTGAACCCGTCGCCCATCGACACCCGCATGATGACCTCGATCGAGGAGCAATCCGGCCTGCCGGTCTCCGACCGTTCGAACCGTCCGATGGCGCGCCACA
The DNA here is from genome assembly GCA_038131165.1 of Rickettsiales bacterium. GTDB lineage: Bacteria > Pseudomonadota > Alphaproteobacteria > UBA8366 > UBA8366 > UBA6544. Next base: position 12,456 of record JAYPOZ010000068.1, on the reverse strand, counting down.
CGCCGCTGCAGCGCTACGGCGAGCCGGAGGAAGTGGCCAAGCTGATGCTGTTCCTCGCCAGCGACGACAGCTCGTTCTGCACCGGCGGCGTCTACATGGTCGACGGCGGCGTCTCCGCCGGGCGCGCGACGCGGGGCTAGTCCCTACGCCTCGGCGAGAGCGCGCGCGTCGAGCACGGCCTGCGCCCATTCGACGGGCTTCTCCTGCGGCATGTTATGGCCCGCGCCCGCGAACACCCGGTGCTCATGCGGCCCGGTAAAGCGCTTGGCGTGATGGTCGGTCCGGGCCCCGACGCCATCCGCGTCGCCGTCGACGGTCACCGCGGGGACCGTGATCGGCGGCTGCGCGGTCAGCTGCGTCTCGATATGCGCCACCGCCGGGTCGCCCGGCACCAGGCCGTATCGGTGCCGGTAGGAATGGATGACCACGTCGACGAAATCCTGATTGTCGAAGGACGCGGCGCTCCGCTCGAACGTCTCGTCGTCGAACTGCCAGGGCGGCGACCACATCCGCCAGAGCTGGCGGGCGATGTCCCGCCGGTTTGCGGTCAGCCCGCGTCGGCCGCGCTCGGAATGGAAATAGTATTGGTACCAATAGGCGGCCTCCTGCGCGGCCGGGGCCGGTTCCAGGGAGCGGGCGATATTCTGGATGTTGTAGGAATTGCCCGACACCAGGGCCACGACCCGTTCGGGCCAGAGAGCCGAGACCACGCAGGCGGCGCGCCCGCCCCAATCGTAGCCGCCAAGGACCGCGCGTTCGATCTCCAGCGCGTCCATCAGCGCGCGCAGGTCGGCCCCAAAGGCCGCCTGCTCGCCGGAGCGCGGCGTCTCGGCGGAGAGAAAGCGGGTCGCCCCGTAGCCCCGCATATAGGGCAGGATCACCCGCGCGCCCGCCGCCGCCAGGATCGGCGCGACCTCGCCATAGGCCTGTGGATCGTAGGGAAATCCGTGGATCTGGATGCACGGCCATCCGTCGGCCGGTCCAGTCTCCAGATAGGCGACCTCGAGAACCCCCGCCGTTACTGTCTTGCGCTGCATGAAACTACCTTCCGGAGCGATGTTTGAGATTACCGCCTCAAACTTGGCATCTGTTCCGCCCGTGGTCTATATGACCGATGCGCAGTCACGGAAAGCCGGAAGGAAGAGCCATCATGTCTGGATTGTCGCAACGGCCGACGGTGTTGATCGTCGGCGCCTCGCGCGGCCTCGGGCTGGCGCTGGCCGAGGAGTATCTGAGCCGGGGCTGGGATGTCGTCGGCACGGTGCGCGGCAGCGCGAGGACCGGTTTGCACGGTCTCCTGGAGACGACGGCGGGGAAGCTGGAGATCGAACGGGTCGATATCGTCGAGCCGGACCAGATCGAAGGCCTTCGGGGGCGCTTGCGGGAGCGTCGGTTCGACCTGCTTTTCGTCAATGCCGGCATCAGCAACGGCGCGGCGCCGACCATCGCCGAGGTCAGCACCGAGGAATTCACCCGTCTGATGGTCACCAACGCGCTTGCGCCCCTGCGCACCGTCGAGGCGCTCCAGGATCTGGTACCCAATACCGGCACCATCGCCGTGATGTCGTCGGGATTGGGCAGCGTCGCCAATAACGAGAGCGGTGCCTGGGAGACCTACCGCGCCAGCAAGGCCGCGCTGAACACGCTGATGCGCAGTTTCGCGGCGCGCCATTCGGCGGACCCGCGATGCCTGCTGGTGCTGGCGCCGGGCTGGGTCCGCACCGACATGGGCGGCCCCACCGCGACCCTGTCCATCGAGGAGAGCATTCCGCGCCTCGTCGACGTCGTCACCGGGCAGTCGGGACGGCCGGGCCTGCGATTCCTGAACTACCGCGGCGAAACCGTGCCCTGGTAGGAAAAATGGGCCAGCGGTGCATTGTTGCGCTGCAAAATAATATTGCGTTGCAGCATTATTCGCTTGCGAATTGGCGTTCATTGCCCTTATTATGCTGCAACGCAATAACTCTTCGTTGATCCAATCGAACGGTCCGACCGTACAGAAGGCAACGATCATAAGGACTAAGACCATGACCGCAATTGCCCTTCAAGAAACCATCGACGCCGTCGCGGCGCTGCTTGAGACCGTCGACCGCAACAATTCGGATGCGATGTTCGACTGCCTCGCCGAAATCGAACTCCTGACCCGTGACGCGGTCGCCGAGCATGCGGTCGCGGAACTGCTGCGCGCGGGCACCCGTTCTCCCGGCGAGTTTCAGCCGCTCAGCACGGCAGCGTGACTTGAGACGCCGCTCAGGCGTCTAAGACCCGGTCGAGCACCCAATTGTCGAAGGCGTGGCACAGCGTCTCCATGTGCGTGTAGCGCGAGGAGGCGGCCACCGGCGCATGCAGGCCCTGCTGCTGCGCCTCCACCGCGTCGTTATCTTCCGGCAGAATGACATCCAGGCGACGATAATACGGTTTCGCCAACTCCGCGAAATCGTCGCGCCTGGTATGCTCTTCCGGAAAGAAGGAGGCGATGGCGACGTCCAGGCTCTCGGGCCCCGTCGGCCAAAGCTCGAACAGGAACAGGCAATCCACCGTCCAAGCCATCATCGTCGCCGGCAGAATGCACGGATACCAGGTCCCCTCCCGGTAGCGGCCTTCCAAGGACGGAATCGGCGGGAAGCCGGTCTCGCCTTCAAGCAGCGCGCGGCTGCCCTTGTGCTGGGTGAAATGAACCACGCATTGCCCTGAAAATTCCTCGTGAGTCCGCCGGGCGCGGCCCGAGACGTTCTGCCGGTTGAGCGTGCCGCCATGCACGAAGGGTATATGCAGGGAATCGTTGAAGTTCTCGAAGTGCAGCTTCCAGTTCGCCTTCACGCCTTCGTAGACCTTGCGCCGCGTGCAGACCATATTCGCCGGCCCGTAGGAGGCGCAGGTCTCCGGCAGATCGCCGAGCCATTGCATCAGCGGCGCCGCGGCATCGTCGAAATTGACGAACAGGAACCCTTCCCAGCATTCGAGGCGGACCGGCAGCAGGCCCAGATCCGCATAGCAAATGTGATCGTCCTGCTCTATCAACGGAGTCGCGATCAGCGCGCCGTCGCGGGCGTAGGTCCAGGTATGATAGGGACAGGTCAGCGCCTTGCAGTTGCCCTCGCCCCAGGCGATCCGCGAGCCGCGGTGGCGGCAGGAATTGTGAAAAGCCCGGATCTCGCCGTCATCGCCCCGGATGATGATGATCGGCGCGCCGGTGACCTCCCGCGTGAGAAAATCGCCCGGATTGGGGATCTGGCTGGCGTGGCCGATATAGTTCCATACCTTCATGAACAGGCGTTCCACTTCGAGCGCGTACCATTGCGCCGACGTGTAGCACCAGTTCGGCAGCGGCGCCGCCTCCGCCGCGGGCCGCCGCACCGCTTCATAGTGTTTCGGATCGCTCAGGTTCAAAGGCTGCGTCATGGACAGTCCCCCAATGGCTTCTATCTTTTGAACTGTACGGATTTTCGCCACGGTCAATGAACGGGAACGAGGGAGTCGCGCGATGGATGTCGGCATGATGATGGTGTTCACCAGCTACGGCTGGGACGATTGTTCGGACGGCCGCGTCTGGGACGAGGAAATCCGTCTCGCGCGGATGGCTGCCGATTCCGGGTTCGACTGTCTCTGGTCGGCGGAGCATCATTTCAACGACTACTCGTTCGTCCCCGACAACATGCAGTTGATGAGCCATCTGACGGCGCTTTGCCCCGACATCGACGTCGGCACCGCCGCCGTCATCCTGCCGTGGCACGATCCGCTCCGCGTCGCCGAAAATGCCGCCGTGCTCGACCTGCTCAGCAAAGGGCGTTTGCGGCTCGGCATGGGCCGCGGTCTGGCGCGCCGGGAATTCGAGGCCTTTCGCCTCTCCATGGACGAATCGCGCGGCCGCTTCGACGAAGCGGCGCCGATGATCGTCAAGGCGCTCGAGACCGGCTTCATCGAAGGCGACGGCCCGTTCTACAAGCAGCCGCGCACGGAACTCCGCCCGCGCCCGCAGCACTCCTTCGACGGCCGCATCTATGCGGTGGCGTCGAGCGAGGATTCGATCGATTCCGCCGCCAAGCTCGGCGCCCATATGGTGATGTTCGCGGACCGGCCCTGGGAAATGCGCGCGCCCGGCATCGAAAAGGGCCGCGAACTGCACCGCAAGTATCACGGCACCGCGGCGCCGACCGTGATGTTGACGGACTTCTGCGTCTGCGGCACGGACCTCGCGGCGACCGAAGAGGAAGCCCGCCAATATCAGGGGAAATTCGTCGAGAGCAATTTCTATCACTACGAATTTCTGGGCGAGCACTTCAAGACCGTGAAGGGCTACGATTCCTATCAGCAGAAGGCGGAAATCGCGCGCTCGGCGGGGCTCGAGGGCGCCGTCGACGGTTTCATGCAGGCGGCCAGCTGGGGCACGCCCGAGAAAGTGCTGCGCGGGCTCGAAGCGCGCCGCGAGCTGCTCGGCGATTTCGAACTCAACGTGTCCTTCCGCTTCGGCGGCACCCCCTTCGAGGTCGCCGAACGCGGCCTGAAGCTGTTCGCCAAGGAAGTCCTGCCGGTGCTGAAATCGTGGGGCCCCGCCAAGGCCGCCAACGCGGCGTAATAGGTCTTCTCGACGGTCGGCGGGCATCTTTTCGCCTCGGACAAAATTACGGGCGCGTAGGTCTATCGAAGTCCGTTTTACGGCGCGCAACAGCCGTCGCCCGCGACCAGTCAAAAGTCATGCAATCCCGCGGCATAGGATTAGCGCGATCGCGAAAGTAACTCCGAGACCGACTTCAGCTTGTAATGCCTGCCGCCCAACATGAACGCCGTGTTGCCCGATAATTTTACCCGAGTGCAGCGCCGCTGCGGGTCCCATTCATCCCAGGTGCGACAAAACAGGTCGCCCGATTCTACGACCCACCATTTCCCCCAATCCATTCGGCCACTGTCGGATTGTCCCTCCAATTCGCCACTCTCTCCGAATTTAATGACGATAACATTGCCGTTCGCGGTGGTGGTTGCCTGATTGCCGCTGAACACCAGCTCGATCTGTGCCGCACTCAACCACAGCGGCCCGTCCGGATTTGGGGCAGGTGCCGGTTTCGGGGCAAGACTGGCTGTTTTGCGTTCCGGTGCCCTCGGTTGGGGAGTAGCCACGCTTTTCTTGTTATTTGTCCACATCTGGTCGACTGTTTGTTTTTCCCTCTGTCTTCGCTCGACTTGCCGCGCCCGCCTTTGCGCCTCTTCTTCAGTGGCCTGTCGTTCCGACTGTTGGCGTATTTCGCGGAGCGCCACGCGCTCCTGTTCAATCCGCCGCCGCTCCTTCTCCAGATTGGCCTTCTGCTCGAGGCGGATCCGCTCGGATTCCCGTGCGAACTGCGCTCTTTCCGCCACAAGACGGTTTCGCTCTGCGTCCAACGCTGCCGCTTGCTCAACGACCTGGCGATTGATGGCTTCCAATCTCACCTTTGCAAGTTGAGCAAAGGTGCCGTCGGGGAATTGCGCCAGATAGGCCTCAAAGGCGTCGGCATTCTTACTTCGCTGGACTGACTGCCAGAACAATATCTCCGCCGTCAGCTGTGGTTCTTGCGGAGAGGGTTCGGTTTTCTCCGGCGCGGGCAAGGCGAAGACAAAATCCCCGCGGTTGAAACGCGCCGACCGCAACTTCCCGTGACGTGGCGTCTGCAGATTATTCGTCAGATTGGCAATCTCATAGGCGAGGAACGAGCCGATTTCACTAGCGGTCAGGAAGCCGTCTCCATTACCGTCGGCGCGCCGTTTTTTATCCAACGCCTCGATGAATAATGTCGCGAAGGTACCGTCGTCGGACACTCGCTGTCCGGCATCGCCCGAAGTCAAAAACTGGCGTACCGGTTGCGCGGTAATTCGGGTGATAGCGGGGGGAGGCGCCGCTCTGGCAACGTTGAAAATCGTGCCGGCAAAGCACGAATCGAAGATCGTATAAACATGCTTTGATTTCGCGAGACGGACAAACTTACCAAAATCGCGGAGCGATATAGCCGTGCGCAGGAATCGTCCTTCATCGGAAGGTGCGACGCCGTCCGATGGAATGAGATAGCCTTCCCCGTCCAAGGTATGGCCGTGACCGGCGTACCAAACGAAAAGCCGGGCCTCCGGGCCCCTGCCCTTATCGATGAAAAAGTCCTCCAGTTTCTTCTCTAGTGCGCTGGAGGAAGGGTTTTTAACAAGCGTCACCTCAAAGCCCTGGCGCTCCATCACGGCGGCAATTCGGGTCGCATCGCCGATGGCGTTCGATAGCGGAGCCCAACCTCGCCCGTATTTGTCGATACCGATGACAAGGGCATAGGAATTCGAATAAAACTCGACCTCTTCAATAATTTTCGCATCGGCGCGCTCCTGCTCGCGGACGGGGACCGTTAATCTGCGGCTTGCCTCCGCCGCCCCGATTGGCTGGTGAGACAGAGCCACAATAGATGCAAGCGTAAAGGCGATGAGGCTGGGGCAAATTCGATTCATCTAATGCTCCAAAATGTCTTGAACAAGAAGGAGATAAAGCGCGTTTTTTCAATAGTCTAGGCACTTGCGGGAAAGATTGGCGGATTGACTCCTCCTCACTCTCTCGCCCCATAGCCCACTACACAAGCGAACAGTCTCCCGATGGACCCGGGAGCCCTCTTGACCTAACTATCAAATTGGATCGTGATCATCTACGCCGGTTACGGCGTCGCCCGAATTATGCAGGAAGGGAAGCCTATGAATTGCACCGTGCTTGTCGGCGCCTTGGAGTCGGGAATTTATCGCCTCACGTCGCAGAATGAAGGGTGGACCCACCTGCGCAACGGTCTGCCGGACGGTTTGAAAGTGCTCTCCATCGTCGGCCGCCCCGACGACGACCGGACGCTGTACATCGGCACGCAGCTGGGCTTGTTCCTGAGCCGAGACGGCGGCGAGAGCTGGACCGATCTTGGCCTGCCCGTCGAGAATTCGGCGGTCTATTCGATCCTGCTCCACCCGGACGATCCGGCGACGATCTACGCGGGGCTCGACCATACCGTCATCTACAAGACCGTGGACGGGGGCCGGACATGGCGTCGGTTGCCGACCGTCCAGCCAGCGGCGGCCCTGACCGGCTGTTTCCCGGTCCGCGTGCTGCGGATGGCTCTCGATCCCAGCGCGCCGGACGAAATATACGGCGCCCTCGAAGTCGGAGGTTTCATTCGTAGCCTCGACGGCGGCGAGACCTGGGAGGACCGAAGCCAGGGCCTCGTCGAGTTTTCGAAACAACCTCATCTCAAGAGCGCGATCCTGAGCGACAGCGATACGGAAGGCATGCTCGATTTGCACGCTTTGGCGGTCAGCCCGACGGAACCCGGGACTGTGTGGATCGCCAATCGGATGGGTTTGTTTATCAGCAAGAATCGCGGCGACGATTGGCAGGAGTTCGGCATCGGCCGTTATTCGGAACTTACCTACGGACGCGATTTCCTGGTCAGCCCGCACGATCCCGATGTGTACCTGGCGGCCTTGAGCGCCTCGTCCCGTGGCGATGCCGGATCGTTGTATCGCAGCCAGGACAAAGGCGAGACTTGGCAGCGCCTGGACCATGGCTTTTCAATCGACAGTACGGTGATGAAGGTCGCGGTCAGCGCGCGCGATCCCAAGCGGATATTTTTCGGTGCCCGCCTCGGTCAGGTTTTCGGAACCGAAGACGGTGGCGCCTCGTGGATGTCGCTGCCCCTGCCCCCCGGCGTGATCGACGTACGGGCGGTTCATTGCGTTTAAGCAAGCCCGACCGCCGTCGGGCATCGAGCATAAGCGTGCCACCCCGAGCATCCGTCGTCCGGTCTTCGATCGTCGCCCCGGGGCTATCCGTACAGCCGCTGATTAAGAGGTTGTTCCACTAACCGCGGACGAGCCGCCCGCAGCGGTACACCCGCATCGATATCGCGGATGTGTCGGCTCAGGTCTTGCCGCGAACCAGGTACCAGGGATGTGGCTGGCCCGGCGTCTTCACGCGCAAGGTGTAGACCGAAGTGACGGCGGTGACGAACAGGGTCCGCAAATCGTCGCCGCCGAAGGCGAAATTCACCGCCATTTCCGGCAGCCGAATGATTCCGATATGGGTGCCGTCCGACTCCATCACCCAGATGCCCCCCGGTCCGGTGCAAAACACCCGGCCCAACTGGTCGACCTTCATGCCGTCCGGAATGCCCGGCTCGTCGCCGCTCAAATCGGCGAAGATGCGGCGGCCCAGCATCTTGCCGTCCGCGTCGATATCGACCGCATGGATGTATTGGGTCGAACGCGTGTTGGCGACGTAAAGCGTGCGTTCGTCGGGCGAGAAGGCAAGGCCGTTCGGATATTCGCAGGTCACCACCGCCGACACGCTTTTGTCCGGCGCGATCCGGTAGACACGCGCGCCGGCATAAACGCCGTCCTCGCCGTCGGGACCTGGTTGTTCCCGTTTGGCGAAGGGGATGCGCATCGACGGGTCGGTGAAATAAAGACTGCCGTCGCTATGGCAGATCACGTCGTTGGGACGGTTGAAGCGCCCGCCCCGGTAGCGGTCGACAAGCGTCGTCACCGTGCCGTCCGGCTCCGCGCGGGTAATCCGGTTGCCCTCGCCCTCGCACTGAATGAGACGGCCCTCCAGGTCGAACGTCATGCCGTTGCCCCCGGCTGTCTCGCGGATTTTCTCGGCCGGCTTGCCCAATTCCAGCCGGTACAGCGTGCCGGGCCGGATATCGTTGAAATACCAATAGCCATCGGGATGCCACGCTGGCCCCTCGGTGAAGACGTGTCCCGTCGTCTCCTGAACCGGCTCCGTGGTCTCGAGGATGTCTGGAAGATCGTTCATGAGGAGGCCTTTCTTTGGTCGTGTCCGACAAGAAAGGTAGGGTGAACCGAAGGCGGTTCATCTCCCCCATCGGCGCATTGCGGTACCGGACAAGACGGCGGCTTAGAGCCGGTCAGTATTTCCACGGCACGTAAAGCTCCTGCGGCCGGGCCGAGCGCTCGTAGTCGGAGTTGAAAATGCGCTCCGGCAGCGTCACGGGTTCGGTCGGAACTTCCGCGTAGGGAACCTGCTGCAGCAGGTGATGGATGCAGTTGAGACGCGCCCGCTTCTTATCGTTGCCTTCGACGACGTACCACGGCGCCTCGGGAATGTTGGTTCGTTCCAACATCTCTTCCTTGGCGCGCGTGTAATCCTCCCAGCGGACGCGGGATTGCAGATCCATCGGGCTGAGCTTCCATTGCTTCAGCGGATCGTGAATCCGCAACAGGAAGCGCAGCTGCTGTTCCTGGTCGGTGATCGAAAACCAGTACTTGATCAGTTTGATACCGGAACGCGCCAGCATACGCTCGAACTCGGGTACATCGCGAAAGAACGCTTCGACATCTTCCGGCGGCATGAATTCCATGACCCGTTCGACACCCGCCCGATTGTACCAGGAACGGTCGAACAGGACGATCTCACCCGCGGCCGGTAGGTGAGGGACGTATCGCTGGAAATACCATTGCGATTTCTCGCGGTTGGTCGGCGCGGACAATGCGACGGTACGGCAGACGCGCGGGTTCAAACGCTGCGTGATGCGTTTTATCGCGCCGCCCTTCCCGGCCGCATCCCGGCCTTCGAACAGCACCACCAATTTGTAGCCTGCGTCCACCACCCAATCCTGCAGCTTGACCAGTTCCGCCTGCAACCGGAGCAGTTCGCGGAAATAGACGCGCCGCTCCATCGTCTCTTTTTGCACGAGCGATTTGATGTCCCGCAGTTCTCCGGCGACGAGGAGATCGTCGATCTCCATTTCAAGCTCTTCGTCGAAACTGTCCGCGAGTTCGTCGTCGAGCCATGCCTTCAGATTTTCGTCGTCGTCCGCGTCCATTGCTGCATTTCCTCCGTTTGGCTCCGAATGGGAGCCCGAGCGATTCTATCAGACGAACTGTAACAAAAAGATGACGAAGCCGCGACGGCAGGCGGTTATTCCGGCAGCGCTACCCGTTCCAGGATCATGTGCAGCGTCCGCAGCCGGTGGCGATGGATGCGGCGTATCCACGGGGTTTGGTTCGCCTCCGCCCAACTCCGCTCCAGATACACGGCGGGGGATTCCAAATGGTAGACCGCGACGTATCGCGGCAATCCGCTCGTCGCGCGAAACCGCCGCGCCGAAAGCATGCCAGGGACGGCGTCCATCAACGGCATGTGCTCTTCGTTGTACCACTCGTTGAATTCATCCTCGATGCGGGGATCGACTTCCATGGCGGAAATACAGAGCCCGCCGGCGGAATCCGGCGAGGCCTGGCCGCCGGGCCGGATCTGTTCCAGCACCCACTCGTGCGCCGGCGGCGAGCCGCAGGATTTCCAAAGGTCGGGCGGCAGTACCGTCATATCGGCGTAAGGTCCCTCCAACAGTACCACGCCGCGTGGCGGATGATCGCGCGACGGCGCGCGGGTCTCCCGGTCGGTCACGCCGCCGATAAAGGCCTGTACGCCAGGGACGATACCGCCGTCCACCGTCGGGTAACGAAAAGCGCGCACCGGTTCCGCCGGGACAAATGTACCGATCCTGAGCGCCAATCGGGTTTCCATGTTCACGATCATCGCCATTCCCTCCTTGACCCATGCGCAGCTTTCGCTGGACGAAGGCGTGTTTCCCTTCGATATCATAAGATGACCGATATTGGACCCGATCCGCGCCCGACTTGTCACGACATACCTGGAGCTCGCCCCATGAAGATCACGCGCATATACACCGATGCCGACGGAGAATCGCATTTCGACGAACACACGGAAGACGGCGTCGAGTTTCGAAATCACGCCTCCTATACCCGTGCCATCGATGCCTATGGCCTGGTCTTCCGAGAGACCGAGGCGATGGGCGACCAGCCGGCGCTCGGCGAATGGCATACCGCGCCCCGCCGGCAATATGTTCTCTTCGCAAAAGGCAGCACCGAGGTCGAGGTGAGCGACGGCGAGAAACGGATCATGAATCCGGGGGACGTCCTTCTGGTCGAAGATACGACCGGCAAGGGGCACCGCACCCGGCGGCTCAACAAGGAGCCGGAGTTATGGGTTTTCGTCCGGGCCGACTCGAGTTTGCCCGATTTGCGTAAACGGCCCAG
>JAYPOZ010000068.1:0-1382 GCA_038131165.1 Rickettsiales bacterium | reverse complement strand
GCAGATAAGCCGGGATCATCGCGCAGAGAAAGAAGAAGACCAGCAGCAGAAACCCGTCCTGAAATCCTAGCGTCATCGCCTGGGCGTGAATGACCTCGCCCAGATAATGCAGGGCGCCCGCGTTATGGAGATCGGCGGACACGCCTGATTCGGCGAACAATCGCTGGATCCCGGCGATCAACTCCTGGGTCGTCTGATTGGCCGAACTTTGCGTCGCGGTCAGGGCTTCGCCGTGATGTTGCGTCCGGTGCTGGACGAACGCGACCCAGGCCGTCAGCCCCAACGAGCCGCCAAACTGGCGGCAAAAATTTATGGTGCCGCCGCCCGCGCTCAGTTTGTCCGGCGGCAGGGTCTTGAGCGCCGTGTTCATGATGAAGGGGTTGGTAAAGCTCATGCCGAAACGGCTGATGATGAAATAGATCATCACCATCACAAACGGCATGTTGACGTCGGCGCCGCTCATCGGCACCGTGCCGAGCGCGAAGAGCATCAGGCCAATCAGGATGCCGATATGCGGCGGTATCGTATCCGCAAGCCTGCCGGTCAGCGGCAGCGCGGCCACGACCAGCAAAGCGGAGGGCAGCATGACCAGCGCCGCGTCGAGGGGCGTCAACCCCTGCACCAGCTGAACGAAAACCGGCACGCCGTAGCCGGTGCCGAAATTACCGACCCCGAAGACGAACGCGATCAACGCAGTCATCGCGAACTGCTTATGGCTGAACAGGGAGAGGTCCATCAGCGTCGGCCGGTCGAGCAACTGCGACCAGATCAGCGCAACGCCCGCCAGGATCCCGAGCCCGAACAGCGTCATGATATAGCCCGACGTCCAGCCTTCCCGGTTGCCTTCCGTCAATCCGGTGATCAGGCAATAGACGGTGATGAGCAGCAGGAGATAGCCTTGCCAGTCGAAGGCCGCCCGATCCTTGCTCGGCACCGAAGGCATGAAGATCCATCCCATCAGCGCGCCGAGACCGATCACCGGCAGCGGCGCCCAGAAGATATAACGCCAATGGAACAGATCGATGGCGATGCCGCCGATGATGGGGCCCACCGCCACGGCCATGAAGACACCCATGGAATAAATTGCCATGGCATAGCCCCGCCGTTCGGCGGGGAACACCTGAAAGGCGACGACCATTACCAGGGGCTGAATGACACCCGCCGCAACCCCCTGCAGGACACGGCCGAAAATGATCATGTCGAAATCCTGGCTGATGCCGCCGATCACGCTGCCGACGACGAAGACCAGGGACAGCAACAGGAATCCGCCGCGCTGCCCGAAGGCGGAGACGACCCAGGCGTTCAGCAACTGGCTCGTCACCATCGCGATATTGAACGCCGAGGTCATCAGCTGAGCCTGATCGAGGCCGACCCCGAACGCT
>JAYPOZ010000067.1:23948-24548 GCA_038131165.1 Rickettsiales bacterium | reverse complement strand
TTCGTGCCCGAGCACCGCTTCCACCTCGCCCCGTCCCATCCGTTGCAGCAGCCCGGTACTGACGGCGACGAGCGACGCGTTCCGGTTCCAGCCGGTCGCAAAGGCGTTCGGCGACTCATGCTCGAAGATGCCGACCTCCGGCATCCGGATGCCGGATTTGTCGGCCTGCGCGCGAACCGTCGCGACCAACCATTGCTCGACCTCGCCCCTCGGCTGCTCGATGACGCGAACGCCCATCGAGATTTTCGCCATGGTCTTCGAGAGGAACAGGGAAATTAAAGAGCCCGCGAATCCGATCACCGCCGAATACACGGTCAACGCGCCGATATCGAGATCGACGCCGTTTTCGCGGAGCAGGCCCTCCAGGCCCAATAGCCGAAAGGTCAGGCTGATGAGAGCGACAATCGCGAGATTGGTCCCCAGAAACAGCATCAAACGGAACATGGTTGTCTCTCCGTAAAAATATTCGCGATCGGCGCAAGAGCGCTACCGCCTTGCGCTCGCGGAGCGATGATGTGGGCATGCTCAAATTCCATACAACTGGCCGGCGAAAAAAATTCTCTTACGCCGCTTAATCCAGCTTCTGCCTCACCTCGACAC
>JAYPOZ010000067.1:0-23938 GCA_038131165.1 Rickettsiales bacterium | reverse complement strand
CGCAAGTGCACCGACGCCTTGCGCTCGCGGAGCGGTGATGTGGGCATCCTCAAATTTTATACAACCGGTCGGCGAAAAAAAGTCTTCTTGCGCCGCCTAACGCAGCTTCTGCCTCACCTCGACACCAACATCTTCGAAGCCATACTTCTCGTAGAACGGCTTGTTGGCCGCATGGCGATGGGTGATGTACAGGCCCACTTCGGCGCAGCCGCGCGCCGCCGCCTCGTCGATCACGGTCTGCAGCAGCAGTCCGCCGCAGTTCTTGCCGCGCGCCTTCGGGTCAACGTAGAGCTCTTCCAGTTGGCAATATTCGCCGCCGTAGCGGATCGCGAGATTGAACGAGACGGTCGCCACGCCGAGCAGTCCGGCCTCCTCGTCCTCCGCGACATAGACGGCACCTCGGTCGAGCTTCAACAGCGCATCGTAGGCGTCGCTCCAGCCTTGCCGGACCGGACCACCGTTCAGCGTTCCGATGAAATCGATACAGATGTCCCGGTCCGCCGCCACCGCGCGCCGGATCATGACGCTCATCCGCCTGCGACCCCTTGTGTGTTCACATAGACGGAATAGAGCGATTGACTCGCCGCCATGAACAGGCGGTTCCGCTTCAGGCCGCCGAAGCAGACATTCGCGCAGCGTTCGGGCAGACGGATAAAGCCGATCCGCTCTCCGTCCGGCGCCACTACCAGCACGCCGTCGAGTTCCGCGCTGCCCATGCCCCAGCCGCACCAGAGATTGCCGTCGATGTCGCAGCGCATGCCGTCGGGCGTCCCACCCGGACCGGCGTCGATATGCACGCGCTTGTTCGAGATGCTCTTGCCGTCCCCGCCCACGTCGTAGGCGAGAATTTTGCGGTAGGGCTCGCCCCTCGATTCGACGACGTAGAGAATGCTCTCATCCGGCGAAAAGCAGAGTCCGTTCGGCCCCAGGATATCGTCCACGATGATCGAGGCTTCCCCGGTCTCCCCATCGACCCGGTAGACCGCCTGCGCCACCTCGGACTCGGATTTATGTCCTTCGTAATTGCCGAGAATGCCGAAGACCGGATCGGTGAACCAGATCGAGCCATCGGACTTCACCACCACATCGTTCGGCGAGTTGAGGCGCTTGCCGAGCCAGGTTTCCATGACCGGCGTGATCGTGCCGTCGATCTCGGTCCGGCTGACCCGCCGGCCGCCGTGCTCGCAGGTAATCAACCGTCCCTGGCGGTCGCGCGTGTGACCGTTGGCGAAGTTCGAGGGCTTGCGATAGACGCTGACCACGCCCGTCTCCTCCTCCCATTTGAGGATACGGTTGTTCGGAATATCGCTCCACAACAGATAGCGCCCGTCGCCAAACCACACCGGCCCTTCCGACCAGCGGCAGCCCGTATAAAGGCGCTCGACGGCGGCACTGAATATCGTGTAGGGGCGGAACCGCTCGTCCAGAATTTCGATGGCCGGATCGGGATAGCGCGGATGATCGCGCCAGCCGGCGCTTTGAGGCGTGTCTGTGGTCATTGTCGCAGCTTCCTTGTTGGGTCAGATCGCTAATCGAATCGAAAATATCAGGATACGCTGTCATTGCCGCGCCGGCCCGAATGACGGCTCCGTTTCGGTTCTAAGCCGCCTTGCCGCCCGTGTAATACGTCCCCTTGCCTTCCTGCTTCAGGATTCCGGCCTTGCCCTTGTGCAGGATGACGCCCTCAGCGGCGGGCCGCTCGTCCTCGCGCAGCCAGAGCCGCATGAGATGGCGCTTCCGCGCCGGGTCGTCGGAATCCTCGAACTCGGTGCGGGTATGAAGGATCAAACAATTATTGATGAAGGCGAGATCGCCCGCCTCCATCATGAATTCGAGCCGCACCTCCGGCCGGTTCGCGACCTCGTCCAGATAGTTCAGCGCTTCGAGTTCCGCGTCGGCGAGCGTGACGTGGCCTTCCTCGACCGCCAGATCGATATAGCCCCGGATGTAGATCACCGAGGGCACGCCGTCGGTGACGGAGAAGATCGGAATGCGCTCCCGGGTCACCAGTGGCTCGCCCGGCGGCTGTTCGCCGAAGCGGTGATGGTGGTAGCCGCGATAGAGGTATTCCAGCAGGTCGGGCCGCTCTTCCAGCATAATGTTGTGGATGGTGAGGGCACTCGCATAACCGCTAAAGCCGCCCTCCATGGCGGGGCGGATACACAGCATGCCGATATGGTCGGCCCGGTCGGTGTGCAGATTGAGGCGCCGGCTGTTCTTATAGGCGCGCTCTTTCGGATCTTTGTCGCCGATATTGACCACTTCGCCCACCAGGTCGCCGAGGTTGCTCTGCGAGGTCGGGCGCCCGAAATGGGTACCGAGCCCGAGATACATCAGCCGCAGGTCGTCAAGCGCGATCCGTTCGACCGGAACGCCGCGCAACAGCACGATGCCGCGCCCCTCGCGCACCTCGCGCCGCCAGGCCGCGATGTCCTCCGCGATTTCTTCCAACGGAAAGGCCTCCATCGACAGATCTTCGAGCCCGCCGCCCGTTGCCTCAAACCGCGCGAGCTCGGCTTCCAGCGCCGCGATATGCCGGGGTTCCAAGTCGATGGCGAAGGAGTCCTTGGTCGGGTAATCGGTCGCTTTCCAGGCCGAGGGCAGGTCGAATGCTTTGATGACGGGTTGGGCCATGATTCGCGCGTCCATTTCCGTATTCACAGTTCCGGGAATAATGCTCCACGGATGAAGTTAGCGCGAACCGGCGCCGGAATGAAGGGGTTCAAGGCGCCCCTGTCACCAAGCGGCCGGCGTCCAGTGCCGGCAGGCGGCCCGGATCGAAGGGCGACAGATCGACGGTGGCGGCCGCGCCGTGGAGGATCAGTTCCGCCATCGCCTCGCCGGTCGCGGGGCCATTCAGCATGCCCCAGACGCCGTGTCCCGTCGCGACATAGGCGCCGTCGATTCCCGGCACCGCCCCCATCAGGGGCAAACCGTCTTGCGTCACCGGGCGGTAGCAGGCCTGTGCCGCGATCACTTCCGCGGCGGCGAGACCAGGCGCGAAGAGCGCCGTCATCGCGCGCAGCTTCTCCGGCCCTCCTGGTTCGGTGGAAACGTGGCGCGGATCGACGGGCAATGGATCGTCGCCCGAGAGGCCGCAGACATAGGTCGTCCCGTCCGGGCGCGGCATCACCTCCGGCGTCGTGATATCGCCGTCCTCGTCCTCCAATTCGACAAACAACCCGCTTGGCGTGTCCGGCGCGAAGCGGAACACAAGGCTGTGCCCCTTCAGGCCGTAGACGCCCGGCAGCGGCAACCATTGGCAAGCCAAAATCGACCAGGGTCCCATGGCGACGACGACGCCGTCCGCCGCGACCGTCGCGCCATCCACCACGGCCCCGGCCGCCCGGCCGTCCTCGATGGCGATGCCCTCGACCGCGCCCTCCAGCAGCGCCGCGCCGCTCGCCGCCAGCATGCCCTTGGTGAACAGGTCCGGCGTGACCTGGGCGGTCGTCTCCGGAGTGCCGAGCGCCCCATGCACAGCCGCCTGCGGGCCGAGCCAATCGGGCGCCGCGTGCCGGCGTAACCGGCTCAGGTCGCGCCTGGGGCTCGCCGCCACGCCCAACGTGTCGAGCCGCCGATAGCCCCAGTCGATCCCAAGGGTTGCCGCCAGTTCCGCATGCAGCGCGAAGCTACGCCGCGCCAGCGGGTCGACCGGCGTGCCCCGGCACCAGTCGAGCGCCAGAAACCCGCCCGACTTGCCGGACGACGCATTCGCCACTCCGGCCCGCTCGACCACGGTGACCTCGGCGCCGCGCCGGGCAAGATAATAGGCGGTACAGGTGCCGATCACCCCGCCGCCGCAGATGACGATTTTCATGGATTGAGCATGGCGGACACCCGCACCGGCCGCAAGGTCATGTCAATCGATGGCGCCACAGGTGTATGCCGCCGACGATGATCACGCTCACGACGTGGAACAGTACCAGGCCGTCGAGGTTCGCCTGATGCTCCGGACCGCGGGCAAAACCCGCGGGCACATCGAGAATCCAGTCGCGGAAGATCGTGTAGAGCATGATCTGGCTGCCCGCCGCGACAAAGAAACACGGATAGGCCGGACGCCAGTCGCGCAGGAATCCGACCAGGACAATCAAGTTGAGAATCAGATAGACGACATCCAGGACCTGCCACTTGAACGGTGCGGCCATCCAATCGTAACCCGCGAAGCCGGCGATGTTGACGAGATGGACGACCGCCCCGTAGCCATAGCTGATGCCGACGAACCAGAGTATGTACTTCAGGTAGATATCCAGGTTCATCTGCCGACCTCCTACAACAATGTCATGTCGACCGCCGCGCCATCACGCTCCGGCGGCGTCCGCCGGACCGAGAGTAACGGCCCGGCTGTTACCCGCAAGGGGGCAGGCTGCAAACATCCACAGATCGGGTTAGATGTGTGACCGGCCCGCAACCGTGGAGACACCCATGACCGAGATCGACCTGACCGGCGAGCAGCTCGCCATCCGCGAGATGACCCGCAGCTTCGTGCGCGAGGAAGTGACGCCCTACGCGCTCGACTGGGATCGCGCGCGGCGGGTTCCGGCGGAGACCGTCGCGAAGGCCGGATCGCTCGGTCTGTTCGGAGTCACCATGCCGGCGGAATTCGGCGGCGCCGAGGCGGATTTCGTCTCCTACGTGCTGGCGACCGAAGAGCTCGCCCACGGCGACGCCGGGCTTTGCAACATGATCAGCGCCACCAATTCCTACGGCTTCAAGATCCGGGATTTCGGCAGCGACGACCTCAAGGAGCGTTTCCTGCGGCCGGTCGCGAGCGGCGGCGCGCTCGGCTGCATGCTGCTGACCGAACCCCATACGGGCTCCGACGCCGCCAACATCCGGACGCGGGCCGAGCGCCGCGGCGATACCTGGGTGCTGAACGGCATGAAGACCTTCGTAACCTCGGGCGAATCCGCCGGCTATGCCTGCATCGTCGCGGTCACCGACCCCGAGGCGGGCAAGAAGGGGATTTCCGCCTTCCTGACCCGCACCGACGCGCCCGGCTACAAGGTCCTGCGGCACGAGGAGAAGCTCGGCCACCGGACCAACGAGACCTGTCAGGTGGCGCTCGAAAACCTGGCCATTCCCGAAAGCGATATGCTGGGCGAGCCGGGACAGGGCCTGCGGATCGCCTTGTCCGGACTCGACAGCGGACGGGTCGCGGTCGCGGCCCAGGCCATCGGCGTGGCCCGCGCCGCCTTCGAGGCCGCGATGGATTATGCGCAGGCGCGCGAGGCGTTCGGCCGCAAGATTTTCGATCACCAGGCCGTCGCCTTCCATCTCGCCGAGATGTCGATGCAGATCGAGGTTGCCCGCGCCATGTGTCACAAGACGGCGCGATTGAAGGCCGCCGGCGAACGCTGCGTGCGCCAGGCCTCGATCTCGAAACTCTATGCCTCGACCATGGCCGAAAGGGTCTGCTCCGCCGCGATCCAGGTTCACGGCGGCGCCGGATTCGTCGCCGACTACCGGGTCGAGAAATACTACCGCGACGCCCGCGTCTTCCAGATCTACGACGGCACCAACGAGGTGCAAAAGATCATCATCTCGCGCGAGCTCGCGGCAGGACGGTAGGATCAGCCGGGCAGGGCCGCGGCCTTGAACGGCGCGGTCGCCTCCAGGCGGCCAGCGAAAGCGGCGATGTTCGGGTATTTCCCGGCGATGCCGAGCTTGGGACGCGCCAGGCCCGCGAAAGTATAGGCGACGACACCGGAAATATCGGCCTGCGACAGCGCGCCGCCGCCCGCCAGATATCCGTCGCCTGCTTCCTGCGCCAGACCGTCGAGATAGGCGAGACCGCCCTCGACCGACTTGTCGTTGTGGTCGATCCAGGGCTGGTGGACCTTTTCCTTCGGGTGGAACCGGGTCTCGTAGGCGGCCCATTGCGCCTTGTCCATCGTACCCGTGGCGGCGGCGACGATGCGCATCACGTGCCGGCGTTCCTTGCCGTGCGACGGCATCAGCGCCTTCTCCGGGCCGACCATGTCGTCGATGGCATCGATCATGGCGTAGCTCTCGATCAGCACTTCGCCGTCGTCGAGCACCAGGGTCGGCACCCGGGTCAGCGGATTGTATTTGCCGACCTCTTCCGGCTGGTCGAAGACCGGCACGTCGAGATGCTCGAAGGGCATGCCCTGGACATTGAGGGTAATGGCGACGCGGCGCACGAAGGGCGAGCGCATGCTTCCAATGAGTTTCATTTTTCTCTCCCAAGCTAGATTGTTTGACGGCACTAAGACGTAAGGACGGCACATGGTCAATCCGCTCTATAACGGCAACCGCATGAAAATCGGTGTCATGGCGTTCAATTGCTCGCACGGCTCGACCGTAACCACGGCGGACGGCGCCTGGCCGATGACCTGGGAAGACAACGCCGCCCTCGCGCGCATGGCGGATTCGGCAGGATTCGAGGCGCTGCTGCCGGTCGGCCGCTGGAAGGGCTACGGCGGCGAGACGAATTTCAACAACCGCACCTTCGAAAGCCTGACCTGGGCCGCCGGCATTGCCGCGGTGACGCAGTACTCGACCATTTTCTCGACCGTCCACGCGCCGCTGATGCATCCGGTCGCCGTCGCCAAGATGGCCGCGACCGTGGACCACATCTCGCAGGGCCGCTTCGCGCTTAACGTCGTCGCCGGATGGTTCAAGAACGAGTTCGAGATGTTCGACGCCGAGATGCGGGAGCACGGTCAACGCTACGCCTATGCAGCCGAATGGATCGAGGTCATCAAACGCCTGTGGACCGAAGAAGAAGCTTTCGACTTCGACGGCGCCTATTTTCGCGGCAAGGCGCTCTGGAGCCAGCCGAAGCCGGTGCAGTCGCCGCGCCCGCCGATCATGAACGCGGGCAGCTCTCCGGCGGGACAGGATTTCTCCGCCCGTCATGCGGATATGAATTTCGTCATGCTGCGCCAACAGGACGACGAAAGCGACCGCGCCCAGATTGCCGGATTGAAGACCCTGGCGGCGGATGTCGGCCGGTCCTCGCAATGCTGGATACATGTCTATGTCGTCTGCCGCGAGACCGAACAGGAGGCGCGCGACTATCTGCACCACTATGTCGTGGAGAAAGGCGATGACGTCGCCGTGGCCAATATGCTGGAGATTTTCGGCCTGCAGTCGGAGACCCTGACGCCGGACGTGATAGAGGCCTTCCGATTCCATTTCAAGGCCGGGCACGGCGGCTATCCGCTGGTCGGCACGCCGGAGCAGATCGTGGAGGGAATCGAGCGTCTCTCGCAATTGGGCGTCGACGGCATGCTGATCTCCTGGGTCGACTATCTCGGCGAATGCCGCCAATGGATCGACGAGGTGCTGCCGCTGATGGAGCAAGCGGGGCTACGGAAACCTTTTATTCAGGCTAAACAAGGGTAGAATTCCCTCCAAAGGAGAGAGCGATGAACACACACGCCCATATCGAAGAGCCGATCGTCGAGACCGCCACCGGCAAGCTGCGCGGCAGCGCGTCGTCCAAGGGCCTGAATTTCAAGGGCATCCCCTATGGCGGCACCACCGCCGGGGCGAACCGCTTTCGCCCTCCGACGCCGGCGGAAAGCTGGACCGGCGTGCGCGATGCGCTCGATTACGGGCCGCGCTGCCCGCAGAGCGACGGCATCGTCAAGCCGGCCAATGCCTGGATCCGCGACCTGCAGACGACGGGCGAGGAGTGCCTGTCTCTCAACGTCTGGACGCCGGGCCTCGGCGGCCGTGCGACGCGGCCGGTCATGGTATGGCTGCACGGCGGCGGATATTTTCGCGGCTCCGGCGGCGCGCCGGGCCTGGACGGCTCCAATCTCGCGGCCGCGGGCGATCTGGTGGTCGTCACCCTCAATCACCGGCTCAATACCTTCGGCTATACCTGGTTTGGCGATGCGGACGAGCGCTTTGCGGATGCGGGGAACGCCGGTGTCCTCGATATGGTGCAAGCGCTCGAATGGGTCCGCGACAATATCGCCGCATTCGGTGGCGATGCGGGAAACGTGACGATTTTCGGGCAATCGGGCGGCGGCTCCAAGGTCGCCGTGATGATGGCCCTGCCGCGCGCCAAGGGATTGTTCCACAAGGCGATCATCCAGAGCTCCTCCTCGCACCTGCAGCTGGCGACGCCGGAGAGTGCCGCCCGGTCCACCCATCAGCTGCTGAAGGCGCTCGGCCTCGAAGGGCAGGGCCCGGAAGCGGTGCAGAAAGTCTCCGCCGACGCCCTGCTGACGGCCTATGGCAGCGCGGTTCAGGCGCGCAACGGCAATGACAGCTTTCGCCCCGTGGTCGACGGCCGCTCCCTTCATAACCATCCCTTCGATCTGTCGGCGACCGACCTGGCCGCCGACGTGCCGCTGATGGTCGGCTCGTGCGAGACCGAGAAGTCGTTCTACGACATCACCGTCGATCCCGATAAACTGGCGCTCACGGAGGACGCCCTGCGCGCGCAAATCGCCCCCTTCGTCGGCATAGACGCTGGGCGGGCGGCGGCTCTGGTCGCGGAATACCAGGCTGCACGTCCTGAAATGACTTGCCGGGACATCTACAACGTCATCACCAGCGATCATATGTACCGGCGCAACAACGTCGAGGCCGCGGAACGCAAGGTACGGCAGGGCGGCGCGCCGGCCTATCTCTACGAGTTCACCTGGAAGACCCCGGTACTCGACGGCATCCTGCATTCGCCACACACGCTCTGCATCCCGTTTGCCTTCGGCAATATCGGGATCGCGAAGGACTTTATCGGCGAGGGCGACGTGCAAAGAAAACTGATGGGCGAGGTCATGGGCGCCTGGGTCGCCTTCGCGCGCACCGGCAATCCCAATCATGGCGGCCTCGCGGACTGGCCGGCCTTCAATCTGGAGGACCGTCCGACCATGACCTTCGCCGCCGATACCCGGGTCGAGCACAATCCGAGGCCGGAAGAGCTGGCGCGGATCAACGCCTGCCCGCGCTTCGTCTCCGACGCGCAATGGGAGGAGCCGAAAGCGGCATAATCGCGCATGCGCCCCGCTGTCCTCCTGCTCTGCGCATTCCTCGCGGCGGCGCCGTTCTGGGCGTCGGCGGAGGAGCGTCTGTGGCCGCGCGGCACCTTCACCGCGCAGATCGAGAACGACCGCATCGCCAATACGGACCGGCACTATACCAACGGCATCCGCCTGGCCTGGGTATCGGACAAGGCCGAGGACGGCCCGCAATGGGTCAACGAGCTGCTGGAAATGCTCTATCCGATCGCCGACCTGCGCGCGGGCCGCGCCGGACTGTCGCTCGGACAGAGCATGTTCACGCCCGAGGATACCGATGCCGTCGATCTGGTCCGCGCCGACCGGCCCTATACGGGTTGGCTCTATGCCGGCGTCTCCGTGCATGCGGAGACCAAGCGGACGCGGTTCGGGATTGCGTTCGACACGCTGGACAGCGTCGAGCTGAACCTCGGCGTCGTCGGCCCCTATGCCCTCGGCGAGGAGACGCAGAACACTTACCACGACCTGATCGGCGTCGCGCGTTCCAACGGCTGGGACAATCAGCTCAAGAACGAGCCCGGCATCATGCTGATCTTCGAGCGCAAGTGGCGTCCCTCGCCCTGGCGGCTCGGCGCTCTCGAACTCGACGCGGTGCCGCATCTCGGCGGCGCCCTCGGCAACGTCATGACGCTCTTCCATGCCGGCGGCACCTTCCGTATCGGGCAGTCGCTGGCGGTCGACTACGGTCCGCCGCTCATCCAGCCCGCGCTCTCGGGGCTCGCCGCGGTCGACCGAAATGGAGATTTCGGCTGGTACCTGTTCGCCGGGGCCGATCTGCGCGGCGTCGCGCGCAATATCTTTCTCGACGGCAATACCTTCGCCGACAGCCATTCCGTCGACCGCAAGTTCTTCGTCGGCAACTTCCAGCTCGGCGCCGCGCTCTACTACAAGGACGTCCGGCTCGCCTTCACCCATGTCTTCCGCACCCGCGAGTTCGAGGGGCAGCGCCGCGCGGACCGGTACGGCGCCCTCGCCCTCTCGGTCCGCTACTGAGGGGCCCGCACCACCAGTTCCGCCGCATGCGCCACCAGATGGTCGATGAAGACCCGCAGTTTCGGCGGCACGTGGCGCTGATAGGGAAACACCGCATTGACCGGCGTGATCGCGGGGACCGGCGCGTGCTCTGCCAGAACCTCGACCAGCCGCCCGTCGGCCAATTCCGACCCCATGTTCCAATCCGGCAGCAGAACGAGGCCGAGCCCGGCGACCGCGGCCGCGATCATCGTGTCCACATGGTTGGAGACGACCGGCCCGCCGACCTGGACGTCGAGCGCCGTCCCCTCCGCCTCGAAGGCCCAGGCGCTCGATCCGGGATGCTGGCGAAACAGAATGCAGTCGTGGTCCGCAAGATCGCGCGGCGCCTTGGGCGTGCCGCGGCGGGCCAGGTAGTCCGGACTGGCGCAGATCACCCGGCGGCTGTCGCCGATATGGCGCGCCATCATGGTGGAATCGGCGGTGCGGCCGAGCCGGATCGCGACGTCCAACCCGCCCTCGACGAGATCGACCAGATGATCGCTGACGGACCAAAAAATGCGGATCGCCGGATAGCGCGCCATGAAGTCCGGCAGGACGAGCGCCGTCAGTTGCCGTGCGATCGGCCCCGGCGCGGTGATCCGCAAGACCCCGCTCGGGGCGCCGTCGAGGCTGCTAAGCGCCAGCTTCGCCTCGTCCACCGCCGCCAGGATCTTGACCACGTGCGTGTAATAGAGGCTGCCGGATTCGGTCAGGCTCAGCTTGCGGGTCGTGCGGTGAAACAAGCGCATTCCCAGCTCCTGCTCCAGCTCCGCGATATGGCGGGAGACCGAGGACGGCGCCGATCCCATCTGCCGTCCGGCGGCGGAGAAACTGCCGGCCTCGACCGTGCGGGCGAAAGCGCGCAGCCGGGTCACGTTTTCTATGACATATCCTTATTTATGCAAAAGTCAGGAAAATAATACTCACATTTTATCACTAATAATAGATCACTCGGTCCGCTATCTCTCACCCGACGCCGCAACGCGGCCCTCACGCGACCTAACGGAGAGAGAACATGACCACCTTGACGCTTTACCACCATCCGCTGTCCGGCAACGCGCACCGCGCCCGCCTTTTCCTCAACCTGCTGGCCGTGCCGCACGAGCTGGTCGAGGTCGATCTGCTGGCCGGCGAACAGAAGGGTGCCGCCTTTCTGGCGCTCAACCCGCGCGGCCAAGTGCCGGTTCTGGTCGACGGTGACCATACCGTCGCCGAATCCAACGCGATCCTCGCCTATCTCGCGGCCCGGCACGACGACGGCACCTGGTGGCCACGCGAGGCGGAGGCCGCCGGCGCCATCCAGTTCTGGCTGTCCCGCGCCGCCATCGACGTGGCGAACGGCCCCGCCGCCGCCCGGCTGGTGACCCTGTTCGGCGCCGGACTGGACCACGCGCAGGCGAAGCAGATCGGCCACCGCTTTCTGGCGGAACTCGACGCCGCGCTCGACGGCGTGCAATTCCTGGTCGCCGGACGCCCCACCGTCGCCGACGTCGCAATCTACAGCTATGTGGCGCATGCCCCGGAAGGCGGCATCCCGCTCACGGCCTATCCGAACGTCCGGGCCTGGATCGCACGCATCGAGGCCCTGCCCGGCTTCGTCGGCATGCAGGACTCGCCGCTGCTGGCCGCCGCCTGACCATTCACCCCCGGGCGGAGCGCCAGGCACGCCTCCGCCCGCTTCCCCCGAGACCGGAAGTTCGCTAAGGACAGACCCATGACAACCGACAGACCCGCCATCGACAGACCCGCCACCGACCCCGGCCCCTTCCATGCGGGGGAGCGCGACATTCAGGCCCGCTACGGCCTTGCGCGAAAAATGGAGCAGATCGGCCGCAAGGTCATCCGCCCCGTCATGCCCTTGCAGCATCAGGTCTTTTTCATGCAGTTGCCGAGTTTCTTTCTCGGCTGGCAGGACGGGAACGGCCGTCCCTGGGCTTCGGTGCTGACCGGAGCCCCGGGATTCCTTTCCGCGCCGAAGGACAGCCTGCTGCGGGTCGACGCCCTTCCGGCGGCGGACGATCCGCTGCGCGCGCATCTCGCGGTCGGCGCCAAGGTCGGCGGCCTCGGCCTGGAGTTCCAGACCCGGCGCCGCAATCGCCTGAACGGCACCGTCACGGCCCTCGACGCCGCCGGGTTCACCATCGGCGTCGAACAGAGTTTCGGCAATTGCCCGCAATACATTCAGACCCGCGATCTTGTCCCGGCGGAGAACGCGGGCCGGGAGATCGCCGTCGAGAGTTTCGGCACGCTGGCGGCCGCCGACATCGCCCTGATCGAACGCGCTGACACCTTCTTCATCGCGAGCCACGCGGGACCGGCCGAGGGTGCCGTCTCGCAGGGTGCCGACGTCTCGCATCGGGGCGGGAAGTCGGGCTTCGTGCGGGTGACGGCGGACGGAGTGCTGGAGTTTCCCGATTATGCGGGCAACCGGCAGTTCCAGACGCTCGGAAACATCCGGACGACCGGCCGCGCCGGTCTGCTGTTCATCGATTTCGAGGCGGACGACCTGCTGCGCCTGACCGGAGACGCCGAAATCGTCTTCGAGGGCCCGCAGGTGGACGCGGTGCCGGGGGCGGAGCGGCTGGTGCGCTTGCGCCCGGTCGCGGGCAGCCGGGTGCGCGGCGGCATGCCGCTCGCGTGGAAATTCGATGCCTATTCGCCGGTCCTCGAGCGTCTCGGACCATAAGCCCGGTTGCATCGCCGGGACCGGTCCGCTATCAGACCGCCTCTCGCACCCGATACCGGAACGGACACCATGGCGCTCGTCCAGAATCCTTCCCTGCCGAAGGAAAAGATCAAGTTTCTGCTGCTCGAAGGCATTTCCGAGACGGCCGTCGCCGCCCTTGCCGGGGCCGGCTACGCGAATATCGAGCGCTCGGCAACGGCGCTCGACGGGGCGGCGCTGACGCAGGCCCTGCAGGGTGTGCGCGTCCTCGGCATCCGCTCGCGTAGCCAGGTCACGGGCGCGGTCGTCGAGGGTGCCGGCACCCTGATGGCGGTCGGGTGTTTTTCCGTCGGCACCAACCAGATCGATCTCGACGCGGCGCGTCTGCGCGGCATTCCCGTCTTCAACGCGCCCTTCTCCAACACGCGGAGCGTCGCCGAGCTGACCATCGCCGAAATCGTCATGCTGTTCCGCCGCATCTTCCCGCGTTCGGTCGCGGCGCATGCGGGCGGCTGGGAGAAATCCGCCGCCGGCAGCCGCGAGGTGCGCGGCAAAACCCTTGGCATCGTCGGCTACGGCAATATCGGGACCCAGCTCGCCACCCTGGCGGAAGCGATGGGGCTGCGGGTGATCTATCACGACCAGAGCGACAAGCTGCGCCACGGCAATGTCGAGCCGGCGGACTCGCTCGACGATCTGCTGGCGCGGAGCGACATCGTGACCCTGCATGTGCCGGAGACTCCCGCCACCCACGGCATGATCGGCGCGAAGGAGCTGGCGGGCATGAAGGACGGCGCCTTCCTGATCAACAATTCCCGGGGCACGGTGGTCGATCTTGACGCGCTGGCCGAGGCGTTGCAGTCCGGCAAGCTCGGGGGTGCCGCCATCGACGTCTTCCCGGCGGAGCCGTCCTCTAATGCTGAGCGCTTCGTCTCGCCGTTGCAGGGGCTGGAGAACGTCATCCTGACCCCCCATGTCGGCGGCTCGACCGAGGAGGCGCAGGAGCGCATCGGCGAGGAAGTGACCCGCAAGCTGATCGAGTATTCCGACGTCGGCTCGACCATGGGCGCGGTGAATTTCCCGCAGGTCCAGCTCTCGCCGCGGCCCGGCGGCACCCGCTTCATCCAGGTGCAGCGCAACCTGCCGGGCGAACTCGGCAAGCTGAACGAGGTCTTCGCGCGTCACGGCGTCAACATCGCCGCCCAGCACTACCAGACCGACGGCGAGATCGGCTATGTGGTCCTCGACACCGACGACGCCCGCAGCGACGCCGAGGACATCCTCCGCGACATCCGCGGCCTGTCCGGCACCATCCGCGCGCGCGTGCTCAACCAGCCCTCCTGACTCGCCCCGCGGGGCCGCCCGCGGCCAGAAATGCCGCGATAGAGGAACGCTGTAACCCCCTATAGAAAAAACGCGGGACGACCCCATACACCGTGGAAATGCGGTAATACCATACCGCAAAGGGGAGAATTCCGCCCCCGCCGCACAAGGACGCGGCCCGGACCGCCGACATCGGATCGGAGCAAAGGGCATACTGTAAGAGTAACATACAATCGACATTTTGTCGATTGTTCTTCTTTCCGTTCAGACCACACCTCCGACGTCCCGCTCGGCGCGGACGGCTCAGGCGGACGGCGCGCGGGGGCGGTCGAGTTTCACCAGCGCGGTCAGGATCATATCGACGTCGCGGCCGTTCGCGGCGAGCGGGAAATGGGCGCGCTCCAGAGTCAGGCGATAGCCCCGCTCGCGGTCAAAGAAAGGGATGCGGCGAAAGCTGACGGTCCGGCCGTCGATCGCCAGCCGGTAATCGGCGACGGTCTCGCGCCGGTCCCGGTGCGGCGGATATTCGGAGAACGTCATCCCCGTTCGGTCGATGCCGTCGAGTTTCACGACCGCGGTCCCAACGAGGCGGTATCTCACGTCGAAATCCGGATCGAGAATTTCGGACAGCACCAGATGGGGCCAAACCGCCGCCGGCAGGTCGAGCGGATCGAAATCCTCGCGCGCCGGCAGCACGCCGGGTGCCGGATGGATGACCGACCAATATGCCGCCACGGTCCGGATAATCGTGTGGCAATCCGCCGGCAACGCCTCGGTCACGGGCATGGCCGTTCCTTGCATCGTCGATCCGCTTACCGTCTCCAGAAAACCGTCCATAGCCGCTGCACCCGGGCAATACCCATTCTCAACAGGGAGTTACTTTATGTCCGTACATATATAAATGCAATCTTTTGTCGATGATAAAAAAGAAATAACCGTAAATTCGCCCTCTGTCGGAAAGCTTGATTTCGTATCCTGGAGGGAAATAGGTGGAGGGAAATAGGGGCAGAAAATGGCGCGCGGAAGAACCCGGCACGGGCGATACTGGATCGAAACCCGTTCGGCCTTAATTTCAATGCAACCTAGGCAGCGATCCCAAAAGAGGAGCCAGACGATGGCGCGCATGGACTATGTCGACGCGGATGCCGCGAACGAGCGGGTGCAGGAGCTGCTCGGCAAGCTCGATCACAAAAACATCTTCCGCATGCTGGCGCACTCGCCCTCGCATTTCGAGACCTATGTCCGCATGGGCAATGCGATCCGCTTCAAGGGGGAGCTCGATCCGGGGCTGCGCGAGCTGGCGATCACGCGGGCCGGCATCCTGTGCAAGTCCGACTACGAGGTCATTGCCCACAAGCGCATCGGCAAGGGGGTCGGCCTCGACGACGCCAAGATCGACGCGCTCGAAGAAGGGCCGGAGGCCGCCGCCTACACGGACCTCGAGCGGGACGTGCTGCGCTTCACCGACGCCGTGGTGACGTCCGATGCGGTGCCGGACGACCTCTTCGCCCGCCTGCAGGCCCAGCTTTCCCCGGGCGCGCTGGTCGAGCTCAATCTCGCCATCGGCTTCTACATCATGACTTCGAAATTCCTGGTCACCTTCGGGGTCGACCTGCAGAGCTAGAGGAAACCCAACCATGTCCGAATACGAACATATCCTGGTCGATCACGAAGACGGGGTCGCGGTGCTGACCCTGAACCGCCCGGAATCGCTCAACGCGATGAACCGGCAGCTCAACGACGAGCTGCGCGACGCCGTGATCGCGGCCTGCAGCGACGACGACATCGGCTGCATCGTCGTCACCGGGTCCGGCGACAGAGCCTTCACGGCGGGCGGCGACATCCACGAACAGCGGGCCGACGACGCGACCATGAGCGAGGAAGAGCTCGACCGCAAACGCGACATCTACATGCGCGGCGCCTACGAGATCAGCGCCTGCCCGCTGCCGACCATCGGCATGATGAACGGGCTCGCCTATGGCGGCGGTGCGGTACTGGCCTCCTCGCTCGACATGCGGATCGGCTGCGAGAAAACCAAGTTCCGCTTTCTCGCCGCCGCCTACGGACGTATCAACAGCACCTGGACGCTGCCCAACCAGGTCGGCTGGCCGATGGCGAAGGAACTGCTGTTCTCCGCCCGGATCGTCGAGGCCGAGGAAGCCTACCGCATCGGCCTGCTCAACCATCTGGTGCCGAGCGCGGAATTGCGGGCCAAGACCATGGAGCTCGCGAAGACCATCGCCGGCAACCACCGGGGGGCCGTCTCCGGCGTCAAGGAATTGCTGATGCGCGACCTCGGCCAGCCGTTGCAAACGCAGTGGGAGAACGAGGTGGACTACGGCCAGAACGTGCTGAAGGGCGCCAAGGCCGAGGACGCCTTCCCGGACTTCATCGCCCGCAAGGGCCGCCCCTTGCCGTCCTAGAACGGAGAGACCGACATGAAGACGACGCTATTGGCGAATGGTTTCGCGGTCCGGATCGAGGGGGTCGATCTGGCCGGTCTCGACGATGCCGGCTTCGAGACGGTGCGCGACCTCTGGATGGAGAACCGGGTCGCCATCTTCCCGGACCAGACCCTCGACGACGACCAACTGGTGGCATTCACCGAGCGCTTCGGCCCGCTTTTCGTGCACGCGCAGACCAGCCTGCTCACGACCTACAAGCGCAAGGAGATCATGGAGCTCTCCAACCTCGGCGACGCGACGCGGCCGATCACCACGCCGCTCGAATGGCACACCGACCAGACCTATACGCCGCAGCCGGTGTTCGGCACGCTGCTCTACGGGCTGGTGGCGCCGAGCGAGGGCGGCGAGACCGTCTTCTCCGATCTGGCCGGCGCCTACGAAAGCCTGCCGGACGATCTGCGCCGCCAGGTCGACGGCGTCACCGCGGTCTATTCCGCCGAGCCGCGCCCCAAGGTGCGGGAGACGCCGCTCACCGAGGAGGAGAAAGCCCGGATTCTGGACTGCACCCACCCGCTGGTCCGCACCCATCCCTATCTCAAGCGCAAGGCGCTCTATCTCAGCCCGCTGCACATCAAGACCATCGGCGATCTCTCGGAGGCCGACAGCCTGGCGCTGCTGGAAACGCTGACCGAGCACGCGACCCGGCCCGCCCACACCTACCGGCACAAATGGACGGTCGGCGACGTGGTGATGTGGGACAACACCTCCGTCATGCACAGCCGCACGCCCTTCCCGAAGACCGAGCGGCGCTATCTGAAGCGCACCGGCTTCTATCTGCCGGACGAACTGGCGGTGCCGTTCTAGCCCCCTCACCCTAACCCTCTCCCGCCGGCGGGAGAGGGGACCCAACCGAGACCGAAACCTAATACCCCTCTCCCGCACGCGGGAGAGGGAGGGGCCCGCGGAGCGGGAAGGTGAGGGCCGCGCACAAAAAACGGCCGGGCGCGAAGGCCCGGCCGGATTTCGTCATAGCGTCGCGCTGCCGCTTACTTCTTCAGCAGCTTGACCACTTCCGCATAGCTCGCCGTCTGCTTGTCCAGCAGGCCCGGCAGCTCATCGGGGCCGTGGAACAGGATCAGCTGGTTGCGCTTCTCCATCATGTCGACGACCGTTTTGGTGGCCATCGCTTCCTTCAGGCCGGCCGCGATCTTGTCGGCAATCGCCTTCGGCGTACCCTTGGCCGCCGAGACGGTGATGAAGACCTCGGTGCCGACCGGGTAGCCGTGATCCTTCATGCTCGGCAGATCCGGGAACTGCGACAGACGCTCGTAGGTCATCGCCGACAGCATGGTGATCGTGCCCGCGCGCGCGTGCGGCGCGAAGGAACCGCCAGACCAGCCGAAATCGACATGGCCGCCGAGCACCGCCGGCATCACGCCGGCGCCGCCCTTGACGGGAACGGGGATGATCTCGACCCCGGCCTTGCCGGCGATATAGCCGATCAGGAGACGGTCCAGCTGATAGAAGGACGCGTATTTGAGCGCGCGGCCTTCCTTCTTGGCGAAGGCGAACATCTCCTCAAGCGTCGAGAAGGGAGCGCCCGCCTTGGTGAAGATCGCTTCCTGGAACTGGCCGATATTGGCGATATGGGTGAAGTCGTCCTTCTTGTAGGCGACTTTCTGCAATTGCGGCTCGAGGGTGTAGGTCGTCGAGGTCGTCATGACGATGGTGTGGCCGTCGGGCTCGGACTTCGAGGTGAACAGCGCCGCGACGCCGCCGCCCGCACCCGGTTTGTTCTGCACGAGAACCGGCTGGCCGAGGATTTTAGCCAGCGGCTCGGCCGCCGCGCGCGCCAGCGTATCGGTGCCGCCGCCGGCGCGATAGCCGACGATCATGGTGACCGCCTTGGACGGGAAGTCGGCGGCCTGCGCCATGCCGACCGTCGTCATGGCCGCGACGCCCGCGGCGAGAGCGGCCAAAATGCCGCGTTGAAGCAAATGTCTCTTCATCGAATTACACTCCATTTGTGTTGCGATCCCGTTGCGGCCGGGATCATGCCTTGTCTTCCGAAGAGGGCTTATTCTCGATCTCCTCGGTTTTCAGCAGGTTGACGGAGCTCAACCGGACGGCCGAGAAGACGGCCAGCACCAGAAAGCCGATGGCGATCGGGTGGTCCAGGAGTTTCATGGGGTTCTGGTCGGTCAGGATCAGGGTCTGGCGGAACGAAAGTTCCAGCATCGGCCCCAGGATGAATCCGACCAGGAAGGTGACGAAGGAAAAGTCGAACTTCTTCATGAAATAGCCGACGAAGGCGAAGGCCAGCATGAGATAGACCGTGAACATGCCGCCGCCCTCGACATAGGCGCCGATCACGCAGAGCAGGACCACGACCGGCGAGATCATGGTATCGGGCAGCAGGATGATCTTGGCGAAGAATTTCTGGCCGACATAGCCGATGACGAACAGCAGCAGCGCCGCCAGGATCATGCCGTTATAGATGCCAAAAACGATCTCGGCGTCGTCCTTGAAGATCAGCGGCCCCGGGGTCAGCCCGTGCAACAGGAAGGCCCCCATCAGCAGCGCCGTCGACAGGCTGCCCGGCACGCCGATGGCGAAGACCGGGATCAGGCTGGCGGGGACGGTCGCGTTGTCGGCGGCCTCCGCCGTCGCCACCCCTTCCAGCGCGCCCTTGCCGAAAAGTTCGGGCCGTTTCGAACGCTTCTTCGCCACCGTGTAGGAGAGGAACGAGGCAATGCTGGCGCCGAGGCCGGGCAGCAGACCCAGAATGATGCCGATGGTGCTGGAGCGGAAGATCGTCGGCATGCATTCGCGAATTTCGCGGAAGCTCAACTGACTGTCCTCGGGCGACCCCTCGGGGAACTTCTCCGCGTTATGGGCGTAGCGGCCGAGCCAACCCTTGTCCATCTGTACCAGCATTTCCGAGAGCGCCAGGGTGCCGATGGCTACGGCGAGCAGCGGAATGCCGTCGTAGAGGTTGTAGAAATCGAAAGTCAGGCGCGGGATGCCGGTCTCGATATCGATGCCCGGCGAGGCGACGAACAGGCCGAGGAAGCCGGAGATAATCCCCTTGAAGAAGGAATGGCCGGAGACGGCGGCGATGAAGGTGATCGCGAAGAGCAGGATGGCGGCCAGCTCGACCGGCCCGATGCCGAGCGAAAAACGCGCCAGCGGCGCCGCCACGACGATCAGCACGATGGTCGCCAGAACGTCGCCCAACACCGAGGCCAGCAGGCCCATCTTGAGGGCTTTCTGCGACTTGCCCTGCTGGGTCAGCGGATAGCCGTCGAGGGTCGTCACCACGGAGGACGGCTCCCCCGGCACGTTGATCAGAATGGCCGAGACGGCGCTGCCGGCAGCCCCGCCCTTGTTGATGCCGATCAGGAAGGAGATCGCCACCAGCGGCGTCATCGTGAAGGTGAACGGGAGCGCGATGGCCAACGCCGTCGCCCGGTTCATGCCCGGCAGGGCGCCCACCAGATAACCGATGAAAACACCCATCGCGATATGCGCGATCACGCTGACCGTCAGCACGTCGTCCAGGGTCGAAAGCATGGCGTCAAGCACGGCGGGTCCTCACGGCAAGGGGGCGTTGAGCACTTTGGTGACGAAGAAATAGATCA
This sequence comes from Rickettsiales bacterium, assembly GCA_038131165.1. Lineage (GTDB taxonomy): Bacteria > Pseudomonadota > Alphaproteobacteria > UBA8366 > UBA8366 > UBA6544. The sequence continues at coordinate 3,891 of JAYPOZ010000067.1, read as the reverse complement.
CCGTGACGGGGAGGATCGAGATCGGCAGGATGCGGCGGAGGCTGCGCTCGCCCATGAACAGCATCACCGACCCGACGAGGACCGGCCCGCCCCAAAGGATGCCGATCCCGTGGATCAGCAACACGCCGAACCCGATCACCGCGCAGGCCACCAGGAAGAAGCCGATGTCGCGCCATTTCGCCGGTGCTTCCATCCCCGCATAGGTCGCGGGCCTGAACCAGGCCTGCAAGACCAGACCGGCGCTCGCCAGGGTGAAGCCCGCGGCGATGATCGTCGGGAAGAACAGCGGCGAGACGCCGCTCCATGTATCGCCCTCGGCCTCCGCCGGGATGACGACGAACAGCACGAAAAGGCCGAGCACGACCAGTGCGGCTCCGGCACAGATATCCGATCGCCTCACGGCCGCCTGCCTTGCCGGGCGGCGATGCTACGCCTGAAATGACTCAATTCTGCATTCCCGATTTCTGCTAAACTCGAACGGATGCGTCGGCGAAGACGCGCGGACGGCACCCGCAAGATACGGTTGTCCGTACAAATCCAATATAGGACTCCACCCGGTGCGCAAAGCGCAATTTTACACACCGGGCGTCATTTGCCGCGGGAGGCCTCCTACTGCACCGAATTTTCCGGCCTCTGCACGTAGGCGTTGGGGTCGCGGGCCGCGAGCTTGCTCGGATCGGAGCCGGGACGCTCCGTCGGGCGCGCCAGCTGCAGGATCAGCACCTCGGCACCATCCGCCCCCGCCGTCAGGGTCGGCGCGGTCTCTCCGGCCGCCACATGCATCAGGGAGTGGCGCGGCAGGTCGCCGTCCGGCCCGAGCAGCGTGCCCTCGCAGACGAGATAGTACTGGCCGCCCGCGTCCGACGGAATGCCCTGCGCCGAGGCGTTGGGGCCGAGTCGAATGCCGACCGCATCGACGCCGTCGTCCTGCGGCGCCATCAGGTTCTCCCGCACGCTCTCGCCGGCGCCGAGACGCGGCCGGGAGGTGTCGAAATGCCCGGCGATGTTGCGGCCCGCGCGCCCCGGCATGTTGTGCTTGTTGCCCGGCATGGCGAAAAAGCCGCCGCTGGCGATCGGGCGCAGGGTGAAGAAGGAGAACCCTTCCTTCTCGCCGTAAATCGGCCCGTAAGGGGTATAGGCATCGGCGTATTGAAAGGTGACCGATCGGGCGTCCTTCTTGCCCATGCGGCAGTCTCCGGCGACGACGACCTGGAACTGGTCGATGTCGTGGAAATGCGGCGTGATCAGCGCGCCCGGGTAGTTCCGCTCGACCAGAAAGGCCTGCGGCCCGGTATCGATGGTGCCGGGGCTGCCGATATATTCCCGCCGGTATCCGATTCCCTTGGCCTGCGGAACTTCCTTCACCTTCGCATCCAAACTCGAGACGACTTGCATTTCGTGCTTCTCCCTGAACTCACGCGCTCATCAGCGGCAGTTTAATGACTTCGCGCTGGCGAAGCGAGAGCGTGACCGCATCGGTCCATTCCATGTATTTCACCCCCGTCGCGAAATCGGTATGGGTCACCGGCTCCTTGCCGCGTATGGCGTTGATGAACTCTTCCTCGACGCGCCAGCCGCCGCGCTTCGATTTCTTGATCGACACCGGTTTGAGCGCCTTGTCGCCGCGCTTGCCCGCCGACAGCGCCATCTCCCCGCCGCGTTCCTGATGCAGCCGGATGGTGCCGTCCGTGCCGAAGATATGGACGTCGACCGGGCAGGCCGCGAGCCCGGCCACCGTGGTCACGTTCAGCCGCATCTGGCCGCCCTGCTCCATCTCGCCGGTGACGTCGACGTGATCGGGGATGGTCATCTGCTGGCGGCGGCCGTCGCCGTCCTTGCGGTATTTGACCACGCTCTGTCCGACCGCGTGCACCGTCTTCATGGTGCCGACCCAGCGCATGATGCCCTCGTACCAGATGCCCATGCTCATGATGTTGTTGCCGGACAGCACCCGGTCGTGCCGCCAGTGATAGGGCGCCGCCGCGTTCGGGAAATCGCTGTTGGCGGCGATCCGCGCGTCTACGGAAATCAGGTCGCCGATATAACCGTCGCTGATCATCCCGATAATGGTCTGGTCGAAGGCAAGGGTGATCGGCGACGGCACGATCTGCGCGGTCAGATGCGGATGCGCGTACGAAGCGTCCAGCATCCAGCGGGCCTCGGCGGAATTCATCGCCATCCGGGCCTCGCACAGCACATGCTTGTCGGCATCGAGCGCGGCGACGGTCAAGGTCGCGTGCATATAGGGCCAGGTGCCGATGCAGACCGCATCGATGCTGTCGTCGTCCAGCAGTTCGCGCCAGTCGGCGCAAACCCTCTCGATACCGAACTCCTTGGCGATGGCCCGGCCGGATTTGACCGTCCGATTCGCGACCGCCGTGATTTCGACCCCGGCCTGCGCCTTCAGTCCCGGAATATGCCGCGAGCGCGTATTGCCGCCGGCGCCGATCAACCCGACACGAATTGTTTTCTGAACCACGATGAAATCCCCCTGGAATTATCCGTTGGATGAATGATTGGGTCGCAGACGGGCAATGTCACGCCCCCGCGCACGGAAAAGGCCCCGCCGCTCGGACGGGGCCTCTCCGGAGAATTGTCGGAATTCTAACAACCCGCGGCGCACATCCCGCTGCCGTCGAACTCCATCGTCTTGCCGCTCAACGGAATATGGACCGGCACCTTCACCGCTTTCACGAATTGCTCGGTCTTCGAGCCGGCCTACACCTTGCCGCCCTCGGTCGCCACCTCGTTGGCGTGCGAGGCGATCACCGACGCCGGCTTCACCAGCTCGTTCATCACGAAGGCGGCTTCCGCCGGGCCGGTCGTGAACTTGTTGCCGATGTTGATCACCGCAAGCTTGGCGCCGTAGTGCTGGCGGACCACCGTGTCCTGCTCCGCCGTGATGCCGGTATCGCCCGAAAGATACACCACCAAACCGTTCGAGAAGGTCAGCACGTAGCCGGTGGGCGGGCCGACCGACGCGTTGAGACCAGCCGCCTTCAGCATCGCGCCGAGTTCGCCGCCGACCATCGCCGGATTGACGCCGTTGGAATGGACCGCCGGGACCGTCGTAATCTTGACGCCGCCGACCTTCGCCGACGCGCCGAAGCGGACCAACTGAGACTTCTTGGGATCGCCGCCGAGCGCTTTCAGCTTGGCCGCGAAGAATGCCGGCATCTCGCTGCCGGTCACGATCTGGGCCTTCTGGGCCAGGGCGATATTGACCGTATTGGTATTGGGTACCGCCGCGACGGAGATATCCGGCTTGTCGCAGGTGCCGCTGTCGTGCTTGGCGCCATGGCGGTCGCCGACGTGGTCGCCGTGCATGTGGCTGACCAGCAAGGCATCGATCTTGCCAAGGCGCGAATCTTCCGCGCCCGCGACCGTCCGGCCCGCGTCGTACAGGATGCGCGTGCCATCCGGATCCTCGAAGATCATCGCCCGGTCGAATTTGCAGAACTCGCCCTCGACGCTGCCGAGCGGCGTTACCTTTACATTGGCGGCCGACACGGATTGCGCCGTCACCGCAATGAAGCCGGCCGCGAATACGGCAGCCGCAAGAGATATCGATTTCATGTTCTTCCTCCCTGTCGAAAATAAGAGCCCGAATCCACTACTTCGGATCGATCGCAGGCACCATTTGCTCGCGGAATCACCTAAGGATGGAGCCCCGTCTCATGTCATGGCGTCATTTGAGATGGGGTCGACCGCCTCGTCAAACTTCTTCTGCAGATCGGTAGTTTCTACACAAGAAGGTGATGTCCCGGTTCCCTCCCGGTCCGGCCCTGACCGTCCGCGTCGCCGGCGGCTAAAGCAAGAAATGCAGCACCATCGCAAGGCCGCCGCAAAGCGCCAGGGTGCGCAGGACATCCCAATGAAAGCGGAACATCG
>JAYPOZ010000066.1:2752-25121 GCA_038131165.1 Rickettsiales bacterium | reverse complement strand
TTTATAGAAATGCCACGGTTCGAATGCGCAATGGCCTTGGGTAATATGACCGGTTGACCCGGCTGCAGAGGCAAACACCTGAATATTGAAAATGCATCCAGCCGCGAGGAAACCGCCATGAACGATATGACGAGCACGGAAACGAGTACCGACATGCCCCCGGCCTTGAACGGCATCAAAGTCGTGGACTTGACCCAATTCGAGGCGGGCCCTTCCTGCACCGAGGCCTTGGCCTGGCTTGGCGCCGATGTGGTGAAAGTCGAGGAGCCGCAACGGGGCGAGCCGGGACGCTGGGGCTTCACCGACATGCCAGGGGTCGATTCGACGTATTTCGTCTATTACAACCTCAACAAGCGCAGCGTCACCTGCAACCTCAAGACGGACGAGGGCAAGGCGCTGCTGACCAAGATGATCGAGAACGCCGACGTGGTGATCGAGAACATGGCGCCGGGTACTTTTGCGCGCCTCGGCTTCGATTATCCCCGCCTGAAGGAGATCAACCCGCGGATCATCTTCGCGCAGGTCAAGGGGTTTGCCCCCGACAGCAAGCATGCGGATTACCTCTCCTTCGACATGATCGCCCAGGCGACAGGCGGCACCATGGGCATCAACGGCATGCCCGACCAACCGCCGATCCGGCCCGGCTCGACCGTCGGCGACACCGGCACCGGCATGTTGCTCGCGATGGGCATAATCGCGGCGCTGTTCCAGCGCGTCACCACCGGACAGGGCCAGCACATCCAGATCGCCATGCGCGATGCCATGCTGAACTACTGCCGCACGCCGATGAGCCGTCAGGCGGCCCGCGACGATGTCATGCCGCGCGGCGGCAACGGCGTCTCCGGCACCGCCCCCGGGGGACTCTATCCCTGCAAGCCGGGGGGGCTGGACGATTACTGCTATATCTTCTGTTCGCGCGGCAACGAGGAGCATTGGAAGCGCCTCTGCAAGGTGATCGGTCGCGAGGATATGGTCGACGATCCGCGTCTGGCGAACGGCGACCTGCGCTTCCAGCACCAGGCGGAGGTCGACAAGGCGATCACCGACTGGACCATGCAGCACACCAAGACCGAGGTGATGGAAGCCATTGCCAGCCAGAAGGTGCCGTGCGGTGCGGTTTACAATACCTACGAGCTGATGCGCGACGAGGATTTCCTGAAACGCGGCATGATGCAGGAGATCGAGCAGCCGAAGCGCGGCAAGGTCACCGTGGCGGGCTGGCCATTGCAGATGTCCGGCAGCCGGGTTCCGATCAAACCGGCGCCGCTTCACGGTGGCAACAACGAGGACGTCTACGGCGAATGGCTCGGCATCGCGGCCGAAGAGGTCAAGGCGATGCGGGAACGGGGCGAGATCTAGCGCCCGGTCTCATCTCCATCCTCGCCCTCCTAATTCAAGAGGAAGGCAAGGATGGCGAGAAGCGGGGTTTCCCTACGTCGTCAGCCAGCCGAATTGCTGCGGTTTGCGGCCTGCGGCGTGGTGCAGGCGGACATTGACGAGGGCCGGGCCTTTATGGGCCATTGCTTCGTCCAGCGCGCCGCGCAAGTCCGCCGGATCCTCGACGTACCAGCCCTTGCCGCCGAAGGCTTCCATCATCTTCTCGTAGGAGGGGCCGATGGTCAGCACCCGGGGCGGCAGCGGCTCGTTCTCGGGAAATTTCTCGATCCCACTGCCGATGCCGCCATTGTTGAGCACCACGATCTTGACCGGCAGGCCGAGGCGGCAGGCGGTCTCGATCTCCATGCCCGAGAAACCGATGGCCGAATCGCCCGAGACCGAGACGATCGGGCGGTCCGGATGGACCACGGCGGCGGCGATGGCGAAGCCCATGCCGATGCCCATGGTGCCGTAGCTGCCGGCGTCCAGGCGCAGGCGGGGATTGGCGTTCGGCAGCTGGGTGCGGCCGATGTCCATGGTGTTCGCCCCTTCGCCGACGATCACCGCATTTTCCGGCATCCATTCGCGGATGTCCTTCAAGGCGCGGTAGTAGTTGGTCGGCGAGGAATTGTCGTCGATCATCGGCTGGATCGTTTCGGCATTGCCTTTGGCCTTCTCGGCGATGGCCTTGTGCCAGTCGGTGCCGGCCGGGTAGAACCATTGGCGGTCCTCCAACGCCTTGTTGAGCTGCCCGACGATGGCCTTGCCGTCGCCCACCAATCCCACTTCCGTCGGGATATTGTTGCCGATGGATTCGGCCGCGATATCGAGCTGGATCACCCGCACCCCTTTCTTAAAGCGGGGCGACATGCCGTAGTGCATGATCCAGTTGAGCCGGGCCCCCATCACGAAAATGACGTCGGCTTCCTTCAGCGCGTGGCTGCGCGCGGCGCCGACCGACAGCGGGTGATTGTCGTCCATGACGCCCTTGCCGAGCGGCGAGGCGAGGAACGGCAGCTGGGTGCGCTCGATGAAGGCGCGGACCTCGTCCTCGGCGCGTGACCAGGCCATGCCCTTGCCGACGATGACCAGCGGGTTCTTCGCTTCCTCCAGAACGTCGAGGGCTTTTTCCACGTCCTCCGGCATCGCCTGCATGCGGGGCGGATCCGGAATGACGGCGGTTTCAACCGCGTCTTCCTCTTCGATCTCGCCGCCGATGATGTCGTCGGGCATGTCGAGATAGACGGCGCCCGGGCGGCCGTAGATCGACTGGCGGACCGCCAGTTCGACATAGAACGGGATGCGGTGCACGTGCTCGACCGCGTGCGCGAACTTGCAGAACGGCGAGGCGATCTGCACCTGACGCTCTTCCTGGAAGGCGCCCATGCCATTCTGATAGGTCGGCGAGGCGCCGCCGATCATGATCATCGGCCAGAAATTCTGCTGCGCGTTGGCGAGGCCTGCGAGGCCGTGGACGACGCCGGGGCCGGACACCGTCAGGCAGGCGCCGGGGCGGCCGGTCATGTAGCCGACGGCCTGCGCCGCATAGGAGGCCGATTGCTCGTTCCGCATGCCGACATAGGTGATCCCGGCTTCTTGCGCCGCGGCGGCGATCGGCTGTACCGGAAATCCGACAATGCCGAACATGTAGTCGACGCCTTGTTTCTTCAGCTCCCGCGCCATCAATGTGGCACCGTTGATCTTACCCATCGTTCTCTCCCTGTTTGACCATCGGCGCGACCGCCGCGGCGACATTGCATTCGTTCCATAGGGAAATACGCAGGATGCGGTGCGAATCCACCCGTCGCCGCAAAACTTATTGCTCCCGGCTTCGGCGGCGCCTAGGTCACTAGAAACAGAGACCGCGGGAAGGAGCCGACATGTCTGCAAATCCGGAACTGCTGCGCGAAATCGAGACGCTCGAGGCGGCCGCGCGCGCCTACGATTCCCGGCACGAGTTCATCGACGGTTTCGGCTATCCGGACGGCATCCGGATCGCCGTCAACTTCACCTGCGATTTCGACGCGATGCTGCTGCGCCGGGTGTTCGAAGAGCCGCCGATGCAACTGGCCCAGGGCGAGTTTGGCGGCCGCGTCGGCATCTGGCGGCTGATCGAGCTGTTCGACAGCCAGCAGGTGAAGGCGACGATCTTCACTCCGGGCCGGATTTGCGAGCTCTACCCGCAATCCCTGAAGGCGGCGGCGGCGAGCGGGCACGAGATCGCCGACCACATGTGGGAGCATGTGGTGCCCCAGGACCTGCAGCTGGAGCACGATCACATCGTCAAATCGACGACGGCGCTGGAGCGGACGGTCGGCAAGCGCCCGGTCGGCTCGCGCAGCCGGCACACGGCCTCGCTGCTGCTGCAGGAAGGTTACCTCTACAGCAGCCATGGCTCCGCCGATCACCGGCCCTACTATCAGCGCGACAGCGACGGGGAGAATTGTTTACTCAACCTGCCGTTCCACTACGCCATCGACGATGCGATGTTTTTCAGCTTCGCCTGGCTCAGCAGCGAGAACGCGGCCCAACGCATCACCGATCCGAACCGGGTGCTGGAGATGTGGTGGGACGCCTTCCAGCAGCAGTACCGCCAGGGCGGCTATCTCAACATCTGCCTGCATCCTTTCGTGTCAGGGCGCGCGCTCAGGATCGATATGCTGGAAAAACTGATCCAGCGCATGAAGACATTGCCGGGAGTCTGGTTCTCCACCTGCGAAGAGGTGGCGCGACATTGCCTCTCGCATCATCCCGCCAAGACGAAAGGAGCCGCCTGATGCCCTGGAAGGAGAATTACACGCGTTCCGACGAGAAGAGCCTTGAGGATCATCAGGTGGCATGGCCCGGCGGGCACCATTGCGCCGCCACGATCACCGTGGACCTGAGCCCCGCGACCACCCCGGCGGGGGTCACCGAGGCCGATCTGCGGAATTCGCCGGCGGTCTTCGGGCTGCACGACGGCACCGACCAGGTCCTGGCGCTGCTGCGCCGGTTCGGGCTCAAGGCGACCTTTACGGTGCCGGCGGTCCTGGCCCGGTTCTTGGCGGACACGATCCGGCGGGTCCAGGACGACGGGCACGAGATCGCCGCCGGCGGGTTCAAGCACGAAGACGTGAGCGGCCTGTCGCGCGCGGACGAGGCGGCGCGAATCGCCCTGACGACGGAGATATTGGCGGACGCGACGGGCGCGCGGCCCGCCGGCTGGTTCTCGCTGCCGCGCGCGGGCGACCCTTTCGCGGTCGGCACGATCAGCCCCAACACCATGGATTTGCTGCTGGAGGCCGATTACGCCTATATGGGCAACGGCCTGTCCGACGACATCCCGCATTACTGGGTGACGGATTTCGCGGCCCGCCGGGCGATCCTGACGATGCCCTATTACTATCATTTCGACGATCAGTTTTTCCTGCTGTTCCCGAAAAAGGGCACCGGGCTGGAGCATGCCGACGCGCTCTACGCGAACTGGGTGGCGGAGTTCGACGCCCAGTACCGGCGCGGGCGCTACTTCAACATGGTGCTGCACCCCGCCGCCGTCGGCTGGTGCAATCGCGCCAAGCTGCTGGAGGATTTCCTCGCCAAGCTCCACCAGGCGCCGGACCTGTGGAACCCGACCAGCGGCGAATGCGCGGCCTATTGGGCCGACGCCTACCCCGCGGCCACCACCCTGAAGCTGGAGGAGAGCATCTGGCAGGACTACCCCGGCAGCCGGAGCTGACCCGTTGCCCTCACCACGGCGGAATGGGGAGGGTGAGAACCTCCGCGCCCATTAGCAAAATTCGCGGGTCAGCCCCATGCGCCCGTCGATTGCGGTAATAGCCGACCGTCGGCGCGCCGAATCGGGATGCCATCTCGCAAAGACCCCTAATCTTCACTCTGTCAAAGAACGGCGTGGTATATATCACAATATCGACAAAATGTCTCTATAAAAATAAAGATCCTCGGCTCGTTCCTGCGGCCCAATGTCGCTGAAACGAATTTCCGTGTTTCACCCCTGCGCTTTGCGGTCCATATCCGTGATACGGAACAGGGAGAATTAAATGGGACGCGTGCAGGATCAGGTCGCCATCGTTACGGGAGCGGCCAAGGGATTGGGCGAAGCCATCGCGCTGCGCTTGGCGCAAGACGGCGCCAAGCTCGTGATGGCGGATATCGACGGCCAGGGGCTGGCAGGGACGGCGACGGCGATCCGGGAAGCCGGCGGCGAGGCAGTGACCGTTGTCGGCGACATCACCGAGGAAGAGCCGGCGGCAGTCCTTATCGAGGCCGCCATCGAGCATTTCGGTCAGATCGACATTCTGGTGAACAATGTCGGCGGTAGCCGCAATGCCAAGATCTGGGACATGCCGGTCGAGGATTGGGACCACACGATCAAACTCAACCTGCGGGGTACCTTTCTGTGCACCCGCGCCGCCGTTCCGCACATGATGCGGCGCAAGCGGGGCAAGATCATCTGTCTTTCCTCGGGCGCCCGCGAGGGCACGCCGTGGACCGCCTATTACCAGGGCGGGTCGGCCTATTCCGCGTGCAAGGCGGGGGTGCATGGGTTCATGCGCGATCTCGCGCTGGAACTGGCGGAATTCAACATCAACGTCAATTGCGTGGCGCCGGGTCCGATCGATACCGAGAAGGCGGGCGCCAATCTGCGCAAAATGAACGAGACCGTGGATTTCAGCCCCAACCGCATGACGCCGCTCGGCCGGCTCGGCCTGCCGGTCGAGGTCGCCAACGCGGTGCTGTTCCTGGCGTCGGACGAGGCGTCCTATGTCTCGGGCCACACGCTCGCGGTCGCCGGCGGGCGGTAGGAGCGGGCGCAAAGTCTTGCCCCGGCCAGCGGTGCTGCATAAAGTCCCTCCAGAAAAATTTGTCAATTCAGGGAGGCTCAGCACATGGGCGAGATGATCAGGTTGAAGGCCGCCGACGGCCACGAGTTCGATGCATATAAGGCGACGCCGTCCGGCACCCCGAAGGGCGGTATCTGTGTCATTCAGGAAATCTTCGGCGCCAACGCGCACATCAAGGAAGTGGCGGAAGGATACGCCGCCGCTGGATATCTCGCGATTGCGCCGGCGCTGTACGACCGGGCGGAGCGCGGCGTCGATCTCGGCTATACGCCGGAAGACATGCAGGCGGGCCGCGATTTTCGCGCCAAGGTCGGCGACGACGGCCCGGTCGCGGACATCGCCGCGGTGGTCGAGGAGCTGAAATCGGCCGGCAAGGTCGGCACGGTCGGCTACTGCTGGGGCGGGACCTTGTCCTATCTGGCGGCGACCCGGGTCCCCGGCGTGGCGGGCTCGGTCGTCTATTACGGCGGCCAGATCATCCCCTATAAGGACGAGACCGCAAACGCGCCGCTGCTGATGCATTTTGGCGATATGGATGCGGGCATTCCCCTGAGCGACGTCGACGCGATCAAGGCGGCTCATCCACAAGCCGAGGTGCATGTCTACAACGCCGATCACGGCTTCAACTGCGACCACCGCAGCCAGTACGACGAGGAAAGCGCCAAGCTCGCACGCGAGCGCAGCCTCGCCTTTTTCGCCAAGAACGTAGGCTAGTCGAATGGCGTTGAAAAAAGGCTTCAAGGACCTCGTGGCCGAGGCCGAGGCGGAGATCGAGACGATCTCCGTCGAGGATGCCAAGGCGTTGGTGGACGACGAGAACACCGTGATTGTCGATCTTCGCGATATTCGCGAACTCTGGAATTCCGGCACGATTCCGGGATCGGTCCATGCGCCGCGTGGCATGCTCGAGTTCTGGGTCGACCCCGAGAGCCCGTATCACCGCGAGGTCTTTGCGTCCGGCAAGAAGCTCGTGTTCTTCTGCGCCGCCGGCTGGCGTTCGGCGTTGGCCACCAAGGCGGTGCAGGACATGGGCGTGACTCCGGTCGCTCATATCGGCGGCGGTTTCACGGCGTGGACGGAAGCCGACGGGCCGGTCGAGGCGAAAGAGAAGAAGTAACGCCTGCAATCGGGCCGAGGTAGCGCTATGCAGCAGGTTCTACTGTCTGTCTCGGCCGTCCTGGCGGGCGCGTTCCTGCTGCTGTGCGGCAATGGACTGCTCGGAACATTGCTCGGCGTGCGCCTGTCCATGGCGGCGATCGAGCCAATTGCCATCGGCGCCGTGATGGCGGCCTATTTCGCCGGCCTGCTCCTCGGCGCGCGCTACGCCGAGGTCGTCATCCGGCGCTTCGGCCATATCCGAACCTTCTCCGCCCTGGCCTCGATCTTTTCGGCGGCGACCCTCGTGCATGCCTTCTTCGTGGAACCGATCACCTGGGGCGGATTGCGCTTTATCGAAGGATTTTCGGCGGCCGGTCTGTTCATGTGCATGGAAAGCTGGCTGAACGACCGGGCGCCGAACGCGGTCCGTGGACAGGTGATGTCATGCTATATGATCGTCGTCTATGCGGGCCTCGGGCTGGGCCAATTTCTCCTCCTCGCGTCGGAACCCGCCGGCTTCGCGCTGTTCGCCTTGACTTCCGTACTGGTTTCCCTGGCGCTCGTCCCGGTCGCCCTGACATTGGCGCCGGCGCCCGAACTGCCGGAAGCGAGCGCCTTCGGATTTCGCAAACTGATGGAAATTTCGCCGCTCGGCGTGGTCGGCGCCTTCGGCAGCGGCCTGGTCCTGGGGGCGGTCTATAGTCTGGCACCCTCCTACACCCATGCCGCCGGCATGGATACCGAAGGGACGGCGTGGTTCATGGCGTCGGTCCTGCTCGGCGGCTTGCTCCTGCAATGGCCCATCGGGCGATTGTCCGACCGGTTCGACCGCCGCAAGGTGATCGCCCTCGTTGCGCTGGCAACGGCGGCCGGGAGCGGGGCGATGTTCTTCGTAGGGCTCGCGAATGTGCCGTTGCTGATGGCCGTGGCGGCCTTTTTCGGCGGTGCGATCTATCTGATCTATCCTCTCAGCGTGACCCACGCGAACGACTTCCTGCCGCCCGGAGACCTGGTCGCGGCGAGCGGCGGTCTGCTGACGGCCTATGGCATCGGCGCGGTTGTGGGCCCGCTCCTGGCGTCGGGCATGATGAGCTGGATCGGCCCGCAGGGCCTGTTCGCGTTTTGCGGGATCACCGGCGTGGCGGTCGCGGCCTTCGCCTTGTTCCGCATTCAGCGCGGCCGGGTCAGTCCGGAAGCCTACGAGACCCACTTCGAACTTGTCCCCCGAACGTCCATTGTCGCGGCGGAGCTCGATCCGCGCAGCGAGGTGCCGGAACCCGAATTGGACCTTTCGGGCGGTCCTCCGGCCGCGCCGCCGAGCGCACCGGCGCCCTAAAGCACCCGTCCGGCGACCGCCGACAGTTTTTGCACAAGGTCCGGATCGCGCGCCTCCGGCGCCGTGATCAGGGCGGTCTGCAACGCTGTGTGGCAGCCCGCGCGGCAGGTCTCGGTTCGCTCCGACAGGGTCGGCACGGCGGCCTTGACCAGGGCGCGGCCCTTGTCGGCGTTCGCCATCAACACCTGGATGATGGTCTCGACCGTGACGTGGTCGTGGTCCGGGTGCCAGCAGTCGAAATCGGTGACCATGGCGACGGTCGCGTAGCACATCTCCGCTTCGCGGGCGAGTTTAGCCTCCGGCATGTTGGTCATGCCGATGACCGCGCAGCCCCACTGCCGGTACAGCTCCGATTCGGCCTTGCTGGAAAACTGCGGTCCCTCCATGGCGAGGTAGGTCCCGCCCCGGACCGCCTTTATGCCGCAAGCCTGCAAGGAGTCTTCCAGAACGTCGCCGAGCCGCGGACAGACGGGCTCCGCCATCGAGACATGGGCGACCAGGCCGGTGCCGAAGAAGCTCTTCTCGCGCGCAAAGGTGCGGTCGATGAACTGATCGACGATCACGAAGGTGCCGGGCGGCAGGTCCTCGCGCAGCGAGCCGACGGCGGAGAGCGAGAGGATTTCCGTTACGCCGGCCCGTTTCAGCGCGTCGATATTGGCGCGGAAGTTCAGGTCGGACGGCGGAAGGCGGTGGCCCCGTCCGTGGCGCGGCAGGAAGACGAGCTTTTGCCCCGCCAGTTCGGCGAACATCAGTGCGTCCGAGGGAGCGCCAAAGGGCGAGCCGACCGTTCGCCACTCAACCTTCTCCAATCCGTCGATGTCATAGAGACCGCTGCCGCCGATGATGCCGATGACGGGCGGGGTTCCGGAGTCGTTCATAAAGGATACCTCTTGCTGTCAGCGCGCAGTATTCAAATCCGGGCCGCAAAAGAAAAGAGCCCCGTCCGGAAGGACGAGGCTCTCGCTATTTCAATCCGAAAGCGGCTAGTGGACGTCGGACCACACCCGCTTCTTCACGGCGATGATCAGGCCGAGGAACACGATCAGGAACAGGACGACCTTGAGGCCCATGCCCTTGCGTTGCTCCAAATTCGGCTCCGCGGCCCAAGCCAGGAACGTGGTCACGTCACGGGCCATTTGCTCGACCGTCGCTTTGGTGCCGTCGGTGTATTCGATGGCGCCTTCGGACAAGGGCGCGGCCATGGCGATCTGATGGCCGCCAAAGTACTTGTTGTAGTGCATCCCTTCCGCAATGGTCATGTCGGCCGGGGCTTCCGAATAGCCGGTCAGAAGGCCGTAGACGTAATCGGCTCCGCCGAACTGATGGCCGGAGGGATAGACGACATAGTCCATCCCAAAGGCCCGGTTATCGACGATCAACGAGAGATCGGGCGGCAACGCGCCGTTGTTCGAAGCCCGCGCCGCATTGTCGTTCGGGAAGGGGCTCACGAAGCGGTCGGCGGGCCGGGCCGGGCGGGTAAACATTTCGCCCTCGTCGTTGGGGCCGTCCGTGACTTCGTATTGCGCCGCGAACGCCTTGACCTGATCCTCGGTATAGCCGAGCTGCATCAGGTTGCGGTAGGCGACGAATCTGAGACCGTGACAGGCGGAGCAGACTTCCTTGTAGACTTGCAGTCCCCGCTGCGCTTCGCCCCGGTCGAACGTCCCGAAGATTCCGTCCCAGGACCAGCTTTGCCGGGGCACGTCGACCCCGCCCGCGGCCGAAGCGCTTCCGGCCGTCGTCAACATCATGGCGCCCGCAAGCGCGCTTAAGATCAGAGTCTTACGCATTATTTCTTCTCCATCTTCGCTGCGGAAGCACCTGCGGCGGCAGCACCACCGCCCCCACCGGCCGTTACGGCTTCGCTGATGCTGGCCGGCAACGGATCCGGCGTCTCCAGCTTGCCCAGGATCGGCAACAGGATGAGGAAGTGGAAGAAGTAGTAGGCCGTGCCCAATTGGCTCAGGATCAGCCAGACGCCCTCCGCCGGCTTCGCGCCGCAGAATCCCAGCAGGACGCAATCCGCGATGAAAATCCAGACGAACCACTTATAGATCGGCCGGTAGCGGCAGCTCCGCACCCGCGACGTATCGAGCCAGGGCAGGATGAACAACACGCCGATCGAGCCGAACATGGTGAGCACGCCGCCGAGCTTCGCCGGGATGAACCAGAAGAACTCGAAGGTGATTGCCCGCAGCATCGCGTAGAACGGCAGGAAGTACCATTCGGGCACGATATGCGCCGGCGTCGCCAGCGGATTGGCTTCAATGTAGTTGTCCGCGTGGCCCATGTAGTTCGGCAGGTAGAACACGAAGAGCGCGTAGATCAGGATGAAGGCGACGAGGCCCACGGAGTCCTTGGCCGTGAAATACGGCGTGAAGGGCACCGTATCGGCGCTCGATTTCACGTCGATGCCGTCGGGATTGTTTGAGCCGACGATATGCAGCGCCACCACGTGCAGCCCGACCACCCCGAAAATCACGAAGGGGAGGAGGAAATGCAGCGAGAAGAAGCGGTTCAGGGTGGCGTTGTCGACGGAGAAACCGCCCCACAGCCAGGTCACGATCGGATCGCCCACAAGCGGAATGGCCGAGAACAGGTTGGTGATGACCGTGGCGCCCCAGAAGCTCATCTGGCCCCAAGGCAGGACATACCCCATGAACGCGGTGGCCATCATCAACAGCAGGATGACGACACCCAAAATCCAGAGCAATTCCCGCGGCGCCTTGTAGGAGCCGTAGTACATGCCGCGGAAAAGATGGATGTAGACCACGATAAAGAACATCGAGGCGCCGTTCATATGGATATAGCGGATCAGCCAACCGTAGTTGACGTCCCGCATGATCCGCTCGACGCTGTCGAACGCGTGATCGACATGCGGTGTATAATGCATGGCCAGAATGATGCCGGTCACCAGCATCACGACCAGGCAGATACTCGCCAAGGCGCCGAAATTCCAAAAATAATTGAGGTTCTTGGGCATCGGGAAGTCCCGATACTCATGCTGTAAGTAGGAGAAGACGGGCAACCGCTCCTCGACCCAGCGGATCACGGGATTCGTGAATTCCGGTTTCGAACTCATTGCGGCGCTCCCTTAACCGATCTTGATCTTGCTATCGTCGAGGAATTCGTACGGCGGCACCGCCAGATTGCGCGGTGCGGGGCCCTTGCGGATGCGTCCCGACGTATCGTAATGCGAACCGTGGCACGGGCAGAACCATCCGCCGAATTCGCCCTTAGGCTCGCTCGGCTTCTGGCCGAGCGGCACGCAGCCGAGATGGGTGCACACGCCCAGAAGAATAAGCCATTCGGCCTTCTGGACACGATCGGCATCCGTCTCCGGGTCGATTAGATCGGCTGTCGGTACCGCCGACGCGACCTTGATCTCGTCCTCCGAGCGACGGCGCACGAAAACCGGTTTGCCACGCCATTTCACGGTAATGCTTTGACCGATCTCGATTTTGCTCAAGTCGACTTCCGTCGATGCCAGGGCCAATACGTCGGCCGCCGGATTCATCTGGTCGATCAACGGCCACGCAAAGGATGCCGCGCCGACGGCGCCGAGCGCGCCTGCGGCCAAAACCAGAAAATCACGCCGGGACTCATCGTGGTCCGCAGCTTGGGACGTTTCCGCCATGCCCCCCACCTCTCCAATATTCATAAACATTCTGCAGCCCCAACGCGGAGCCGCCGCATATTACCCTACCGTTCACGCTCTGCGCGCCCATGCGACACCCTGACGCACGTCTACCCATGTCACTCGATGCCGCGATGAAAAGCGAACAGGGAGCGCACGCGCGACGTGACCGGCCGCATCGGGTCCGTATAATGCAATTTCATTCTTGAGGCAAAGTTTCCTTAAGGGAATCAGCGATTTCGATTGGATCGACATGAGACTGGCGCTTTACCAACCGGATATTCCCCAGAATGCCGGCACGCTGATCAGGCTTGCGGCCTGCTGCGCGGTCGGCCTCGATATCGTCGAGCCCTGCGGGTTCGTTTGGTCCGACCGGCATCTGAAGCGCGCCGGCATGGACTATATCGATCTGGCCCATGTGCGGCGGCATCCGTCCTGGGAGGCGTTCGCCGGGACGCTGGAGGGCCGGCTGGTCCTGCTGACCACCGCCGGCACGCAGGACTATACCAAAGTGTCTTTCGACCCGGCGGACACGCTGTTGCTGGGGCGCGAGAGCGCGGGCGTGCCGGACGCCGTGCACGCGGCGGCGGATTGCCGTGTGCGCGTTCCGATGGCGCCGGGCGCCCGGTCGCTGAACGTGGCCCTGGCGGGGGCGATGGTCCTGGGCGAGGCCTTGCGGCAGACAGAGGGATTTCCCAAGGAAAGGACGGCAGCGGCATGAACGAAGCCTACCGGCAGCGCGCAACAGCCTGGTTCGAGTCGCTTCGCGACCGGATTTGCGCGGCTTTCGAGACCCTGGAGGACGAGCTTTCGGGCCCCCTTTCGGACCGCCCGCCGGGGCGCTTCGAGCGCAAGAGCTGGAGCCGTCCGGCAGCGCAGCCCGAGGGCGGCGGCGGCGGCGTGATGTCGGTCATGCGGGGCCGGGTCTTCGAGAAGGTCGGCGTTAACGTGTCGACAGTCTGGGGCGAATTTTCGGAGGAATTCCGCAAGCAGATCCCGGGGGCGGAAGAAGATCCGCGGTTCTGGGCCAGCGGGGTGTCGCTGGTGGCGCACATGCAGTCGCCCCTGGTCCCGGCAGTGCATATGAATACGCGCCACATCCAGACCACCCGGATGTGGTTCGGCGGCGGCGCCGACCTGACGCCGATGGTGCCCGTCGAGGCGGATACCCGGACCTTTCACGCGGCCTTCAAGGCGGCCTGCGATCCCTACGGAGAGACGCGCTACGACGAATACAAGAAATGGTGCGACGAGTATTTCTACCTGCCGCACCGCGACGAGCCGCGCGGCGTCGGCGGCATCTTCTACGATTATCTCGACAAGGACTGGGAGCGCGATTTCGCCTTCACCCAGGATGTCGGCAAAGCCTTCCTCGAGGTCTACCCCGAGATCGTCCGGCGCCATATGAACGACAGCTGGACCGAAGCCGAGCGCGAGCACCAGCTGGTGCGGCGGGGCCGGTATGTCGAGTTCAACCTGCTGCATGACCGGGGGACGAAGTTCGGACTGATGACGGGCGGCAACACAGAGGCCATACTGATGTCGATGCCGCCCGAGGCCCGCTGGCCGTAGCCGGCACCGCACAACACTGGATTGGGGAAATCGAGATGCCGCAAGTTCTGAAACTCCTGGCCGCCGTCTTTGTCACGCTACTGGCGCTTGCCGGACCCGCCGCCGCCGCCGACCTGCCGCTCGGCGCGTTCTTCGGCAGTTTCAAGGGCGGCGGAGTCGCCGAGAACCGCGACAGTATCTATTTTGGCGTCACGGTGCGCGATTTCGACGTCAGCATTCAGCCCGAGGGCGAGGGGTTCCGGGTCGAATGGGCGACGATTATCCGCCGCGGCGGCGATCCGAACAATCCGAACGTGAAGCGCAAGTCGCAATCCGCGGTCTTCCTGCCGTCGGCGAAGCCGGGCGTCTACCAGGCCATCGATCTGGCCGACCCGCTGCAGGGCGGGCGCTACGCCTGGGCCCGGATCGCCAAGCAGACCCTCTATGTCTACGCCCTGCAGATCGGCGACGACGGGCGCTACGACATGCAGATCTACGAGCGCACCATCAAGCCGAGCGGCATGGATTTCATCTTCCACCGGGTCCGCGACGGCGAGCCGGTCCGCACGGTGAAAGGCAAGCTGATCAAATACGGCAATTGAGGACGCCGCCGGTCGGTCGAAACATGCGGCCTCCTCGATCCTTTTATGAAAAATCCGGGCGCGTTTTTCAGTGCAATCGTGGCAACTGGTTACGGCGGGTGTCAACCTTCCGGCCCCTTTAAGCCACCAACTCAGGCAGCAGCGCGTTCACGCGGTCCGGCGCCTCGAACTGCACCCAGTGGCCGGCGCCCGGGATGACGTGGAAGGGCGCGCCCGGATGAATCTCTTCCACATAGGCGCGGATGCCGGCCAGGTCGGGATAGAGGGTCGTGTCGCCGTCGCCGAAGATGCAGTTGAGACGGCAGGGCAGGTCCCGCAGGCTGTCCGCCAGGATCGACGTCCGGGCGATGCCGCGCGATCGCAGGCGTGCTTTCGCCATGTTGTCCATCTGAATGGTCAGCGCCAGATCGTCCGCCGCCGCCGGATCGCACACCATCAGTTTCTGCAGGTTGTGCCGGTAGAGGGGGGCCGCTTCTTCGGGCGGCAGGTCCTTCGGCACTTCGACCAGCTCGTTCGCGGGGCCGGTGCCGGTCAGGCCCAGAATGGGGGAGCCGACAAGGGTCAGGCTGCGGATGCGAGGCGCTTGCGCCTTTGCGATCAGGCCGGAGAGGACGCCGCCGAAGGAAAATGAGACGAGATCGAAGGGCGCGCCGTCGGGAATGACCCGGTCGAGCCCGTCCGACAGCAGCGCCGCCAGACTCTCGCCATCGTAGGGCCGGGGCGGATTGGCGGAATCGCCGCACCCCGGCAGGTCCGGCGCGATGACCCGGAAATCCCCCTCCAGGCTCGGAATCGTCCGCACCCAGTGGTTCCATGCCCCGAAACCGCCGTGCAGGAGCACCAGCGGCGGGCGTCCCGAAGTCTCCTCGCCCCAGACGCGCCACATGAGAGCGCCGTCGCCGCAGGGCGTCTGCCTTTCCCGGCAGCGGGACAGCAAGGAGTCGAGGAGGGCTCTCGGGTCGGCGTTCATGATCGGGCTTACCTGTTGCGCAGCGATATTCCGGTCGGCTGGATACCATCCCGCCAAAGCCGATGGCAAATCCTGCGTCCCGGCGTATTTCTCAAGAGGGAGAGATGACCATGGCGCGCGAAAATCCAACCGGGGCGAGTCTGATCGGCGCCGCTTTGCCGCGGGTCGAGGATTTCCGGCTGTTGACCGGCCAGGGTGCCTATGTCGCCGATTTCTCTCCCGAGATGCATTGCCACGCGGTCATGGTCCGCTCGCCGCACGCCCATGCGGCGATTCGCGCAATCGATGTCTCCGACGCCGCGGCGGTGCCGGGCGTGCTGGCCGTTCTGACCGGCGCGGATGCCGCTGCGGACGGGATCGGGCCGATCCCCCATAGCCCCGACTGGATGGGGCCACCCGACGCCACCCTGCGGCTGCCGCCGGGCTTCGAAGTGTTCACGACGGAGAACACGCCGTTGCCCGCGGAGACCGTCCGCTATGTCGGCGAAGCCGTCGCGCTGGTCGTCGCGGAGAGCTTGGCGGCGGCCGTCGATGCCGCGGAGCGGGTGCGGGTCGACTATGACCCCTTGCCGGTGGTCACCGACGCGCGGGCGGCGATGGCCCCGGTGGCTCCGCAGCTCTGGCCCGGATGCCCGGCGAACACTGCGCTTACCTGCGAAGTCGGCGACCGCGCGGCAACCGATGCGGCCTTCGCGGCGGCGGCGCATGTGGTGGCGCTCGACAGTTGGGCGCATCGCGTGACGGGCAGTCCGATGGAGCCGCGCGCGGTTATCGGCGAGTACGACGCCGCGCGCGATTTCTACACCCTGCGTGCCGCCTCCGGCCGGGGGGCGGTGCAGACGCGTGAGCGCCTGGCGGTCACGCTCGGCGTACCGAAGGAGAACTGCCGCGCGGTCTTCGGCGACATGGGGGGGAATTTCGGCACCCGGAACGCGTTCTCGCCGGAATTCGCATTGATGCCCTGGGCCGCGCGCCGGGTCGGGCGGCCCGTCAAGTGGACCGCCACCCGCCAGGAGTGTTTTCTCAGCGACTATCAGGCGCGCGACCTCGTCTCCCGGGCCGAACTCGCGCTGGACGCGGAGGGGAATTTCCTGGCGCTGCGGGGCGAAAACACCCTCAATCTCGGCGCCTATACGATTTACTTCTGGCCGCTTCGCAAGGGGCTGTCGATGATGCAGGGGGTCTACCGCATCCCGTGCGTCCATTTCCGGGGCAACGCGGTGCTGACCAATACCGCTCCGACCGCGGTCTACCGCAGTGCCGGGCGTCCCGAAGCCATCTACATGATCGAGCGGCTGATCGAGCTGGCCGCGGGGCAGTGCTGTTTCAACCGGGTCGAACTGCGCCGGCGCAACCTCATCCGAAGCGACGCGATGCCGTTCACCAACGCGGTCGACTTCACCTATGACAGCGGCGATTATGTCGCGGCCATGGACGCGGCCCTGGAAGAGGCCGATTGGTCCGGCTTCGAAGGGCGCCGGGCGGCCTCTGCGGCGCGCGGGCTCTGCCGCGGCATCGCGGTCGCCAATTACATCGAAGTCACGAGCGGTATTCCCCGCGAGCGCGCCGAGCTGAGGGCCTACGCGGACGGGACGGTCGAACTGGTGGTCGGTACCATGAGCAGCGGCCAGGGCCATGAGACCAGCTTCCCGCAACTGGCCGGCGAATGGCTGCAAATTCCGTTCGAGAGCGTCCGCTTCATCGCCAACGATGCCGACCGGGTAACCGTCGGCGGCGGATCGCATTCGGGACGTTCGATGCGCCTCGCCAGCATCGCCATCGGCGAGGCGGTGGCGGATTTGCTGGCGAAGGGCCGGGCGGTGGCGGGGCACGCCTTACAGGCGCCCGCCGAGGCGGTGATCTACGAAGCAGGCAGGTTCGCCGTGCCGGGCGGCGGGAGCATCGACCTTGCCGGCGTGGCGCGGGCGGCCGAGTCGCTCGGCAATCTGCCGGACGATCTGCGGGGCGTCCTCGAAGGCATTGGGGACATCACCAACCGGGTCGGCGGATACCCCTACGGCTCCCACGTCTGCGAGGTGGAGGTCGATCCCGACACCGGCCCACGTGCGCATCGCCGCCTGGACCGGGGTCGACGACGTCGGGCTCGAGGTCAATCCGACGATCCTGCACGGCCAGGCCCAGGGGGCGGTCGCGCAGGGTATCGGCCAGGCCCTGATGGAGGCCATCCGCTATGAGCCGAAGAGCGCTCAGCTGCTCTCCGGCTCGTTCATGGATTATGCAATGCCGCGCGCGGACACAACACCGCCGATCAAGACGGCCATCATGGAAATCCCGGCGAGCTCACATCCCTACGGCATTCGGCCGGGCGGCGAGGGCGGCACGACGCCGGCGCTGGGGCTGTTGATCAACGCGATCATCAACGCGCTGTCCGGGTTCGGCGTGACGCATCTCGAGATGCCGGCCACGCCCGAGGCCGTCTGGCGGGCGATTCAAGAAGCGCAGCGGTAACGGGAGGCTTCGGTAAGGCAGGTTGCCGCGCGGCCGCAGTGCGGCTTCCGGAAGACCTCGACCGAGGTCGGATGGATGTATGTTCGTTCTCTAGAAAGGCCGGTCGCCGATGACCGTCGTGCGGTGCATGTGGCGGGTGAAGCGTTCCGTGTCGTAAGCCTCGGCGGCGTGCATGGTGCAGCGGTTGTCCCAGAAGACGAGATCGCCCCGGCGCCATTTGTGCTGGTGGACGAATTCCGGCCGGGTGCAATGGTCGTGCAGTTCCGCCAGTAGATCGGCGCTTTCGTCCGGGTCCAGCCCGACGATGCGTTTCACCAGCTGCACGCCGAGATAGAGCGCCTTGCGGCCGGTCTCGGGGTGGGTGCGGACGAGCGGATGGATGACCCCCGGCAGGCGGTCGATCTGTTTCTCGTTCAGTTCGAAATTCTCGTGTTTGTGGTCGTAGCGGTGCTCGGCCTGCAGACCGTCGAGGCGGTGGCGCAGAGCATCCGGCAGCGCCTCGTAGGCGGCGCTCATATCGGCGAAATGAGTGTCGCCGCTGCCGTCCGCGGGCACTTCCAGCGCATAAAGCAGCGAGCCCAGCGCCGGGGTTTCCTGGTAGGATTGATCGGTGTGCCATTGCCGGCCGAGGTCGGGAATGCCGAGATAGCGGCCGTTCTCTTTCTTGTTGGTGACCAGCAGGATTTCCGGATGGCCCGCCAGCAGCTGTTCCTCCAGCACGTGGATGGATAGCGGGCCGAAGCGGCGCGAGAACGCGATCTGCTGGTCCGGTGTGAGGTCCTGATCGCGGATGGCGATTACGCCATGCTTGAGATAGGCCGCGCGAAGCGCCTCGAACTGGGCATCATCGTCCAGGCGTTTCAAATCGGCGCCGTAAATCTCGGCGAAGAACCCCCGGCTCGTCATGGGTCGAACGTCGATCATCACCATAACCTCCCATTTAATTCATTCTACACGAAGTCAGGACGGCGCCAAACAGTTGCGGAGCCGCTCGAGACAGGCGGTACGGTCGGCCTCGAAACCCTCTGCGATCCACCAGGCTTCGATCCGCTCGAGATAGGCGCCGATCCGCGGACCCTCTTCAATGCCCAGGGCGGCGACGTCCTTCCCGGTGATCGGAAAGCGGGGGCGTTCGTATGTCTCCAGTTCGGCCAGCCAGGGCCGCCAGGCATCCGTCTCCGGGGTTTCGGCCCAGGCCAGCAGAACGCGGTCCCTGATCTCGCCGGCCCCCGCGCGGTAGTAGAGCGCCTGCCGCTCGTGCCGGGAGGCGTTCCGATCCAGGGCCGGAGACTGCCGCAGCGCGCCCGCGAGGCGCGTGCGTTCCGCTTTCGAAAGGCGCCAGCGGTCCGCCAAGGGGTCCAGCACCGCCGCCCGCCCAAGCAGCGCCGCCAGGCGCAGCAGCGGGTCCGGCGGAGTGTGTGTGCGGGGCTCTATCCGGCACAAGCCGGCCAGCCGGTCGACGTCTCCCGCATGGCCGAAAAGCTCGGCGAAGACGCCGGTCTTCTGCATAAGTTCGATGCTTTCGACCGGTGCCGGAGCCGCAAGGAGGCGCAGCATTTCGTGGCGAATCCGCTCGCCCGACAGGTCGCGGAGGCGATGCGCGTAGCGCCGGCATGCATCGAGCGCCTCTGCGTCGGGCGGCGGCGCGCCGTAATGGGCGTAGAACCGGAACCAGCGGAGAATCCGCAGAAAATCCTCTTCGATGCGTCGCGCCGCTTCGCCGACGAAGCGGAGGCGTCCCGCCGCAAGATCAGACTCTCCGCCGAACGGATCGAAAAGGGTGCCGTCCGGCGACAAGGACATCGCGTTGATGGTGAAGTCGCGGCGCGCGGCATCGGCCCGCCAATCGGTGCCGAAGGCGACCGTGGCGTGGCGTCCGTCCGTCGCGATATCGCGCCGCAAGGTCGTGATCTCGAAACCTCGGCCGTCGACCACCGCGGTGACCGTACCGTGCTCGATACCTGTCGGCACCGCCTTGATGCGCGCGGCTTCCAGCAAGGCCAGGACCCGCTCCGGGACCGCGTCCGTCGCGATATCGATGTCGTGGATGTCGCGGCCGAGAAGCGAGTCGCGCACGCATCCTCCGTCATCCAGGGCTGGGGTGCGAGAAGTCTCGCCATGGCCTATTGGACAAAGCGGCCCGGTATCCGCTTGCCGTCCTCGAAACGCGGCGCTTCGTAGACGGCGTCGACGTCCGTGCGGTTGATGAAGGAGACCGTCACCAGCGTGACCGCGAGCAGGGCGGCGCCGGAGACCAGCAGCCAGATCCAGGGTATCTCCTTCCACGAAAACGGATCCTCGGAGATCTCCCCGCCCTTGCGGCGCAGGTGCCAGGAATAGAGGAGATAGAGCGCGACTGGCGCCAGCAACGGCACGGCGATGGTGATCAGTTGTCTTATCATTGCGGAGCCAAAACCTCTGAAAGATTGACGAGCATACCAGCAGTTACCCCCCAAATATAACGCCCTTCGTAGGGCATCGCGTAGAACCGCCGCCGCGCCCCTTTGTAGAAGCGGCTGTGCTGCTGATGGTTCTTCGGATCGGCAAGAAACCGCAACGGGACTTCGAAGACGTCGGCGACCTCGAACGGGTCGGGCCGGATCGGAAAGGGCGGGTTGACGATTCCGACGACGGGGATGACCTCGAAGCCGGTGCGGGTGATATAGAGATCGAGCCGGCCCAGCAGATCGACCCTGTCCGCCGGCAGTCCGACTTCTTCCTCGGCCTCGCGCAGGGCGGCAGCCTCGTGGCTTGCGTCGTCGGGCTCCAGCCGCCCGCCCGGAAAGCTGACCTGGCCCGCATGATCACGGAGATGGGACGTGCGCTGGGTAAGGAGGACGGTCAGACCGCCGGGCCGATCGACCAGGGGCACCAGTACCGCCGCCTGGGTGAGCCGCTTCCCCGGTGTGTCGCCCAGATCCGGATTGAGATTGTGGTCTCCCCGGCTTTCCGGCGGCATAGCCTCGAGCGGCGTGATGCGGGCCGACAGCCGCTCGATGACAAGGCTTCTTTCCAATTCAGTCTCCCGCTCCAGCCGATCCGAGGCGAAACATCTCGCCGTCGCTCCACAGTCGGAGGTCGATCTCGCCTCCGGTCTCGAATTCCTCCGCCATCTCGGCCAACTCATAGAACACGGGCCGCGCGATCAGCGCCTCGAGATTGTCTCTTACCAGTATATAAGGTGTCGGCTCCTCGGTATCAGGGTCGATCTCTACCCGGATGGGATGATCGCGGCCGGCGACGACGGTTTCGTCCAAGTTCGTCCGGAAGGTCAGCCGCGTCTCTCTGCCCGTGCCGTCGACCGTGACGCCGACCGCAACGAAGGGGGCGTCGTCCACGTCGATCCGGCCGCGCTCCACCGGCGTAACGAGCCAGAAATCGCCGTTCTCGTCGCGCCTTAGAACCGTCGAGAACAATTTGACCAGCGGCAGCCGTTTAATCGGGGTCCCCAGATAGTACCAGGTCCCGTCGCGCGCGATCCGCATGCCGAAATGTCGGTCCTCGGCGGCGCCGTCGGGCGCGGAACCGCCGCCCCGCTCGCCCGCGATCAATTTGGCGAGATCGTCCGGTCCCGTCGGATTTGGGGGTTGCTTGCTCATGGCGGTCCCTACATGCTTCCAGTCTAGTTTAGTCGCCACTCTGGAGATAAGCACTTATGGAGTCGGATGCCACCCTTGCCGGTTCGCAGGACGAATCACGGACGGAAGAATTGGTCGCCGAAATGGAGCGGCTGGGAGAGAAGGTTCGCGAGGCGCGCGCGTCGGTCGGCGAAGTCATCTTCGGACAATTGGAAGTCGTCGACGAAAGCCTGGTCACGTTGTTGGCCGGCGGGCATGCGCTGCTGGTCGGCGTGCCGGGCCTGGCGAAAACGCGGCTGGTCGAAACCTTGGGCCATGTCCTCGGCTTGAGCGAGCGCCGGGTGCAATTCACGCCAGACCTGATGCCTGCGGACATCATCGGCTCCGAAGTGCTGGAAGAGTCGGAATCGGGACGCCGCGGATTCCGCTTCATCAAGGGTCCGGTCTTCAGTCAATTGCTGATGGCGGACGAGATCAACCGCGCCAGCCCGCGCACCCAGTCCGCGCTGCTGCAGGCGATGCAGGAAGGCCGGGTCTCGGTGGCCGGCGAATATCATTCGCTGCCGACGCCGTTTCATGTCCTCGCCACGCAGAATCCCCTGGAGCACGAAGGCACCTATCCGCTGCCGGAAGCGCAGCTCGACCGGTTCTTGATGCAGATCGACGTCGGCTATCCCGACGAGGACTCGGAGCGGGACATGATGGTCGCGACGACCGGATCGCGGGAAGGCAACCCCGCGCAGGTGATGACGGCGGCGGACCTGCAGGCCGCGCAAGCGCTGGTCCGGCGCCTTCCGGTGGGCGAAAGCGTGGTGGATGCCATTCTTTCGGTGGTGCGCGCCGGGCGTCCGGAGACCAGCGATTTGGACGAAGTCGTGGAGCATGTCGGCTGGGGTCCCGGCCCGCGGGC
>JAYPOZ010000066.1:0-2742 GCA_038131165.1 Rickettsiales bacterium | reverse complement strand
CCGGCTCGCCCCCTCGGTCGACGACGTCCTTGCGCTTGCCAAACCCGTCCTCCGGCACCGGATGGCGTTGAAGTTCACGGCGCGCCATGCCGGCGTCACGGTGGAGTCGATCATCGACCTGTTGTGCCGCCGCCTGGGATAGGCGAGAGCCCGCGAGATCATGGATCCAGATCTGCAAAGACGTTCGCTGTTACGCCAGGAGGCCGAAGGGCTGGCGGTTCAGCTGCCGCCGCTGCTGGTGGCCGCGGAGCGAGTGGCGGCGACCGTCCTGCAGGGCGTGCATGGCCGCCGCCGCGTGGGTCAGGGAGAGACTTTCTGGCAGTATCGCCGCTACGGCCCCGGCGATTCCGCGACGATGATCGATTGGCGCCAATCGGCCCGTTCGCGCCATGTTTTCGTGCGGGAAACCGAGTGGGAAGCGGCGCAAACGCTCTGGCTTTGGGCGGACACGTCGAAATCGATGGACTACCGCTCGCAACGCGACCTGCCGACCAAGGCGGAGCGGGCGCAGTTGTTGGTGCTCGCCTTGGCGGTCATGCTGATGCGCGGCGGCGAACGCTTTGCCTTCCTGGGCGGCGGCGTGCCGCCGTCGACCGGGCGCGCGGCCTTGTTTCGGCTGAGCGACCTTGTGCTGGGCCCGGGCCTTGAGCAAGGCCTGCCGCCGCCCGAAAGCCTGCCGCGGGACGCACAGGTTGTTTTGATCGGTGATTTTCTCGATCCGGTCCCGCGCATCCGCGAGAGGGTCCTCGGCCTGGCCGCGCAGGGGGTCGGCGGCCAGATCGTCCATCTCCTCGATCCGGCGGAGGAAGAGTTACCTTTCGAAGGCCGGGTGCGCTTCCAAGGCATGGAGAACGCCACGGAAACCCTGGTCAATCGGGTCGAGGCGATCCGCGCCGGCTATCATGACCGCCTGGCCGGCCAATGCGCGGCGATCCGCGAGATCGGCCGAGAGGCGGGTTGGGGCGTCATCGGACATCGGACGGATCATGCGCCCGAGACCTGTTTGTTGGCGCTGTTTCTCGCCTTGGCGCCGGCGGTGGGGCGTTAGCGCATGCTGGAATTCGGCTTACTGGGTTTCGCCAGTCCGTGGATCCTGACGGCGCTCCTGCTGCTGCCGCTGATCTGGTGGCTGCTGCGGATCACCCCGCCTTCGCCCCAAAGCATCGCGTTTCCGGCTATTCGGCTCTTATTCGGGCTGGAAAGCGAAGAACAAACGCCGCAATCGTCTCCGTTGTGGCTGATCCTGCTGCGCATCGCGGCTCTCACCGCGCTGATTCTCGGGCTGGCCGGCCCGCTGATCAATCCGGCGGGCGGATTGCGGGGGTCCGGGCCGGTTCTGCTCGTGATCGACGATGGCTGGGCCGCCGCCGCCGATTGGCCGCGCCGCGCCGCGGCGATCGAAGCCATTGTCGCCCGCGCCGAGCGGCAGGACAGGGCCATCGCCGTCCTGACGACGGCGCGCCGGGAGACGCCCCATGAAGTGGCGGGGCCTTTTGGCGGGCGCGACGCGCGCAGCTATCTTTCCGCGTTGCAACCGAAGCCCTGGCCGGTCGATCGGGCAAAGGCGACGGCGGCGCTTGACGGTTTCGACGGGCAAGGATCCGTCTCGGTGGTCTGGTTGAGCGACGGCCTCGACGGAGCGGCGGCGCCGGCCTTGATGAGCCGCCTGCAAAGACTGGGATCGCTTGAGATTTTCGCCGACCCGCCGGAAACGCTGCCGATCCGCGTCTTTCCGCCGAAGGCGCAGTCGACCCAACTGACCGTCGCCGCAAGTCGATTCGCGCCCGATCGGGCACAGCCTGTCCGTTTTCGGGCCCGTGCCTCGGACGGACGGCTTTTGGTCGAACGGAAAAGCGCCTTCCCGGCCGGCGAGGCAAGGGTCGAGGCGACGTTCGACCTGCCGCTTGAACTCCGCAATCAGGTCTCGCGGATCGACGTCGACGGCGAGGCGACGGCCGCCGCCGTCGTCCTGTTGGACGACCGTTGGCAGCGCCGTTCCGTCGGGCTTGCCTCGAGCCAACCGCTGGACAGCGGCCCGGCGCTCTTGTCCGAGACCTATTACGTCGAACGCGCGCTCGCGCCGTTCAGCGATATCTTGCGCCAGCCGATCTCCCGCCTGGTGACGTCGGACCGGTCGGTGATCCTCATTCCCGATGCGGAGCCGGTGGCGGCGGGCGACCGCGCGAGTCTCGAGGGTTGGATGCGGCGCGGCGGCATCGTGGTCCGTTTTGCCGGACCGGTTCTGGCGGCCAGCAAGACCGACGATTTCACCCCCGTGCCGCTGCGCCGGGGCGGCCGCACGCTGAGCGGCGCGCTGCTGTGGAGCGAGCCCGCGAAGCTCGCCGCATTCGATGAATCGAGTCCCTTCTTCGGTCTGCCGATTCCCGAAGACGTGACGATTTCGCGCCAGGTCCTGGCCCAGCCTTCCGTCGATCTCGCCGGCAGGAGCTGGGCGCGGCTGACGGACGGCACGCCATTGGTGACCGCGGAGAAGCAGGGGGACGGATGGCTTGTGCTGGTTCACACGACCGCCAGCACCGCGTGGAGCAACCTGCCGCTGTCGGGACTGTTCGTCGAGATGCTGCGCCGGGTGGTCTGGTTGAGCCGAAGCGCGGCCGTGTCGGGGGAGCGTTCCCGTTCCCT
This sequence comes from Rickettsiales bacterium, assembly GCA_038131165.1. Classification (GTDB taxonomy): domain Bacteria; phylum Pseudomonadota; class Alphaproteobacteria; order UBA8366; family UBA8366; genus UBA6544. The sequence goes on along the minus strand of JAYPOZ010000066.1, from coordinate 99 downwards.
GGCGCCTTACCGGCTGCTCGATGGGTTCGGCCGCCTGGTGGCGCCGTCGGGCGCGGCGACGGCGATCGATCTCGGTAAGGCCGAAAATCTCGAGATCGG
>JAYPOZ010000065.1:0-25428 GCA_038131165.1 Rickettsiales bacterium | reverse complement strand
CGTCAGGGCCCTGATCGAAGCGTCGCGGCATCTCCGCGCGGACCCGGAGGTCGGCTGGCATCTGGTGGCCAGGACGTCCGGCCTTGACCTGCGGATCATCCGCGACGCCTGGCCGTGTTTCGTCTATCCGGCCACCCTTGCCACCGACACGCTCGATTTCTGCGACGTGATCGAGCCCTGGATCGCCACCCTGCAGGACCGCCCGCGCCGCGACCGCGCGAGTCTGGCCGGCCTCATCGACGCCAGCGTCGTCCGCGAGGCGCGGGCGGAGTGACGCTAGAGGGCCGAACGCCGCTCACGCGGCGAGGCGGAATCCGGCGAAGGCCCAGCGCTGGTGGGGATAGAAGAAATTGCGGTAGGTGATGCGCGCGTGGCCGGGTGCGGTGGCGCAGCTGGCGCCGCGCAGCACCATCTGATTGATCATGAATTTCCCGTTGTATTCGCCGACCGCACCCGGCTCCGTCTCGAACCCGGGATAGGGCGAATAGGCGCTTTCGGTCCACTCCCAGACGTCGCCGAGCATCCCCTGCGGCGCTTGCGGATCGGCCTCGCCCGCGGGAATCGGCCGCAGGTAGCCGGATGCCATCTGGTTGGCGCCGGCGCCGGGGCGGTTGGCGACGTCGAAATGCCGGGCCGCGGCCTCCCACTCGGCCTCTGTCGGCAGGCGCTTTCCGGTCCAGGCGGCATAAGCCGACGCCTCGTAGAAGCTGACATGGCAGACCGGCGCATCGTGGTAGAGCGTGCTGAGACCGCCAAAGGTGAACTCGGCCCAGCCGCCGTCCCCGTCCGGCTGCCAGTACAGCGGGGTCCGCCAGCCCTCTTGGTTGATCAGCGCCCAGCCGTCCGCATGCCAGAATTCGGCGCGTTCGTAGCCGCCGTCCTCTATGAAGTCGAGATACTCCCCGTTGGTCACGCAGCGCGACGCGAGCGCGAAGTCGCCCAGCATCACGTCGTGCGCGGCCTGCTCGTTGTCGAAGGCGAAATGGCCGTCATCGCCGTGGCCGATGCGGTGGACGCCGCCCGGCACCTCGAACCATTGCAGCGCGTGGGTGGCGAACACCGCCGCCGGCTCCCGTTTGCGGTAGCTCGGCCCGAACGGGTTGCGCGACAGGGCGTGCTTGATGTCCATCAGAATCAGCTCCTGATGCTGCTGCTCGTGATGCAGGCCGAGTTCCAGCAGGTAGCGCAGCTCCTCGAGCGTGTCGGCGGCGGCGGCGTCGAAGAATTCGGCCATCGCGGCGTCGACATGGGCGCGGTAGGCCCGGACCTCTTCGAGCGTCGGGCGGGTGATCAGCCCGCGCTCGGCGCGCAGCTGGCGGGGGCCGACGGCCTCGTAATAGGAATTGAACAGATAGGCGAAGCTGGGGTCGAAATCGCGGTAATCGGCCAAATGAGGGCGCAGGATGAAGGTTTCGAAGAACCAGGTGGTGTGCCCCAGATGCCATTTGGTCGGGCTTGCGTCCGGCATCGACTGCACCTGCTGGTCTTCCGGCGACAGCGGCGCCGCGAGGCTCTCGCTGCGGGTCCGGATATCGCGGTAGCGGCGGGTGTAGGCACTGCCGGAATTGGGCAGATAGGCTTGCGAGACAGTAGCGGTCATGCCGTTTCCCTTCTCTCTGCGGTCGCAAGCCGGAAAGCCAGACGACGGGCGCCCGCGCGGAACCGGCCCGCGCATCGACGGTTCAGCCTAGGGAGAGCCCTTTTCTTCCGCAAGGGGCCGGGCGGAAGTTTCTCAAGAACGTCACAATGCAACGGCACGGCAGGGCGTTGCCGCACTCGGTATTCGCGCCGATTGGGAGGCAAGGCGTCGGACCTTACCAACGACCACGAAGAGGCGCGTGTGGACGAGCGGTGCGAATGGATTGAGCGGTTCGAACAGCCGCCGTCGAGCAAACGCAGTCGAATCGCAGCGCCTATGATCTCCGCAAGAACGACGAGGACCTGTTTCCGGTCTGAGCGGTCCCGTCGTCGGGGCCGCCCGCGCTCTCCGCCCTTCGGCTTCGGCTCTATTTCGGTTTGGGACCCGTCGCGATCACGCTTTCCCGCGCCGACACGCGGTCGTGCCATTCCGTCAGGTTCTTCAGCTCTTCCGGAATCCGGATGCGGGCGATGCGGCCGACGCCGAAGCCGCAGATCGCGGTGATGTCGGCGACGGTGAAGCTGTCGCCCGCGATATAGCTGCGGCCCGCCAACTCGCCGTCGAGCCAGGCCATGCTTTTCTCGGCATTGCGGCGGCAGAGATCGCCATAGGCCGCAATCTGCTCGATGCGTCCCTCCCAATAGGGATGGCCGTGGCGGAAGGCACCGCTCATATTGGCCAGGATCTCCGATTCCATGCGCCGGTCCCACATTTCGATGAGCGACCGCTCGCGGGCATCCTTGCCCATCAGCGGCGGTTCGGGAAGGGTCTCCTCGAAATAGCGGCAGATCGCCTTCGATTCGGCGAGGCAGGTGCCGTCGTCGAATTCCAGCACCGGCACCCGGGCCAGCGGGTTCTTGGCCATGAATTCGGGCGCGAAATTTCCCTTGGCGCCAAGATCGACATTCTCGGTCTCGACCTCGATGCCCTTCTCCAGCAGATATATCTCGACCCGGCGCGGGTTCGGCGCCACGGCGGCACTCCAGAGTTTCATCGCCAAAATCTCCCTTCGGGTTAAACGTTGCCTTTCCGGATTCCGGCGGCGCCGGTCCCGGAAGAATGATCGGACTATTCCAGGTATGCGATCATCCGGCGGACGATCGGGTCGTCGGGGCGGTCCATGCCGTCGACGATGCTGAAATGATTGAGCCCGGCCAACTCCACATACTCGACGGCCGAGAGTTTTCCACTCCAGGCATCGGCGAAGTCCTTGGACTGACGCACGAATTCGGCCAGCTCGCCGCCGCCCGCGAAGACCGTCATCGGCGCGTCGTGGGCCGGGTCGAGGAATTGCGGGCTCATGCGGTGCGCCATGTCGGCATCGAGGCGGATGTCCTCGTTGGTCGGCAGGTGCGGGATCGGGTCGAGATCGAAGACGCCGCTGATCGTGGTGACGCTCCGGATCATGTCGGCGGGAAGGTCGGCGCCGTAGGCGGGCCAGTCGGTCGCCAGCATCATCGCCGCCAGATGGCCGCCGGCGGAATGGCCGGAGACGTGGACGCGCGGGTCGCCGGCGCCGAAATCCTCGGCGTTGCGGTAGAGCCAGGCGAGCGCGGCGCGGGTCTGCCCGACGATGGTCTCGACGCTGACGGCCGGGCAAAGGTCGTAATTGACGTTGGCGACGATTGCGCCCGCGTCGACCAACGGCTCGCAAAGATAGCTGAACTCGCTCTTGTCCAGGGCGCGCCAGTAACCGCCGTGGATGAAGGCATGGACGGCGCCGCCCGGTGCCGCCGGCAGATGCAGGTCCAGGGTCTCCTGCGGCCCGTCTCCGAAGCGCAGATCGAGCCGGCTGGTCATACGGTCCCGCGCCACCCGGCTGCGCGCCGCCCAATCGGCGAACATGCCTTCGCATTCCGGCACATGCCCGCGATTGTCGTAGGCGGCGGCGAGGCCGTCCTTGTCGAAATTCCGGTAGACGGTCGCGGTCATGTCGCCGGTCCCTCTTCGTCATTCCCGCGCAGGCGGGAATCCAGAAAAATCATACCGAGCCGCTGGATCCCCGCCTGCGCGGGGAAGACGTTCCAGGGGCTTAGCTTTCCCCTACCGCCCCGCTGCGTAGCCCTGCATGCCGCGGGCGTTGGAGCCGGCCTTCAATACCTCGCCGTCCTTGCCGACGGCGCAGAGGCGGCCTTCGGACCACAGCGGGCCGACCTCGACCTTGTGGCCGCGCTCGCGCAGCCCGTCCACCGTCGCCTGCGGCGTGCGTCCTTCGACGACGAGGCGGCCCGGCTGGGCGCCCCGCGGATAGAAGGAGCTGACGAAATGCTCGCTGTGGAAGGAGGGCGTGTCGATGGCTTCCTGCAGGTTGAGGCCGTAGACCGCATGGCGCAGGAAGAAGATGCTCTGCCACTGGTCCTGCTGGTCGCCGCCGGGAGTGCCGAAGGCGACGGCGGGCTTGCCGTCGCGTAGCGCCATCGAGGGCGACAGCGTGGTGCGCGGCCGCTTGCCGGGCTCCAGGCTCATCGGCTGGCCCTCGTCGAGCCAGAACATCTGTGCCCGCGAATTCAGCTGCAGGCCGAGGGCGGGGATCGTCGGCGAGGATTGCAGCCAGCCGCCGGACGGCATGCACGCCACCATGTTGCCCTCTTTGTCGACGACGTCGATGTGACAGGTATCGCCCGCGACCTGGCCGAGCGATCCCACCGTGGGCTCGCCGGCGCCGGCGGCCCCCTTGCCGCCCTGCGGCACGCCCTCGCCGGCGGCGCGGCCGACGGCGGCGGCGTAATCGACCTCGCAGCCGAACCCTTCGAGGCGGCCGTGGCGCAGCTCCATCGACGCGCTGTCGCCGATCAGCCTGCGGCGCTCGTCGTTGTAGGCATCGGACAGCAGCTGGTCGAGCGGGACGTCGACGAAGTCCGGATCGCCGTAGAAGGCGTCCCGGTCGGCGAAGGCGAGCTTGATCGCCTCCGTCACCGTGTGCACGAATTCGGGCCCGGTCGGGTCCATCGCCGCCAGATCGAAACCCTTGAGCAGGGCCAGCGCCTGCAGATGCGCCGGTCCCTGCGACCAGACGCCAGGCTTCACCACCGTGTAGCCGTTGAAATCGTATGTCGCGGGGGTGTCGTAGCTGGCCCGCCAGCGGGCCATGTCCTCGCCGGTCAGTACCGCCTTGTGGCGCTCTCCGGAGACGTCCATGACTTCCGTCTCGCGGCAGAACCTGTCGATTTCCTCGGCCACGAAACCCTGATGCCAGGCGATGCGCGCGGCGTCGATCTGCGCCACCCGGTCGCCGCCTGCTGCCTTGGCTTCGTCGAGCAACCGCCGCCACGTCCGCGCCAGCGGTTTGTTGGCGAAGATGCTGCCCGGCTTCGGCGGCTTGCCGTCGACCAGCCATTGCGCGGCCGAGGTCGGCCATTCGTCGCGGAACAGCTCGGCGACCGTGGCCACGGTCTCGGTCCAGCGCGGCACCACCGGCACGCCGTTCTCCGCGTAGCCGATGGCGATCTCGAAGACGTCCTCGATGGATTTGGTGCCGTAGTCGCGCAGCATCAGCATCCAGCCGTCGAAGGCGCCCGGGACGACCGTGGCCAGCATGCCGGTGCCGGGCACCAGGTTCAGCCCCTCGCTCCGGTAGTGGTCGATGGTGGCGCCCGCCGGCGCCGTGCCCTGGCCGCAAAGGATCTTTGTCTCGCCCGATTTGGCGTGATGGATGATCGCCGGCATGTCGCCACCGGGGCCGTTCAGGTGCGGCTCGCAGACCTGCAGCATCATGCCGCCCGCGACGGCGGCGTCGAAGGCGTTGCCGCCCGCCTCCAGCATCGCCATGGCGGCGGCCGAGGTCAGCCAGTGGGTCGAGGACACCATGCCGAAGGTGCCGAGTAGTTCCGGGCGGGTGGTGAACATGCGTGGTTCTCCTTGGAAGCGATTTGCCCGCGACTTTAGCCTGCTAGTCGCCCCCATTCCAGTCGCGCACCGGCGGCACCGGGACGCCGACATTTTCGCGCAGCGTCGTGCCCGCGTAATCCTTGTGGTAGAGGCCGCGGCGCTGCAGTTCGGGGACGACGTGGTTGACGACATCCTCGTAGGAGCCGGGCACGTAGCTTGCCGCGAAGACGAAGCCGTCGCAGGCGCGCTCGACGAACCATTCCTCCAGCTTGTCCGCGACTTCCTTTGGACCGCCGACGATGGGATCGCGGGGCCGGCCGCGCTGGCTGTGGGTGATGAAATCGCGCACCGTCGGGTTCGGCGTGCCGCTCAACTGGACGACCCGGTCGCGGATCGCCTGCAGGCCTTGGATGCCTTTCAACTCGTCGTCGGTGAAAGGCTCGTCCAACGCCTTGGTCGCGAAATCGAAATTCAGCGCCTCCGAGAGCAGCGACAGCGCGTCGCCCTCCGTCGGCAGCTTCTCGATCAGGGCGTATTTGTCCTCGGCCTCCATCTGCGTCGCGGCGGCGACGGTGTAGATCGCCGGAGTGATCTTGACGTGCTCCGGGTCGCGCCCGCCCGCGGCGACGTCCGCCTTGAACGCCGCGTATTCCTTCTTGCCGATCTCGATGTTCGGATAGTTCAGGAAGATCAGGTCGCCCCAGCGCGCGCCGAACTGCTTGCCGCGCTTGCTCTGGCCCGCCTGGATGATCATCGGATGGCCCTGGGGCGAACGCGGCACGGTGAAGGGGCCGCGCGATTGGAAGAACGCGCCCTTGTGGTCGAGGCGGTGGACCTTCGTCGGATCGGCGAAACGCCCCGTCGACTTGTCCTGCACGATCGAATCGTCTTCCCAGGCGTCCCAATGCCCCAGCACGACGTCCATGAACTCGTCGGCCCGGTCGTAGCGGAGGTCGTGTTCTACGACCGTATCGCGGCCCATGTTCTGCGCCTCGCCGTCGTTGAGCGAGGTGACGACGTTCCAGGCGGCCCGGCCCTCGCTCATCAGGTCGAGGGTCTGGAAGACGCGGGCGACGTGGAACGGCTCGTAATAGGTCGTGGAATAGGTGGCGCCGAGGCCGAGCCGGCTGGTCGCCATTCCCATCACCATGAGGGTGGTGACCGGATCCATCTTCACGCAGCGGATGCCGTGCTCGACCGTGTGCCGGTGATCGCGGCCGTACATGTCGGGCATGGAAAGCCGGTCGTCGAAAAAGCCGAGATGGAACTTTCCTTCCTCCAGTACCCTCGCCAGATGCCGGTAGTAGGCGGGCCCCCAGGTGTCGTTGCGGGAATCGGGATGGCGCCAGGAACTGGCGAGATTGGTGCAGTTCTGAGCTTGCAGGAAGGCGACGAAGGTCATTTGGCGCATGCGGAAGTTCCTCTTTTCGGGCTGCGGCTATCAGGAAACTTGAACCTGCCGGGGAGGGCGGCAAGGGAGCCGAATGCAACATACCGTCGCACCGTCCGCGCTTGACGCCGGACGCCCTTTGCCCCACCTGTCAGAGACACAGTCTCGGGATACGATCATGACCATACCTTTCGTGCGGGAAATCGAATTCGAATACGGCAGCGTCGCGGAGCTGACGCCGCTGATCCGTCGCGTCATCTGCAACAATCCGGGCGGGTTCACCTTTCACGGCACCGGCACCTATATCGTCGGGCGCGACGAGGTGGCGGTTATCGATCCGGGCCCGCTCGACGCGGCGCATATCGCGGCGCTGGAAAAGGCGGTCGAGGGCGAGACGGTGACGCATATCCTGATCACCCATACCCACCGCGACCATTCGCCGGCGGCGGCCCCGTTCAAGGCGAGCACCGGCGCCCCGACCTACGGTTACGGTCCGCACGGCGGCGACCGGGGCGGACCGGTGGTCGAGGAAGGCGGCGATTACGAGTTCGTGCCCGACCATGTCATCAAGGACGGCGACGTGATCGAAGGCAATGGCTGGACGGTCGAGGCCATCCACACGCCCGGTCATACGTCGAACCATATCTGCTTCGCCCTGCGCGAGGAGAACGCGATCTTTAGCGGCGATCACGTGATGGGATGGTCCACCTCCGTCATCTCGCCGCCGGACGGCGACATGGCGCAATACATGGATTCCCTGCGCAAGATGCTGACCCGCAAGGAGGAGATCTACTGGCCGACCCACGGGCCGCCGATCACCGCGCCGAAGCCGCATGTCGAGGCCTTCATCGCGCACCGCTCGGCGCGCGAGGACGCGATCGTCGACTGCATCCGCAACGGCCGCACGACCATTCCGGAAATGGTCGAGGTGATGTATGCGGATGTCGATACCCGTCTGCACCGGGCCGCCGGCCGGTCGGTCCTGGCGCATCTCCATCACATGGTGGAGACGGGGCGGGTGACGACCGCGGGCGCGCCGTCGCCGGAGGGGAAATACGCGCTTCCGGCCTGACGCCAGGCAGCAGGGGGATCAGTCGCCTTCGGCCTCGAAGCGCGCTTCGATGCGGGGCTTCAGGGCCTGCATCAGCAGCCACCAGCCGAGACAGACCGCGGCGCCGATGGCCACCGGCCAGCGCAACCCGATCACGTCCGACGCCCAGCCCATTCCGACGGCGCCGACCGCCGGCGCCGCCCGGTAGAGCGCGCCGAAGATGCCGAGCACCCGGCCCCGGATCTCGTCCGGCACCGCGGTCTGGATGACGGCGGCGGAGCCGATTGTAGAGGTGGTGACCGCGAAGGCGGCGACGGTCGCGAAGGCGACGGCGGCCCAGAACACTGTTGCCTGGCTCAGCGCCAGACCCGCCGCGCCGAAGACGAACATGAACCCGATAACGGTGGCAAAGGTGCAGCGCACGTCGGGGCGATGCGCCAGCCAGAAGCAAGACAGCACGGTGCCGGTGCCGACCGCGACGGCAAGGATGGAGAAGCCTTCCGCGCCTTCGGAGAAAATACCGTCGGCGATGCCGGGCAGCAGCTCGAAGATCGACCGGCCGAAGACAGAGAGGAGCAGAAACGAGTAAATGATCGGGCCGACCGCCGGATGCATCGTGGTAAACTTGAGCCCGAGGCTGAACTCCGCCTTGAAACCCTTCCATTTGGACAGTTTCCGTTCCCGGTCGCCGACCCGCAGGAAGGGCAGCGCCAAGACCATGGCGCCGTACAGCGCCGCGCAGGTGTAGAAACTGAAGGAGGCATTGCCGAAAGCCAGGATCGGGCCGACGATGGCGGGCCCCGCGAAGCGCGACGCATGGGCGTTGATCGACATCAGCGCGACCGCGCGGGCAATCTGGGGTTTCTCGACCAGCGTCGCGGTGAGCGACATGCGCACCGGTTGCTGGACGCTGGCGATGACGCCGCTGACAATCGCAAAACCGAGCAGCCAGTATTCGTCAATTAACCCGACGGAGACGATTGCGGCCAATGCCAGGACGACGGCGACATTGGCGGTCTGGCAGACATAGGACAGGCGTTTGCGGTTGAAGCGGTCGGCGAGAATACCCGCCGGCGGTCCAAGGACGATGCTGGGCAGGAGATCCGCGGTCGCGACCAGACCGAGCCAGAAACCCGAACCGGTAATTTCCCAGGCGAGCCAGGCGACCGTCAGCCGCTGCACCCAAAGGGCGATGGCGACAGAAAGGGAGCCGCCCCAATAGATGGCGTAGTTTCGGCCCAGCCAGACCGATTTGCTCTCCCCAACAGATTTCGGCAACTCACTCATTTCGCGAAAGGCCGTATTTTTTTACATACTATGACGCGCGGGTCCCGAACCGCAATCGCGAATCGGTCCGATTGCGGACGGAATAATATTCCTTTCTGCGTTGACCTCCGCCGCCGCATCGCCGATGACTTACCAACCCTATCGGAGTAAGAAATAGTGTCTGCCGCCCCGGAAGCCGTCCGCCTCGCCGATTACCGCGCGCCCGACTACAACGCCGAGCGGACCGACCTGACCTTCGATCTCGGAGAGGAGACGACGCGGGTCGGGGCCAGAATATCGTTCCGCGCTGCCGCTTCCGATGAGGCGGAGGTCCGGCCGCTGGTTCTCGACGGCGAGGACCTGGAACTGAACGCCATTTCGATCGACGGCGTGGCACTGGCCGAAGACGCCTATCGGGTCGATGCGACGACGCTGACCATTCACGCCCCGCCCGCCGCTTTCGTGCTCGAGACGGAAGTGACGATCCGGCCGCAAGAGAACACCAAGCTCGAAGGGCTTTATAAATCCGGCGGAAATTTCTGCACCCAATGCGAAGCCGAGGGGTTTCGCCGCATCACCTATCATCTGGACCGCCCCGATGTGACCTCCGTCTATTCGGTTCGGATCGAGGCGGACCGAAAGCGCTACCCCGTCCTATTGTCGAACGGGAACCCGGTCGCGCAGGGCACGGCGGCGGACGGTCGGTATTGGGTCGAATGGCGGGACCCGCATCCCAAGCCGTCTTATCTCTTCGCGCTGGTGGCCGGCGACCTGGCGCTGGTCGAGGACCGTTACACCACCAAATCAGGCCGCGATGTGGCGCTGCGCATCTATGTCGAGCACGGTAAGGAAAGCCGGTGCGGCCATGCGATGGCGTCGCTGAAGAAATCGATGCAATGGGACGAGGAGCGGTTCGGCCTCGAATACGACCTCGATATCTACATGATCGTCGCGGTCAGCGACTTCAACATGGGGGCGATGGAGAATAAGGGGCTGAACGTCTTTAACGACAAATACGTTCTCGCCGACCCCGAGACGGCGACCGATTCCGATTACGCCTTCATCGAGGCCATCGTCGCGCACGAGTATTTCCATAATTGGACGGGGAACCGGGTCACGCTGCGCGATTGGTTCCAGCTGAGCTTGAAGGAAGGGCTGACGGTCTTTCGGGATCAGGAATTTTCCGCCGACGTGCGCTCTGGCGCGGTGAAGCGAATCCAGGACGTGCGCACGCTCCGGGCGCGGCAGTTTCCCGAGGATGCGGGCCCGCTGGCGCACGCGGTGCGGCCGGATTCCTACATCGAGATCAACAACTTCTACACCGCCACGGTCTACGAGAAGGGCGCCGAGCTGGTGCGCATGCTGCAGACCCTGGTCGGTCGCGAGGGTTTTACCCGCGGATTGCAGAGGTATCTGGCGGACAACGACGGGCGGGCGGCGACGGTCGAGGATTTCGTCGGCGCGATGGAACAGGAATGCGGCATCGATCTCGGCCATTTCATGCTGTGGTACAGTCAGGCCGGTACCCCGAAACTGACCGTCGAGAAAACCTACGACCCGGCCTCGCAAAGCTGCCGGGTCACGTTCCGGCAGTCGACGCCGGAGACGGCCGGCCAGAAAGAGAAACGGCCGCTGCATATGCCGGTCAGGATCGGCCTCATCGACCGCTCCGGCGCGGCGGTGCCGATCTGTTTCACAGGGGAAGCGGCCGCCTCGGCGCCGTCGAGCCGGACCTTGGAGCTGCAGGGCGAGACGGAAACCTTCGAGTTCGCGAACCTCGCGGAAGAGCCGGTGCTCTCGGTGCTGCAGGGGTTCTCCGCGCCGGTGACCCTGTCGACGGCCCAGAGCGACGCGGAGCGCGCTTTCCTGCTGGCGCATGACACCGACCTTTTCAATCGCTGGGAGGCCGGACAGCAATACGCGACCGACTACCTGTTGCGGGCGATCGCCGCGCTTCAGAAGGGCGAGACGGTCGATTCCGCCGCGGATTTCGTCGCCGCCATCGGCACGATGCTGCGCGACCGCTCGTTGGAGAAGGCTTTCGTGGCGGAAGCGATGATGCTGCCGAGCGAGGAGTATCTCGGTAACCAGATGACGAGCGTCGATGTGGACGCCATCCACGCGGCGCGCGAGGCGTTGCGGCGACAGCTCGCGGAGGGTTTGAAGGACCTCCTCCTCGAGGTGTATCGCGAGAATCAGCTGAACCGCCCCTACGATCCGAACCCCGAGGACGCGGCCCGCCGGAAACTCAAGAACGGCGCTCTTTCCTATCTGATGTGTCTGGACGAGGCCGGAATGCGGGCGCTCGGGACCGGACAGTTCGAGACCGCCGACAACATGACCGATTCGATCGCCGCACTCGGATGCCTGGTGGACATCGAGGGGCCGGCGCGCGACAAAGCGCTCGACGATTTTTACCGGCGCTGGCAGGACGATCCCCTCGTTCTCGATAAATGGTTTGCCCTGCGCGCCATGTCTTCGCTGCCGGGCACATTGTCCGACGTGAAGTCGCTGTTGGACCACCCGGCGTTCTCTCTGCGCAAACCGAATAAGGTCCGCGCGCTGGTCGGGGCATTCTGTGCCGGCAATCAGCTGCGGTTTCATGCCGCCGACGGCGGCGGCTACGCGTTCCTGGCCGATCAGGTTCTGGCGTTGGACACGCTGAATCCGCAAGTGGCGGCCCGCCTGCTGGCGCCGCTCGGACAATGGCGCCGTTTCGACGCCGGCCGGCAATCGTTGATCCGAGGCGAGCTTAGCCGAATCCTGGCAAAACCGGAGCTTTCGGCCGATGTGTATGAGATCGCGTCGAAATCCATGGAATAAGGTCGTGAGGTGCGTGGTTGCATTCGGCTTGCAGCCACTACAGATTATGGTTCAATGATTATATTTAGCCGAGATATTTTGAATGCGGCGCCAAGGAAGGAAACCGGGTTAGAAAATGTCGATGCCGAAATTTAGGCTGATCACGCGCCCTGACTTCGACGGCGTCGTGTCGGGCGCCTTGCTGAACGAACGCGAGATAATCGACGAGGTCTTGTTTGCCGAGCCGAACGAAATGCAGGAAGGCAAGATTCCCGTAACCGGAAACGATATCACGGCCAATTTGCCGTATCGGGAAGAAGTCGAACTGTGTTTCGATCATCACATGAGCGAAGCCGCCCGCGTCGGCGAGCGCGATAATCTGGTGATCGATCCGGAAGCGCCGTCTGCGGCGCGGGTCATTTTCAATCATTTCGGCGGAAAAGAGGGCTTTCCCTATATTCCTGCCGGCCTGTTGCCGGCGGTGGATCAAGCGGATTCCGCGGACTATTCGGAAGACGATATTCTTGCGCCGACCGGATGGACATTGGTCAACTTCGTCACCGATCCGCGGACCGGCCTTGCCCGGTTTAAGCATTTCGAGATCAGCAACGACCAGTTGATGATCGACTTGATGACCTATTGCAGGCGTCACGAAGCCGAGGAGATCGCCCGCATTCCCGATGTGGAGGAGCGCGTCCATCTCTATCTGGCGCATGGCGAGCTCTCCGAGCTGCAAATCCGTAAGAATGCGCGAATTGAAGGCAAGACTCTGATCGTCGATCACCGCGCGGAAGAGACGATCTATGCCTGTAACAGGTTCATGGTCTATGCCCTCTACCCCGAGTGCAATCTCTCGGTTCATATTAATCCCGTCAACGACCCGGGGATGGTGGAAATCGCCATGGGCAAGTCGATTCTGGATCGCAGTTCAACGGTCAATGTCGGCATGCTGATGCTGGGTTACGGCGGCGGCGGCCATCAGGCCGTGGGTACGTGCCGGGTGGCACGCGACAAGGCCGACAGCGTGGTCGGCGAGTTGCTGGACCGGGTCGGCGCCTAGAACGACGTCGAGACGCCGCCGTCGACGGTCAGCGTGTGGCCGTTGACATAGGAGGCCGCCGGCGAGGCGAGAAAGACCGCGGCGCCGCCGATCTCCGATGGATCGCCCCACCGTTTCAAAGGCGCCCGCAACTCAAGCCAAGCGTTGACCGCCGGATCCGAAATCATCTCCGCATTGGCGTCGGTTTGGAAGAATCCGGGCGCGATCGCATTGCAGCGAATGCCCTGCGGGCCGAGTTCGGTCGCAAGCGCCCGGGTCAATCCTTCCAATCCCGCCTTGGCGGCGACATAGGCCGTGTCGTTGTTCTTGCCGAGCGGTCCCGCGATGGAGGTCACGTTGATTATGCATCCGCCGCCGCGTGCGATCATGCCGGGCACCGCCAGGCGGGTGAGATTGTGGGCACCGACGAGCCCGTGGTCGAGCATGGTCCGGACGTCTTCGGGCATAAGTTCGGCGAGTGGTCGCCGTCTGCGCAGCCCGACATTATTCACCAGGATATCGATCCCGGGCGCCGCGGCCACGAACCAGCGCGCCACGGCATCCGTATCCGACATGTCGAGGGCAACCGCGTCGGCCTCCAGACCGGCTTGTGCGAGCGTTTGGACGCGGTCCGCCAGAACCTGCGCCTTTCGGCCGTTGAGGAGGAGACGCGCGCCCGCTTCCGCCATGGCCCGCGCGATCTCCCAGCCGAGGCCGCGCGCGGACCCGGTTACCAGCGCGGTCTTGCCGGCGAGACTGAAGCGGTCGTTGTGTCGTGCGTCGGTCATATTCGGGCTTTAGCATGCGCGGGTGGCGCGCGGAAGAGCCTCTCTGACGAACTTGTGTATTGCCCTCGCCACGCAAAGGTCCGATTTAGGCAAGTGTCCCTGTGCGTAGGTTTTGGAGGAGAATATGACGGCGGAGATCATTGAGGCGGATATTTGTGTGATCGGCGCCGGCTCGGGCGGCCTCAGCGTCGCGGCGGGTGCATCGCAAATGGGTGCCGAAGTCGTGTTGATCGAGCGCGCCAAGATGGGCGGCGACTGCCTCAATTACGGATGCGTTCCGTCCAAGGCCTTGCTGGCCGCCGGCCACGCGGCCGAGGCGTTCCGCACCGCCGCGCCGTTCGGGATCGCTTCCGGCGATCCGGAGATCGATTTCGCGAAAGTGCACGATCACGTCCAAAGCGTCATTGCCGCGATCGAGCCCAATGATTCGGTCGAGCGTTTCGAGGGATTGGGTGTCCGCGTCCTCCAGGAGGCCGGCCGTTTCACCGGCCCCCGCGAGGTGAGCGCGGGTGCAGCGACGGTTCGGGCGAAATTTTTTGTGGTCGCCACCGGCTCCTCCGCGGCGGTCCCGCCGATTCCCGGGTTGCAAGACGTCCCCTTTCTGACGAACGAGAGCATCTTCGAGCTGAGCGAATGTCCGGCGCATCTGATCGTGATTGGCGGCGGACCCATCGGCTGCGAATTGGCGCAGGCGCATCGCCGCCTCGGCGCCCGCGTCACCGTCCTGGAGATGTTCGGGATATTGGCGAAAGACGATGCGGAAGCGGCGGAGGTCGTGCGCCTTCAACTGCGGCGCGAGGGTGTCGAGCTGTGCGAAGGCGTCAAGATCGCGAACGTCTCCCAGGAGGCCGCCGGGGTCGCCGTGGAGATCGAGCAAGACGGCCAGGCGCGGCGGATCGAAGGGTCGCACATTCTGGTTGCCGCCGGCCGGCGTCCCAATCTCGATGGGTTGGACCTTGAGGCCGCCGGCATCGCGTATTCGGCGAAAGGGATCGAGACCGACGCCCGTCTGCGGACCAGCAATAAGCGCGTCTTTGCGATCGGGGACGTGTCCGGCGCGCTGCAGTTCACCCACGTCGCGGGTTATCACGCCGGCATCGTGATTCGGAACGCTCTGTTCAAGTTGCCGGCGAAAGCAGACTACAAGGCCGTGCCTTGGGTCACCTATACGGACCCGGAACTGGCGAATGTCGGCCTGACCGAAGCGCAGGCGCAGGAGCGGCTCGGGGATGCAATCCGGATTCTCCGCTGGCCGTTCGCCGAGAACGACAGAGCCCAGGCGGAGCGCGAGACGCGGGGATTTATCAAGGTCGTCGCCGACCGCAAGGGGCGCATACATGGGGCGTGCATTGTCGGCGCGCGCGCGGGTGATCTCATTCTGCCCTGGGCGCTCGCCATCGCGCAGGGTTTGAAATTAGGGGCGATGGCAAGCGTGATCGCACCCTATCCGACAATGAGCGAAGTTTCGAAGCGCGCGGCCGGTTCCTATTACACGCCGTCGCTGTTCAGCGACCGTACCAAGCGGCTCGTCAGGTTTTTGATGAAAATTTAGTCGTTTTGCCGCGTTGACACACGAAAGGCGGGTCACCATAGTTCGCGTCTTGCGACTAAGTTGAAAGGCAAGCGCATGGCCCGCCGGCCAAGCAAACGGGTTCCAAGGTACCGCGAAATCGCGCAGATCTTACGGGAGGAGCTTGCCGGAGAAGTTTATTCTCTGGGTGGTCTCTTCCCCAAAGAGTTGGATTTGTGCGAACGTTTCGGGGTCAGCCGGTTTACGGTTCGAAACGCGATGGCGGAATTGGAAGCGGCCGGTCTGGTCGAGCGGCGCAAGGCGATCGGCACGATCGTCCGGGCGCTGGAGCCGACGAGCGCTTACGTGCAAACGCTCGATACGGCGGAAGGCCTGCTGCAATACGCCCCCGACACGGCGCTAGAGATTATCGAAATGGTGGAGTTGGAAGCCGACACGGAATTGGCCGCGTGGTTCGATGTCGAGGAAGGGCAGAAGATTATCCGCTTCGGCGGTGTTCGCTCGGAGACGGCGACGGACCGGAAGCTGTGTTGGACGGACGTATACGTACTCCCTGAGTTCGCGGGCCTTCTTGAGTTCTTCGGCAACGATACGCGCCCGGTCTTTCGCATCATCGAGGAAGAGTTCGGCGCGCATGCAAGCAAGATCGAGATCGAGATATCGTCTTGCCGTCTGAAGGGGAAACGGGCATCCGAACTG
Organism: Rickettsiales bacterium; assembly: GCA_038131165.1. Classification (GTDB taxonomy): domain Bacteria; phylum Pseudomonadota; class Alphaproteobacteria; order UBA8366; family UBA8366; genus UBA6544. The sequence continues at coordinate 9,395 of JAYPOZ010000065.1, read as the reverse complement.
GATGTGGAAGAAGGCGCTCCGGCCCTTAGGGTTATGCGCCAGTATACCGGGGAGGACGGCCGGGTGCTGGAGGTTTCGGTCAGCGATCATCCCGAGGATCGCCACACCTACCGCTTGGAGTTTTCCTACGAAACGCTAGGTAGCTAATCTCCCGCTCAGGAGGTCAGCATGGAAGCGAACCGCACCTATTTGTTTTGCCCCGGAAATCATCCGCGCAAGGTCGAGAAAGTCTTCGACGCCGGCGCCGATGTGGTCATTCTCGATCTCGAAGACGCGGTTGCCATTGCCGAAAAACCGGCGACCCGTGCCGTCGCCGTCGAGGCGTTGAAGCGGCCGCGGAAATGCCGCGGCTATGTCCGGGTAAATGCCTACGACACCGAATACTGCTACGGGGATATCCAGGAGATCGTCGGGCCGTGGCTCGACGGCATCGTGCTGCCGAAACTGGAAAGCGTCGACGATATGCGGTCCGTGGACTGGCTGCTGGGCAATCTCGAGCGCGAGCGCGGACTGCCCGTCGGGTCGGTCGACGTGATGCCGATCATCGAGACGGCGCGCGGTCAGGATGCAGTGCGGGCCATCGCGCAGGCGGGAACCAGGATCAAGCGGCTTTCGTTCGGCGCCGGCGATTACACCAAGGACCTCGGTATCGAATGGTCGCTGGAAGAGACGGAGCTGGCCTCCATGCGCGCCGAGATGGTGGTGGCCTCGCGGCTCGGCAATTTGGAGGCGCCCATCGATACCGTCTTCATCCATATCCGCGAGAACGAACACTTCCTGGCGTCGTGCAATCTGGTCCGGGACCTCGGGTTTCAGGGCAAGCTGTGCATTTATCCGGGACAGATTCCCATCGCCAACGGTGCCTTCACGCCGCCGGAAGAACAGGTCGCCTGGGCCCGAAAGATCATCGCGGCCTTCGCCGAAGCGGAGGCCGCGGGCTCGGCGTCGATCCAGATCGATGGTTACTTCGTCGACTACCCCATCGTCGACAAGGCCCAGCGGATCATCGATATCGCCGAGGCCATCGCCCGGGCGGAAGCCGCGTGACGGGCTTCCGGCCCGCGGGCTAGTATCCGAATAGAGAGAGCTAACGCGTCAAAGGGAGAATTTGCCGTGAACGATGCAACGCCACTATCGAACACCGCTTCAACGACCGCCGAGGCGCCGCTGTCGCAAGCGTTGGCGGCCTTTGTCGACGGGTTCGAGCTGGACAAGGTTCCGGCCGATGTCGTTGCCCGGGCAAAGCTGAACATCCTGGACGCGCTCGGAATCGGCTTCGCGTCGGTCGGGTTCGATTTCGCGGATCGGCTGGCGGCGGCGCTGCGCGAGATCGGCGGTGCCGGGGAATTCCCGGTCATCGGCATGGACCTGCGCCTGACCCAGCGCGATTCGGCCCATCTCAACGGCACCCTCATTCACGGGCTCGACTATGACGACACGCACAGCGGCGCGGTCGTCCACACGTCGGCGAGCGCGCTGCCGACCATGCTGGCGGCCGGACTGGCCACGGGCGCCAGCGGCAAGAGGGCGTTGGGGGCTTTTCTGCTCGCCTCCGAAGCGGCAAGCCGGATCGGCGCGGCGGCGAACGGCGGCTTCCATCAGCGGGGATTCCATCCGACCGGCGTGGTCGGCGCTTTCGGCGCCGCGATCGGCGCGGGGTATCTCTACGGGCTTTCCGGCGAGCAGTTGCTCGACGCGCAGGGCATCGTGCTCTCGCAAGCCTCGGCCAGTCTTGAATTCCTCGACGACGGCGCCTGGACCAAGCGGAACCATCCGGCCTGGGCCAGCGTCTGCGGCCAGACGGCGGCGATGATGGCGAAGCACGGCTATTTCGGCCCCCGAAAACCCTACGAAGGCCGCTACGGGTTGTTCAATCTCTACATGAAGGACCCGGCGATGGCCGACCCCGCGGCGATCACGGAGGGTCTCGGCGAGAGATGGGCGATGATGGAGATCGCCTTCAAGCCCTATCCGGCCTGCCACTTCAATCATGCCTTCGCGGACGCGACATTGGCGCTGAAGCAGGCGCACGGGCTGACACCCGAGGACGTGAAGTCGATGACGGCGCGCATTCACGGCGACCAGTCGAACGTCGTTTGCGAGCCGGAGGTCAACAAGAAGCGGCCGCAGAATGCCTATGACGCGCAGTTCAGCGTGCATTACATCATGTCCGCCAGTCTGGCGCGCGGCCGGTTCACCCTCGACGAATTGGAGGACGAGGCCCTGTCGGACCCGGCGATCCTCGATCTCTGTTCGAAAGCCGGCTACGAGATCGATCCCGACTCCGCCTATCCGAAGTATTATTCCGGCGAGGTGGTGATCGAGACGACGGACGGGCGGCGGCTGTCGCATCGCGAGGCGATCAACCGGGGTTCCGCCGACAATCCGGTGTCGGACCAGGATATCGAAGCCAAGTTCTTCGCCAATGCCACCCGGACGGTCGGGCGCGCCCAGGCCGAGCGCGTGCAGGCGGCGGTGATGGCGCTGGAGACCCACGACAGTCTGGCGCCGCTGTCCGACGCGTTGACGGGGAGGTGAGTCCATGTTCATGACATCCGGGGAATACCGCGAGTCGCTCCGGCGCTATACGCCGCGCGTCTTTTGTGACGGCGACCGGGTCGAGAGCGTCGCCGACGAGCCGCGTTTCCGGCCCGGCATCGACGCCATCGGCGTGACCTACGACTATGCGCTGGAGCAGGATTACCGCCCGCTCATGCTTGCCGAGCAGCACACCACCGGCAAGGACGTCAACCGGATGCTGCACATCTGCCGGACGCCGCAGGACCTGATCAACAAGCTGGAGGCGGTCCGCCTGATGTGCCGCGAGGTCGGCTGCGCGCAGCGCTATCTGACCCACGATGCGCTGAACGCGATCTATCAGGCGACCTACCGGATCGACCAGGACAAGGGCTCGGAGCTGCACCAGCGGTTCCTGAACTACCTGCACAAGGTCCAGGACGAGGACCTGACGCTCGGAGTCGCCATGACCGACGGCAAGGGCGACCGGACCTTGCGGCCGCACCAACAGGCGAATGCCGACTCCTACGTGCACATCAAGGAGCGGCGCACCGACGGCGTGGTGATCCGCGGCGCCAAAGCCATCATCACCGCCGCCCCCTATGTGCACGAGTATCTCGTCATGCCGTGCCGCAACATGACCGAAGCGGATGCGGATTTCGCGCTGTGTTGCGCGGTGCCGGTGGATGCGGAGGGCATCACCATCGTCTCGCGCCCGGCCGGACGGCACGACGACGCCGCGGCGAAATTCAGCGCCAAATACGGCCAGGCGACCGGCGTCGCGATCTTCGACGACGTCTTCGTGCCCTGGGATCGGGTGTTTCTGGCGGGCGAATGGGAGCATTCGCAGTTTCTCACCTCGACCTATGCGACCCATCACCGGCACAGCTGTATCGGCGCACGCGCCGGGTTCGGCGACCTGCTGATCGGCGCCGGCGCGCTGATGAGCGAGGCGAACGGGCTCGACATGGAATCGGTCCCGCATCTCCGCGACGGCATGGTCGAGCTGATCAAGATCGTCGAGGGGTTTTATGCCTGTGGCATCGCGGCGTCCGTCTACGGCTTCGCGGACCCCGCCGGCAGTTTCCAGCCGGACGGCGTCTTCGCCAATGTCGGCAAGCTGATGATGGCGACGCAAATTTACGACATGCACCGGATCGCACACGAGGTCTCGGGCGGGCTCATCGTGGCGCTGCCGGGCCCCGACGAGGATCACAACCCGGAGACGGCGGGGGATCTCGCGACCATGCTGCAGGCGCGCGCGGACATCCCGCACGGCCACCGCGCCGAGGTCGCGCGTTTCATGGAGGACCTCACCGCGTCGAAGACCGGCTCCTGGATGTCGGTGATCAGCCTGCACGGCGGCGGCTCGCCGGCCGCGATGAAGCGGGAAATCTACCGCTATTATCCGATCGAGGAGCGGGTGCGACTGGTCGAGAGACTGCTCGACCGGGGCGTCGTCGCGGAAGACGGCAAGCGCGTCTCGCGCCAGCCGGGCCGCTGCTGCCCGGTCGGCTGTCAGGTGCCGGAAACCCCGCAACTCGGCTACACGCCGGACGGAAATCCGGCGCTCGAGAAGCTCGACCCGGCGGCGGAATAGCATCTCGAACTCCGTGCTGAGCCAAGCGCTCTCTGGTCAAACCCGCGGCGTTCCTCTAGCACTGTCGAATGTTACGGAAAAATGAAGATCGGTAGTCTGAATTGGCATCGCCGACAAATCCTGAAGACGCACCGGGCAGCGACGCCGGCTGGCGCAGCCTGTGGCTGTCGTCCTGGGCGTTGTCGCTCACGCTTTTCGGCGACGCGCTGATCTACATCGTCCTGCCGGTCAATGCCGAGCTGTTCGGGATCAGTCTTGCCTGGGTCGGCGTGCTGCTGGCCGCGAACCGGGTGATCCGGACCTTCACCTACGGATACGTTGCCCGGCTGGGCGAATGGATCGGCTTGAAGAACCTTTGCATTCTGGCGTGCTGCACCGCCATCCTGTCGACCGCCGGCTACGGGATTCTGGAAGGGGGATTTCCGCTGTTGGGATCGCGGGCCCTGTGGGGGTTGTCCTATGCGGCGCTGCTGTTGGTGACGCTGGCCTACGCGGCGCGCGACCGCGCCAAGACCGGAACCCGCGTCGGCGTCAGCCGCGCGATCGAACAGGTCGGGCCGTTGCTGGCGATGACCGTCGGGACCTGGCTCGCGGGGATCGTGGGCCCGAAGGAGGTATTTCTCTATCTGGCGCTCGGCACGGCGGTCTCCCTGCCGCTGGCGTTCCTGCTGCCGTCCCGTTCGGACGACGGCCCGCCCGCGGCCCCTTCCGCCCGACCCGCCATGTTCGCCAAGCCGGACCGCTTCGATATCCTGATCTTCTGGATGGGGGCGGGCGTCGACGGCGTTTTTACCATCACCATCACGATCATGCTGGCGAAGCACACCTCGGTCGAACTCGCCATGCTCTCGGGCGGTCTCATCCTGTCCGGCCGGCGGATCGCGGAGATGGTCGCCGCTCCGATCTCCGGAGCCATCGCCGACCGCTTTGGGGTGCGCCGGCCGCTGATCGCGGCCTCCGTGCTGGTGATCTTCGGCTTCGCCTCGGTCGGCGCGGGCTGGCTGATCGTGGGGTCGATCGCGATCGTGGTCGCGCGGGGCGCGCTCGGCACGCTGTTCCCGACGGCGGTGGCCTATTTCGCGCCCGCCGGCGTCATCCAGCCCCTGGCCCGGAACCAGACCTGGCGCGATATCGGCGCCGCCGCCGGCCCGCTTGGGACCGGGTTCCTGCTCGGGGTCTTCTCTCCGGAAGCCATGCATGCTGCCATGGCGCTGGTCTTTGCGCTTTGCTTCGCGTGGTTGATGATGTCGCCGGTGTGGCGCCGCGAAGCCGCTTGATGCCGCTTGCCGCGCTGGGCGGTGGAAATACCTGAACCGTAGGCATCATGACGGAGGTGGGAATGGGCGAGCGTATTCTCGACGGTATCAAGGTCGTCGAACTCGCAACCTATATCGCGGGACCGGCTTCGGCCGTCATCCTCGCGGATTTCGGGGCGGATGTGATCAAGATCGAGCCGCCGGGCCGGCCCGACCCCTACCGGGGCGGCCATCTGCGCGGCAGCGAATCGCCGAAATCCGAGTATCCCTACGGCTATATCGTGGACAACCGGAACAAGCGCGGCATCGCGCTCGACATCAAGACCGAGCAGGGCCGGGCCGCGTTCGAGAAGCTGATCGAGAGCGCCGACGTGTTTGTCACCAACATGCCGATCCCGACGCGCGAGCGCCTCAACATTTCCTACGAAGAGATCCGCGCGTTGAACGAGCGCATCGTCTATGCCTCGATCAGCGCCTATGGCGAGACCGGTCCCGACGCCGGGCGCACGGGCTTCGATTCGACGGCGCTCTGGGCGCGCACGGGGCTGATGGACCTGGTCAAGCCCGGACCGGACTTTCCGCCCGCCCGCTCCCTGCCCGGGATGGGCGACCACCCGACCGCGGTCTCGCTGTACGCCGCGATCATGACCGGCCTGTTCCGGCGCGAACGCACGGGCGCGGGCAGTCATGTCTCGACCTCGCTGATGGCGAACGGCGTGTGGTGGAACGGGATGCTGGCCCAGGCCACGCTGTGCGGCGCCAAGGTCGAATGCCGCCCACCGCGCGAGGAGTCGCGCAACCCGATGCACAATCTCTATCAAACCCGCGACGGGCGATGGATTCACATCGTCTTCAATACCAACCAACACCGCTGGCCGGAATTCGCCGCGCTGATCGGGCGGCCGGAGATCGGCGCCGACCCGCGCTTCGCGACTCAGGAAGACCGGATGGCGAATAAGATGGCGCTGATTCCGATTCTGGATGCGGCTTTCGCCGAGCGCGATCATGCCGATTGGGTGCGTCTCCTGGACGAAAACCGCTTCACCTTCGGCGATGTCCGCAAGGTCGAGGACATGCTGACCGACGTGCAGATGGTCGAAGGTCGCGTTCTGCGCCCGATCGACGACCCGGCCGCCGGCGCCGAGTATGTCGTCGACAGCCCGCTCTGGGTGGAAGGCAGCGAGAAGACGCCGCCGGCGATGCCGCCCGAGCTCGGCGAGCATACGGAGGAAGTGCTGCGGGCCGTCGGCTACGACGACGCCGGGCTCGCCGAGCTCCGCAAGGCCGGCGCCATCCTTTGAGGCTTGCTATCCCTGGCCCTGCCGTTACCTATTCCCCGGTGGTTTAGACGAGCGGGAGAACGGTTATGAGCAAGGGAATTCTCGACGGCATCCGGGTGCTGGACGTCGCCAGTTTCATCGCCGCGCCGGCGGCGGGCACGGTGATGGCGGATTTCGGCGCCGAAGTGATCAAGGTCGAGCCCATCGGCACCGGCGATCCGCTGCGCTACAGCCTGCGCGGCCCCGGCTACGGCCAGAGCCCGGCCCATCACGAATGGTTCGTCGATAACCGGAACAAGAAAGGCATCGCCCTCAACCTGAAGACCGAGGCGGGGCGCGCGGTGCTCTACCGGCTCTGCGAGACGGCGGACGTCTTTATCACCAATATGCCGCTGGGGCCGAGAGAACGGTTGCGCATCCGCTACGAGGACATTGCCCCGCTCAACGAGAAGCTGATCTATGCCTCGGTCTCGGCCTATGGCGAGTCGGGGCCCGAAGCCGATCGCCCGGGCTTCGATTCGACGGCGCTTTGGGCGCGCTCCGGCATGATGGACCTGATCAAGCCGTCTCCCGAATCGCCGCCCGCGCGCTCTCTGCCCGGGATGGGCGACCACCCGACGGCGGTATCCCTGTTCGGCGGCATCATGCTGGCGCTCTATCGCCGGATGTCGACGGGGCAGGGCGGCATGGTCTCGACCTCGCTGATGGCGAACGGCGCCTGGGGCAATGCAGTATCCATCCAGGCCGTCTTGTCGGGAGGCGAGGTCGCGCAGCGGCCCTCCCGGGAGAACGCCATGAGCGCGGTCAACAATTTCTATCAATCCAAGGACGAACGCTGGTTCCACTTGATCATGATCACCGGGCAGGCGCGCTTTCCCGAACTGGTCGCGGCCTTGGGCCGGCCCGAGATCGCCGAGGATCCCCGTTTCGCGACCGCGGAATCGCGGACCGACAATGCAAAGGCGCTCATCGCGGAGCTCGATATCGCCTTCAACCGGTTGACCGCGGAGGAGGTTCGAGCGGCGCTCAATGGCGCCGGGTTCACCTTCGGCGAGACGCACAGGATCACGGACGTTCTGACCGACGAACAGATGCGTGCAAGCGGCGCGCTGCGGGCGAATAACGATCCGCGGGGCGGCGCCGACCTGGTGGTCGACACGCCGATCTTCGTCGAGGGCGAGGCGAAGTCCGAGCCGGTCATGGCTCCGGCGCTTGGCCAGCACACGGACGAGGTATTGCGCGCCGCCGGCTACGACGACGCGGAGATCGCCCGCCTCAGGAGCGACGACGCGATCGGCTGAGCGGAAGGTTTCATCGTTGACCCCTTCGCGGAGCCTGCATAATCTTTTTGTCTAAACGCGCTTAAATGCTTCCATAGCGGGAGCGGAAAGGCCGTTGGAATGACGAAAAGTCGACGAGAATACGCAGCGCCGTTTTTTGGACTTCTGCTGGCGTTATGGGTTTGCGGGATATCCCCGGCGGTGGCCGATTCGCGCGGTTTCGCGCTGCCGATCCGCACCGCCGATGCGCCGAATGCCCCGATTGTCGAACACGTCGAGCTATACGGCGCCTCCCATGCCTTGGTGATCGGCATCGACGACTACCGGGCCGGCTGGCCGAGACTGTCGAACGCGGTAAAGGACGCGAAGCTCGTCGCCGCCGCGCTCAAGGAGCGGGGGTTCGAGGTCACGCTGAAGACGGATCTGTCCGCGGCGGAGATGGAAACGGCGTTCAAGGAATTTTTCGTGCTGAAAGGCCAGGATCCGAACGCGCGTCTCTTCGTCTGGTATGCGGGCCATGGCCATACGGAAAACGGCGAGGGATATCTGGTGCCGTCGGATGCGCCGAGGCCCGATGGCGCGACCGCGCCGTTCCGGCTGAAGGCGATGTCGCTTCGCCGGTTTGGGGATTTCGCCCGATTGGCGGAATCGAAACATGCCTTTGCCGTCTTTGACTCGTGTTTTGCGGGGACCGTTTTCGATAGCGCGCGGGCGCTGCCGCCCTCGGCGGTGACGCGGGCGACGACGTTGCCGGTGCGCCAGTTCCTGACGTCCGGCGATGCCGGGCAAACGGTTTCGGACGACGGCATGTTCCGCGAGTTGTTCCTGCGCGCCCTGGCGGGGCAGGAACGGGCGGACGCGAACGAGGACGGCTTCGTGACCGCGACCGAGATCGGCCTTTACATGTCGACGCGGATCACGAACCTCACCCGGTCGCGCCAGACCCCTCGTTACGGCAAACTGCGGGACAAGGACTGGGACCGGGGCGATTTCGTCTTCCGCATGGCGGGTGCCGCCGCCGAGCGCGAGGATCCGGATACGGTGATCTGGCGGCTGGTCGACCGGACGGGCGAGCGTTCCGGATACGAGGCTTATCTCCGGCAGTTCCCGCGTGGCCGGTACGCCGACGCCGCGCGCCAGAAGCTCTCGGCGCTGGCGCGGACCGTGCGCCGCACCGACGGAGAATGGCTCCGGGAACTGGAGGCCGAACGCCGTCTCTTGGAGGCGGAACGGCAGCGATTGGCCGAAGAAGCCGCGCAAGCCAAGCGCGAACTGGCGGCGCAGAGAGAACGATTGGCGGCACTGCGGGCGGAACGGGAAAGAGCGGCCCGTGAGTTGGCCGCTTCGCGGCCGTCCGCTCCGCCGCCCGAGGCGGCAGCACCTTGGCATCCCGCCGGACCAGTGGCGGTCAGAGGATTGCCCGGCGGGCCCGAGGTCAACTACGGCAGCTGGGCGTTCCGCG
>JAYPOZ010000064.1:2921-25456 GCA_038131165.1 Rickettsiales bacterium | reverse complement strand
TCGGCAATCAGGATTTCCTGCGTCCGCTTCACGGTGTCGAAACGCGAGAGGGCGTCTATCTTCACTTCCTCGCAATGGACCTCGTCCGGGCCGCCGACGACAAATGGTGGGTCCTCTCCGACCGCACCCAGGCGCCCTCCGGTGCCGGTTACGCGCTTGAGAACCGCGTCGTCATGACCCGCGCTTTGCCGAACCTTTTCCGCGACGCGCATGTTCACCGCCTGGCCCGTTTTTTCCAGTCTTTCAGCGATCGGCTGGTACAGTTGACCGGCCGCGACGATCCTTTGATCGTCCTGATGACGCCCGGCACCTACAACGAAACCTATTTCGAGCATGCCTATCTGGCACGCTATCTTGGGTTTCCGCTTGTCGAGGGCGCCGACCTTACCGTGCGCGACAACAAGGTCTACCTCAAGACGCTCGACGGATTGAAGCAGGTGGATTTGATTTTCCGCCGCGTCGATGCGGAATTCTGCGACCCTCTCGAGTTGCGCACCGATTCCATGCTGGGAGTCGCGGGCTTGGTTGCCGCGGTACGCGCGGGCAACGTCGTCGTCGCCAATGCCCTGGGCAGCGCCATCCTCGAATGCGAAGCGATCATGAGCTTCCTGCCGAGTCTGTGCCGGCAATTGATCGGAGAGGACCTGGCAATCCCGTCTGTCGCAACTTGGTGGTGCGGCCAGCAGCTGGAGCGAAATTTCGTCAAATCCAACCTCGACCGACTGGTCATCCGCCGTACTTTTTCGAACAGCTCGATCTTCGCCAACAGCGATAACGCGATTTATCCCTCCGAACTTTCGCAGGACGAGCTCGAAAAGCTGATCGCCCGGATCGACCGCCGCGGCTACGATTTTATTGGCCAGGAGGTTCTCTCGCTCTCGACAACACCGGTTTGGCGAAACAACGGCCTGCAACCACGACCGATGACGCTGCGCGTTTATCTTGCCTGGGATGGCGACACCTACCGCGTCATGGCGGGCGGCCTGACCCGGACTTCGGACGACCACGACACCCATGCGGTCTCCATGCAGCAGGGAGACGCCAGTAAAGATACCTGGGTTCTGTCCGACGAGCCCGTCAGCACGTTCAGCCGTCTGCAGCCCGCCGATCAGCAACTTACCTTTCGGCGCGGCAATAGCGATCTCCCGAGCCGCGTCGCGGATAACTTGTTCTGGCTCGGCCGCTACGCCGAACGCACGGAGAATACCGTGCGATTGATGCGCAGCCTCATCCTGCGGCTGGCGGGCGAGGCGGGCACGGGCGACGACGCCGCGACACTGCATCATCTGACGCGCATTCTTGTAGATTTCGGTTATTTGCGCCCACGCACCGGGCGGCGTGCCGCCGCGCGCGGCATCCGCGCAGTCGAGCGGGAAATGTCGATCCTGCTGTTCGATCCCGCTTGCCCGAGCGGTCTGCTCAATTTGCTCGACAATCTGAAACGCACGGCTTCCCTCGTCCGCGAACGACTGAGTGTAGATGCATGGCGAATTCTGAATACGCTCTACGATCTGACCCGCCGACACGCTGTCGACGAGCAATTGGACGTCAGCGGGGCCTTGGCGCTGCTCAATGAGATGGCGCAGGAATGTTCCGGCTTCAGCGGTATGCAGCAGGAAAACATGACGCGCAGCATCGGTTGGCGTCTGCTCGATTTCGGGCGCCGCGCGGAACGCGGCGGCCATATGGCGCGCCTGATGCGCGAGCTTACGGTCGAAGGCGACCCCGAGGCCGAAGGCAGCCTCGACCTGCTCCTTGAGCTTGGCGACAGTTCGATGACCTATCGGACGCGCTATCTGTCGACGGTACAGTTGCCGGCCGTGTTGGACCTTCTATTGGTCGACGAGAGCAATCCCCGCTCCGTCGCCTACCAGGTTGCCGCCATCGAGGAGCATATGTCCGCGCTACCGAGGGCCGACAACCACGGCACGCTAAGCGACGAGCAGCGCCTCGTGATCGCGGCGGCGAGCGAGCTCAAGCTCTGCGACATCGACGAGCTTTGCCGTCAACATAACGCGCGTGGAAGACGCGTCGCGCTGGAGAAGTTTTTGCGGACCCAGGAACAGAGAATCCTGGAGATTTCGGACAATGTCGCCCGCATCTATTTCACCCACGCTCTCACCACGCGCAGCGGCTCGGTCGGCGGGATCTTACAGTGATCTACAACATCACTCACCGTACGACCTTCGAATACGTACAATCCGTATCGATTTCACACCATCTGCTGCATCTGGCGCCCCGGCCGTGCCCGCAACAGGTGCGGCGGCATCACGGATTGATCGTGGAACCGCCGCCGACAATCATACGGAACGATGCCGACTATTTCGGAAATCCAACGACCTATTTGACCATCGAAGAGCCGCATCGTGAGCTCGTCATTGCCGCCAAGAGCTCGATCGAGGTAATGACGCCTTCCTTGCCCGCGCCCGAAGACACCTCGCCTTGGGACAAGGTTCCGACCCTGCTGTCGGGCGCCACCGGCCGGGAAATGCTCGACATCTACCAGTTCGTGTTCGATTCGCCCTACACCGAGTCCGGAAACGGCATCGCCGCCTTTGCCGCGGAATCGTTTTCCCCCGACCGCCCGATCCTGGAGGCGGCCCTTGAGCTGACGGCGCGCATTTTTAACGATTTTACTTATGAAGGCGGCGTGACCGACATCTCGACCCCCGTCGAAGAGGTACTGAAGGAGAAACGCGGCGTGTGTCAGGACTTTGCCCATCTGCAAATATCCTGTTTGCGCAGCATGGGCCTTCCGGCCCGTTACGTCAGCGGCTATCTGCTCACCCATCCGCCGGAAGGCAAGGAGCGCCTTGTCGGCGCGGACGCGTCACACGCCTGGCTTTCCGTTTGGGTCCCGGAACACGGCTGGATCGACCTCGATCCGACCAACAACCTGATCCCGCGCGACGAGCACATCACCCTGGCATGGGGCCGCGATTACGGCGACGTCAGTCCGATCAACGGTCTTGTCGTCGGCGGCGGCCAGCACGAGATCGACGTCTCGGTCGACGTCCAACCGGTACCTTCCCCGGTCCCGTCCGAGGAAACCACAAACGAGAGCTAGCCGCCCGAGGTCTCTCACCTACCTTGATCACTGGAACGGGGCACGGCGGCAGGCGGGACGAAATGGCGCTCAAAACGGTTTCTCTCGACGACAAATACGAGGGACGCGAGGGAACAGTCTACATCACCGGCACGCAGGCGCTGGTGCGCGCCGCGATGATGCAGCACCTCCGGGACCAGGCCGACGGATTGAAGACCGGCTGCTTCATTTCCGGCTACCGCGGCTCCCCGATGCACAATCTCGACAAGGAGCTTTGGGCCGGGAAGCGCTTCCTCCCCGATTTCGACATACACTTTCTGCCCGCCGTCAACGAAGACCTCGCGGCGACCGCGATCTGGGGCACCCAGCAAGCGGGCATGTTCGGGGACTCGAACTACGACGGGGTTTTCTCCCTGTGGTACGGCAAGGGTCCCGGTCTCGACCGCAGCATCGACGCCATCCGCCACGCCCATTCCGCGGGCTCGGCCACCCATGGCGGCGTGCTCTGCGTCGTCGGCGACGATCACGCGCTGACCTCTACCGATTCTCCCGCCGCCCATGAAACCCTGTTCGCGGACATGCTGATGCCGGTGCTGTATCCGGCCAACGTGCAGGAGATCATCGACTACGCGCTCTATGGCTGGGCCTTGTCGCGCTTTGCCGGCTGCTGGGTCGGCTTCAAGCTGATCCCGGACACGGTCGACGCGGCCACGGTGGTCGACGCCAATCCGCTCCGCCCCGCCATTGTGCAGCCGAACGACGTGGCTCTGCCGCCGGACGGCCTGAACATCCGCTTCCCCGATAGTTGGAAGGATCAGGAGCCGAGACACCATATCTACAAGATTCCGGCCGCCGTCGCCTTCGCCCGCGCAAACGGGATTAACCGGGTGACCCATGCCAGCCCGAAGCCGCGCTACGGCATCATCGCCAGCGGCAAGGCTTGGACGGACACCAAACAAGCGCTCGTCGAACTTGGCCTCGACGGGGCGGTCGGCGCCGATATCGGCATCACGGTGCTGAAGATCGGCATGCCGTGGCCGGCGGACGAGGAGCAGTTGCGGCAATTCGCGGACGGCCTCGACGAGGTTTTCGTCGTCGAGGAGAAGCATCATCTGATCGAGCAGCAGCTGAAGACCGCGCTCTACGAGCTGCCGGACGGACGCCGCCCCCGCATTATCGGACAGTTCGACGAGACCGGCGCGCGCATTCTGCCGGTCTTCCCGGAATACTCGCCGGAGGACGTCACCCGGGTTCTGGCGAAGCGGATCGCGGCGTTCCACAGCAGCGAACGAATGACGGCGCGTCTCCGGTTTCTCGACGCCCGCGCCGAGGCCGCGGCGAGGCGCAACGAATTGAGCGTCGCCCGCCTGCCCTATTTCTGCTCGGGCTGTCCGCACAACACCTCCACCCGCGTGCCCGAGGGCAGCCGCGCCCATGGCGGGGTCGGCTGCCATTTCATGTCGACCTATATGGACCGCAACGTTTTGACCCATTGCCATATGGGCGGCGAGGGCCTGACCTGGGTCGGCCAGGAACCGTTCGTGACGACGGATCATGTGTTCCAGAATCTGGGCGACGGCACCTATTACCATTCGGGATTGCTCGCGATCCGGGCCTGCGTCGCGGCGAAGAGCAACATCACCTTCAAGATCCTGTTCAACGACGCAGTCGCCATGACCGGCGGGCAGCCGATCGACGGCCCGCTGACCCCCCTCGACATCGCGGCGCAGGTCGCGGCGGAAGGGGTCGGCAAGATCGTCGTCGTCAGCGACGAGCCGGAGAAGTATCCGCTCGGCGCGTTTCCCCGCGACGTCAAAATAGAGCATCGCCGGGCACTCGACCGAGTCCAGCGCGACATGCGCGAGACCAAAGGCGTCACCGCGATCATTTACGACCAGACCTGCGCCGCCGAGAAGCGCCGGCGACGCAAGCGCGGCACCATGATCGACCCGCCGCGCCGGGTCCTGATCAACGATTTGGTCTGCGAGGGCTGCGGCGACTGCAACGAGAAATCCAATTGCCTCTCCGTCGTGCCGCTCGACACCACCTTCGGGCGCAAACGCCAAATCGACCAATCCGCCTGCAACAAGGACTTTTCCTGCGCCGAGGGGTTCTGCCCGAGTTTCGTCAGCGTCATGGGCGGCGAGATGAAACGCACCGCCGCGGCGACCGCCGTGCCGGCTCATCTGGCGCATCTGCCGGAGCCGGAGCGCCCCAGCCTCGGCGAGGGCCGGGCCTTCAGCCTGCTGGTCGCCGGGGTCGGCGGGACCGGGGTGGTGACCATCGGCGCGCTGCTCACCATGGGCGCCCATATGGAAGGCAACGTTTTCTCCACCGTCGATCAGTTCGGCATGGCGCAGAAGGGCGGCGCCGTCACCAGCCACATCCGCATTGCCGCCTCGGAGAACGACATCGGCGCGGTGAAACTCAATCTGGGCGCGGCCGACCTCGTGCTCGGGTGCGACAGTCTGGTGACCGGCGGCGACATCGCGCTCTCGGTCATGTCGCCGGAGAAGACCCAGGTCATCGTCAACACCCACGAGCAGATCACCGGCCACTTCACCCGCAATCCGGACCTGAAGTTTCCGAGCGGCGAGCTCGCGGACCGAATCGACGAGGCGGCGGGCGGCGCGAATGTCGACCGGATCGAAGCGACGCGACTGGCGACGCGGCTGCTCGGAGATTCCATCGCGACCAATCTCTTCATGCTGGGATACGCCTATCAGCGCGGTCTCGTTCCCGTGGGATCGGAAGCCATCGAAAAGGCCATTGAGTTGAACGGTGTGGCCATCGATATGAACAAGGCCGCCTTTGCCTGGGGCCGCCGCGCGGTCTTCGACCGGAGCGCCGTGCGGCAGGCCGCCGAAGCCACCGCCGTCGAACGCGACATGCCGGCGACCCTCGATGAGATCGTCGCCCACCGCAGCCGCGAATTGACCGCCTATCAGAACGCCGCCTACGCCGAGCGGTACAAGTCGCTTGTCGAGCGCGTCCGAAAAGCGGAGGCGGAGAAGACCCCCGGCATGACGGGGCTTGCGGAGACCGTCGCGCGCTATGCTTACAAGCTGATGGCATACAAGGACGAGTACGAGGTCGCCCGGCTCTATACGGACGGACGCTTCGAGAACCAGCTGCGGAACGCCTTCCAGGGCGATTTCGAACTCAAGTTCCACCTGGCGCCGCCGATCCTCACCAAACTCAACCCGGAGACAGGGCTCCGCGACAAACGCACCTACGGGGCGTGGATATTCAGCGCCATGCGCGTGCTGGCGAAACTCAAGGCTCTCCGCGGCACCCCGTTCGATTTCTGCGGCTGGAGCGGGGAGCGCCGCATGGAACGAAAATTGGCGGCGGACTACGAGACGACGATGGCGGAGATGGCCGAAGGGCTGACCCACGACAATCACGCCTTGGCGATGCAGATCGCGAACGTGCCGGAACGCATCCGCGGTTACGGCCACGTCAAGGAGCGTCATCTGGAACTCGCTCTCGGAGAGCGAGACGATCTTCTCGAAACCTGGCGGAATCCGGCAAAGAGAACCGCCACCGCAGCCGAATAAGGACCCATGACAGAACCTGCGAAAGCGAATTTCGATCCGGTCACGCTGGAAATCCTTTGGAGCCGGCTGATCTCCATCGCGGACGAATCCGCAGCGGCCCTGCTGCGCACCTCGTTCTCCACGATCGTGCGCGAATCCAATGATTTCGCCACCGTCCTGATGGACGCCAACGGCGATTCCCTGGCGGAGAATACCGCCGGCATCCCCTCCTTCGTCGGCATGCTGCCGGACGCGCTGAAGGCGTTCGTGAAACGCATCCCGATCGAGAAATGGAATCCCGGCGACTGCATCATCACCAACGATCCCTGGATCGGCTCGGGCCATCTGCCGGACATCACCATGGCGGCGCCGATCTTCCACAAGGGCAAGCTCGTCGGCTTTTCCGGCTCCATCGCGCACCTGCCGGATATCGGCGGCGCCGGTTGGTCGTCGGACGGGCGCGAACTCTTCGAGGAAGGCATCCGCCTCATGCCGATGAAGTTCCTGAAGGAGGGCGAGCCCAACGAGGACGTCTTCGACTTCATCACCGCGAACGTACGCGTGCCGAGCCAGGTCATCGGCGACATCTATGCGCAAGTGACCGCGCAACGGGTCTGCGCGAGCCGCCTGCAGGAGTTCCTCGACGACGCGGAGTTGGACGACCTGACGGGCCTTTCCGGCGCCTTGCTGGAGCGCGCAGATACCGCCATGCGGAAGGCCATCGAGGAAGTGCCCGACGGGACCTACCGCGCCGCCCTCGACGCCGACGGCTACGACGAGGACGAAACCCATATCGAATGCGCGATCACGGTCGACGGCTCCGATCTGCACATCGACTATGACGGCACCTCGAAGCAGATCGACCGGGGTCTCAACTCGGTCATGAAGTACACTTACGCCTATTCCACATATCCGGTGAAATGCGCGCTTGATCCGGACACGCCGCGCAACGAAGGCTCGTATCGGTCGGTCTCCGTCGCCGCCCCGGAAGGCAGCATTCTCAACCCGACGTTTCCCGCCCCTGTCAATGCGCGCCAGCTGACGGGCCATCTGCTGGCCGCGGTGATCTACGAATGCCTGGCGCAGGCCGTGCCGGGACGGGTGATCGCGGAATGCGGCGGCGCGCCCACCATGCGCTCCGTCTACAGCGGCGTCGACGACGACGGAAACCGGTTCTCGCAAATCTTCTTTGCCAGCGGCGGCATGGGTGCCAGCCCGGTGGCGGACGGCCATTCCTGCACCGCCTTCCCGACCAATTCCGGCTCAGGCAGTATCGAGGCGTTTGAAAGCCTTGCCCCGTTGCTCGTCTGGAAGAAAGAATTCCGTGCCGATTCCGGCGGCGCCGGCCAGTATATGGGCGGCCTGGGGCAGGAGGTGGAAATCGAAATCACGGCGGAGGACGATATCCGGCTTTCCATGATGTCCGACCGGCAGAAATACGCGGCCAAGGGCCTGCTCGGCGGGCGCGAAGGCGCCACGGTGGAGATCGCCAAGTCGGACGGCTCCACACCGCATCCGAAGGCCCGCAGCGTCCTGAAACCGGGCGACAAGCTGACCATGCGGTTCGGCGGCGGCGGCGGATACGGGCCGCCCGAAAAACGGGACCCGGACGCCATCCGCAACGATCTGCGCAACGGCTACATCACGGCGGCATTCGCCAAACGCCACTACGGCGTCGAGTAGGAGGCGTTCGAGCGATGGCGCATAAGACCGAAGCCCGTATCCGCGTGGGTGTAGATGTCGGCGGAACCTTTACCGATTTCGTTCTGGTCGACGAGAAACGCGACCTCATTTTCACCGGCAAGCGGCTGACCACGCCGGACGATCCCAGCGTCGCGATCACGGAGGGGCTGGAGCGATTGGTCGAGGAGGCCGGGACCGGGATCCCCGAACTCGACGCGGTGGTGCACGGCACCACGCTGGTCGCCAACACGATGATCGAGCGCAAGGGCGCGAGGATCGGCCTGATCACGACGAAGGGCTTCCGGGATTCGCTCGAGATGGGCAAGGAGATCAGATACGACCTCTACGATCTGTTCTTCGAGAAGCCGAAACCGCTGGCGCCGCGCTATCTGCGATTCGAGATCGACGAGCGGGTCGACGCGCGGGGCCGCGTCCTGCGTCCGCTCGACGAGGCCGCATTGCAGGCCGCCGCTAAGCAACTGGTGGACGAGGGCATCGAGGCCATCGCTGTATGTTTCATGCACGCCTACGCGAACGACGTGCACGAACGGCGCGCCAAGAAACTTCTGGAAGCGGCCTACCCGAACATTCCGATGACCACGTCCACCGAGGTCGCGCCGGAAATTCGCGAGTACGAGCGCGCCAATACGGCGTGCGCCAACGCCTATGTCCTGCCGTTGATGCAGCGCTATCTGGGCGAACTGTCGGAGAAACTGAGCGCTCTCGGCCTGAAACAGCCCCTCTATCTCATGCAATCGAGCGGCGGCATCGCGTCCGTCTCCACGGGACGGAAAGCGCCGATCCATCTGATCGAATCCGGTCCCGCCGCGGGCGCCACCGCGGGCGCGTTCTACGGGCGCCTGACCGAGACCCATCATCTGATCTCCTTCGATATGGGCGGCACCACCGCCAAGATGTGCCTGATCGAGGAATACGAGCCCGAACATGCCCATGAATTCGAGGCCGGACGGGTGCGCCGCTTCAAGAAAGGCTCCGGCTTGCCGCTCAAGGTGCCGGTAATCGACCTGATCGAGATCGGCGCCGGCGGCGGTTCGCTCGCCCGGGTCGACAACATGGGCTTGTTGAAGGTCGGCCCCGATAGCGCGGGCTCGGAGCCGGGTCCGGTTTGCTACGGCCTCGGCGGGACCCAGCCGGCGGTCACGGACGCCGATTTGCTGCTGGGATATCTGTCGCCGGAATATTTCCTCGGCGGAGAAATGGACCTCGATCTGGGATCGGTCGAGCGCGCGGTCGAGGACACACTCGCCGTCGCCACGGGACTTTCCGTGTCCGACGTGGCCGCCGGCATCCACAGCATCGTCAACGAGAACATGGCGTCGGCGACCCGGATGTACATCGCCGAGAAGGGCCGCGATCCCCGGCGCTATGCGTTGGTGGCGTCGGGCGGCGCCGGCCCGGTGCATGCCTACGGCATGGCGAAGCTGCTGAAAATCGGCCGGGTAATCTGCCCGCTCGGCGCGGGCGTGCTCTCCGCGCTCGGGTTCCTCGTGGCCGCACCCGGCACCGACGCGGTGCGCAGCTATGTCTCGCGGCTGGAGACGCTCGATTGGGACCGCCTGAACGGCTTTTTCGAGGAGATGGAGGCGGAGGCGCTCGCGCAAATCCAGGAAGCCGGTGCCGACCCCGCAACGGTCTCGATCCGTCGGCGCGCGGATATGCGCTACAGCGGACAGGGATTCGAGATCGATATCCCGGTGCCGGACGGAAAGCTGGATTCGGGATCGGCGGCAACGATCCGGCAGATATTCCTGGACCGCTACCAGGAGCTGTTCGGCCGACAGATCAAGGATCTGCCGATGGAAGCGCTGACCTGGCGGGTCTATGCGTCCGGACCGACGCCGAATGTGGCGCTGAACTTCGCCGGACAACAGATCGACGATGATCCGGCGGACAAGGGCGAGCGACAGGTCTACTTCCCGGAGACGGGCTATGCGCCCTGCAAGATCTACAATCGCTATGCTCTCAAGCCGGGCGATTCCTTCCGCGGGCCCGCGGTCATCGAAGAACGGGAATCGACCGCCGTCGCCGGGCCGGACACGACGGTTTCCATCGATAAGTATCTAAACCTGATCATCGACATAGATCCTACCGCCTGAGCAAAGGACCCCTGAAATGAGCAGCACGGTTGAAGTCCTGGTCGACGCCTTCGACGAAATGGGAACGCCCTTCATCGTCGGCCATCCGGGCGGCGAGACGGTTGAAATGATGGATGCCGCACGGGACCGGGATGTTCGCTTCATCCTGATGAAACAGGAGGTTGCGGGCGCGATGCTAGCCGCCACTTGGGGAGAGATCACCGGCGCGCCGGGTGTCTGCGTCTCGACCCGCGGGCCGGGCGCGGCAAACATGGTGAATGGCGTCGCGCATGCCTGGATGGACCGCGCGCCATTGATAGCGATTACCGACCAGTATCCGGCGGCAACCTATGAGACCGGCCTGCGGCAGGTCCTGAACCAGCACGCGCTCTATACGCCGGTCACCAAGTGGCAGACGACCATCCACGCCAAATCCGTGCGCCAGCAAATCCGCCGGGCCATCCGCGTCGCCACGACGCCGGCGCCGGGACCGGTCCAGTTCGACATGCCGTCGAACGAGACCACGAGCGAGGCGGGCGAGCTCGGCGGAGAAGCGCCCCTGGTGCCCAATATCGTGCCCATCGAGCCGGACCGCAGCGCCCTGAAGGTACCGCTGCAGGCGCTCTCTTCGGCGCGACAGCCCATTCTCCTGGCCGGGCTTGGTGTGTTCTGGGATAAGGCGTCCGACGAGCTCGTCGCCTTGGCGGAGCGGCTCGGCGCGCCGGTTCTCACCACATCGAAATGCAAGGGCGCCATTCCCGAAGACCATCCCCTGCGCGCGGGCTGCATCATCGGCGGCCTGATCGAGCGCGAATTGGTCATGCAGTCCGACCTCATCGTGACCGTCGGGCTCGACGCCGTGGAACTCCAGCCGAAACCCTGGCCTTACGACATTCCGGTCGTCTCGCTCTCCAGCACGCCAAGCCTGGAAGCCCTGATCCCGGCGGAGTTCGAGATGGTGGGCAATCTCAAAACCCTGCTCGCGGGCCTCGCCGAATTCGCGCCGGAAGGCAGCGGTTGGGGCGAAGGCGCGGCCAAGCTCTTCCGCGAACAGGTCACCAAGGCGCTGGACGTGCCGACGCAGGGCATCTCTCCGCAAGGGGCCATGGAGGTCGCACGCGCCGTCCTGCCACGCGAGACCATCGCGACCTGCGACGCGGGGGCGAGCCGCCTCCTCGTGGTCCAGAAATGGCAATCCTACGGACCGCGCGAGTTCCTGACCTCCAACGGTCTCGGCTCGATGGGTTACGCGATTCCCGGCGCCCTCGGCGCCCGCCTCGCCTATCCGGGCCGGCCGGTCGTGGCCTTTACCGGCGACGGCGGGTTTATGATGGCGATCGCGGAGTTACAGACCGCCGTTCGCGAAAACCTGCCGATCATCGTCGTCGTCTTCGACGATCAGGAAATCGCCCTGATCCGCGTGAAACAGGAGCTGAAGGGCATTCCCCGGCACGGCGTGGGGATCGGTGGAATCGACTGGGAATCCCTGGCCAAGGGGATCGGCGCCGATGGCGTGACTGTCGAGACCGAACAGCAGTTGGGCGACGCCCTGCAGCAGGCCATCAAGAGCGGCCGCACCACCGTGATCGGCGCTCGGATCGACGGATCCTGCTATGTCGATCAATTCAACGCGCTCCGCGAATTGTAGGAGGAAACATGGCATCCGACATGGAGAAATACGCCGACCTGGTCGTCTATCATAACGGCGACTACGTGCCGTGGGCCGATGCGACCGTGCACGTCTTCACGCCCGTGATGAAATACGGCGCGGCGGTCTTCGAAGGCATCCGAGGCTACTGGTCGGAGAAACGGGGCTGCATGCTGCTCTTCCGCATGCGCGATCACCTGGAGCGCATGGAAATCTCGCAACGCATTCTCCGCTTCGACAGCGTCGTCTCCGCCGACGAGATGGAAGCGGCCGTAATCGAGTTGGTGCGGCGGAACGGTTTCCGGGAATCCGTGCATATTCGGCCGATGGCGTATCTCGGCGGCGACGGCGAAGCGAGCGCGCGCGGCCCCGTCGAGTCGGTCATCACGGCGATCCGCCGCGGCACCCCGGCAATCGCCCAGACCGGCTGCCGGGCCCAGGTCAGCTCCTGGGAACGCCTCTCCGACAGAGTCATGCCGGGCCGCGCCAAGGCCATCGGCAACTACAACAACTCCCGCCTTGCCGGCATCCAGGCGAAGGTGGACGGTTACGATACCGCCCTGATGCTCAACCGGGCCGGCAAGATCGCCGAAGGACCCAGCATGTGCTTCTTCATGGTGCGAAACGGCGTCCCCGTCACCTCCTCCATCACCAGCGATATCCTGGAAAGCATCACCCGCGATACGGTGATCGCGCTCTTGCGGGACGAGTTCAGCCTGGAAACGGAGCAACGCGAGATCGACCGCAGCGAGCTGTTCATGGCCGAGGAAGCCTTCTTCTGCGGCACCGGATGGGAAGTCACGCCATTGATCGACGTCGACGGCGCCCCCATCGGCAACGGAGAAGTCGGTCCTATCGTCAAACGCCTGCAACAGGCATACTTCGAGCTCGTGACGGGCGCGAAAGATGACACCCGCGGATGGTTGACGGCAGTGGAGACTTAGCCATGAGCAGACCGAATCAACGCATTGTCTAT
The DNA here is from genome assembly GCA_038131165.1 of Rickettsiales bacterium. Taxonomy (GTDB): domain Bacteria; phylum Pseudomonadota; class Alphaproteobacteria; order UBA8366; family UBA8366; genus UBA6544. The sequence goes on along the minus strand of JAYPOZ010000064.1, from coordinate 12,468 downwards.
TTGAACGGCGAATACGTCCCCGAGAGCGAGGCCCGCATTCCTTTCCGCGACCGCGGCGTCAAATACGGCGATGCAGTGTTCGACACCACCCGTACCTTCGGGCACGAAATCTTCCGGCTGCGGGAGCATTTGGAGCGGTTCTACCGGTCGCTGAAATATCTCCGCATCGATCCTCGAATGACCGTCGACGATTTCATCCAGGTGACGGAACAAGTCGTCGAACGGAACCTGCCGCTGATCGGCGCGGACGAGGATTACTGGGTCACGCAGCGGGTGACGCGCGGCCTCGATCCGGCGGATGCGACCGCGTGGCCGGAATGGGAAGGCCCCACGGTCATTGTCGAATGCCTGCCCCTGCCTTTGGCGGCACGCGCCCAATCCTATCGCGACGGCCTCGAGGTCGTGACACCCTCCGTCCGCCGCGTCGCGCCCGACATGGTCAGCCCGCGCGCCAAGACCCACAACTACCTGAACCTCGTGCTCGGCGACCTGGAAGTCTCGGCGCAGAATCCGGGCGCCCATGCGGTCCTGTTGGACGAGAACGGCAACATCTCGGAAGGCAAGGGCAGCAATTTCTTTATCGTCAGCGACGGTGCGATCCGCACGCCCCGCGAACGCTACGTCCTGCCGGGCGTCTCCCGCGCCGTGGTCAGGGAACTCGCGGATAAACTCGGCATTCCCCTGCAGGAAGCGGATATCGACCTGTTCGATGCCTATAACGCCGACGAATGCTTCATCTCATCGACGAGCTTCTGCGTCTGTCCGGTGCGCAGCGTCAACGGCACCGAAATGCCCGCCCCGATACCCGGCGCGGTCACGCAGAAAATCATCGACGCCTATGTCGCGTATGTCGGCTTCGATTGGTACGCCCAGTATTTGAACAAACTGGCGGCTTGAACTCACAAGCCATCGCGTCGTTCCGAAAACGCAAAGCGTTATCCGGAATTATGGCCTGAGCATTCCCCATGGCATCCCTGCCGATCCGAAATTCTCCGGCTAGAATTCCAGCTTACCGCTGCGCAAGCCCCAGAATTGCGGCATTAACGCGCGTCCATCTTCCACCATTTGTACCAGGTCAGCAGCGCGAAGGCTGGGGCGCCGACCGAAGCGCCCAGGACAAAATACAGATGCAGGTCGAGCCAGACGACGGGTGCGAACAGGTAGAGAATATCGTCGAAATCGAAGCCCCAGATTCCGGGATAAGCCTTCTCTCCGGTATCCGCCTGACGCCGGTCGATGATCTCCGCGAATATCTCCGCCGCGAAGACGCCGGCGGCGGCGAGCAGGCCGAGCCAGATCGGCCATTGCCCGAGGTGAATATCGAAGACCGTGGTGTCCCGGAGTCCGATGCCGGCACCGAGGAAAAACAGCGACGTGACCGTCACGTCGCAGAACAGGTCGAACTTGTGCCCGAACGGGCTCGTCTTGCCGCTGACCCGCGCCAGTTCGCCGTCGGCACGGTCGAGGAAAGCGGAGACCAGCCAGAATACGCCGCCCCAGATGTCCCATTCGCGCGTCCCGACCGCGAACGCGGCACAGGCCGCAATCCCCGTGAAGAGGCGCACGGCGGTCAGATGATTGGGCGTCACTGGTGTGTTCACCAACGGCAGAATGCAAATACGCGCCATCTTATGGGTCCAGGAATCGCCTACCATGATGCTCGCTCAAATGCCGCGGAAAGGGGTGGATGTGGCGCCGGACACGGCGACAGCGGATTTTACGTCCGGATCGATCAAGGCCTGAAATTCCTCTTCGAACCTGTAGTGAGCCGCGGCAGCTTCGACACCGTCCCACGGCCCGCGTGCCGGATGCGAGAAGATTTCGGTAACGCCGTCGGGCAACTCGGCCAGCATCGCCAATAACCGTTCGCGCACCATTTGGCCACTGTCGCGAATGCCGAACACCCGATCGTTGATCCGAATGCCGGCGCGCGCCAGGCGGCGGCGCATCAAACCGAGCCAAAGGCCGAGAAAGGCGCGCCCCATCCGTGCCGGGACGGAGGGTGTTTGCGCGCCGGGAACCGCAGCCGGTTCGTCCGGAACCCGTACCGCGCGCATGCCGAACGCGGGGCCGATCGACAGGATCAGGCTCAGCACCGTCGGATGCAAATGCATGTGGTTGTGGGCGTTCACGTGATCCAGTTCCAATCCCGACGCGCGGAAAGCCTCGAACTGCGCGCGAATTTCGCGGGCCAGTTGCCGTCTCGCCCGCGGCAGAAAGAAATACCGGAATCCCGCCCGCACCAAATTCGTATCGAATGCGCCATCCGCATTCAGGAGGTCGGGAATCTCGGAGCGCGGCAGGACGGGTCGGCCGCAGACGACGACGAGGTGGAGGCCGACTCCCAACCCGCCAAGGCGCTTGCCTCTCTCGATCGCGTCGGAGGCGGCTTCCGCCCCCACCATCAGACTCGCGGCGGTCAGAATGCCGGTCGAGAACGCTTCCTCGACCGCTTCGTTCACGGCCGGGGAGCGGCCGAAATCGTCGGCGGTGACGATCAAGTGCTTCAGGCGGTATTCTCCCGTCCCCACAGGAAGCGGAAGAACTCAACCCCCTCGCGGAGCTGGCGCTTCATGACATTCCAATCCTTGCACATCTCGTAGAACAAGGCGGCCATCTTGGTCGGCCGGAAATAGAACCGCTTATAGAAAGTGTCGACGGCCTCGAAGATCTCCGCGCTGCTGAGGTGCGGGTATTCCAGAACGCTGTTCTGGACACCGTCCGCCCCCACCAGGCGCTGGCCATCCTCGGTCAGCAGCCAGCCGTTCTCCATCGCCTGCTTGTAGAGGAATGTCCCGGGATAGGCTGCGGGCAAGGACACCTGGATCGTCTTCGGGTTCAGTTCTTGCGCGTATTTGATCGTCTCTTCGATGGTCTCCCGGGTCTCTCCCGGCAGGCCCATGATGAAGGTGCCGTGAATGACAATGCCGAGTTCGTGACAATCCTTGGTGAACTGCTTGGCCTTCTCGACCAGGATGCCCTTCTTGATGTTGTGCAGGATTTTCTGATTGCCGGATTCGTACCCGACCAGCAGCAGACGCAAGCCGTTCTCCTTCATGATCTTGAGCGTCTCGTAGGGCACGTTGGCCTTGGCGTTGCACGACCAGGTGACGCCGAGCTTGCCGAGTTCCCGCGCCAACGCCTCGACGTTCTCCTTGTTGTCGGTCAGCGTGTCGTCGTCGAAGAAGAACTCTTTGATCTCCGGGAAATTATCCCGCGCCCAGGCGATTTCCGCCGTCACGTTCTCGATCGAACGGGTGCGGTAGTTGTGCCCGGAAATCGTTTGCGGCCAGAGACAGAAGGTGCAGCGCGACTTACAGCCCCGCCCGGTATAGAGCGACATATAGGGATGCAGCATGTAGCCGTTGTAGTAATCCGTCGTGACCAGATCCCGTTTATAAACCTTCGTAACCCAGGGCAGGCTGTCCATATCCGTGATCAACGGCCGTTTGCCGGTGAAATGCGGTTTGCCGTCCTTCAGGATCGTGATGCCGGTCACCTCTTCGAGAGGCCGCCCTTCGGCGATTTCCTGAATCGTGAAATCGAACTCGCTGTCGCAGACGAAGTCGATCGCCGGCGACGCCTGAATCGTCGCTTCGTTGTTGATCGCCACATGCGCGCCGCAGAAACCGATCAGAAGCGCCGGATTTGCCGCCTTGAAGGCTTCCGCCACCTTGGTGTCGTTCGCGAAGGACGGCGTGCTCGTGTAGATCACCAGGAATTCGTAGTCCTTGGCCAGCGGCAGCAGATCGTCGAGCTCGAGCCCGCGCGCCGGCGCATCGATCAGCTTGCTGTCCGGCACCAGCGCCGAAAGCTGTGCCAGCCAGGTCGGATACCAGAAGGATTTGACCTCCCGTTTGCATTGGTAGCGCGATCCCGCGCCGCCGTCGTAGCCATCATAGGTCGGCGGGCTCAAGAATAGGGTCTTTTTCATAAACGCACTCCGAAGTCGGCGGGCAACTATTCCGCCGGTTTAAACCGCATGTCAGATTGAATGACGAAATCGCGTTCCCGCCAGGTCACCGTCGTGCCGAAATAACATGCAAGCCGAATGATCGGCGACAGCAAATCCCGCAACGGAACGAGCCAGGGTGTCGGCCTTGTCCGCCCGGGTATCGTGGAGGAGATAGTATAGTGCAGTGCCAAGCGCAAGACCGCCGCAAGCGCCAGGAGGGAGGCCGCATATCCGAAAGATCCCGTGACGGCGAACAAACAGCCGGATGCGAGGAGGGCCAACGGGAAGATTTCCGTGACCGTCGAGGCTGCGTAGCCCAGCGGCTCCACCGATCTGATCGTCCGCGCCCAGCGCAATTCATGCAGGAACAGCGCCTTTAGGCTCGGGTCCTCGATGACGTTCTCGACAATGTAGGGAATCAGCGCGATGCGCTTGCCCTGCTGGTGCACCAGACGGCCGAACATGTAATCGTCGGCCAGGACGTCGGCCAGGGCGTCGAACGAGCCGAACGCTTCGAGGTTCGTTCGCCGAATGGCCATCGTCGCCCCGAAGCAATAGGTCAGGCGCCCGAAAATCGCCGGAATCAGAGCGGACGGCAAAAACCAATCGTTGACGAACATCGCGCCCAGTTTCGTCGCCAGCCGTCCGGAAGCCCGCCCGGAATAAACACAGGTGGCCGCGCCGACGTTGGGGTCCGCAAAGGGCGCGACAACGGACTTGAGATAATCCCGGCAAACCCGCATGTCGCTGTCGGCGACAACGATGATTTCGTGTCGCGCCAAGGCGAACATATTGACGAGATTGCTGACCTTGTAGTTCGACCCCGTCAGCGTGTCGTCGACAACCAGCGAAATATCGCGCTCGGGGAACTCTTCTATCAGTGCCCGCACCGTGGGAATGGCGGGGTCGTGCTCGTCGTGCACCCCGAAAATGACCTGGAAATCCTCGTAATCCTGGCGGCAAAACGACCGCAGGTTTTCGGCGAGATTTGTCTCCATGCCGCAAACCGGCTTCAGCACCGTGACACTCGGCCGAAAGGACCAATCCGGTTCGGCATGAAGACGGCGGCGAAAGCTCAGCAGAGCGATGATACAGAGCCCGACGTAGGAGAATGACAGACCGGCCAGTGCGACTGGAAAAAGCAAGATCAAGTCAAGAAGCTGCACGATTGGGCCTACGATTATTAGCGGCGCATATCTCTAAACCCAATTGCCGCGCCGCACAACTGTCTACCGCCTCGCGAACGTTGCCAGGAGATCACTTTCCGCTTACCTCACCCTTGATTAAGACGTTGCTTTCGCTTGAAAAACGCCCGCCCCTCGGCATGCTGCCAGAGTACGAGCCCCGGCACGTCGATCAGGAGTTCGCGCAACCGGATGGCCAGCGAGACGGCGAGCGCCGCTTCCGGCGTCAACCCGACCAGGGCGCCGAGCACGACAAACGCCCCTTCCTGGACGCCGTAGCTGTTCGGCACGACAAAGGCGGCATCGCTCAAGGTGCTGGACAGACTCTTCAGCATCATCGCCTCGAAAATGCCGATCGGAAACCCCAATAGCTCGGCGGCCAGCCACACCTCTCCGGTTTGCAGAACCAGGGCGCCGAGGCGCCATGAGGTGGCGCGCACGATCCGCCAACGGTCGCGATAGAGCGCGCGGACAATGAGGTCCACCTCGTCGGCCTGACCGACCATCTCGCCGATTTTCTCGGAACCGGAGATGCGGTGCGCCGAGCGCGCCATGAACCCGAACATGCCCGCCCGTTGCACAACCAGGAACCCGGCGGCGCCGGCGCCCAAGAGCGACAGGCCCAATGCGGCGGATATTGCCAGTTCGTTGTCGAGCGCCATGCCCGCCAGCAATCCGATCCCGACGACACCCCAGACGATGACCGTGAGGACCTGGACGGTCTTATCGACGACGGCGGAGGCGCTCGCGTGGCGGGCGTCAGTCCCCCAAAGCACGAGCACCCGCGCCTTGACGATCTCGCCGCCGATGGAGGCCACCGGCAACAGCGTGTTCACGGCGCGCCCCATCCATTGCGCGTGAAATGCCTGACCGAACCGCGGCGCATAAGCGGGGTCGAACAGGAGCTGCCAGCATCGCGCATTCATCAGCACCGTGGGAAACCAGATCGCGGGCACCAAGAGCAGCGGCCAGCCGGTCGCCAGCAGCAAACCGGCGATCTCGCCGATGCCCTGCCAGACAATCAGGCCGACGAAGACGGCGAGCCCGACGACCAAACCTATATAGGAAGCGATACGCATGCGAGCGACCTTATACGGAGCCGATCGCGACGTGACCACATACTTTTGCGGCCCTCGCTTGCAACGCTATGTTCGCGCGCGTAGAGAAGATGCTAACAAGACCCCGTCAATCAGGCATCGGTCGCATGAAACGCCTTTCGAGTCCGGACGGCTCGTTCGTCCTCGAACGACCCTCCCAATTGTTCCCGCTCACACGGAATCTCTCCTATCCGCTCACCCATTTGATCTATCGCCTGCCGATTACTCCCAATCAGGTGACCGCCCTGTCGATGCTGGCCGGCCTTGCGGGGGCCTGGTGCTTCGCGCTCGGCGGCTGGCAGAATCAGATCGCCGGCGGCTTTTGGCTCGTTGCGTGCTATACGCTGGACAATTGCGACGGCGAAATCGCCAGATTGAAGGCACTGTCCTCGGAATGGGGCGCGCAATTCGACGATTTCGTCGATTGGCTCGTCGACAGCGCCTTTTTCGCCGCGCTTGGCTACGGCACCTGGCAGACCACCGGCGAGACGCTCTGGGCCTGGCTCGGTGCCGCCGCAGCGCTCGGCGCGACGATCGACTATGCGGTAGACTTGATCCTGCACGCTCGCGCGAAGGCATCGCCGACGGGACAATCGCGCGAAGATCAGGCGAGCGGCGAGCGCAAGCCGGAAGATGTCGCCGATTGGCTGATCTATATCTTCCACAAGCTGAGCCGCGCCGACTTCTGCCTGATCGTGCTGGCGCTAGCGGCCTTCGACGTCCTATGGGTGCTGTTGCCGCTCGGCGCCATCGGAGCGCAGGCCTATTGGATCACCGACCTCTTTAAACGGGCGCGCGGCTGGCACACCTGAGAATCCTCCGGGCGTCGGCTAGCCCGGCATCTTGTCGAAGCCCTTGAGCTCCGGATCGACCGGCGTCGAGGGAATCTTGCTGCTCAAATACACGTTCACCGCCGGCTTCACCAAATCGCTCTGGTCGAGAACCCCGGCGCGCACGCTGACCACGCCCGGCCGGTTCGAATTCCGCCCGAACATCTGCGAGCCGCAATCGGGACAGAAGAGTTTCTCCATATCCGAGCCGCTGTCGGATTTGTGCTTGAAGACTTTCGGCGTTCCGGAAATCGACAATGCGGCCTCGTCGACGAAGACCAGGGTGCCGTAGGCGGCCCCGGTCGCGGCACGGCAATCGCTGCAATGGCAATTCGCCATCATCTTGATCTCGGTATCGGCGCTGAGGGACACCTTCCCGCACAAGCATTTCCCGGTCAGTTTCGGCATTTCTCGGCGCTCCCATCGTTCGTTGAATTTGACTGCAGGATACCCGCTTTGCCGAGAAGGGAAAGCGGATCGGCAACCAAGCGCCGGATGCGCCAAATTCGGCCCATTAAGGGCCGTTTGATATCAACGGGTTAGGAAGAAAATGGTATCCCCTAGGGGAGGGGACACTAAATACTTTAAACATCATATTTTCTCAGACTTTTCGATCCTTTAATGAGTATTTTGTACCACAATTTGTGCCACATAAAAAGCTTACCGCAACCAAAAAGTTCTTAAGCGTTTAAGCATTTGGAGTGGAATCTAACTGAGGATCTGTGTGGGTGGCATACATTTAAGATGTTTTGGCAGCTTAATACCGTGCCGATATTTTCGATACCCCCCCCAAGAAATCCCCCATCGAGGGGTGGAGATATGATTTGACGTAGACATGATGGTCAAATATAACAGGGTCTTTAAACATCAGCATCGGTATTAACCATCATACCGGTCTGCTACAAAAAGCGATCCATCTTCGTAGTAAATTGAGTTTCAAACCTGCTTTAAGCGTTGGTTTTGTCGACTTTTAAATCCGTGACATTTGATTGCAATGGGCGTTCGCCATGTAACGGGTTTTGCATCATGGTTATTGCGTCCCGATTTCTGGCTAAAATTTTAAATTACATTTTTCCAGAATGTCTTGAGTAGGAGTATTCGTTTAAGCTTCAATCATGGACGGATTTTGTAATAATTTTAATAAAAGGTTCCGCACGCGATCCTTTTCTGATCGCAAAATATTGAGTGTATCATCCAGAGTGATAGCGTTTCGTAATCCCGCCCAATTTCCCATTTCCCGTGCGGATGGAGTTGCGTATGCCATCCCCCAATCGGGAAAAGATCTTTTTTCTAAGCCCTCTTCAAGCAATAGTTGAATATCAGAGTGTCGGTCATCGGCAGAAATTGTCTTATAAAGGTCTGAAACAATATTTTCTTCACCTTCCAAGACCTGAAAAAAATAACCATCTGAAAATATCAGAATCCCTGTTACACCGCTCTGTTCGTTGTTAAGCCGCGCCTGGCGCAGTATCATATAAAGATCTGACTTCAGCATTTTTTTCGTGGCTAAAGACGAATATACGATTTGTCGAACGCCCATTCTCTTCCTCCAGTCACCTCATCAAATTATACAAGATTCCGATAGTTCGTCTAGGAACTACTGTTGTTGCTCAGTCTTCAAGCCAGCGCCGGTATGTGCCATCACACAGTCTGCTACGAAAAACAGTCCATCTTCGTAGCAGATTGAGTTTCAAATCTGCTGTAAGCGTTGGTTTTGCTGGCTTTCAGAACCGTGACATTTGTTTGTTATGGGCGTTCCCCATGTCACTTTTCGGTCTGGCTAGGCCATATTATGGCCACAAACAGATGACAATCAGTAATGCATACTCTTCTGTGAACAAAAAAGGTATGAGTAATGGGTATGGGTATAGGTTGTAGAATACAAAAGGTGTATAATTACATATTATAATTTACAATATTATATAGACGATAACAGTAATTAATATTTTTTTAATATTATTTTTTAAAAAATGATTGCTATACTATGATAAAACAACCTCCATTACATTCAGATGATGTTGATCTTAGAGATGCGTCACGTCAAATTGACGTTCATCGATGGTCTGACTGGCCGGAAGTAAATCAGTTCTTGAATGACATTTATTGCTCAATCTTCAAGCTTGATGAGGGTCAACTATCGAGCATTCAAAAGAAGCATGTAAAAGTATTGTTACTCGACCTGTACGTTGCTTGGAGGCAAGGCTGGAAGTATGTGGGTATGTCCTTTGACGTGAACCGGTACAAGCCAAAAAGCCGATATAATAGCCTTCACATTTCCAAGACGCTCATAGCAGTAGCACAGAAGCTGCAACAGGTCGGTCTGGTCGTCATCCATAAAGGTTACTATGACCATGCTACAGGCAAAGGCTATGTCAGTCGTCTACAGCCATCAGCGACGCTGCTAAAACGCTTTATGCACGCCTCATGGCCTGATGAGGCTATCGATTATCATTGGCAGCGTGAACTGGTGGAGTTGCGAGA
>JAYPOZ010000064.1:0-2911 GCA_038131165.1 Rickettsiales bacterium | reverse complement strand
ACAAAGGTTCGACAGAGCGTAGACGCGCTGGGAAACAGATTCTTATTGACTATGAGGATACATCAGAGACGAACAGAATGAGGCAGCTGTTAGCAGCGTACAATGCCCTGCTTAAGAACCAGCACATAGATTGCTGTCATCTCTCAACACCTGTCATCCACCGCAAAGACAATACAGCTCTTCGCATAGACCAACATGATAGATGCATCAGGCGGGTCTTTAATAACGGCAGATTTGATAAAGGAGGCAGGTTCTACGGTGGTTTTTGGCAGCAAATACCGTCACAAGACAGGCAGCATATCAGGATCAACGGTCAGCGTACTGTAGAGATAGACTACAAGGCACTTCACATAGTCCTTCTTTATGCACGGATGGGCATTGATTATTGGTCTTACTCAGCAGGCATTGATCCTTATGTTGTCCAGGTTGATGGACTAGCGTCAGATGAAGCGCGGCAGCTGGGAAAGCGTCTACTTCTCATGGCTATCAATGCCCACAGTGAGCAATCGGCCTATAAGGCATTACGTAAGAGTGTTCAGGACGATACTCGGTTCGGCTTTCCTATTTCTCTGACTGATCGCCTTCTCGGCAATGTGATGGAACAGCTTCAGGAGCGACATACACCTATTGCTGTACATCTCTGCAGTGGCATTGGCATTGACCTGCAATATCTGGACAGTAAGCTTACCGAGGCGTTGATCGAGCATTTTACGGGCAGGAACATCCCTATTCTGAGTATCCATGACAGCTATATTGTTCCTCATGATTGTGCTGCGGAATTGCGTGATGAGATGACCCGAGTGTTACTTTTTCATTTACCACAGCGAACCAACCATCAAATGGATTGGCACAATGTGGCAGCAAACACGGTCCAATTTAAGCAGATTGGCTATGATGACGAACTGCTAGGTGATATTGACCACGCACCTCACGCAGATAACGCTAATGTCCTCGAACGTCATAAGGCTGTCATAAGTGAAATCGATGCACATGCTGTCCAAGGTTATTGGAACAGGCTAGAGCGTTTCAAACGCTATAACCTTCAGACGCTTTCCTTACGCAACAATAAATTGAATCAGTGACCGTAATGGCGTGCGGGCTTTCATTTTGAAAATGATTTAATTTCAAATTTCTGGATAAAGAGCCACCTCCCTAATATGCCATAAGGATTTCAGAACTAGAAAACATACCCCCAGAAAAGAAACCTGTTGGCTGGGAGGGGATTTTATGGTCGATGACAAGTTTTTAGAAGCGCTCAGAAATATACAAAAAAAATTAGAAAAGTTATCCGACAACTGGCCATATGGATTGCACCTATATCGGGCATTTTTGTTAGTTATCCTTATGGAAAAATGTTCAAAACAAAAACCTTTAAATCTTACATCTTTTGCGATTTATTTTTCTGTATCTGCGGCAACAATGACTCGTTACGCAAAAAAATTTAAAGAAAACGGATGGGTTTTAAGAGAAAAACGAGGACGTGAAACCTTACTTTTCCCGACAGAAAAGGCTTTAAATTTCGCATATCTTTATATTGAATCTGTAGTAAAAGAATTTAGTGTTAAAAACTAAAATACTTTCATATAGAAAGTTTTTTTTAAAAACCAGAGTAATTTTTGTTGACAATTATTAGAGAAGCAAACTATGACAGCAGAAATCTTGATTGTCAGGCTAGCGAAAATAGATCAATTGCAAATACTAACAGTGTGACTGTTGGAATGCGTCGATGGGATTTTCGAATGAATAAAATAATATTCGCAATACTTCCTCTTATTTTATTTATTTCTTCATGTAATTTTTCTACACAATCTCGTTACAAATATTCTGAAGTTGGGAAAATACAGGTCGTCAATTATGGAACTGTAATTGGCGTGCGAGATATAGATATTGTCAGTGAAACTTCTTCTTCGGGCGGTGTTTTAGGTGCAGTCGGTGGCGGAGTGGGTGGTCTTCACATTGGAAGTGGAAGTGGGCAATTGGTTGCTGGTGTGGCTGGAGTAGTTGCTGGCGCGGTTGCCGGTTCAGCTTTGGAACAAGCTATCCGTAATAGAGGTGGCGTAGAGTATACAGTTGTTCTGCAAAATGGGAAATCATTGACGGTCGCTCAAAACGTGTCTGAGAAAGATACTATACTAAAAGTTAATGACCGTGTGATTGTGCAGATAAATGGTCAATACCAGAGGGTGCTACCAGCGAATAATCTTCCTACTGAGATCGAAAAACCCAAGGGGATTACATTTAAATGAGAATCTTTATCACCATTTTTATACTCGCTTTATCCTCTGGATGTGCGTTAACCGAAGATAAAATTGATATACCTTATGAAGGCACAGCTAATCTTGCTGTTGTCGCTGGCGCAGAGAACATTTCAGTTTTCGTATCACATAAAGACAAAAGGACTGTGTATAAAGATAGGGTTGGAACAAAAAAGAATGGCTATGGAATGGAGATGGCGAAAATTGTGCCTATCAATGATGTTTCAAAAACTTTTGGTGACGCGGTTAAATTTGAACTTGAAAATTTAGGTTTTAAGATTGGAAAAGGTGGGAAAGAAGTAATTGTTGAATTAATTCGATTTTATAATGATTTCAAAATGGGTTTCTTTGCAGGAGATGCGGTTGCGGATGGTATGGTCAATGTAAGTGTGAGAGCAAATTCTGATAGTTTACTTTTTTCAAAATCTTATGAAGGTGGTGCAATTAATCCCAACATTCAATTGGCGTTAGGCCATAATGCACGAGAGGCATTAATGAAGGCTATGTCGAATATTGTTGAAAAAATAGCTTACGATAAAGATCTGCACGCAGCGCTACTGAAATAGAATAAATTGGTTAGAACTAAAAAATATGGATACATTTTAAGCGCGAAGTCGTTTTAAGCTGTCTAAATATCGAATATCCAACGCGTAATA
>JAYPOZ010000063.1:9546-25947 GCA_038131165.1 Rickettsiales bacterium | reverse complement strand
TCACCGGATGGGAAAGCTGGGCGCGGATTTCCGCGGATGTCGAACTGGAAGTCATGGTCCCTTCCTCATTAAACCCGGACATCGGCCAGCACCATGCGGGCAAGTTTCTCGCCGATCATGATCGAGGGCGCGTTGGTATTGCCGGAGGTCAATGTCGGCATGATCGAGGCGTCGGCGACCCGCAGCCCTTCGATGCCATGGACGCGGAGCTGATCGTCCACCACGGCCCCCGTCGGACCATGGGGATCGCTGCCCATCTTGCAGGTGCCGACCGGATGGTAGGTCGTCTCCGCATTGGCCTTTACCCAATCCAGCAACTCATCGTCCGCAGTGATATCGATGCCGGGGGCGATCTCGTCGGTGACGATGCCGTCCAGCGCGGGCGCGGTCATGATCTCGCGCGCCTTTCGCATGGCGCTGAGGGTCACGTCGCAATCGAGCTGCGCCGAGAGAAAATTAAACCGGATGGCCGGCGGCGTCTTTGCGTCGGCGGACGCGACGTGAATGCTGCCGGTGCTCTCCGAGCGGAGGATATGCATGAAAGCCGTGACGCCCGATTGTTTGGCTAGGGTGAAATTGTCGCCGACCAGGAACGGCACCCAGCCGATCACCGCGTCTGGCGCTTCCAGACCCTCGCGCGTGCGGATGAAGGCGCGCAACGGCGCCGCCGACATGCCGAGCAAGCCCTTGTCGGTGAACAGGTAGCGCAGCGCCTGTCCGACCAGCCGCAGGCCCCGTCCCTTGACGTTGTAGGTCATGGCGAGGGAGGCCGGCACCGACCATTTCATGCGCGGCGCATAGTGATCGCGCAGATTTTCCCCGACGCCCTTCAGCTCGTGGACCACATCGATGCCGAGCGCCCGGAGCCTATCCGCCTGCCCGATGCCGGACAGTTCCAGCAGTTGCGGCGAGTTGATGGTCCCGGCGCTGACGATCACTTCGCGGTTGGCCCGCGCCACCCGGGTTTGACCATCGACCACATACTCGACACCGACGCATTTTCTGCCTTCCAGCAACAGGCGGCTGGTCAGCGCCTTGGCCTGAATCGTCAGGTTGGGCCGCTTGCGCGCCGGGTGGAGGTAGCAATAGGCGGTGCTCATGCGCCGGCCGTGGCGGATCGTCACCTGCGACATGCCGATGCCGTCCTGGCTGGCGCCGTTGTAATCCCGGGTATAGGGCACGCCGACTTCTTCCGCGCCCTTGATGATGGCGTCGTAGATGGGCCCGGTCTCGGTGCTTTCGTTGACTTTCAGCGGGCCCTCCCGGCCCCGGTATTCGTCGTCCGCCTCGCCCTCGTAAGCTTCCATATCCCGGAAGATCGGCAAGACATCGCTGTAGCTCCAGCCCCGGTTGCCGAGCTGCGCCCAGATGTCGAAATCCTGGCTTTGCCCGCGCGTGAAGACCATGCCGTTGATCGAACTGGAGCCGCCGAGCAGTTTGCCGCGCGGCACCGGAATGCGCCTGCCGCCGGAACTCTCTTCCGGCTCGGCGAAGTAGCGCCAATTGGCGGCTGGATTGTCGATCAGGCGCGCGAAGCCGATCGGGATGCGCGACCAAGGATGGCTCTCCCGGCCGGCTTCCAGGGCCAAGACGCTATGCCTGCCGCTTTCGCTCAGTCGGCTCGCAACTGCCGCACCCGCCGATCCCGCACCGACCACGATGAAGTCATAAGCCTGGCCGTCCATCTCACATCCTCCCTAAGCTGCCGCCAGCACCATCTTCGCGGCCTTCTCGCCGATCATGATCGAGGGCGCGTTGGTATTGCCCGAGGTCAGGGTCGGCATGATCGAGGCATCGGCGACCCGCAGCCCTTCCATCCCATGGACCCGCAATCGATCGTCGACGACCGCCATCGGATCGTTTCCCATCTTGCAGGTGCCGACCGGGTGATAGGTGGTCTCCGCATTGTGGCGCACCCAATCGAGCAGTTCCTCGTCCGATTCGATATCGACGCCGGGCGCAATCTCGTCGGTCGCTATGTCCTTCATCGAGGGCGCGGTCATGATCCGCCGGGTGATCCGCATCGCTTCCAGCAGCACCTCGCGGTCGAGCTGCGCGCTGAGGAAATTGAAGTGGATCGCCGGCGGCTGCAGCGGATCGGTCGAGGCGACGTGAATATGGCCGGTACTCTCCGATCGCAGAATGTTCATGATCGCGGTCACCCCGGAATCTCGATGCAGCTTGAAGCTTTCATTGGCGAGAAAGGGTATCCAGGAGATCGCGGCGTCCGGCGCCTCAAGCCCCTCGCGGGTCCGGATATAGGCCCGGATCGGCGCGGCCGGCAGGCCGAGTAGGCCCTTGTCGGTGAAGGCGTATTTCAGCGCCTGCCAGACCAGCCCCAGGCCCCGCCCCTTGTCATTATAGGTGAGGCCGAGCTCGCGCGGCACCGTCCACTTCATGCGCGGCGAATAATGATCGCGCAGGTTCTCCCCCACACCCTTCAGCTCGTGACGCACGTCGATCCCGAGACCCTTCAGGCGATCCGCCTGCCCGATGCCCGACAATTCCAGCAGCTGCGGGGAGTTGATCGACCCGGCGCTGACGATGACCTCGCGCGTGGCCGTGGCTTCCCGCGTCTGCCCGCCGAGCATGTAGCGCACCCCAGTGCAGCACTTGCCGTCGAAGGTCAGGCATTCGGTCAGGGCACTCGCTTGAATCTTGAGGTTCGGTCGGCTTCGCGCCGGATCGAGATAGCAATAGGCAGTGCTCATGCGCCGTCCGTTGCGGATCGTCGCCTGGGTCATGCCGATGCCGTCCTGCTTGGCGCCGTTGTAGTCCTTGGTGTAGTCGATACCGACCTCGCCCGCCGCCGCGATCAAAGACTCGTAGATCGGCCCGCTTTCGATACTCTCGTTTACCTTCAAGGGGCCGTCTCGGCCCCGGTACTCATCGTCGCCCTCGCCCTGATAGCTCTCCATCTCCTTGAAGATCGGCAGCACGTCCTGATAGCTCCAGCCGCGATTGCCGAGCTGCGCCCATTGGTCGTAGTCCTGGGCCTGACCGCGCACGAAAACCATGCCGTTGATGGAGCTGGAGCCGCCGAGGAGCTTGCCGCGCGGAATCGGGACCCGGCGTCCGCCGGTGCTCTCCTCGGGTTCGGAGGAATAGAGCCAATTGGCGGCCGGGTTGTCGATCAGCTTGGCGAAGCCCACCGGAATACGCGACCAGGGATGACTTTCCCGCCCCGCTTCAAGCACCAGAACGCGGTACTCGCCGCTGGCGCTCAAGCGGTTGGCCAGCACCGAGCCCGCCGAACCCGCGCCCACCACGATGTAATCGAATGTTTCGGTCGTCATTTCCTCGGTGCTCCCCGCTCCGTTTAGTCTTCTTCGGGCCAAACCTCGGCCAGCGTCCGGAACGCGGAGGCAGCCACCGGCCACCCCGCATAATGGGCCGCATGGATGATCATCGCTTCCAGTTTCTGACGCGGCACGCCGAGTTCCTTCGCGGCTTTCAGATGAATCTTCTGTTCGCCTTCGCGGTTCAGAGCCACCAGGATCGTGCAGGTAACGAGCGACCGCTCCCACAATTCCATATCCTCGTCGTCCTGCCAGAGGTCGCCGAAGACATTCTCCAGCGTGTAGCGCTGAAACTTCTTCGGCACCGGAAAGGGCGGTGGCCCGTCTTTCAGAATCCTCCGGGCAAATGCTTTCCCTTTCTCGCGGCGGTCGTTGCTGTCGCTCATATCTAGTGTCCTTTGAATGTAATCCGTAACGGTAATCTCTTGAGGCCCAGAAGCCGGTTGTTCGGCACCCACTCAGGCGGTCCCTCAATCTCGAATGCGGCAATCCGGGACAGCAGCGCTTCGAGCCCGATCTTGAGTTCGAGCCGGGCAAGCGCCGCGCCGAGACAGATGTGCGGCCCGAATCCGAAGCCGATGTGCTTGTTCGGCGTGCGGGCGATGTCGAAGGTAAAAGGGGAGTCGAACACCCGGTCGTCCCTATTGGCCGACATTTCCCAGACCGTCACCTTATCGCCCGTCTTCAGATCTCGCCCCCTGAATTCCGTATCGCGTGTCACCGTGCGCCGCTTGTAGATCGAGGGTGTCGTCCAGCGTACGATCTCCTCGATGGTCGAGCGTATCATGCCCGGTTCGCCCCGCAGGCGCGCGAGTTGATCCGGGTGCTCGCACAATGCCCGAAGCCCCGCGCCGAATGAATTGCGCGTCGTCTCGGCCCCGGCCGGAAACAGCAGGATGAAGAAGTTCACCAATTCCTCTTCGCTCAATTGGCGGTCGCCTTCCTCGGACAACCGGGCGTGCACGATGGTCGAAAGGATGTCGTCCTCGGGGCGCCGACGTTTCTCGGCGATCAAACCGAGCGCGTACTCCTTGATCTTTTTCAGAAACTCGACCGCCATGACATTCGGCGAATCCGCGGCAAGGCCCTCCTCGATCCAGTCACAGAGCTGCGTGCGGTCCGATTGCGGCACGCCGAGAATCATACAGATCGCCTGCAATGGTAGTTCGCGCGCGAAAGCCTGAACGAAATCGAAGCTCTCACCCTCGGGGAATGCGTCGATGAGGGCATCCGTCCGCTCCTGGAGGTTCCGCTCCAGCAGGTTGAGGGCGCGGGCGGTAAATCCCTTGTTGACCAACTGGCGCAGGGTCCTGTGCTGAGGGTCGTCGGTATAGTTCAGCACCTTCCCCGCCGCGCGTTCGTCCTTCATCGTCGTGCCGCCGCCGGTGCGCGCGCCGCCGGTGTTCGACGAGAACACCTCCGGCGTCCGGAAGATTTCCATGACATCATCGTAGCGGCTGACCACCCAGAACCCCTCGCCGTCCGGACTCTTCGGTGTCGGCTCATGCCAATGCACCGGATCGTTCGTTCGCAGCCAATTAAAGCTCTCGTGCGGAAAGCCGGCGCCAAACGCGGTATTGTCGGACAGATCGACGGTGCGGCCGGTCATGGTGCGGTTTCCTATCCCTGAATCGCGGCGACGATCTCTGGCATGGCCGCGCCCGCAAGACCGACCAGCTCTTCCGGGGTGCGATTTTGAATGGGATGCGGCACCCAGATCATCGCCGGCCTGAAGCCGAGCGACTTCGATTGCGCGACCGCCCCGGGCTTGAACTCCTCCGAGGCGACGCCGCAGCCCGGAATACCGCGTTTATCGAGCGTGGCGATGTCATGCAAACTGCACGACGTGCACGACCCTCAATCGGCGAGACCGACGACCGCGACATCGCAGCGTTCGACAATCTGCTGGATGATGGCCTCGGGCGCCGGGCGCGTATAAGTCGGTTTGCGAAAGCGCAGCACGGTCAACCCCTCGGCGGCGAGGTTGCGTTCGACAGAATCGAGAAACTCGTCGCTGCGTTCCTTTGAAATGGAGAGGAGACCGATGGTCGCTTCCGACAACGGCATCTTTGGCGTCAATCGATCGCGCAGCACGTCCGTCAGCTCGGCCGTCGGATCGCGCATGATATAGGGTTGGTTTCTCATGTCTTCACTTCCTCCGATACGATCTTGATTTCCGCGCGGTTTCGCTGTGCCGGCCAGCCGCCGATGATCGCCGATTGTCCCGCACCCTTGCCGCCCGCACGGACGATCAGCAAGCCGCCTTCGTAGAATTTATCGACAATTTCATCGGCGCGAGACGGATCGATCCCTTCGAGAACGCCTTGCGCGCCCTGCACGAGATCGCGGCCCGGACGCTTGAGCGCCTCCCAGATCGCCGCTTCGATTTCGGGGCGGCCCCAACCGTGCTGGCGGTAAATTTCATAATGATCGGGACAGAGAACCAAGAGCGCCTGCGACCATTCGCAAGTCTTCGGGTGACAGACCGCCAACAGACTCATGGCCAGCGACTTCGAGACCTGCTCCGGCGTCCGCGAATGCCAGGCGACGCATCCCTGCACCCCGTCACCGTGGAACAGTGTTACGGTCGACGTGCCGGGCGCAGCGCCGCGCGCGACGTTCAAGGGCACCCAATCGGGATCGTCCTCGTCTTCGGCGAAACAGAACGTGTATTTGCCGGGATTGCCGAGGATCGAGCGGTCGACCTCCTGGGGAATGCCGCCGCCGACATTCCTGATCAGCAATTGCAGAGCCCGGCCGATGGTCGCGTTTGCGCGGTTGCCCTGGCCGAGCGCATTGCCCTTCGAATTCATGCCGATGCGTTTCGTCACGGGCCCGTTCACGATGACGACGGGGCCGGCAAACCCGAGCGTCGCCAGTAATCCGTGCATCGAAAATTCCGGCTTCAGGGCCGCCTCGATCACCGCCAGCACGACCGGCATATATTCCGGCCGGCACCCGGCCATGACGGCGCTGATCGCGACCTTCTCGACCGTGCATTCCGGCAGGTTCGGCGGGATCAGGCCGATCACCTCATCCGGTTTGCGTGTCGTGCCGGCGAGCATCCGGGCGATCCGCAAATCCGTCGGCGGGACCACAGGCAGTCCATCGGACCAGCCACGGTCGTAGGTGACCTCAATCGGGTCCTCCATCTCGTCGACCTCGATCTCGCGCGACTGGAGATGGAGACCGCCGTATTTAAGAGACAGCCGTTCCGGCATTCCGGGATCGACCGAGCGCGAACCGCATCCCGGCCGCGAGGCGGGCAGGTCGCTGCCGAGATCGGGCAATCCGGTGAGCCGCTGCCAGTCCGCGCGGTTCCAGCCTTCGACCCGGGATACCTCCTTGCCGTCCTCCAGGCGAATGAGCGTGGGCACAATCTCGATACGCCGCCGCCAGGACTCTTCCAACTCACGATCATCGAGCGCGCCGCCGGTCGCTTCCGGAAAACCCGGATCGTCCTGCGAATACAAGGTCAGCGTGGTCGCCCGCTGCAGCGCGGAGAGCACCGGCGCCACCATGAGGCAGGTCTCGCATTCCCTTTTAACGACAGCGACGATTTCCATGGGGCGGTCCAGCCGGTTTGCACGAGTTACTTGTTGCGGTCCCAATCGAACAGCGGCGTCTCTTTCTCCTTGAAACGGCGCACCGCCTCGCGGTGGAACTCCGTCTCGCGCACCAACGATTGACCCATCGCTTCCATCTCCAGCAAGGTGCGGAAATCCTGATTGTAGGATTCGTTGAGGATGGTCTTGGCCATGCCGATGGCGGAAGTGGACGCGTCGCAGAACCGGCGCGCGAAGGCACGCGCTTCCGCCATGGCCGTATCCTGGCCGACGACCGTGTGGACCAGCCCCAATTCCTTCGCCTCGTCCGCGCCGACGCGGCGGCCGGTGAAGACCAGTTCTTTCGCGACCTGCATACCGACGAGGCGCGGCAAGACGAAAAAACCGCTCCAGTCCGGGATCAGCCCGATTTTCGCGAAGGCCTGAGTGAAGAACGCCCGCGGCGTGGCGAGCACGAAATCCGCCAATAGCGCCAGATTGCAACCGGCCCCGGCCGCCGCCCCGTCGACGAGACTGATGACGGGCAGTTCCAGATGCACGATGTCGTAAATCCGGTTATGGCCGGAACGCATGCGATTGCGCTGCTCCATCGGCGTCATCTGCCGGTTGCCCATGCCCTTGACGTCGCCGCCGGCGCAGAAGGCCCCGCCGGCACCGGTCAGGATCACCGATTTCACGTCGTCGCCGGCGCGCTCCTTGATCTCCTCCAATGCCGTGCTCAAGTCCTCGCGCATTTCCGCGCTGAGGGCATTGCGCGCCTCGGGCCGGTTCAGCGTGATCGTCGCAATCTCGTCGCTGACGTCGAATTCTATATGGCGATAGCTCATGGTTCCTCCGCGGCCCTGTCGGCAAATGTTCCTTTAACTGAATTAGGCCGTTTCGCCCCGAATTGCGAGCGTCCGCGCCGAAGGTGCGATTTTGAAATTCCGGTCTATTGTTATTCGTTAAGAACGACCATCAGGCATGGAGGAAAAGGTCATGACACGCGAAGTCATTCCAACCGGCGCCGCCCTCGGCGCGGATGTGCGGGGCGTCGATTTTTCAAAGCCCCTCGGCGACGAAGACAAAGCCTTCGTCCAGCAGGCATGGAACGATCATCTGGTGTTGCGGTTCCGCGACCAGACCCTCTCGGACGAAGACCTGATCCGCATGGCCGACGAGTTTGGTGGCTCCCAGGTCGCGGGTTCGCGCCAATACTATCTGAATGCCGGGTACGACACGAAGTCCGGACGCGTCTCGCGCCTGCCGGGGATCACGATCATCTCCAACCTCGACAAGGACGGAAAGCCCGAGAAAGAGAATTCCGGCACCGGCAGCAGCGAACTGTTCTGGCACACCGACAATTCCTATGTCGACAACCCGCCGAAGGGTAGCATCCTCTATGGCATTCAGGTACCGATCAACGGCGGCGGCGACACCTCCTTCGTCAATCAGTACGAAACCTACGACGCCCTGCCCATGGCGATGAAGGAACGGCTCCTCAACCTGCATATCCGCCACGACAACAGCCGGAATACCGCGGGCGGCGCGCGGCCGACCGCCAAGATACCGACCACGCGCGAGGAGGTCGAAGGGCCGGTGCATCCCATGGTCCGCAGGCACCCGGTGACCGGACGGAATGCGCTCTATCTCGGCCGCCGTTACGCTTCGCCGTCGAGTTACATCGTCGAACTGCCCCAGGACGAAAGCGAGGCCCTGCTGGACGAGCTCTGGGCGCATGCGACGCAGAAAAAGTTCGTCTGGACGCAAGTCTGGCAGCCAAAGGATGCCATCATGTGGGACAACCGTTGCACCATGCACACGCGCAACAAGATCGACCACACGCAGCCCCGGGAAATGCACCGCAGCCTGATCAAGGGAGAGGAAATCATCCCCGCGACAACCCCTTAGGGCCCGGCGGACTCCGACGGCAGGCTGATTGTCACGACCGTGCCAACGCCCTGTTCGCTCTCGAGCGCGAGTTCGCCGCCGTGTAACTCGACGATCGACTTTACGAGATAGAGGCCCAATCCGCTCCCCTCGTGCGGCCGGTCATGGACGTTTCGGGCCTGCCCGAAGGGCTGCATGACCTTCTGCAAGTCTTCCGCGGCGATCCCGATACCGGTATCGGCAACCGCGATTTCGGCCCCGCCCCCGTCCGCCCGGCGCGCGGAGAGGCGAATTTGGCCGCCGGCCCCCGTGAATTTCACCGCGTTGCTCAGCAGGTTGAAGAGCGCCTGTTTCAACCGCAATGGGTCCGCCGGGATCGGTTGCAGTTCTTCCGCCGCATCGATTTCCATACTGAGGTTCGCGCCTTCCAAACGCTCGTAAAACATACGTCGGCATTCATCGAACAACAGCCGAATGTCGACCGGCTCGAAGTGCAATTGCATTTCGCCGGCCTCGATCTTCGAGACATCCAGGATATCGTTGATGACCTCCAGCAGATGGGTTCCCGACCACATAATGTCATAGGCGTACTCGCGCCGTTTGGCCTCTGTGACATCGCCTTGAAGGATTTGCGAGAACCCGATGATTGAATTCAGCGGCGTTCTCAACTCGTGGCTGACATTGGCGAGAAATTCCGTCTTCACGCGATTTGCAAGTTCGGCATTCTCCTTCGCGCGCATCAGATCGCGCTCGGCGGATCGCTGATCCGTGACATCGGTGAAACAGGAGACGTATCCGCCATCCGCCATAGGCGTGCGCTCGATCAGAATGATCCGACCGTCCTCGCGTTGCCGTTCCTCGACCGAATGCCGCCCGCTGGCGAAATAATACTGTTCGCGTTCCTTGGACGACACCGCCGGATCTTCGTCGCCAAACTGCCCTTTCACCGCAAGGTCGTGGATCAAGTCATAAGCGCTTCTCCCGCGTTGCACCCGGGCGGGAGCATGGCCGGTCATCTCGATGTACTTCTGATTCCAGGCGACGAGCTTGAGGTGCCGGTCGTAGACGCAGATGCCATGTTCGATCGTCTCAAGCGTGCGTTGCAGCAGCAACGTGTAGTCGCCGAGTTCCTCCTCCGCGCGAATGCGTCCCGCCATTTCCCGCTCGATTTGCTCGTTCTGACGCTTGATACGGGCGTAGCTTCGGCGCACTTCCTCGTAATACCCGAGCGTGCTCTTGTTCGCCTGACGGGCGATCAAAAAAAGTGCGACAAACAATAGGCCGAATATGACGGCGGCAATGGAGACCGCGTACCAGGTAGACCGGCGGACCGCCGCCATCTCCGGTGTGACGTCGGCATAAGTCTCGAAAACGCCGATGGTCTGACCGTCTTCGGCCATCACAGGAATATAGGTCTCGACAATATCGATATTTTCCACCGGGTTGCCAAAGCCGTGAAACCGGCTTTTCCGGGAATAATGGCTGCGCGCAACACCGGATTCCGCCACGCGCTCAATGCTTCCCGTAAGCGATTCGGGCGTCCCGATCTCATCCGCCACCGGCGAATAGACGGCATTGCCGCTCTTGTCGAAGACCTTGACCTTGAGAATGGACGTGTCTTCGGCAAGCGATCGAATCTATCGGGGTCGGCTTTCGCCATGTCCATAAGATCGATGAATCGATCGCTCTGAGACGCGGCCGGGCGCTCGCTGACCGCCCGGACCATCACTTCCGCCAGATGAACGCTCTGACGTTCCGCCATCGTCACCGCACGATCGACGGAATCGAGGTTCCAGAGCACCGCGATCAGGACCGTCGCGACAACAAATGCCACGGCGCTGCCGATATAGAAATACCGGAGCACCGGAAACCTCCCCTGGTTGCCGGTTGCACTGTGCACGCTGAATCCTCTCGCCAAATCGAGGCGACTACATCAAAAAGACGCCTTTCCCGGTGGTCTGGGAATCGAACAGTTTATAGGCGTCTTCGGCCTGATCGAGCGTGAACTCGTGCGTGAACAGCGCATCGACGTCGATTTTCCGATCTGCGATAAATTCGGCGCAATCCGCCTGACCGTTCTTGCTGAATGTCCAAGACCCCACCAGCGTCACCTGACGGCGCAGAAGGTCGTTCGACACATCGAATGTCACCTCGCCGCGTTCGCCGACGAAACAGGCGGTGCCCCAGGTCCTGACCGACTGGACCGCAGCCCGCCGCGCCTCCGGATTCGAGCTGCAATCGAGCGTCTTCTGCGCTCCTTCCCCATGGGTCAATTCTCGGATCGCCTCGACGACATCGTTCGCCATCGGGTCGACGACTTCGTCGGCGCCGAACTTCCGGGCGAGGTCGCGGCGTTCCGAGCTGATGTCGAGGGCAATGACCCGCGCACCCATCGCCTTCGCCAATTGGGTGGCGCTCAACCCGACCGGCCCCTGACCGAAGATCGCGATGGTCTCGTCCCCCGCCAGATCGAGCCGTTTGAGTGCCCCGTAGGCCGTGCCGGTCCCGCAGGAAATGGCCGCTCCGGTCTTGAACGACAGGGCATCCGGCAATTTCACGACCGTATGCGCCGGCACCTTCATATACTTGGCATGCGCGCCATGGCCGGTGCTGCCGAAGACGATGGTGCCGTCGACGCATAATTGCGACCAACCCTCGCGGCAATGTTTGCACACACCGCAGCCATGATAGTGGTGGTCCATCACCCGGTCGCCGACCCTGGCCTGCGCTTCGGGGACTCCATCGCCCACGGCAACAACGACGCCGCAAGGCTCGTGCCCCGCAATGTGCAAGGTGTCCCGTTTCGGTGCACGGTAGTGATGCAGATCGCTGCCGCACATGCCCGAAGCCTTGATTTCAAGCACGACTTCGTCCGGGCCCGGCGTCGGGTCCGGAAACTCCATCAATTCCAACTCGCGGTCACCCAAAAATACGACGGCCTTCATCACCCAATCCCTCCGGTTCATTATTATCGGTGCAGTCTTGCGCGATTCGCGTGGCCGGCGCAACCAAACAGCAAACCATCGCAGGGGCCCGCTCGCACCAGAATGCAATGGCGCCCTCCCTCCGACGGGATCGGCAAGCGAAGACCGGCCGCGCTGTGTTGGTCCCCGCTCTGGCCTATATCCCAAGGACGTGCAAAATGTGCTCCGCACAAGCGGACGAAAACTGGGAATTACGATATGGCAAGCAATGGCAGACTGCCGCTTTCGCGGTTTACGGTACTCGATCTCACGGCGCACAGGGCGGGACCGACCTGCGTGCGACAATTGGCGGATTGGGGCGCCGACGTGATCAAGATCGAAGCGCCGGACCGGATCAACAAAGACAAGGGCGGCATCATCGGCGCGCGCCACGGCTTCGATTTCCAGAACCTGCACCGAAACAAGCGGAGCCTGACGATCAATCTCAAGACCGAAGAAGGAAAAGAGGTTTTCTTCAAGTTGGTCGAGAAGGCCGATGTCATCGTCGAGAACTACCGCTCGGCCGTGAAGCACCGCCTGGGCATCGACTACGAGCCCTGCGCCAAGGTCAATCCGCGCATCGTCTACGCCAGC
This sequence comes from Rickettsiales bacterium, assembly GCA_038131165.1. Lineage (GTDB taxonomy): Bacteria > Pseudomonadota > Alphaproteobacteria > UBA8366 > UBA8366 > UBA6544. The sequence goes on along the minus strand of JAYPOZ010000063.1, from coordinate 13,656 downwards.
ATCGCCGGCTTCGGCCAGGACGGACCCTACGGCAAGCGCCCGGGCGTCGATCAGATCGCCCAGGGAATGGGCGGATTGATGAGCGTGACCGGCATGCCAGGACAGGGCCCGGTGCGGGTCGGCATCCCGATCTGTGACCTGACCGCCGGCATGTTCCTGGCACAGGCGACGCTGATTGCCCTGCTCGACCGGGAAGTCACCGGGGAGGGCCAGTGGGTCCACACCTCGCTGCTGGAATCGATGATCCAGATGATGGATTTCCAGGCCTCGCGCTATCTGGTCGACAAGGACGTGCCGAAACAGGCGGGCAACAATCACCCGACCAGCATTCCGACAGGCGTCTTCGCGACGGCGGACGGCCATATCAATATCGCGGCCTCCGGCGACGTGCTGTTCGAACGCTTCTGCGGTGCCGCCGATCTTCGCGACCTGCTGCAGAATCCGAAGTTCAATACGGCGGGCGGCCGCTCGAAGAACCGCGACGAACTCAACGCCACCATCGAAGCCCGGATCAAACAGGAGCCGAGCCAGCATTGGGTCGACCTGCTGAACGAGGTCTGCGTGCCGTGCGTGCCGATCTATTCGGTCTACCAGGTATTCGCCGACCCGCAGGTCTATCATTTTAAAATGGCGAAGACACAACACCATCCGACTCTCGGCGACATCAAACTGGTCGGCCAGGCCATCAATCTCACCAAGACGCCCGAGCCGGAAGAGTTCCGCCTGCCGGTGCCGGAGCTTGGCGAGCATACCGATTCGATCCTCGTCGATCTTGGTTACGGCGAAGATCAGATTGCGGACATGAAATCGCGCGACATCGTCTGAGCGCGCGCATACCAACACCGGATAAAGGAAGCACTATGAAACTCGATACCGAGAAAATGATCGCGGAGAAGGAAGGCGGCATCGGCTGGATGACGTTCAACAACCCGGCGCGCCGCAACGCCATGTCTTTGGAAATGTGGTCCGCCGTCGAAGCGATCCTGGACGATTTCGAGGCCGACGACGCCATCAAGGTCATCGTGATGCAGGGTGCAGGCGATAAAGCCTTTGTCTCGGGCGCCGATATCTCCGAGTTCAAGGAGCGCCGCAACAATGCCGAGGCGGCCGCGGAATACGCGCGCATTTCCGAAGGCGCGCGGGCCCGACTGAATGGCGTCAAGAAACCCCTGATTGCGAAAATACAGGGCTTTTGTCTCGGCGGCGGCATGGCGGTGGCGATGGCGGCCGACATGCGCTTTGCCAGCAACGATTCGCAATTCGGGATTCCCGCGGCCAGGCTCAGCATCGCCTACGGGTTCGACGGGCTCCATAAGCTGGTCCATCTGGTGGGCCCCGCCATGGCCAGCGAAATCATGTTCACGGCCCGCCGGATCGAACCCGACGAGGCCCAGCGGATCGGGCTGATCAACCGCGCGGTACCGCTTGCCGATTTGGACAGCACCGTCCGGGAAATTGCCGACGCCATTTGCCGGAATGCGCCGCTCTCGATCGCCGCGTCGAAATATACGATCGGCCAGATATTGGCCGACAAAGAGGACCGCGACTACGAAGAGATCAAACGCTTGTCGAAAATGTGCTTCGACAGCAACGACTATAAAGAGGGCCGCGAAGCCTTCATGGAGAAACGCCAACCCGTCTTCACCGGCAGCTGAACGCGGCTTGGGGAAAGCGGCAGATGTTTCGGCTCAACCACCGCGCGACCGCATTGCTCGACAGCCTTATCGAGAAGGCTGTCGGGTGGGTCGACGCGCAGCGGGAGACCCACCGGCCCGCCGCTTTCGCCTTGCCGCAGCCGGAATGCGGACTGATCGCGCCGTTCTTTGCCGAAGAGACGCTCTCGCAGGTCCGTTTCCGGCATGTGCCGCAAATCGAAAACCCCGCCTTCCTCGGATTCTTGGAGGATGCCAAGGCGGCTGCGAAACCGCTCGATTTCTCCGAGATGGCGGGGATCACCTTCGTCGATACGGTCATCCTCTCCGACGCCTATTTCGAGGAAACCGACCTCGTCTCCTTATTGTTCCACGAATGCGTCCACGTCGCCCAGTACAACCAGCTCGGAGTCGAGGGTTTCATGCGCCGCTATGTGGAGGGCTGGGCGGCAAACGGCATGAATTATTTCGCCATTCCGCTCGAGCGCGACGCCTACGAATTGGAACGCCAGTTCCGCTTTGCCCCGCACAGAGCCTTCTCGGTCGAGGAGGCCGTCGCCCTCAGGCTTAAATCGTAACGGCGGCAGACGTTACCTCGGCCCGTAACATTTCAATTTCACCGACCAGCCATCCACACCCGCCGCAGCCGCGCTGTTGATCATCGTGCAAAGGATGCCGCGCTTGGCGTCGCGGAGCTCGGTGATCTTCATCCGCTCGGTCTTGCCCTGAATCGCCGCCGTAAACCCGGCCGTCGTCAGGCAACTGTGCAAACCTTCCGCGATCCGGTCGGAGGCTACGCGCACATCCGGCGTGCCGAAACACCGCAACTGAAATCCCTTCGGCCCGTCGCGGAGACTTCGGCATTGCAGCTTTTTCGCAGTAAAGGCCAAAGGTTTCGACTTGACCGTCGCCGCTTTCGCGAAGGCGCCGTCGCAGAAGCCGGGAGATTTCGCCTGGGCTTCCGCGAGCAGAACGAACAGGGCAAGAAAAACAAGACAGAAACGAAGCATTCGGCCTCCAATAGGGGTGGGTCACGTGTGCGAATCAGCGGAGTCTAGCCGCCGCGATTCGCCAAGACCAGCGTCCCTCACGAGCCCGCGAGTTCGCGCGCCAGAACGCGGGCGCGGACAGCCTGTTCCTCGGCCATCTTCGCGCATAGACCGGTATAGGCGGTCGGATCCAGCATCTTCTCGATCTCGTCGCCCGCGAGATGCCGCGTGAACCGGTCGTCGGCCGACAACAGCTCCCGGAACGTTCCTTCGCCGGTGGAGGCGGCCTGCGCCGCGTCATAAACGATATCGTGCGCCTCCTGCCGACCGACATACTCCCCAAGCGCCAGCATCATCGGCTCGGCCATGATCAGCCCGTCGGTCAGGTCGAGATTGGCGCGCATGCGTTCCGGCTTGAGCACCAAACCCTCGGCAAGGATGCGCACCCGCTCCAGGGTATCGCCCATCAAGGTGCAGACTTGGCCTTGCGCGTAGCGCATCATCAACGATGTCTGGCGATTGGCCTCGTGCTCCGTCATCACGGTCTCCAACGCCAGCGGCACCATCGTGCGGATTTGCGCCGCATAGGCCATGATGTCCTGCGACAGATGCGGATTGCGCTTCTGCGGCATCGTGCTGCTGCCGACGGTACCGGGCGAAATCGGTTCCTCGACCTCGCCGAATTCCTGTTTCATCCCGGTATAGATTTCGTTGGCGAACTTTCCGCAGGTCGCCGCCAGGAGGGCGAGCACCATCACATGCTCGGCCAGATGGTCCATGATGCTGCGCGCCGGAACCGCCATCGCCGGCATATCGAGATGCGCCGCCATGCGTGCCTGCACCTCCAATCCCTGCTCTCCGAAAGACGCGACCGTGCCGGCGGCGCCGCCGAGCAAAGCCTGAAAGACCCGCGGCTCGCATTCGCGCATCCGCTCGACGTGACGCGCGAACTCGTCGATCCAGATCGCCACCTTCAGCCCGTAGGTCGCCGGGACCGCGTGCTGTCCGTGCGTCCGTCCCGGCAGGGCCATGTCCTTGGATTTCTCCGCGAGGTCGGCTAGTGCCGCCAGGATCGCGCCGATCTGACGCAGGTAAATCCGATGCGCCTTCCGCAACTGCAGCAAATCCCCGGTCTGGGTGATGTTCTGGGTCGTCGCGCCCCAGTGGACGTAATTGCCCGCATCGCCGTCGCAGAGGCGCGAGAGTTCCCAGACCAGCGGCACCAGCGTGTGCGCGGTGCGCCGGAACCCCTCCGTCAGCCGCTCCCGGTCGAACAGCGAGAGGTCGCATTTGCGCACGATCTCCTCGGCCGCGGCATCCGGTATCATCCCGAGTTCGGCCTCCGCCTTGGCCAGCGCCGCCTCGACGTCGAGCCATGCCTGCCAGCGCGCGTCCTGCTCGAACAGCGCCGAGACGCCCGGATCGGGCACCCGGAGCGATGTTGGATTGCCTTGCTGCATCGGAATCTC
>JAYPOZ010000063.1:0-9446 GCA_038131165.1 Rickettsiales bacterium | reverse complement strand
CCGGTGCCGCCCTTCAGCTTCATCGGCGAGAAGATATAGGCGAAACTGTAACTGCCGTCGGCAATCAGACTGTCGAACGCCAGGTTCTCGTGGATGAAGATGCCGTTCCGGGTGATCAGCATCTGGTGAACCGGGAACGCCAGCTTCGCGTCCGGGTTCGGCACAACCTCGACCGGCCATGTATCCGCGCCCACCAGGGAGACCTGTTTCCCGATCAGCCATTCCGCGGCGCCGACCCCGATGCCGGGCGCACCGCTGTTGAAAGTCGCGTTGTCTTTCTTCCAGAGCGACCCCCAGCCGGTGTTCACGAACACCGCGTCGCCCGGACGGATGTCCGCCTCGCTCATGTTCTGCGCCTTGAGCGCCGCCTGCAGGTCGGCGGCCGTGATCTCCTCGCCCTTGTTCATCCGGCGGCCCCGGAGGCGTTGGACATCCATCAGCACGCCTCGGGTGAAGAACGGGTCGAGCTGCTCGACGCCCAGCTTGTTGACGCCGTAAGCGTTGGACATCTCCTGCGTGGTGAAGCCGTTGTAGAAACGCTGTTCGCTCTTATCGCCCGACTTGCCGGCCTCGACGCCGATATGCGCGAGGCCGTCGAACTGGGTCCCGACCTGACCGATCTCGGTGCACAGAAACTCGTCGTTCCAAACGATCTTGTTGTCGCCGAAGGTCCCGCCGGTCGGCGCGCCCGGAATGCGCATCGAAAAAGCACGGTTGCCGAATAACGGCATCTCCGCCTCGTAGACCCGGCCCAGACTGTGCACCTTGCCGGTCTTGATCAGCTGGGTCGCCTCCAGCGTCTTCTGCGGCGTCATATAGTTGGTAGCGCCTTTCTGGTCGCCCTTGCCCCATTTCGAAGGCCACCATTTCGGCCCGATCGGCGTCTCCGCCGCTTTCGCGGCGGCACTGCCGAAGGCCGTCGCGAGGGCCGTGAGGCCGGCAAATCCGCCTGCCGCCGTGAAAAAGCGCCGCCGGTTCATACGGGCCGCCTGCTTGTCGGATGTATCGGTCATGATTTTTCCTCCCTCCATTGGTGCATTGGACTTCGCTTTTTCGGCCATTATGCCCGAAAACCGAAAGCCCGCGAAACCCTTTAGCCTATTTCGCGGCCACCGCTCCACGTGATAGCCTTTTGCCAACGATAAAGACCGAATGAGGGAGGAACATATGAGCACGCTGACAGCAGAAGCCCGCGACGAGTTCGCAATCACGCCACTGACGGAAGGTTTCGCCGCCTCGGTCGAGGGGGTCGATCTGGCGGGGATCAATGACCCGTCGGTATCGGATTCCCTCCGCCGCCTGCATCTCCGCTATCCGGTTCTCGCCTTTCCGGAGCAGGATCTCGATCCGCAGTCCTTCCTCGCCTTCGCGCGGCTCTTCGGCGACATCGAGATCGATACCCACGTCCAGCAGTTCGCCCATCCCGGCCTGCCGGAGCTGATCTATCTCACCAATGTCGATAAGGACGGCAAGCCGGACCCGGCGTCGGCCGGCCGCGGCTCCGCCTGGCATTCCGACAGCAGCTACAAGGCGGATCCCTGCGCCCATACGACGCTCTATGCCCTGGAAGTACCAAGCCGGGGCGGCGGCACGATCTTCGCCGATATGTATCGGGCCTACGACACCCTGCCGGACGACATTCGGGAGAGGATCGAGGGCCGCAAGGCGCGCCACCTTTTCAGTCGGGGACCGGCGGCGGTGGGCGGGTTCATTCCGTTGACGCCCGAACAAGAAGCGGAATTGCCGCAGGTCGAGCAGCCTGTCGTGCGCATCCATCCCGAGACCGGCCGCAAGGCGCTGTATGTCAACCCGCTGCATACGGTCGAGATCATCGGGCTCGATCCGTCAGAATCGACGGAGATTCTCTCCTTCCTCTTCGACCATGCGGTACGGCCGGAGTTCCTCTATCACCACCATTGGCAGCCCCGGCAACTCGTGATCTGGGATCAACGCTGCACGATGCATCGCGGCGAAGCGGCGTATTCCATGGCGGAGCGTCGGCGATTGATGCGCGCCAAGATCAGCGCCCGCGCCGCTTAGGAAAACGGATATGAATGACGCAGTGAACACCCGGCCCATCGGGGTCATCGGGCTCGGCTCCATGGGCGGCGGTATGGCCTTGTCGCTGCTGCGCGCGGGACTGACGGTACACGGGTGCGACCTCAATCCGGATAACCTGAAGGCCTTCACCGATGCAGGCGGCATCGCCGCCGCATCGCCCGCCGCCTTGGCCGCGGCGTGCGACGTCGTCTTCATCGTCGTGGTCAATGCCGCCCAAACCGAAGCGGTTCTCTTCGGGGAAAGCGGCGCGGTCGAGACCATGACGTCGGACTCCGTCGTCGTCTCCTGCGCGACCCTGGGCGCCGAGTTCGCCGAGAAGCTGGGGGCGCGGCTCGCTGAGCATCAGGTCTTAATGCTCGACGCCCCGATCAGCGGCGGCAAGGCCAAGGCGCATTCGGGCGAACTCACGGTCATGTCGTCCGGGCCCGAACGCGCCTACGAGAAAGCGGAGGCGGCGCTCGACGCCATCTCCGAGACCGTCTTTCGCCTCGGCGACCGCGCGGGCAAGGGCTCCGCGATGAAAACGGTCAACCAGCTCCTCGCGGGAGTTCATATCGCGGCCGCGATGGAGGCGATGGCGCTGGGCATAAAATCCGGCCTCGACCCGGAGGTGGTCTACGAGGTCGTCTGCAACAGCGCCGGGCGCTCCTGGATGTTCGAGAACCGCGTGCCCCGCGTGCTGTCGGGCGACTACACGCCGACCAGCATGGTCAACATTTTCGTCAAGGATCTGGGGATCGTCTTGGATGCGGGGAAAGGGCTGCCGATGCCCCTGCCCGTCGCCGCCGCCGCCCACCAGCAGTTCATCGCCGCCAGCGGCATGGGCGAAGGTGCCAACGACGATTCCTCGGTGATCAAGGTCTACCAGGCGACGAGCGGGATCGACCTGCCGCAGAAGAAGGACTAGAGCCGCCATGCTGCTTGGATGCATCGCCGACGATTTCACCGGCGCCACGGATCTTGCCGGGACCCTCGTGAAATCGGGCATGACTGCCGTACAGTTGATCGGCGTGCCGACGGGCGATATGCCGCCGGTCGAGGCCGACAGCGCGGTGGTGGCGCTGAAGTCGCGCACCGTCCCGCCCGAGGAGGCGATCGCGCAATCCCTCGCCGCCCTCGATTGGCTGCGCGGACAGGGCTGCCGGCAGTTCTTCTTTAAATACTGTTCGACCTTCGATTCGACCGACGCGGGGAATATCGGTCCCGTCGCCGAAGCGCTGATGGCGGCACTCGACACCGAATTCACGATCTTCTGTCCGGCCTTCCCCGCCAACGGCCGCACGGTCTTCAAGGGCTATCTGTTCGCCGGCGAGGTGCTGCTGAACGAGAGCGGCATGCAGGACCACCCATTGACGCCGATGACCGATCCGAACCTCGTGCGCGTCCTGCAGCGCCAGACGAAAAGCAAGGTCGGCCTGGTCGATTACCGGACGGTCGCGGCGGGCGCGGCGGCGGTGGCCGCCGCCTTCGACGCACTGCAGGCGGACGGGGTGCGCATGGCCGTCGTCGACGCGGTCAGCGAAGCGGACCTCATGACCATCGGCGCCGCCACGAAGAGCCTCTCCCTGGTGACGGGCGGATCGGGGATCGGCATCGGACTGCCGGAGAATTTCCGCGCCGACGGATCGCTCGCGGCCGGGACGGCGGCGGATGCATTGCCAAGGGTCGACGGCCATGCGGCGGTGATCTCGGGCAGTTGTTCGCGGGCGACTCAAGGGCAGGTGGCACAGTTTGGCCGGATGCGGCCAATCTTTCAGGTCGACCCGCTGCTGGCCGCCGCCGGTGAAGATGTCGTCGACGAGGCGCTGGATTGGGCGAAATCCAAGCTGGCGGACGGGCCTGTCCTGATTTACTCGACCGCCGATCCGGACGAGGTGCGCCGCGTCCAGAGCGAGCTCGGCCGCGATGCGGCGGGCGAGCTGGTCGAACGCACGCTGGCGTCCATCGCCGAGGGTCTGGTGGACGCCGGTGTCAGGAAGCTCATCGTGGCGGGCGGCGAGACCTCGGGCGCGGTGGTCGGCCGCCTCGGCGTGCGCGGGCTGCGGATCGGCCCGGAGATCGACCCCGGCGTTCCCTGGACGGTCAGCCTGGGCGACCCCGAGATCGCCCTGGCACTCAAATCCGGCAATTTCGGCGGGCCCGAATTCTTCACGCAAGCATTCGAGAAATTGGCATGAGCGAAGAGAGCAAGACAAGAGAAGCCATCTGCCGCTTCGGAAAGTCGATCTACGACCGGGGCCTCACCGGCGGCAGTTCCGGCAATATCAGCGTGCGGACCGAGGACGGCTGGCTGATGACGCCGACCGGGTCCTCGATGGGCGAACTCGATCCGGCCCGGTTGTCGAAGCTCGATGCCAAAGGCACACATGTCGATGGCGACAAGCCGACGAAGGAGACCTTCCTGCACCTTGCCATGTACGGAGAACGGCCCCGCGACGGCGCCGTCGTGCACTTGCACTCGACCCATTCCGTGGCGGTGTCCTGCCTGCCCGACATCGACCCCGAGAACGTCATTCCGCCGATCACGGCCTATTACGTGATGAAGATCGGCCGCCTACCGCTGGTGCCCTATTATCGGCCGGGCGACGAGGGATTGGGCGACGCGATCCGCGGCCTTGCCGGCAAACACACCGCGGTGCTGCTCGCGAACCACGGTCCCGTCGTCTCGGCAAAGGGCCTGGAAGCCGCCGTCTACGCGATGGAGGAGCTGGAAGAGACCGCGAAGCTCTACCTACTGCTGCACGCCCATAATCCGCGCTGTCTGACGCCAGAGCAGATCGAGGACATCGAACGCACGTTTCCAAAGGACTGATCCCATGCCGAAATTCGCCGCCAATCTGTCGATGATGTATACCGAAATCGATTTCCCGGACCGTTTCGGCGCCGCCGCCGCGGACGGGTTCGACGGCGTCGAGTTCCTGTTTCCCTATGAATGGCCGGCCGCCGATGTCGCCGAGTGGCGGGAGGCCGCCGGGGTAGCCCAGGCCCTGTTCAACGCACCCCCCGGCGATTGGGAGCGCTCGGAGCGTGGCCTCGCCGCCTTGCCCGGACGGGAGCAGGAGTTCCAGGACACCATCGGCACGGCGCTGGAATATGCGGCCGCACTCCGCTGCCCGCGCATCCATGTGATGGCCGGATTGCGCCCCGACGGCGTGGCGGACGACGAACTCTATGACACCTACCAGAGGAACCTTCTGTTCGCCGCCAGCCAGGCCGCGGAGCAAGGACGCAACATCGTCATCGAGCCGATCAACACGCGCGACGTGCCGGGCTATTTTCTCAATCGCCAGGCGGATGCGCGGCGCATCGTGGACGCGGTCGGCATGCCCAACCTGCTGGTGCAGATGGACCTCTATCACGTGCAGATCGTCGAGGGCGATGTCGCGATGAAGATCCGGGAATTCATCGACAAGGTCGATCACTTTCAGATCGCCGGCGTCCCGGAACGCCACGAGCCGGATATCGGCGAGGTGAACTATCCCTACCTCTTCGACCTGATCGACGAATTGGGATTCCATGGCTGGATCGGCTGCGAGTACCGGCCACGCGGCAACACGTCCGAAGGCCTCGGCTGGGCGGAGGCCTATCTCGGCTGATCGGATATCCTATGGGGGGAGAGCGGAATGGACGCCCGGAATTTTATCGTGATCATGAGCGACGGGCACGATCCCCGCTACCTGGGATCTACCGGCAACGCCGCGATCCATACCCCGGCCTTGGACCGGCTGGCGGCGCGCGGCACCCGTTTCGCCAACGCCTATACACCCTGCCCGATTTGCGTTCCGGCCCGCGGCTCCTTTGCGACGGGCCGCCCGGTGCACGAGACCCGCTACTGGGACAACGCCCAGGCCTATGACGGCAGCCTTCCCGGATGGGCGCAGTATCTTCAGCAAGCCGGACGGCCGGTCGAGGCGATCGGCAAGATGCATTACCGCCGCGAAGAAGACCCGCTCGGCTACGACAAACAGCACGAGCCGATGCACATCGTCGACGGAATCGGCATGGTCTGGGGCGCCCTCCGCGATCCGTTCCCGGTCCTCGACGAGCCCTTCCGGCTGATCAAGAACGTCGGTGTCGGGGTCTCGAACTACAATCTCTACGACCGACGGATCGCCAATACCACATCGGAATGGCTCAAAGCCCGCGCCAAGATCGACGGTGCGCCATGGGCCCTGTATGTGGGGTTCGCGGCGCCGCACCCGCCCTTTATCGTGCCGCGCGAATATCTGGACCTTTATCCCGTCGACAAGATCGAACTGCCGAAACGGCCCGTGCCCGAGCATCATCCCTGGGTGCGGGCACAGGACGAGTTCATCGCGCAGGACCGATACTTCCGCGACGACGATGAGCGCCGTCTCGCCTATGCGAGCTATCTTGCGCTCATCAGTTTCGTCGACGCCCAGATCGGCTTTATCCTGGACACGCTCGAGGAGCTCGGCCTCGAGCGGGAAACGCGCATACTCTATACCAGCGATCACGGCGACAGTGCGGGCGCGCGGGGCCTTTGGGGCAAGTTCAACTTCTTCGAGGAATCGGCGAAAGTGCCGATGATTCTGGCGGGCCCGGGGGTGCCGCAAGGCGAGGTCTGTGCGACGCCCGTCAGCCTCATCGACTGTCACGCCACCATTCTGGACGGCCTCGCTGTCGCGCGGGCCACGGACGATCCGGCGACCGGGAGCCGATCGCTTTTCCACATCGCGGCGGCGCCCGACGAGCCCGAACGCATCGTCCTCAGCCAGTATCACGCCTTCGCCTCGCCGAGCGCCGGCTACATGCTGCGCCGCGGCCGCTACAAATATCACTACTATGTCGGATATCCGCCGGAGCTTTTCGACCTCGAGGCCGACCCCGAGGAGCGTAACGATCTTGCCCGTGACCCGGCCCATGCGGGCACGCTCGCGCGCATGGAAGCGCTGTTGCGGGAGCAGCTTGACCCGGAAGAGATCGACCGTCAGGCAAAAGCGGATCAGGCGGCACTGGTCGAGCGTTTCGGCGGCCCCGAGAAAGCCAAATCCGCGGGCGCCCCCGGCACCACGCCGGTCCCGGGCTACGGGCAGGAATAACCCCGGTTTCGGGTTTCGCTATTCCTTGTCCGGCTCGAAGTCTTCCGGCGGAATCGCGATCAGCAGGCTGCAGGGCAGGCGGTCGATCAGGTTCTTGCCGATGCGCTTGCGCCACCAGCGGTCGAGACCGCCCAGCTTGCGGGTGCCGATCACCACGAGGTCCGCTTCGAAATCGCGGGCGGCGTTCTCGATCTCGTCGACCGGATCGCCGTAGCCGATGATGCCGGTACATTTCACGTGGCGGCGCTCTTGAATGCGCTCGACCCCTTCGTCGAGAAGCTTCTTCACTTCGCTGTGCTCTTCGTTGACCACCTCGGACGTGTTCACGCCGCCCGCCATCGGCATCGCCGCCGAAGAGCGGATCACCGCCAGCAGACGGACCTCCGCATTGGTCAACTCCGCCAATTCGGACCCTTGCCGCAGGGCCCGGCGGTATTCGGGGCTGCCGTCGTAGGCCATCAATATTCTTTTATACATTCTTACCTCCCCCGTGTTTGGCTCAGTATCCATGCCGGAATCACCGCAAGCAAGTAAGCGATTGCCAGGACCATGAACCCGTCTTGAAACGCCCGCGTAATTCCCTGGGCGTAGATGACTTCGCCGAGATAGTGCAAGGCACCGGATTGCTGGACCGACGACGACACGCCGGCTTCGTTGAGCAGGCGGACCACGCCTTCGAGCAGCTCCCGGCTCGCGGCGTTTCCCGGGTCCTGCGTCGCGGCCAAAGCCTCGTTATGGTAGAAGGTGCGCTGATCGACGAAGACGACCCAGGCGTTTGTCCCGAGGCTGCCACCGGTCTGGCGGACGAAGTTCACCGTCCCGGCACCCGCGTTCAGCTTCTCCGGCGGCAGGCTGCGCAGCGCTGTATTCATGATGAACGGCTGCACGAAGGTCGTCCCGAACCGTCCGATGGCCCCGAATATGATGATCAGGATAAACGGCGTGTTCACATCGGCCCAGGCCATCGGCAAGGTCCCGATGGCGAGAATGAAGAGGCCGAACATCATCGCCTTGCCGGGCTCCAGCTTATCCGCGAGATGCCCGGTAAACGGAACCATGCATACGGCCATCAACATTCCCGGCAACAGGCTGAAACCGGCGTCGAGCGGCGTCAGGCCCTGGACGAGTTGGGTAAAGACGGGAAAAGAATACGTGGTCGTAAAATTTCCGATGCCGGAGAAGAAGGTCACGAACAGAACGATGACGAAATGCCGGCTTTGAAACAGCGAAATATCCATCAGCGTCGGCCCGGGCCGACGCTGGCTCCAGACGAACCCGACCCCTGTCAGAATGCCGAGCATAACCAGCAGTACGATATCGTCCGAAACCCAGCCCTTTCTGGGGCCGTCGGTGAGCACGGTCATAACGCAGAAAAGCGTCACCGCGATGAGGATATAGCCCGGCCAGTCGAACCGTTCGCCGCCCGGCTTGCGCACCGACGGCAGGAAGATGAGCCCCAGCGGCAAGGAGATCAGCACCATGGGCAGCGGCAGCCAAAAAATGTACTGCCAGCTCAACAGCTCGAGGGCGAGCCCGCCCACCGGCGGCCCCATCGCAACCGCCAGCACCAGGCCCATCGAATATATGCCCATGGCGAAGCCGCGTCGCTCCTGCGGGAATACCTGGAAGACCGTCACCATGACGAGCGGCTGGACGATCCCCGTCGCCGCCCCCTGCATCACCCGGCCGGCGACCAGCATGCCGAAACTGTCCGCCAGTCCAGCGATGACGCTCCCGACCGAAAACAATACCAGCGTCAGGGTGAACCCGTAGCGCTGGCCGAAGCTCGCGACCACCCAAGCATTGAGCAACTGGCAGGTCGTCATCGCCACGTTGAAGGCGGTGGCCATCAGCTGCGCCTGATCCTGACCGACTCCGTAGGCGCCCATCACGTCCGGTACCGCGACATTCACGATCGTGCCGGACAGCACCATGATAAAGGAGGCCGTCATCCCCGAGACAGTGGCAAGCAGCCGGTACGGTTTGCCGAAGCGGGCAAAGAGTTCGTCTATCGACTCGGTCGCCAAGCCTGTTCCTCCCGTGAGCCGCGTTCGGAGATTGATCTATACCGATTCGGCGGCCGCGCCCTTAATCATCGGACCGCGCATCGTCATCGACATCGATAGCCACCGTCGGCATCTCTGCTGCGTGCCGCTGCCACATCTTCTCGAAGGCGCGCTCCAGTCCGCCGACGAATCTCGGGGCATCGAACATCGCCGACCCTTCGGCCGCCTGACGGACACGCGCGACAATCCGGTCCCGGAGGATTCGATCGGAGACAAAATCCCGCGCCAGGCCGACATAGGCATCGAGATCGGCGGC
>JAYPOZ010000062.1:0-26028 GCA_038131165.1 Rickettsiales bacterium | reverse complement strand
TCGTCGAATTCCGGCGCATCGAGAGGCGCACCCGCCGCCGAACTGGCGATCGCCACGCCCTTGAAACCATACTCACCGACCGCGCGGCGCAGCTCCTCCGCCGCCCGGGCCGGTTCGTTGAAGCACGGGGTCGCCAGTCCGGCGAGCAAGCCTTCGCCCATCGCCGCCGCTTGCGCCGTCTGGGCATCGAGCCGGCGGGCGAACTCCGCATCGGCCGACCAGGTCGCATGGCTGACCATGCGCGGCGGCGGCGCCACAAGCTGCAGTTCCACGTCGCGGGCCCGCAGGCTTTCGGTGCGCGCGCCGATATCGTAGAGCCAACGGTCGAGCGGCCCGTAACCCGGAAAGACATAGGTCCCGCCCTCGCCGTGCTCGATCCCGAAGACATGCTCGTCGGCGAGGCCGGAGAGGAATTCCTCGGCCAGAATATGGGCGTGCACGTCGACGATCATCGCACCGGACTCCTCTAGGCTATCTTCCCCAAAGCGCGCAGGATGCGGTCCGGCGTGCACGGCGTCTCGTAAATCCGGGCATCGAACGGCATCAGGGCATCGTTGATCGCGTTCAGGACCGCCCCCATCGCGCCGGCGGTCCCCGCTTCGCCGGCCCCTTTGGTCCCGAGTTCCGACGTCGCGGTCGGCGTCTCGATATGGTCGACCTCGATATCCGGCATCTCGGCGGCCATCGGCACGAGATAATCCGCGAAAGTGCCGTTCTGCATCTGGCCTTCCGGGCTGTAGAGACATTCCTCGAACAGCACGCCGCCGATCCCCTGCACGACGCCGCCGCGGACCTGCTCCTTCACCAGAAGCGGATTCAGCAGGCGCCCCGCGTCGTGCACCACCCAATGCCCGAGCAAGTCGACGAAACCCGTTTCGGGATCGACCTCCAGATAGGACGCCTGAATGCCGTTGCCGGCCAGGAACAGCCGGTCGCGGGAGGCGTAATGCTCGACCACGGCAAGGGCCGGCTGCAGGTCTTTCGGGAAACTATAGGGTTTGAAATGACCCGTTGCGGCCAGCTCGCCGAGCGTCATGCGCGCTTGGCCCGATTGCACGTCGATGATGTTGCGGTCTCGGAGGTCCAACGCAGACGCATCGCATTGCATCAGGGCCGCCGCCAGTTCCAGCACATTGCCGCGCAATGTCCGGGCCGCGCGCAAGGCGGTCTCACCGCCGAGGACGGCGCCGCGCGAGCCCCAGGAGCCGCCGCCATAGGGCGACATCTCGCTGTCGCCGCTCTCGACCCGCACGTCTTCCACCGGCACGCCGAGCACGCTCGCCACCACCTGCTGAATGCCCGCATCGATGCCCTGCCCCTGATCGGTCACGCCGGTCATGCACCGGACCATGCCGGAGGGCTCCAAGCGGACAAGGCAGCCTTCCTGGGCGCTGATGTGCTGTCCGCCGCCGCCGTAGTATTCGGGCCCGATCGCGGTCAGCTCGACGAAAGTGGCGAGGCCGATGCCGCGATAGATGCCCTGTTCGCGAAGCCGCGCCTGTTCGGCCAGCAGCGCCGGCCGGTCCATCATCTCCAGAATCCGGTCGAGGCAGGCATGGAACGAGAGCTTCTCGAACTCGATCCCGCCCGGCGAGGTCAGCGGAAAATCGTCGTCGGCGAGATAATTCCGCCGCCGCAGCTCGACGGGATCGCGGCCCAGTTTCCCGGCAGCCCGATCCAGCAGACCGTCGGTGACCGCCGCCGCCAACGGATGCCCGACCGAGCGGATATGCCCGATCAGATTTTTGTTCTGATACAGCATGCGGAGATGGGCGCGGTAATCCTTGTGCCGGTAGGGCGCGCCGCAGAGCCGGGCGATCTGGTTGCCTTCGGCGACGCTGGAGCGCGGATACTGCGAATAAGGGCCGATCAGGAACAGGTCTTCGACCGCCATCGCCGTAATATCCCCCTCGGCGGTCAGCGCCATGCGCGCGGTAATCTCGTGATCCCGGCAATGAATATCCGTCAGGAAGGATTCGAGCCGGTCGGCGACGAACTTGACCGGGCGGCCCAGCATCCGCGAGAGCGCGCAGACCGCGATCTCGTCGCCGTGCAGGTGATGCTTCAGGCCGAACGCGCCGCCGACATCCGGGCACACGACCCGCACCTTGTGCTCCGGAATCCCAAGGAGGCGCGCGAACAAATCCTGCTGCTGATGCGGAGTCTGGTGCGATTGATGGACCAGGAGGCTGTCCTCCGCCGGGTTATAGTCGGCGAGGATGGTCCGGGGCTCCAGCGACACGCCGGTGTGGCGCCCGAAATGGAAGCGTTCTTCCACGATCAGATGCGCGGCGGCGAAAGCCTTCTCCACGTCGCCCGCTTCCACCGTTGTCTCGAACCCGATATTGCCCCCGAGGTCTTCGTGAATGGCGGGGCCGGAGAGCGCCGTTTCCGCAGCGGTCACCGCCGGCAATTCTTCCCATTCGACCACGATCAATTCGACCGCGTCTTCGGCCTCGGCGCGGGTCTCGGCGACAACGGCCACCACCGGCTCGCCGTGCCAGCAGGCGCGGTCGACGGCAAGCGCCGGTTGTGCCGCCGCCACCAGGGCTGGGAAAAGATCGTGGGTGCCGCACCAGCTTCGGCAGTGCCGGGCGATATCGGCCCCCGTCGCGACCAGCACCACGCCGGGTGCCTTGCGCGCCTCCGACGTCTCTATGGAAACGATCCGGGCATGGGCGTAGGGGCTGCGCAGATAAGCGGCATGCGTAACCCGTGCGGCGGCGACATCGTCCGTATACCGGCCCCGTCCCGCAAGCAGGCGCGGCGAGCGCGGGCTCGGCGTATCGATGCCGACCGGCGCCTTGAGGCCGGGGCCGTCAGTCATTTCCGCCATCCTTGTTGGCCACGGTCTCGATCGCATCGACGATGGCTTGATACCCGGTACAGCGGCAGAAATTCCCGGAAAGCGCCTCGCGGATGGTCGCGCGGTCCGGCGCGGCCTCACGCGCCAACAGGGCCGCCGCCGTCAGCAGCATGCCGGGCGTGCAGAACCCGCATTGCAGCGCCGCGCGTGCGTGAAAGGCATCCTGCAACGGCTTCAGCCGACCGCTCTCGCTCGCCCCTTCGATGGTCTCGACCACCGCGCCGTCGGCCTGTACCGCGAACATCAGGCACCCGCGCACCACGGCGCCGTCGACGACCACCGTGCAGGCGCCGCAGGCGCCATGCTCGCAACCGACATGGGAGCCGGTCAATCCCAGATCCTGGCGCAGGAAATCGACGAGGTTGCGCCGCACCGGCACCCGCCGCGCCACCCGGGCGCCGTTTACCGTCAATTCGATATCCAACGCATCCTCCATGCAGTGCTAGGCCTCCGTCCAATGGGCGACGGCGCGCCGCAGCAGAACCCCTGCCAGATGCCGCCGCGCTTCCGCGCTGGTCTGCGGGTCGCCGATCGGCTCGAGATCGGTGTCGAGTGCCGCGATCGCCGCCGCCGCATCCGTACCATCGGTCCCCGCCAAGGCGGCTTCCGCCCCCATGGCCCGCACCGGGCGGTCCTCCACGCCGAAGAACACCAGGCGCAGGTCGTCGAACCTTCCCCCGGCGACCCGCGCGTGCGCCGCGAGCCCGGCCAGCGCGTAGTCTCCCCGCCGCCGGGAGAGTTCCTGAAAATACGGAACGGCGTCCGCCTGAAGCGCCGGAATATGGGCGGCGAGCAAGACTTCATCGTCCTTGCGGGCGGTCTCGTAGGATCCGAGGAAATAGTCCGCCGCATCGACGAAGCGCCGCCCGGCCAGGGACGCCAATTCCAAACGCGCCTCCAATGCCAGGCAACAGGCCGGCAGCTCGGCCGCCGGGTCGGCAAGCGACACACTGCCGCCGAAGGTGCCGCGGTTGCGGATCGCCTCATGCGCCACATGCGGCAGGGCGGCGGCGATCAGCGGCGCGTGTCGCCGCACCGCTTCCGATTGCAGCACCTCGGCATGACGGGCCAGCGCCCCGATCACCAGCGTGTCGCCCTCGACCCGGATGGCGGAGAGTTCGGTAAGCCGGTTGATGTCGAGCAGGAGTTCCGGCCGCGCCATGCGGAGATTCATCAGCGGTACCAGGCTCTGCCCGCCGGCGATGATGCTGGCCGCCTCGCCATGCGCCGCCAGCGCGCCCAGCAACTCGTCGAGCGTCTCCATCCGCCGGTATTGGAAGGGAGCGGATTTCATCGCCCGTCTAACGGGCCGTCCAGCCGCCGTCGACCAGCAGGCTGGTGCCGGTGATCATCGCGGCAGCCGGAGAGCACAGGAAAACCACGGCGCCGGTGATGTCGCGCATCTGCGCCAGATGGCCCATCGGCACGCAGGACAGGATGAACTCGCGAAACTTCGGATCGGCGAGCGCCGGGCCCGTCATCGGCGTCTCGACCCAGGTCGGCGCGACCGCGTTGACCCGGATGCCGGTCGTCGCCAGCTCCGTCGCCATCGCCTTGTTCATGCCCTCGACCGCGTGCTTGGTCATCGAATAGACGCTGCGGTCGATCAAAGAGACATGCCCCAGCTGGGAAGAAATATGCACGATGGTACCGCCGCGCGTCTGCCGGTCGGGATCCTTCAGCATCCGCCGCGCCGCCGCCTGCGCCACCAGGAACGCCGCCTTCACGTTGAGGGCCAGCAAGGTGTCGAGGCTTTCTTCCTTCACGTCGACGAAGGGTTCCGGAATGTTGGTGCCGGCGTTGTTGACCAGGATATCGAGCGTCGGCAGCGCCGCGATGGCGGCCTGCATCTCGGCGGTCTTCGTGACGTCGCAGACCAGCGTCGAGGCCGCGCGCCCGAGGGCGCGTATCTCCGCGGCGATGCTGTCGAGTTCGCCGGCGGAGCGGCTCAGCGCCACAATATCGGCTCCCGCTTCGGCGAGGCCGAGTGCCAGGGTCCGCCCGATCCCGCGCCCGGCACCGGTCACCAGGGCGGTGCGGCCGTCCAGACGGAAACTCGGCAGGGCCGGGTCGGTCAAGACAACTCGCCCCGGACGATGGCGGCCCCGTCGGCCATCGCCTTCATCTTGCCGAAGGCGACCTCGCGCGGCAGGTATTTGAGCCCGCAATCCGGCGCCACGACGATCCGCTCGGCCGCGCAATGCGGAAGGGCGCGGCGGATGCGCGCCGCCACGGTCTCCGGCGTTTCGATGTTCATGTCGGCCAGATCGAGGACGCCGAGGATTATTTTCTTATCGCTCAGCGACTCCAGCACCGCGCAGTCGAGTTTCGATTGCGCCGTTTCGATCGAAATATCGCAGACACTGCAGTTCGCGAGTTCCGGCAGGAAGGAATACCCTTCGGGGCGTTCGTGAATGATCGCCGCATAGCCGAAGCAGATATGGACAGCGGTCTCTCCCTCGACCCCGTCAAGCGCCCGATTGAGCGCTTCGAGGCCGTAGTCCCGGGCGTCGTCGGGACGGGCCTGCATGTACGGCTCGTCGATCTGCACGATATCGGCGCCGGCGGCAAAGAGATCCTTGATTTCCGCATTCACCGCATCGGCGTAATCGATGGCGAGGTCGGCGGCGCTGTCGTAGAAATCGTTCTGCGCCTGCTGCGACATCGTGAAGGGGCCCGGCACCGTAATCTTCACCCGCCGGTCGGTATTGGCGCGCAGGAATTTCACGTCCTCGACCTCAACCGGATGCTTGCGCCGGACCTTGCCGGTGATCCGGGGGACGGGATTGGGATGGCCGCTGCGGTCGAGGGCGGTGCCGGGATTGTCGATATCGACCCCCTCGAGCGCCGTCGCGAAACGGTTGGAATAACTCTCCCGCCGCATCTCGCCATCCGTGACGATGTCCAGGCCGGCCCGTTCCTGATCGCGGATCGCCAGGATCGTCGCATCGTTCTGCGCCTGCTCCAGAAACTCCGGATCGATCCGCCACAGCTCCGTCGCCCGCACGCGCGGCGGAAAGCGGCCCCGCAGTTTCGCCCGGTCGATCAGCCAGTCCGGTTGCGCGTAGGAGCCGACCAGCGAGGTCGGCAAGAGCTTGTGCTGTGTTTCGGCCATGGGACTCCCCGTTCTTCTTTGTTGATTTGGCTCCACGTTATCACGACAGGATTTGCCGCGCCAAACCGGAAGCGCCTCTCGGCGGAAATCGGCGCCGGACATCGTCGGCACGCAATCGGCCTCTATTATCTATCTGCATCGGCGCAACGGAGGATACCCCATGAAGATCGCCAGCTATCAAGTCACCGCCCTGAATGTCCCGGAAGACGATCCCCTGGCGAACATGCCGGAGGAAGTCGGGCGCACCCGGCCCGTCATCATCCTGCGTTTGCGCACCGATAGCGGCATCGAGGGGATCGGCATCACCTTCTACGGCGGCAAGATGACCGGCAGCCTCCGGGTCGCGGTCGAGGAATTGTCCGAGCTTACCGTCGGCGAAGACCCGCTGCGCATCGAGCATATCGTCGCCAAGCTGCGCGCCGGCACCGGGGATTCCTGCGGCCCCGGCGGCATCTTCACGCTGGCGCTCTCCGCCATCGACATCGCGCTTTGGGACATCAAGGGGAAGGCGCTGGAGCAACCGCTCTGGAAACTGCTCGGCGGCCACCGGGACCGGGTTCCGACCTATGCGTCCGGCTCGCTGCGGCGCGGGCTCACCGACGATCAGGCTCAAGAGGCCGCGCATACCCTGATCGGCAAGGGGTTCCGCGAGATGAAGACGCAGATGGCGCTCCCCGGCAATCCGTCGCCCGAGGACGAGATTCGCCGGGTCCGCGTGGTCCGCGAGGCGATCGGCCCGGACATCAAGCTGATGTGCGACATCAATCAGCGCTGGCGGCCCGAACAGGCCATCGACATCGGCAGCCGGGTCGAGGACGTCGGACTGTTCTGGCTCGAGGACGTGACGACCGCCGACGACTACCAGGGCTTGGCGCGGGTCACCGCCGCCCTCACGACTCCCATCGCCGGCGGCGAGTATCTCTGGGGCATCGCGCCGTTCCGCCAGATGATCGAGGCGCGCTCGGTGGATATCGTCATGGTCGACATCGTGCGCGCCGGCGGCGTCACCCAATGGATGAAGATCGCGGGCATGGCCGAGGCCTTCAACCTGCCGATCGTCAGCCACGTCATGCCGGAAATTCTACTGCATCTGGTGGCCGCCTGCCCGAACGGTCTCACGGTCGAGTACATGCCCTGGATGATCGCGCTCTACGAGGAGACGCCCGCCATCGACAACGGCGAGCTGATCCTGCCGGACGCGCCGGGGCTCGGATTGAAATTCGACGAGAAGGCGATCGCGGCGTTTACGGCCTAGCGCCTAGACCGCCAGCGGCCCTTTGATGACCTGACCCGAATGGACGCCCGTGGCCTTGCCGTCGCGCAAGGTGATCCGGCCATTGACGACGGTCGCCGCGATGCCTTCCGCTTTCTGGACCAGGCGCCGCGCGCCGCCGGGCAGGTCGGTCTCCACCGTCGGCAGTGCGGGCTGCACCGTGTCCGCGTCGAAGACCACGATGTCGGCGGCCATGCCGGTGCGGATCAGGCCCCGGTCACCGATCTCCCAGGCGGACGCGTTGTCGAAGGTCAGCATGCGCACCGCTTCCTCCAGCGTGAAGGCCTGTTTCTCGCGCACCCAGTAACACAACAGATGGGTCTGCAACGACGAGCCCATCTCCTGGCAGACATGCGCGCCCGAATCCGAGAAGGTGGCGAGCGTGCGGGGGTGCTTCAACATGCCGAGCACTTCTTCCGGCTTCTCGTTCACCAGCGGCTGGACGAAGACCAGATTCTCGTTCTCCAGGGCCATGTCGATCATGATCTCGACCGGGTGTTGGCCGCGCTGGCGGGCCAACTCGTCGACACTCGGATCGTCCCATTTGACGTCCAGCATGGGAAAGATACCGGCGTAGTCCGGCTTGCGCGGATCGGTGGTTGCCGCCCCTCCGCCCTGAAACTCCGTGCCTTTGGGTTTCATCCCGGCTTCCTCGGCGATCAGCGCCGCGCGGATTTCCGGATCGCGCAGCCGCACTTTCTGTTCCGCCAGCGGCAGGGTGCGGATTTCCTTCCAGCGCGGCAGCACGTCGAAGGGCAGATAGGATTTCAGCGAAAAGACGGCGTTGATCGGGCGCGTCGTCGACTGCCCGAAAGCACGGCCGCCCGCCGCCGCCAGCTCGTCGATCCAGTCGAGCTGGTACTGCCAGGGGTTGGGCCGGTCGCCCTGCGCCGTCGACAGGGCGCCGAACATCACCGGCCGCCCGCTGTTCAGCGCGATGGCGCGCAGCTCGGCCATGAAGGCGCGCTGCGCCTCGCCGCCGGAAATATCGGGACCGATCTGGAAAATGCCGGCATCGAGTTCCGCCATCGCGTCGACCAGATGGGCGATCTCGCGCCAATTGGCGATCCGGCTCGCCACCGGACCGCCGTCCGGGCGGATATGAGTGACGGCGCGCGACGTCGAGAGGCCCATCGCTCCCGCCCGCAGAGCATCCTGCACAATGGCCGCCATCCGCTTCAGGTCGTCCTCGTCCGCCTCCTCGTCGAGGGCGCGGTCGCCCATGGCGTACATGCGGAGCGCCGAATGACCGATATAGGACGCGTAGTTGATGCCCTTCGGCAGCGCTTCCACATTGGCCAGGTACTCCGGAAAGGTCTCCCAGTTCCAGTCGATCCCGGCGAGCATCGCCTCGGTCGGAATGTCTTCGACCGCTTCCAGGCATTGGGCGAACCATTCGCGCGCCTCCGGGGCGCAGGGAGCCAGCGCGAAGCCACAATTGCCCATCACGACGCTGGTAACACCGTGCCAGCACGAACAGCTGCCGAGCGGATCCCAGGCCACTTGCGCGTCCATATGGGTGTGGCCGTCGATGAAACCGGGGGCCACGATCCGGCCTTCCGCATCAAGGGTTTCCTCGGACGGGGCGCGGATGCGGCCGATCTCGGAGATTCTGCCGTCCTTCACCCCGACATCGGCGCGGTAACGCGCTCCGCCGGAGCCGTCCACCACCGTGCCGTTCCTGATCACCAGATCGAACGCCATGTTCAATTCCCTTCGATTTCCCCGGTTCTACAAAAAACCTAGCCCAATCCCCGGGCGGCAAAAGTTATCGGCTTGGCCAAGGGGCATCGAAGTTTGTACAGTCCGCCGCCATGCCGCCACCGATTCTCATATTGCGCGATATTCACCTCACCTTCGGGGGCACGCCGCTGCTCGAAGGGGCCGCGTTTTCGCTATCCGCGGGCGAACGCCTCTGTCTGGTCGGGCGCAACGGCTCCGGCAAGTCCACCCTGCTGAAAATCGCCGCCGGACTCGTGGCGCCGGACGACGGCGAGGTTTTCCTGCAACCGGGCACCACGGTCCGGTATCTGCCGCAGGAGCCGGACCTCTCGGCGTTCCCGACGGTCATCGCCTATGTCGAGGACGGCCTCGACGCCGGCGCCGATCCGTACCGGGGGCCCTATCTGCTCGAACAATTGCAGGTCGACCCGAACGCCGATCCCACGACCCTATCGGGCGGCGAGGCGCGGCGGGCGGCGCTTGCCCGGTCCCTGGCGCCGGCGCCCGACATCCTGTTGCTCGACGAGCCGACCAACCATCTGGACCTGCCCGCCATAGAATGGCTGGAGCGCGAACTGACGTCGATCCGCGCCGCGCAAATCCTGATCAGCCACGACAGACGGTTCCTCGAGAACCTGTCGCGCGCGACCATCTGGCTGGATCGCGGACACACCAAGCGCCTCGACGAAGGGTTCGCCGGATTCGAAACCTGGCGCGATCGGATGCTGGAGACCGAGGAGACCGAGCTCCACAAACTCGACCGCAAGATCGCGGCGGAAACCCAATGGCTGCGCAAAGGGGTGACCGCCCGGCGCAAACGCAACCAGGGGCGGCTGCGCGCACTCTACGATCTCCGCCGCCAGCGCCAACAGCATCGCCGCGCCGACGGCACCGTCTCGATGGCGGCGAGCGAGGCGGCGGCCTCCGGCAAGCGCGTGATCGAGGTGAAGAACATTTCCAAGGCCTATGACGGCCGCGCGGTGGTCCGGGATTTCTCGATCCGGGTGCAGCGCGGCGACCGCATCGGCTTCGTCGGGCCGAACGGCGCCGGCAAGACGACTCTGGTGAATATGCTGACCGGGGCCCTGGCACCCGATACGGGCGACTTCAAGCTCGGCGCCAATGTCGAGATGCTGACCATCGATCAACGAAGAGAAAGCCTCGATCCCGGCACGACCCTGCGCGACGCCTTGACCAGCGGCGGCGGCGATACGGTCATGGTCGGCGGGCAGCCGCGCCATGTCATCGGCTATATGAAGGATTTCCTGTTTCTGCCCGAACAGCTCGGCACCCCGATCGAACGCCTTTCCGGCGGCGAGCGTGGCCGGCTGATGCTCGCGCGGGCCTTGGCGCGGCCCTCGAATCTGCTGGTGCTGGACGAGCCGACGAACGATCTCGATCTCGAAACCCTCGACCTGCTGCAGGAGCTGCTGGCCGACTACGACGGCACGCTGTTGCTGGTGAGCCACGACCGCGACTTCCTCGACCGGGTCGTCACCTCGACCGTGGCCTACGAAGGCGACGGCCGCTGGCTCGAATATGCGGGCGGTTACTCGGACATGTTGGCGCAGCGCGGGGTCGAGGACGCCCCGGCGGAATCGGCTCCGGCCCCGGCGCGACAAAAGACTTCCAAGGACCCCGCCAAGGCACCGCAGGGCGCGCCGAAACGGAAGCTCTCCTACAACCAAAAGCGCGCGCTGGAGACGCTGCCGGGCCGGATCGAAGAGCTGCAAGCGAAGATCGAAAAACTCGCGGACGCGCTCGGCGACCCCGAGCTTTTTGCCAAGAACCCGGCACGATTCGAGGCCATCACCGTCGAACTCGGCCAGCGTCAATCCGAGCTGGAGGACGCGGAGGAACAGTGGCTGGAACTGGAAGTCCTGCGCGAGCAGATCGAGGGGTGAGCCCCTCCGGCGTCATGCGGACGGTTCGCCGGCGGCGCCTCAATCCACGATAAACAGCTTCGCGCCGACTTCGGTCCGCGAGCGATGCGGCGAATCGCCGTTGTCCGAGACCTGGTAGCTCATGCCCGGCTTCAGGGTGTAGACCCGGCCGTCTTTGAGCTCGGTGTCGAGCACGCCGTCGTAAACGAACAGGATATGACCGCGGTCGCACCAGTGGTCGGCGAGATAGTTCGGCGAGTATTCGACCCGGCGCACGCGGACGTCCTCGATATCCATGGTCCGCCAGAGCGCATATCCGGTCTCGCCGTCGTAGCGCACTTCGGGCACCTTGTCCCAGTCGGTCAGCGTGAAGGGAAGCGTCGGTATCTTCATCGGTCGGTGCCCTTTCCTTGCGCGGCCTTGCCGCCACATTTGTCTAGAGGGCCGCCCCCGCGGCCCTGCGATCAATATGGGCCCGAATATATGACCGACGATACGAATTTGTCCCGCATCCCGTTTCTCTCCGTCGAGGAAGCAAAGCGTCTCGGCAAGGAGCACGGCGTGCCCTCCTCGATGGCGCATCTCAACGTCTTCCGGGTGATGCTGCACCACCCGGAACTGGCGGCCGCCACCAGCAACCTGCTGGCGACCCTGCTCTACAAGAGCAACAAGCTCGACGCGCGTCTGCGCGAGCTGATCATCATGCGCCTCGCCTGGCGTACCGGCTCGGTCTACGAGTGGACCCAGCATTGGCGCGTCGCCGCCGCCCTCGATATCGACGCCGAATCGGTGCTCGCGGTGCGGGACTGGCAGAATGCCACCTGCCTGAACGATGCTGACAAAGCCGTCCTGGCGGCAACCGACGAGACCCTCGACCACGGCCGCATTTCGGACGCGACCTGGGAGGATTGCTGTCGCCACATCGCGAGCGAGGCCGAGCGTATCGAGCTGGTGCTCGCCATTTCCAACTGGCGGCTGTTCTCCGAAATGTTCCAGAGCCTGCGCATTCCCTTGGAAGAAGGCGTGGACCACTGGCCGCCGGACGGGCTACCCTCGCCCGCCGCCGAATAAACCCATTCAGGATACCAAACTGATGACTCATTCCGCCCTTTCGCTGATGCCGAACGACACCATGAAGTTCGGCATTTTCCTGGCGCCCTTCCACGACCTGAAGGAGAACCCGACGCAAGCCATGCAGCGGGACCTGTGGCTGCTCGAGTATCTCGATGAGCTGGGCTATGCGGAAGCCTGGGTCGGCGAGCATCATTCGGGCGGGTTCGAGATCATCGCCTGCCCCGAGGTCTTCATCGCTGCCGCGGCCGAGCGCACCAAGCACATCCGCATCGGCACCGGCGTGACGTCGCTGCCCTACCATCACCCGTTCATGGTGGCGGGACGGGCGACGCAGCTCGATCATATGACCCGGGGCCGCTTCATGCTGGGGGTCGGGCCGGGCGCCCTCGTCGGCGACGCCTACCGCATGGGCATCGACCCTGAGCAACAGCGCCGCATGATGAACGAATCCCTCGACGTCATCGTGAAGCTGATGGACGGCGAGACGGTGACGATGAAATCCGACTGGTTCGAAGTGAAGGACGCGCATCTGCAGATTCCGCCCTTCACCACGCCCCGCACCGAAATGGCGGTGGCCTGCGCGCGCTCGCCCTCCGGCGCCCTGGCGGCCGGCAAGCACGGCATCGGCATGCTGTCGATCGGCGGCACCAACGACGACGCCCTCAAGCATCATGCCGCCAACTGGCGCATGTGCGAGGAAGCGGCGGAAGAGCACGGCAAGACGGTGCAGCGCGAGAACTGGCGGCTCGTGACCTTGATGCACATCGCCGAGACCCGCGAGGAGGCCCGCCGCAACGTGGAATTCGGCCTGGAGAATTTCGCGACCTACTTCAAGGACATATCGACCTTCCCCATCGTCCCGCACGAGATCGAGAACGCCTACGAATACCTCGTGGAGAACCGCATGGCGGTGATCGGCACGCCGGACGACGCCATCGAATACATCGAAACCCTGCTGGAAGGATCGGGCGGCTTCGGCAGCCTGATGCAGCTCGCCCATAACTGGGCCGACTGGGAGGCGACGAAGCGGAACTACGAGCTGATCGCGCGCTACGTCATGCCGCATTTCCAGAAGTCGAACCTAGATCGCACCTACAGCTACAACTACAGCCGCGACAACAAGGACAAGTTCCAAAATCAGGCGGCGCAGGCGGTGCAGAGCGAGATCGACCGCTACCAGGCGAAAAAGAAAGGTCAGGCGGCGGAGTAGGGTGAGATTCTAGTAATTGCCGTCGTCCTGAGCTTGTCCAAAGACGACGAATCGGTGTCGGTCGAGCTCACCCCGCCACCGCCAGCCCGCCGCCGCCGCGCGGGTCGGCGCCGCCGCGCCAGGTGCCGTCGGGAGCGATTTCGACCACATGGGCGCGCGACATGACGGGATCGAGGCTGATCGCGCTTTGCTTCACCTCGTGGCCCTTCTCGACAAGCGCCCGGCAGACCGACCCCTGAACCCGGGCCTCGGCGTGGATCGCCCCGCCCTCGCAGTGGATGCGCGGCACCGTGACCGCTTCGAGGGGCGACATGCCGAAATCGACGATGTTCAGGATCGACTGCAGCACGGCGCTGATGATGACGCTGCCGCCGGGCGCGCCGACGACGATGGCGGGCCGGCCATCGCGGAACAGCATCGTCGGCACCATGCCCGTGGTCCGCGCCTTGCCCGCCTCTATCGAATTGCTGGTGCCGGGATAGGGATCGAACAGCTTCATCGAGTTGTTGTAGACGAAGCCGAGCCCCGGCGTGACCACGCCGGCCCCGGTGCCGAGCGTGTGGGTGCAGGAGACCGCGTTGCCGGCCTCGTCGTAGATCGACATATGCGTGGTGCAGGAAGGCGGCTCCTCCGTGCCGTCGCCAAGGAACGCCCCCGCCTTGATCTTCTCCGCCCACGCCGCCGCCCGCGCCTTCGAGACCATCATCTCGACCGGCACCTCGGCGAAATCGGGATCGGCGAGATAGCGGTTGCGGTCCATGTGCGCCGCCGCCATGGCCCGGGCGACGAGATCGATATGCCCCGCCGAGCCGTGGCCTTCCGCCGCCAGATCGAAATGCTCCAGGATCTGCAGCATCTGGATCAGGGTGACACCGCTGCCGGGCGGCGGGTTCGAGGACACTTCGTAGCCCCGATAGGTCCCCTTCACCGGCGCCCCGGCGCGGGTCTTGTAGGTCGCCAGGTCCTCCGCGGTCACGAACGATCCGTTGGCGGACAGGTCGTCCGAAATCTCGGCGGCGAGCTCGCCCCGATAGAAACCCTCCGCGCCGTCCGCCGCGATCCGCTCGAAGGTCCGCGCCATATCCGGGTTGCGGTGAATCTCGCCCACCTTGTAGAGCCGGCCTTCCGGATGCAGGTGGATGCGCTTGCATGCTTCGGTGGCGGAGACGCGCTGCAACCCGCCCGGAACGCCCGCCATCATCGGCCGCGAGAGGAAGTCGTTGGCGAAACAGGCAACCGGCGTCCCTTCCCGCGCCAATCTCGCCGCCGGCGCCACGAGCGCGCTCAGCGGCTTGGTACAGAAACGCGCGTGCACCTCCGCGAAGCCGGCGACGGTCCCCGGCGTCAGAATGGCGGTATAGCCGAGCTCGCTGCGGAAATCGTCGAACAGGGTGTATCCCGAAATCTCGGTCCGGCCCTTGGCGTCCGCGGCCCACATGTCTGGGGTGACGAGCGATCCGGCGCGGGCGTGGAAATCCACCATGCCGTTCTCGCCGCTCTCGGCATGAAAGAACTGGAAACTGCCCATGCCGCCGAGGCCGCACATGAAGGGGTCGACCACCATCTGCGCGAAGGCGGTCGCAAGCGCGGCGTCGAACGCATTGCCCCCCGCCATCAGGATTTCCACGCCGATATCGGCCGCGCGCGGCTGCGGACAGACGACGATTCCCTTCACGGCGGGCGCCTCTATTCCGCCTCGAGCGGCGCGGTGAACACCCGGCCCGGGGTGTGGATTCCGCCACGGTCGCGGCTGCCGATCTCGACCGATCCATAGCGCTCGGCATAGATTTCGGGCAGCGGACGGCCGTCCGGCGCGCTGATCCAGAGTCGCAGCAGGTGGCGTTTGCGCTCGGGCTCCGGCCAATCCACATAGGCCGTGCGGTCGTGCAAAATTTGGTGGTTGTGCAGCAACTGGACATCGCCCGGCTTGAATTCCATGTCGAGCTTGAGCGCCGGATCGTTGGCGAGGGCGTCGAACATATCGAGCGCCTCCTGCTGGACCGCCGTCAGCGGCGGCACCTCGTCGAAACGGCGGGCCGATTCGATGTACCGCCGCGCATAGAGCGTCGAGAGCTTGCCCGCATACCAATTGAAGACCGGCATGCGGAAGTAGCCTTTCTTGCCCGCCGGCACCTCGCCGCGTCGGTCGGTTTCGATGGGCTGCAGCAGCGCCTCCGCGAGATCGGCCCGCCGGCGCAGCATCTCGTTGAAGATTGTCACCGAGGAGACGATGCTCGACAGACCGCCTTCCTTCGCCGGTTGCAGGCACAGCAGCCCGACGAAATCGCAGCTGTCGGTGTGATAGGTCTGGCGTACCGTCGTCTGGTAGATACGGACGTTCGGATCCTCGTGGTCGTAGCCGAGATCCTTTACGTGACCGAGCACATGACCCTTGGCGTTCTGCGGCAGGGAAACGCCGAAATGCATGCCAAGTCCATAATAGACGATGGCGGATTCCTCGACGGTATAACGCTCCACGGGAATGCCGCGGAACAGCACGAAGCCGCAGCCGTCCAAAAGCTCGCGCCGGATGTCTTCGAGTTTCGGCCCGAGCGTCGGCAGCGGAAAATCCTGCTTGCGAATATCCACGATCGGAAGGCCGCGCTGCAGGATACCCCTCATCGCGGCGTCCAATTCGGCCAGTTCGGCTTCCGTGAAGGGCCGCATCCAGGCGCGCGATTCGTCCATGGCCGGACCGTACCATGCGGCAGGTCCTTCAATCGGTCCGGCCGGCATCAGATCGTCTTCGGATTTCAGTATCGCTGACATGATGATTCTCCTTTTCCGGCAATATAGCGCAAAACGTCCGAGACGAAACGCCGCGCGCGGCGCCGCTCGAGATCACCGGTCGCATTGTCTTGATGCCTCGGTTGGGTTAAGTCACCCGCCGAAAGGGAATTTAGGAAGGCTGTCCGCGCGTGCCGCAGAAATACCTGAACAAGATTCTGAACGCCCGGGTCTACGACGTGGCCATCGAGTCGCCGCTCGACGACGCTCCGGGCCTGTCGGCGCGGCTGGACAACCGCGTCCTGATCAAGCGCGAGGACCTGCAGCCGGTCTTTTCGTTCAAGCTGCGCGGCGCCTACAACAAGCTGATGAACCTGCCGGAGGCCGTCCGCAAGAAAGGCGTGATCGCGGCCTCCGCGGGCAATCACGCCCAGGGCGTGGCGCTGGCCGCGTCCCGCCTGAAGGTGCCGGCGACCATCGTGATGCCGCAGACGACGCCGGACATCAAAGTCGACGCGGTGCGCAAATGGGGCGCCAAGGTGGTCCTGCACGGTGACGATTTTTCCGCCGCCTACGACCGGGCGATGGAAATCCTCGAGAAAAAGGGCCTGACATTCCTGCACCCCTTCGACGATCCGGACGTTATCGCCGGGCAAGGCACGGTCGGCATGGAAATTCTGCGCCAGCACATGGGCGACATCCACGCCATCTTCCTGCCCATCGGCGGCGGCGGACTGGCGGCGGGAGTCGCCGCCTACGTCAAGCTGATCCGGCCCGAGATCAAGATCATTGGCGTCGAAGCCGTCGACTCGGCGTCGATGTACGCCTCCCTGAAGAAAGGCTGGCGGGTCACCTTGGATCAGGTCGGCATCTTCGCCGACGGCGTCGCCGTGGCCCAGGTCGGCAAGGAGACCTTCCGCCTGGCGCGCAAGGTCATCGACGAAGTAATCCTCGCCGATGTCGACGAGATGTGCGCGGCGGTCAAGGACCTGTTCGATGACACCCGCGCCATTGCCGAGCCGTCGGGCGCGCTGGCCGTCGCGGGAATGAAGAATTACGTCGCGCGCCAAAAACTGAAGGGCAAGACGCTGATCGCGGTCAACAGCGGCGCCAACATGAATTTCGACCGGTTGCGCCATATCTCGGAACGGGCCGAGATCGGCGAGGACCGGGAAGCGCTGTTCGCGGTCACCATCCCGGAGGAAAAGGGCAGCTTCCGGCGGTTTTGCCGCATCCTGGGCAAGCGCAGCGTCACCGAGTTCAACTACCGCTATTCGGACCGGAGCGACGCGCAGATATTCGTCGGCGTGCGACTCTCGGGCGGCGATGCGGAGCGCGCGCTGATTCTGAAGACCCTGAAGGCGAACCGCTACCACATTCGCGATCTGACCGACAACGACATGGCAAAGCTGCATATCCGCCACATGGTCGGCGGACATCCGGCCGATCTCGGCGACGAGAAGGTCTACCGGTTCGAATTCCCCGAGCGCCCCGGCGCCCTGATGCAGTTTCTCACCCTAATGGGCGAGCGCTGGAACATCAGTCTGTTTCACTACCGCAACCACGGCTCCGCCTTCGGCCGGGTGCTGTGCGGAATCCAGGTCCCGGACAAGGATATGAAAGCCTTCCGCGCATTCCTCGACACCCTGGGTTATCCGAGTTTTCCGGAGACCGACAATCCGGCCTACCGGACCTTCCTGAACTGAGGGCCGCGATGAAACTTGCCTATACAATATTCGCGCTTGTGCTCTCCGCTCTGGTGTTCGCGGCGGAACCGTCGCCGGCCGCCACCGAAGAAGAAGCGTGGCGGGCCCTCGGCGAGACGGGCACATTTGCCGCCATTCGTCACGCCCTGGCGCCCGGCACGGGCGACCCGGAGGACTTCAAGCTCGGCGATTGCGCGACCCAGCGGAACCTCAGCGAAGCAGGCCGCGATCAAGCCCGGCGGATCGGCGCCGCGCTCCGCGCGCGGGGTATCCGGTTCGACAAGGTGTTGACCAGCGAATGGTGCCGCTGCCGGGAGACGGCGGCATTGCTCGACGCCGGTCCCATCGAAGCCTTTGACGCGCTCAACTCGACCTACCATTCCCCGGCGGCGGCGGATGAGCGCACGGCGCGGGTGAAACGGCGCATGCGGGCGGAAGCCGCCGAGGCGAAGATTCTGCTCTCGACGCACCAGTTCAACATCCGCGCCCTCACCGGCAGCGGAACCCGATCGGGCGAACTCCTCGTCCTGCGGCTCGATGCGGCGGGCGAACCGCGGATCTTGGGATCGATTGCCATCCCGGCGGAATAGCAGAGGGCTGGATTCTACTACGCGGGACACCCACAATACGGCATTCCGCATTTTCGCCGCGAAGGGTCCGTGATGCCGAAACCGATCAAGAACGCCGCCGAACATATCGCGAGCCTGAAGGACGACCGCTCCGTCTTTCTCGACGGACAGGCCGCCGGCGACGTCACCGAACATCCGGCATTTCGCAATTCGGTGCAGACGGCCGCCAATCTTTACGGCTTTCAGGCGGACCCCGCCAACGCGGAGGCAATGACCTTCGAGTCGCCGACCAGCGGCCGCGGGGTCAACCGCGCCTGGCAGATGCCGGAATCCTACGAAGACCTGGTGACCCGGCGGCGGGCCCTGGTGCTGTGGGCGGAACAGCACGGCGGCTTCATGGGCCGCTCGCCGGATCATCTGGCCTCCGCCGTCACCGGACAGTTGATGGGGCTCGACCTCTTCGAAGCCCATGATCCGGCGCGTGCCAAAGCCTTCTGGGACTATTACGTCCACGCCCGCGACAACGACCTCTACCTCACCTACGTCATCATCAATCCACAGGTCGACCGCACGAAAGCCGCAAGCGAACTTGCCAACGACGACCCGATGCTGAAGATCGTCGACGAGGATGCGCAAGGTGTGACCGTGCGCGGCGCCAAGATGCTCGGCACCAGCTCGATCATGGCGAACGAGGTGTTCGTGGCCCATCTGCAGCCGCTGCGCCCGGACGAGGCCGACTACGCCATCTGTTTCGCGATTCCCATTGCGACCAAGGGGCTGAAAGTCCTGTCGCGGAAATCCTACGAGCAGCACGCGGTCTCGGAATTCGACAACCCGTTGTCGTCGCGCTACGACGAGAACGACGCGCTGATGTATTTCGACGATGTGAAGGTGCCGTGGGAACGCGTCTTCGTATACCGCGACCCGGAAATGTGCCGCCGCCAGTTCCACGACACGCCCGGGCACATCTATCAGAACTATCAGGCGCAGATCCGCCTGACCGTGAAGCTGAAGTTCCTGGTCGGGCTCGCCCGCGAGGTCTGCGAGACCATCGGCACGGTGAAGCTGCCGCCGGTCGCCGATGCGCTCGGCAAAATGGCGGCGCAGGCCGCCGCGGTCGAGAACATGATGTGGGGGATGGAGGCCAAGGGCCGACACTGGGGCAAGTATTTCGTCCCCGACCGGCACGCGGTCTACGCGGCGCAGACGCTGACGCAGGAATACTACCCGATGATGGTGAACACTTTGCGGGAATTGGCCGGCGGCGCCCTCATCATGCTGCCGTCCTCCGAGGCCGAACTCGCCAATCCGGAGCTGCGGGCGATTTCGGAAAGCGTGCAGCTCTCCGCCGACGGCCGCGCCGCGACTGACCGGATCAAGCTGATGAAACTGGTCTGGGACGCCGTCGGCTCCGAATTCGCCGGCCGCCACACCCAGTACGAAATGTTCTACGCCGGCGCCCAGTTCGTCACCCGCGGTCACAGTTTCCGCACCTACGATTGGGAGAAGGCGGCGGCGCTGATCGGGACGATTACGGATCGTTACAAGCTGGAAGAATAACCCCTCTCCCGCCCGTGGAAGAGGGGTTCGCTAAAGCCTACTCCGCCGGCATCGGGTTGACGGGGCGGACCTCGACGAAGTTGGTGTTGTAGGTCGTCGCCCCACTCGGCGCCGAGAGGTCGGCGGTGAGCGCGTTGGCGCAGCCTTCGCGGTCGACGCCATCGCCGTCGGGCGTGTACCAGCGGCCCTCCTTCATCGAGGTGATGCCGAGGCCGACATTTTCGGTCACGTGCGCCGGCAGGATGGTGGCGCCGTGCGCGCTTATCACCTTGACCGGCTGGCCGTCCTGGATGCCGCGCTTGTCGGCGTCCACCGGATGGATCCAGATGTCGTCCCGGTCGACCCGGCCGAGCCTCTCCTGATTGGCATGGATCGAGTGGGTGCGCGCCCGCGACTTCGAGCTGAGAAAGCGCAGCGGATACTTGGCACCCGTCTCGGCATGTGGGATCCACACCGGAATCGGTGGAATCTCGCCGATGCCGTAGGGATTCGGATCCTCCTGCAGGACCGTCGAATAGAGCTCGATCTTGCCCGACGGCGTGGTGAACTTATGGGCCTCCGGGTCGCGGATCTCCTTCGCGAAGGCGACCGCGTCTTCCGGCGCCGGGAACCGCGCCACGCCCTCGCGCATGAAGGCGTCGAAATCGTCGATGCTGCCCGCGGTCAGCTCACGCAGCCATTCGAGCTCGCTCTTTTCGTTGTAGCCCTCGATGCCGACACGTTCCGCGAGATCGGCGAAGATGTCGATGTCGTCGCGGCATTCGTACATCGGCTGGATCGCCTGGCGCATGAAGATCGCGTAATGCCCCGCACCCGCCCAGGGCGTGTGGACGTCGTTGCGCTCCCAGAAGGTGGTCGCCGGCAACACGATGTCAGCGTAGCGCACGGAGGGTGTGAGGAAATGGTCCTGGCCGACGATGAATTCCACGTTGTCGAGCGCATTGATTACCTTGGACGCGTTGCCTGTCTGGTTGAACAGGTTGCCGCCCGCCGAATAGATCAGCTTGATGTCGGCGGGATAGCCGCCGGCCTTGCCCTTCTCGAGCAGGTCGGCGAGCAGCGGCGTCGCGACGTGCTGCTCGACCGGGTTCTTGCCGGCCGGCAGGCTCTTGAAGCCGCAGCGGCCGGTCGCCCCGTTGGAGACGCCGGTATTGCCGCCAGCCGTCCCGATGCTGCCGGTGATCGCCGCGAGCCCGTAGGCCGCGCGGTGGAAATGCTCGCCGTAGAGGGTGCGGCCCGGCGCGTAGCCGCAATGCAGCGCCGCCGGCTTCGAAGTCGCGTAGTCGATCGCGAGCCGCCGGATGACGTCGGCCGGGATGCCGCAGATCTCGGCCGCCCATTCCGGCGTCTTCGGCTGACCGTCCGTCTCGCCGAGGAGATAGGCCTTCCAGGACGAACCGGGCTTGGCGCCCTCCGGCAGGGTCGCCTCGTCGAAACCCTGGACGTAGCGGTCGCAGAATTCCTGGTCGTGCAGGCCCTCGCTGACGACGACATAGGCCATCGCGAGCAGGGCCGCCGTGTCGGTCGACGGTCGGATGAAAATGTGCTCGTCGGCCAGCACCTGGCTCGTGCGGTGGCGCCGCGGGTCGACGCAGATGATGCGCACGCCCTGCTCCTTGGCGTGCTTCAGGTACTGCATCGTGCCGGTGCCGAAGGTGCCGTCGCCCGGCGACCAGCCCCACATGATGATGAGCTTGGAATTGACGTAGTCCGTCGGCTCGCGGCCGGCCGACTTGTAGGCCGCCTTTGCGCCGAAGGTCATGTTGACGGCGAAGACCTCCGCTTCGGCCGACATGTTCGACCACATCTCGGTGCAGCCGCCGAACATGTTGAGGAAGCGTAGCGTCGTATTCCGGTTATGCAGGATCGCGGTATTGCCGGAGCGCGAGCCGTCGAGGATCGCCGCGTTGCCGTAAGTCTCGCGCACCCGCAGCAGCTGCGCCGCGACTTCGTCCAGCGCCTCGTCCCAGGAGATCCGCTCGAACTCCCCGGAGCCGCGCGGCCCGACGCGGCGCATCGGGTATTTCAGACGGTCGGGATGGTAGACGCGCTCGATCTGGCCGACGCCGCGGGCGCAGGCCGGCAGCGGCGGATGCTCCGGGTTCCAGCGCCGCTGGTCGGTCGAGATCTTGACGATCCTGTCGTCGATCACATGCGCGTTGACAACGCAGCGCCCCCCGCAGTTATGGCCGCAAGTGCTGGTGACCACGGTTTCGCCCGGCCCGCCTTCGGGGCGCGGCGCTTCGTAGATGATCTTTCCCATTGTCCCTGTCCTCCTGAATCCCGGTTTCGGGAGCCGCCGTCCCGGGCGGGCCGGCATCTCACCACAAGATGCCGGTACTCTGCCACCTAAAAGATCGGTTTCGTTTCGGCCATGGCCGGACGTTCCATCATTTTCTCGAACCAGGCGGTGAGCTTCGGGCGGCCATCCCGCCAGCCATCCCCCGGATGCCGCCAGTCGGCATAGCCGAGCGACGCGACGATGGAAATCAGCCCCAAATGCATGTCGTCGCCGAACCGGTCGACCCGCGCTTCGAGCGCGTCGTAGGCGCGGGCCGCGCGCCCTGTTTCCTTGTCGATGAAGGCTTGAGACTTCTCGCCGTCCTCGCGCCGATTCTCGTGGCTGCGGTAGAACAGCGACTCCATCAGCAGGGAAGCAATGCCGTCGAGCTCGAAGGCGAAATCGCGCGCCGCCTGCGCCTTGGGATAGAGCGTGCCGCCCGCGGCATCGTCGAGGGCGTGGTCGATCAGCAGCGTCTCGCAGATGAAGGCACCGCTGTCGGTCAGCAAACCGGGCACCTTGTTGCCTGGCCCGTGGCCGAGCATGACCTCCTCGCGGTTCTCCAGCTTCGACGCATCCACTTCCTCGACCCGGTCCAGCAGCCCGGCTTCGCGGATGGCCATGCGCGGTCGGCGCGCGTAAGGGGAATTGTGCGTATAGTAGAGTTTCATATGTCTTTCTCCCTGAGGTCCCGGCGCAAGACCGCGGACCGGTGAATTTCGTTCTAGGGAGATAGGGCATTACGGGTGCGGATGGTAGGCGTAAGGCGGCACCCCAATTGGACCGTACGCATTCCCACGATTGGACCTTCAACCGGGACCGTTTCTATAGTCTATCCAACGGGATCTTATCCCAAGGGAGAGACGACATGCCCGAGCCTCACCGCGGCGTCTACGCCGCCCCCCTGGCGCCGATGCGCGACGACCTCGGCATCGACATAGAGAAATACATCGCTCATTGCGCCCGCCTGCTCACGGAGGGATGCCAGGGTTTGATGCCGCTCGGCTCGACCGGCGAAGCCCATTCCTTCACGGTCGGGGAGCGGATCGAGATCATGGACGCGCTCGCCGAGAGCGATCTGCCGAAGGAAAAAATGCTGATCGGCACCAGCGCGCTGGCCCTGCCCGACACGATTGAGTTGGTCCGTCATGCGGTCTCCATCGGCGCCGGCGGCGTCTGCGTGCAGCCGCCGTTCTATTACAAGCCGGCGGAAGACATCGGTCTGTTCGACTTCTTCTCCCGCGCGATCGAAGGCGTCGCCGACGACCGCCTGCGCCTCTATGTCTACGATTGGGAGTCGAATCTGGCGGTGCATCACAGCCTCGATTTCTTTCACCGGCTGTTCGACGCCTATCCGAAACACGCTGTCGGCATCAAGGACAGCAGCGGCGACGCGCCGATGCTGGAAGAACGCTGCAGGGCGTTTCCCGGCAAGGAGGTCTTCGCGGGGACGGACGGCATGACCCTGACCTGCCTGCGGGCGGGCGGCGCCGGCATCATGTCCGGAGCCAGCAACATCATCCCCGACGTGACGACCGCGATCTTCGCCGGGTACGAGACCGAGGCCGGTGCCGCCGCGCAGGCGCGACTCGGCGAGATCAGAGCCGCGATGGGCGGTCTGCCCTGGTTCACCGCCCTGAAAGCGACCATGGCCTGGCTTTCGGGCGACCCCTCGTGGCGCAACGCGCGGCCGGCGATCCGCCGGCTCACGGCCGAAGAGGAACGAACCCTGCAGGCGAGCCTGACCGCCATCGGCCTCTCCCCCGCCCGGATGGCGGCGGAATAATCCCCAGGAGCAAAGCGACCCATGATCGAGACTTCCATCCTGACCACCTGCCCCCGCGATTGCTACGACAGCTGCGGCATCCGTGTCGTCCTCAAGGACGGCGCCATCGACCGGGTGACCGGCGATCCGGATCATCCGGCGAACCGGGGATCGCTCTGCGGGAAATGCACCCTCGCGTATAACGGGGTGTGGCGCGATCCGAAAGCCCGGCTGCAGAAACCGCTGAAGCGCTCTGGCCCGAAAGGATTGGGAGCCTTCGCCGAGGTCTCCTGGGACGAGGCGCTCGGCGCGATCGCGGCGCGGCTCAACCGCCTCATCTCCGACGGCCGGGCCGCGGACATCCTGACCGGCCATTACACCGGCACCTGTTCGGTGATCGCCAATCAGTTTCCGCTGCGCTTCTTCAACCATATCGGCGCCACCGAGATCGACCCGGATTCGATCTGCAATCTCTCCGGCCATGTGGCGCTCGACTACGTACTCGGCAACAGCGCCACCGGATTCGATCCGCGCACCGCAAAAGACGCCGGCTGCCTGATCGTCTGGGGCGGCAATCCGTCGGCGAGCGGACCCCATGTGGACAAGCACTGGCTGGCGGAATTTCCCGGCACGCTGATCGTCATCGACCCGATCAGAACGCCGACGGCGGCGCGCGCGGATATTCATCTGCGCCCCTTCCCCGGCACCGATTCCGCCCTGGCCTTCGGCCTCATGAACGCGCTGAAGACGGCGGGCAAACTCGACACCGCCTTTATCGCGGCAAACACAGTCGGCTTCGAGGAGCTGGAACCGCTGATCGACGCCTGGACGCCGGCGCGGGCGGCGGAGGCGACCGGCATTTCCGAAGCCGACATCGTCCGCGCCGCCAAAGCCTATGGCGCCGGACCCTCGATGATCTTCCTCGGCCAAGCGCTCTGTCGGGCGCCGACCGGCGGCAATGCCTTCCGCGCCGCCGCGATGCTTCCCGCCGTGACCGGCAATATCGGCAAGCCCGGCACCGGCATTTGTTTCCTCAACGGCAAAGGCACGACCCGCGGCCTCGACATGGGTTATGTCGGCCAGGAAAGCCTGCGGCGGGGTCCGACCGCGCCGGTCAGCCATATGGACCTTCGGGGCCATCTCGAAGCCACGCCACGGGACAAGGCGCTGATCCTGTGGAACATCAATATCGCGGCCTCGAACCCGGACCAGAAGCGGCTGCTGGCGGCGCTCGCCTCGGACGAGCTGTTCACGGTCGTCGCCGACCTTTTCATGACCGACAGCGCGCGCTACGCGGATTACGTGCTGCCGGCCGCGAGCTTCCTTGAATTCGACGATCTCGTCGGCTCCTACTTCCATCTGACCCTGGGACCGCAATCGAAGGCGGCGGAGCCGATGGGCGAGGCGCTGCCGAACCAGGATATTTTCCGCCGTCTCGCGAAGGCGATGGGCCTCACGGAGCCGGCGCTCTACGAAGACGACGCCTCGATCCTGGCGCATCTGCTCGACGCCCACGGCGTCACCTTCGCGGACCTGAAGGCGAGGGGCAATCTCTATCCCTATGCAGACCCGGTGGTCCTGTGGAAAGACCTCGCTTTCCCGACGCCATCGGGCAAGATCGAGATCGCCAATGCCGCGGCGGCGCGGGACGGCCATCCCCGCACCGCCGTGCCGGACCCGCTGGCGCGGCCCAGGGACGGGTATCTGCGCCTGCTCACGCCGGCGGACGAATGGCACATGAATTCCTCCTACGACAACGAGCCCCGCATTTTCGAGCGCACCGAGCGCGAGACGCTGACCCTGCATCCGGACGACGCGGCGGCGCGCGGCCTGAGCGACGGCGCGGCGGCGCGGGTGTGGAACGACTCCGCGGAACTCTCCATGCGGATCGCGGTCGACGACAAGACGCCGCCCGGTGTCGGCTGGGCGCCGAAAGGCCGCTGGCCCGGCCGGAGCCCGAGCGGCCTCAACGTCAACGCGCTCAATCCGGGACTGCGCAGCGACATGGGCGACAGTACGGCGCTGCACGGCGTCGAAGTGCGGGTCGAAGTACAGGCCGAGGCGGCGGACTAGCGCCGTGTCGATTGCTGATCGGCGGCGCGGCTCTATCTTTCGGAGGAGCAACTGCCGAGAGTGAACCATCATGCCTTTCTTTAAATCTCATCCCGAGACCGCCGGCCCCGCCAACGTCTTCACCGCCTATCCCGAGATCTACCGGCTCTGGTCGGAAATGAGCCAGGCGCTGATGAACGGCCCCTCGCCGCTGAGCTCCGGCGA
>JAYPOZ010000061.1:0-26037 GCA_038131165.1 Rickettsiales bacterium | reverse complement strand
GAACTCGCGGCTGAGATCGGGCGCGATAAGTCCGGTCGCGATGCGAAAGACGAAATCGATGGCGGGGTAGAGCAGAAACGGGAGAAGGATCGGAAGGCCGGTCGAGAGCGTCGGCGCCTTGCCGTCATCCGACGCCATTCCGGCCCCCTATGCGCGCCCCAGCGCCAGGTCGGAGACGAAGGGATTCGTCTTGCGCTCGTGACCGAATGTCGAGAGCGGGCCGTGCCCCGGAATAAAGGTGACATCGTCGCCGAGCGGCCAGAGCTGTGTGACGATGGAGTCCACCAGCTGGTCGAAATCGCCCCGCGGGAAATCGGATCGGCCGATCGAGCCCTGAAAGAGCACATCGCCGACGGCGGCGAGCATCGAGGGTTGGTGGAAAAAGATGATGTGGCCGGGTGTGTGACCCGGGCAATGGCGAACCGCCAAGGTCTGCTCGCCGATGGTCACGGTATCGTTCCCGTCGAGCCAGCGGTCCGGCGTGAACGCGCGGGCGTTGATGCCGTACTTGCTCCCGGATTCCTCGATCCGGTCGATCCAGAACTGATCCTCCGGATGCGGCCCTTCGATCGGCAGATCGAGGCGTTCGGCCAGCTCGGCGACGCCGCCCGCATGATCGATATGGGCATGGGTGACGAGAATTTTCTCCAGAGCCACGCCGTTCTGTTCGACCGCGCCGATAATATTATCGAGGTCGCCGCCCGGATCGATGACCGCGGCCTTGTTGGATTTCGTGCACCAAAGGATGGAGCAGTTCTGCTGCAGGGGCGTGACCGGGACAACCATGCCCCGCAAGCCGGTATCGGGATGCTGTGTTTCGCTCATGATAGCAGGCGCAATACCGCAGGATGCGGCTAGGATGCAAGCCCGTCGCAACGGAAAAGGGCGGCGCCGTGGCGCCGCCCCGTCCTGCCGGGGAGGGAAATCGTTTACTTCCGGTCGGCGTCGTCGTCCTCCCGATAGTGCCTCTTGTACCAGCGGCGGCGGTCCTCCATCGACAGGGCGCCGTCGCCGTTGCGGTCGAAGCGCCGCACCAGGTTCGCGAGGCGCTGGTCGATCTCGGCCTTGGAGATCTGCGCGTCGCCGTCGGTGTCGAGCATCTGGAAACCGCGGACCTTCATCGGTTGCGTAAGTTCCGCCCAAAGGCCTTCGAATTCCGCCAGCGACAGATTGCCGTCGCCATTGGTGTCGTATTTCGCCCGCCGGGCCGCATGCGCGGCGTCGATTTCAGCCTGGGTCAGTTTGCCGTCGCCATCCGTGTCGACGATGGCGTAGAGATGGCGTTTCATGTCGTGAAAGCCGAGTTTCATCGGCATGCCGTGATGGCTGCCCATGCCGTAGCCGCGCTCGTGCGGCCGGTCGGCATGGCTGACGCCGATGATCGCGCCAATGGCGGCGAAGGCGGCGATGCCCGTGCCGATCAGGATTTTCGAGGATTTTCTCATTGCGGTTCTCCAAAACTGTGTTGCGATGACCGGAAGATAGGGGCTCGATGTCGCGGAAGTGTGTCCGGGAAGAACCGAGTTGGTCGCATTTTATGGCGTCGCGCCGCTCTGATACATTTTGTTACACTTTAATTTGTCCGGGGCCGCGAGATTTGGGGTAATTCCTCTTTATGGACGCCACGCCACACATTCTCGTCGTCGACGACAACGAAGAAATTCGGACTCTTCTGTCGCGCTATCTGGTGAAGAACGGGATGCGGGTGACGACGGCGGCCGACGCGAAGGCGGCGCGGAAAGCCCTGCCGACGGCGGCGGTCGACCTGATCGTCCTCGATATCATGATGCCGGGCGAGGACGGTTTGTCGTTGTGCCGCCATTTGAGCGAGACGACCGACATTCCCGTCATCCTCCTCACGGCGCTTGGCGAAGAGACCGACCGGATTGTCGGGCTGGAAGTCGGCGCCGACGATTATCTGCCGAAACCCTTTAATCCGCGCGAACTCCTGGCCCGGATAAAGGCGGTGTTGCGCCGCGCGCAGAGCC
Source organism: Rickettsiales bacterium (assembly GCA_038131165.1). Taxonomy (GTDB): domain Bacteria; phylum Pseudomonadota; class Alphaproteobacteria; order UBA8366; family UBA8366; genus UBA6544. The sequence goes on along the minus strand of JAYPOZ010000061.1, from coordinate 24,049 downwards.
TGCCGCCGCAAAAAGAAACCACCGATGAAGAACGCGTTCGCTTCGAGCGTTGGATCTTCGACCGAGTGCGCCGGGAACTGATCGATCCGGACGGGGTGGCAGTACCGCTTTCCAGCGGCGAGTTTCGGCTGCTGTCCGTCTTTGTCGACCGACCCGGCGTGGTGTTGAGCCGGGATCAGCTGCTCGATCTGACGCGGGGCCGGGACTCGGCCCCATTTGACCGCAGCATCGACAATCAGGTGAGCCGGTTGCGGAAGAAAATCGAGCGCGACCCGGCGAGCCCGGAATTGATCGCGACCGTTTGGGGTGCCGGCTATCGGTTTCTCGGCAAGGTCGCACCGGCATGAGACTCCTGCCGAAAAGTCTTGCCGGCCAGTTGGTGTTGATCCTGTTGCTGGCGCTGGTCGCCGCACAGGGCGTCTCGCTATTCTTGTTCGCGGGCGAACGGCTGAAGGCCGTGCGCGACATTCATCGACAGAACGTCGTCGCCCGAACGGTCGGTCTCGTGCGTCTGCTGCAGGACACGCCCGTGTCGTTGCACGGTCGCGTCGTGACGGCTGCCAGTTCTCCGACGCTGCGGTTCAATCTAACGGAAACCGCGCCTGCGGTGCCGGTCGGGATGTCCGGAGAGCGCAGCGCCCCGCTTGTCGACCGGCTGTCCGAGGCGCTGCAATTGCCGGTGGACCGAATTACCGTATCGGCGACCTACCCGCCGCGGTTCTGGGACCGGACACGCCGCGATGGGCGGCATCACGACGACGATGACGATGACGACGACGAGAAGCACCACGAGCGGCGGTGGCGCGGCAAGTGGCTTTCGATTGCCGTCGCCTTGCCCGACGGACAATGGCTGCATGCGGTAACCGGCCCGCCGCCGGGCGCCCCTAGATGGGGAAAGTTCTTCCTCCTGAGCTTGGTCTTCACCGGGCTGGCCGTCGCTCTTGTCGCTGTCGTCGCCGGGCGCCGTATCGCGCGGCCGATGCGGGAACTCGGCGACGCGGCGGACCGGCTCGGCCGGGGAGAGGCGGTCCATGAACTCGCGGAAGCAGGCCCCTTAGAGACCCGGCAGACCATACGGGCCTTCAATCAGATGCGGACCCGCCTCGACAGATACATTCGTGACCGCACGGCATTTCTGGCGGCGATTTCCCACGACCTGAAGACGCCGATCACGACGCTGCGGCTGCGGGCCGAGTTCATTGAAGATGAAGAGATGCAGCGGAAAATCCTGGAGACGCTCGACGAAATGCAGGCGATGACGGAAGCGACGCTGGATTTCATCCGTGAGGATTCGGCCCGCGATCCTGGCCGCCCTGTCGATATTTCGGCTTTGGCGGAGAGCGTCGTCGCGGATTTTTCGGACACCGGAAGGCCCGTCACCTATACCGGCAGCGGGGCCGTGACGGCGGTTTGCCGACCAACGTCGATCCGTCGCGCGCTCCGAAATCTGATCGAAAATGCCATCGCTTATGGCGAGCGGGCCCGCATTTCCGTCGAGCGTAGCGAGACCGAAGTCCGGATCGTTGTCGAGGACGACGGGCCCGGAATCGCCGAGACGGACAAGGACCGGGTCTTCGACCCGTTTGTCCGCCTCGAAGCGTCCCGCAGCCGGGCGACCGGCGGCATGGGGCTCGGCTTGGCGATTTCCCGGACCATTGCGCGGGCGCATGGCGGCGACGTTCTTGTGGAAAATCGGGATGCGGGCGGCCTGCGCGCGGTGCTCCTGCTGCCGGGGGAAGCCATCTCAAGCGAAACCTGCTAGGCTTCCCGGAGATCGGCTTTTGGGAGAGGGGCGCCCATGATTACGACGGCGACGAGTTCTCGTCTGCGGCCATGGCGGGAGAATACGCTTCTGCGCGGCCTGACGGTTTTCTACGTCCTCGTATGGCTGGCGGCGGCGGTGGCGCCCTTTGACCGATTTGATTGGTTTCTGGAAAATCTACTGGTCTTTGTCGCCGTGGCTTTGCTCGGTCGGGAGTATCGGGTCCGGCCACTGTCGGATTTCTCCTACCTGCTCATCGTCGTTTTTCTGCTTCTTCACGCCGTGGGCGCGCATTACACATATGCAATGGCGGCGCCCGGGTTCTGGCTCCAGGACTTGTTCTCGCTCGAGCGCAACCATTACGACCGGGTGATCCATTTCGCCTTCGGGCTTCTCGTTTCCTACCCGGTACGCGAACTGCTGTCGCGTTATGCGGGCGCCGGTCGGAGGCTCAGCGGGTTTACCGCATTCGTGGTCATCGGCACCTCGAGCGCGGTCTTCGAAATCATCGAGTGGATCGTCGCCGTCGTGGTCAGCCCCGAAGCCGCAATGGCCTATCTCGGCACGCAAGGGGATGTCTTCGACGCGCAGAAAGACTCTCTTCTGGCCATTGTCGGCGCCATTCTTGGACTGCTTGCGACGGGCCGTCACTTTGTGCGGCAACGGGGGGACTGACAGCGAATCGCGCGCGTTGACGATGAGGCAGGAAAACCGGGTGCGGTGCGCCGGCTTCCGGCGCGTGGCGATAGTGCTCGCGAAAGTAGCTGTTCAGGGGGTGGCGACCTCCATTTCCGGTTCCGGCACCGCGAAATAGCTTGGGTCCATATAGACCGTCGTCCGCTTCGCGAGGCGGGGCGAACGGCCGCTGAAGGCCTCGCGGCAGTGCAACAGGCGCGCGTTGTCCCACATCAGGACGTCGCCGTTGCGCCATTCGTGGGTGTAGATGTTCTCGTTCCGAACCGCGTGATCGAACAAGGCGTCGAAGAGCGTGCGTCCTTCCGTCTCCGAGAGGCCTTCGATCGCGACCGTGTGATTGGGCGACAGATAGATCGAGCGCTCCCCCGTTGCTTTGTTCTCCAGGATCATGTCGTGGGTGACGACCGGGGTTCGGCGGTCGATTTCGGCGATTTCTTCGGCCGACGTTGCCTCGCGGCGGAAATTCTTCTCCACATTGGCGCGCATGAAACTGGAGAGCGGGTTTTCGGTGCCGTATTTGCAGATCATCCGTTTGCCGTCCACCTGTCGGCGCAGTTCGTCCGGCAGCGTTTCATAGGCCCGCGCCATATTGCAGAAGGAAGTACGCGCTGTACCTTGCGGCATCTCGACACCGTAGAAGATCGACCCGCTCGCCGGTTTCGCCCGGAATACCAGATCGGTATGCCAGACGAGTTCGTCGTTGCTGAGCGAGCCAACCTTCACGCCGTCCTGATAGGCAAGATTCGAGACATAGAATAGCTCCGCATTCCGCTCTTCGGCGATCGGATCGTCCGTGTTGACGTCCATCGACGTATTGAGGTCGAGCGGTCCGAACTTACGGCTAAACGCCACAAGTTCCGTCTCGGTCAGGCTCTGTCGCCGGAAAAGGAGAAGCGGGTCGCGTTGCCATGCGGCGCGAATGGCTTCGAACGCCGGCTGATCCAAATGCGCAAGGTCGACATCGAGCACCTCGATGCCGAAAGCACCCTTTAGGGGCCTGATCTTCAGTTCAGACATATCGTCCCTCCCGCATCCGATCCCAGCCAAAGGTCTATCTAACCAGATTGGGGAGAGCATTGCGATTCCCAAACGTGTATTTTCAGACTCTTGATTCCCGCCCCGAACTATCGATAGTGGACACGGGGAGAAGGAGAAGGCCATGTCCGAAGAATTAAACGATCTCAATCTCGAAGCGATTGTCGAGGAACACAAGCAGCGGCTCGTGGATGTGAGCACCGGCCGGCGCGCCGATTTGTCCCGCCGCGACCTGACTGGCGTCGACTTGCGCGGAAAGGATTTGCGGGACGCGGACCTTCACAATGCGGACCTCGACCGCGCGGACTTGCAGGAATGCGATTTGCGGGGGGCGAACCTGTCGGACGCAAGTTTGGTGAGCGCCAACCTGCACGGCGCTCGTCTGTCGAACGCGGATTTAAGTCACGCCGACCTGCGCAATACCAACCTGACGAATGTCGAGCTGGAGAACGCGGAGCTCTGGCGCTGCAATTTCCGGGGGTGCGTGATTACGCCAAAGCGGCTCCACGAAATTCTGAATTGCCGCGATCCCGAAGCCTGAGCGCTATTCCGCCGCTACGGCTTTCGCGCCCGTCGTCATCCACTCCGCGGCATCGCCGCCCAGCACCGGGGTCGGCTTCGCCCAGAAGGGCGGGGTTTCGCCGAGCTTGAGGATGGGGCCCAAATGACGAAGCGGCCCGCTCGCGGGCGCGGACTCGATCCGCAAGGCGTCGAGTTCATTCGCCGATAGATCCATATCCGGCGCATCGTAATGCACCTTGCCCTGACGATAGATGAACATCCCCGACTGACAGAGCGACACCCGGATGTGATAACTGCCGCCTTCCGTGGCGCGGCGCGCCAGCGCGAGCAGTACGCCGTAGGCCGCGAGATATCCGGTCGTGTAATCGCAGGCCGCGGCGGGCAGCAAAGCCGGCCGGTCGGGCCGGCCCTCGTGGCAGATGCCGGTCACGGTTTGGGCGACCTGCTCCCAGCCGGCGCGATGGCTGAGCGGACCGTCGGCGCCGAAGCAGCTGATGGACACGTAGATAATGCCGGGGCGGTGCGCCGCGAGTTCTTCGGGACCGAATCCGTGTTTCGCCATGATGCCGGGCCGGTAGCCCTGCGAGAAGACGTCCGCATCGCGCGCCAATTCCTTGAGTTTCGCCGACCCTTCGCCGGACGCGAGGTCGAGATAGCAACTGCGCTTGCCGTGACTGGTGTCGATGACGTGTTCCGGAATCTGCGGCAGGCCCTCCGCGGTAATCATCAGGACGTCGGCGCCGTGCTCGGCCAGGGTTCGGGCGGCGATGGGGCCGGCCAGGATGCGCGTCAGATCGAGTGCGCGGATGCCGGAAAGCGGCCGGTCGCCCTCGGGGAACGGCTCGGGGTCGCTGTCGGCGATCTTTATGATCTCGACGATTGGCTTTGCCGCTAAAGCCTGGCCATGGGGGTGTGCCAGCCATTCGTCGTTCGTGCGCACCATCCCGCCGCAGGCGCGGGCTTCGTCGATGGCGGCCTCCAGGTCCAATGCATCCCAGCCGGCGACCGCCTTGGCGACCGAGTCCGGGTTGGGCTCGCAGCCGAGGACTTCGAGCACCCTGGCTCGGAGGTTGGGCAGGCCGAAATGCGGCAGGAACCAGCGGCCGTCCTTGGTCGGCCAGGGCTGGGTAATCTTGCGCATGTCGTTATGGCTTTCGGAGACGACCGGCCGGAAGGTTCCGCCTGCATCCGGTTTTTGCATGTAGGAGGTGCTCCGAAGGGCGGCGGCGGCATGACGCACGTCGATGGCGACCTCTTGGCGGCGCCCGGTCTTCGCTTCCCAAATGTCGGAGACGGCGGTGCCGATACCCGCGACCACGGCGGCGCAGGTCTCCCCGATCCGGAATTGGGTGGACAGGACCGGATCCGCGCCGGCAATCGTGACCGTGCCGGCTTCAGGCATCCCCTTGCCGCGGATACCCATTACTTCTTCGAACGCGCTCGCCATTTTCAAGACTCCCGGCGGTTGCCCACTGAGTTCGAGGTATCGTTCCCAATCCATCGGTCAAGCGATACGCGACAGTACGGGCCGGTGTGGGGGCGCTAGTTGGTGGTCGTTTGCCGGCCTGGAAGTTTCTCGTAGACCATGCGGGCGAGGTCCAGCAGGTCGCCACGCTCCATCGAACCGGTGAGCGCATAGCCCAGCGGGCCGTCCGTCCAATAGAAGGCGACCATGTCGTCCTCTGCGAGGAGGCGGAAGGTCATGTCGGACCGGTCGAATCCGCTTTGCACGTAGAGCGTCACCATGCGCCCGGCGGCGTCCTTGTACATGAATTGTGCGCTCGGTCCTCCGTCGCCGGTCAGGAGGCGGCGCCCCGTCGTCCGAAATCCCGCGCCCGCCAAGTTCGGCACCTTGAGCGGATACTCGAAATGCTGTGCATAAACGTCGGTTAATTTGTCGTCCTTGCCGACGGCGGTTTCCGTCACGCCGGGGCCACCCGAAACGAAGACGACATGCGCCTTCAGGGCCTTCTGGACGAACTTCTGCTCCGGCGCGCCCTTGCCGCCATAAAGGCTGTTCAATCCCCAGCCGGCGAGGCTTCCGATCAGCATCAGCAGAAGGGTCGCGGCGATCTTCAGCCCGTTCCGGTTGATGAGGGGGGCTCTCGGAGGTTCGATCGCCGAGCCGATCACGTCGGGCAGAGGTGCCGACAGCACCTCTTCATGGAGCGAGCCCAGGAGCAGATTCTGCAGCTTATAGGCATGAACCTTTGCGGCATCCTCCGGATGGGTCGCGAGCCACGCTTCCAGCTCGCGGATACGTTCCGGTTCAAGTTCGCCGTCGACATAGGCGACGATGTCGAGATCGTCGATCGGGCCATTCGTCGTCATTTCACTCTCCTGAGAGTGGGTTTTGCCTGTTCCGCCATCACGCTTCTCAGCCGGGCGCGGCCGCGCGCCAGGCGGGACATCACCGTGCCGATGGGAACGCCGAGAACCTCGGCGGCCTGTTTGTAGCTCAGCTCGCCGACGCCGATCATCAGAATCACTTGCCGGTGCTCGTCCTCAAGCGCGTCCAACGCCCGCGACAGATCGCGGACCGTTAGACCGGATTCCTGGTCGGGTGCCGCCGCATGACGAATGTCGTCTTCGGTCGGCGCAGTATGGTCGCCCGCTTCGCGGCGCCGGTCCCGCAGTTGTTGCACGTAGAGGTTATGCAGGATGGCGAACAGCCAGGCCCGCATGTTGGTCCCTTCCCGGAAAAGGTCGAGTTTCGCGAGGGCGCGGGAGACGCAATCCTGGACCAGATCGTCCGCCATGTCGGAATGACGCAGCAAGGACAACGCAAACCGCCGAAGGTGCGGTACCTCGGCTATGACGGCGGCGCGCTTATCGGCGTTCCTGATGACACATCCTTTCAGATCGAGGCGGCCTCGCGGCACGGCGGCTGGAGGAACCGTGCCGCGGTGCCGCTCGAGACCACCTCGTCAATGATGGTGGGTTGGCCGGGTCAGCTCACTTCTTGTCCTTCATCATGTGATCTTTTTTCATCATGGCATCTTTTTTCATTTCGTCCTTCTTCATCATGGCATCTTTTTTCATCGAGCCCTTCATCGCGTCCTTCTTCATCATCTCCTCTTTCTTCATCATCTCGTCCTTCTTCATCATGGCGTCTTTCTTCATGTCGCCGGCGAAGGCCGAGGAGGTTGAGAGAGCGACCGCGGTGGCCAATGCAATTCCGATCAATTTCGACATTATTCGTCTCCTGAATGAAGTTTGAACTCCGCAAGGCGACACCGCCCCACAGTGCATTAACGGATTCGGGGCGCATTTATTCCCCGCGCCCTCGAATTTTTTCGATCCACCGATGCCGCCGGGCGAAGTCGTGCTACTCTTTCTGGAAACCGAAGAGGGGGACGGTCGATGCCCGACGATCATTCGAAATCGGACGACAAGCCCTGGCGCTGGCCGGAAGAACGCTGGCGCGGCATCGTCAACAAGGTGCGGGCCGGGCGTTCGCTTAAGCCGCCGCAATGGCCGGGAGGGGCGCGGGTCGCGGTCGCGTTGTCGTTCGATTCCGATCATGAATCGAGTACCCTGCGCTTCGGCGAGTCCTCGCCCGGAAAACTGTCGCAGGGGGAATACGGTAGCCGGGTCGGGGTCCGCCGTATCCGCGAGACCCTGGCGCGGCACGATATCCGGGCGAGCTTCTTCGTGCCCGCCGTGGTCGCCGAACTGCACCCGGAAGAGCAGAAGGCGGTGGTCGAGGACGGACACGAGGTCGGCATCCACGGCTGGATTCACGAGTTCAACAGCGACCTTTCGGAGACCGAGGAACGCGACATCATGCTGCGCGCCGCCGACGTGCTGGAGCGCATTTCCGGCAGGCGTCCGGTCGGCATTCGCACGCCGTCCTGGGATTTCACGCCGTATACGCTGAAAATCTGCCGCGAGATGGGATTGCTCTACGATTCATCGCTGATGGCGGACGACGAGCCTTACGAATTGCTGGAGGACGGTGCGCCGACGGGGTTGGTCGAACTGCCGGTCGAATGGATCAAGGACGACGCACCGTATATGAGCATGGACCGCCGCGGCACCGTGCGCCCGCACACCTCGCCCTTCGACGTGCTCGATATCTTCAAGGCGGAGTTCGACGGCGCCTATGCGGAGCGCGGGTTGTGCCTCATCACCATGCACCCGCACATTGTTGGACACCGTTCGCGCATGCGCATCCTCGACGGCTTGATCGATTACGCCAAAGGCCACGAGGGTGTCTGGTTCGGAACCCATGAAGAGGTCGCCCGCTATTGTCTCGAGACGGCCGGCAGTTAGGAAAGGAGTATTCGATGGCGATTTCCGTACATCCGTTCGATGCACCGCTCGGGGCCGAAATCAGGGGCGTCGACCTTGCCGATGTCTCCGACGCCGACTTCCGCGAGATCGCCGCCGCCTGGGACCGATACTCGGTGCTGCTGTTCCGCGGCCAGGAAATCAGCGAGGACGAGCACATCGCGTTCAGCCGGCGCTTCGGCGAGCTGGAGATTCATGTGCTCGACCAGTACCTGCTACCGGAGCATCCGGAAATCTTCATTGTCTCGAACATCATGCGGGACGGGAAACATATCGGCAGCCCCGACGCGGGGCGCTATTGGCATACCGATCTTTCCTATGCGGAGCGGCCGAGCCGGGGCTCGCTGCTCTACGCCCGGGAAGTGCCGCACGACGATGCGGGCCATCCGCTCGGCGAGACCCGCTTCGCGAGCAGCGCGCATGCCTACGACACGCTGCCCGACGACCTCAAGACGCGGGTCGAGGGCTTGGAGGCGGAGTTCAGCCTCGCCTACCGGCTCGCCAAGAGCCGCGAGGAGATGGGCCTCGGCGCCGTGATGACCGATGATCAGGAATCGCAGGTGCCTGTGGTAACCCATAAGGTGGTCAGCACCCATCCGCTGACCGGCCGTAAATGTCTCTTCGTCAACGAGGGCCACACGGTCGGCCTGCGCGGCGTGCCGGAGGAGGAGGAGGCGCCGCTGCTGCGCGCGCTCTGGGACCACATCACCCGGCCGGAGCATGTCTATGTCCACAAGTGGCAGGTCGGCGACCTCGTGATGTGGGACAATTACCCGACCCAGCACCTCGCCATCGGCGATTACGCGCTGCCCCAGCGCCGTTACATGCACCGGACGACGCTGAAGGGAGGGGCGTTCGGGTAAGGCGGGTTTTAGACCGGCCGCGTTCCGTTCACCGTGACGCGGTTCATGTAACGTCTCTTGCCGGCGTAATCGTTCAATGCGTAGTGCATCAGGCACCGATTGTCCCAAAAGGCGAGCGATCCCTTTTCCCAGCGGAACCGGCAGGTGAACTCCGGTCGGTAACTGTGCTCGCAAAGGAAGTTCAGCAGGGGTTTGCTTTCCTCGACCGTCATGTCCTTGAAGCGCCGGGTACGGATGCTGTTGACGAACAAGGCTTTGCGGCCGGTTTCCGGGTGCGTGATCACCACGGGATGCTCCATTTCCGGTTCGTCCTCTTCGTCCAGGTCCTCGCGCAGCTTGCTGGTCCGCGTGCTGTTGCGGTCCGCCGAGATTCTCGGCGACTGGATCAGGTTGTCGTGCACCGCGACCAAGCCGTCGAGCATCTTCTTCATGCCGTCCGACAGCGCCTCGTAGGCCAGATATTGATTGGCGAACATCGTGTCGCCGCCGTGCTCCGGGACTTCCAGGGCGTAGAGCAGCGAGCCGAGCGGCGGTTCCTCCAGATGCGTCAGGTCCTGATGCCAGACATTGCCGATATTCTTGGAATGCTCCGGGTCCTTGCGGATCGGAAATATTTCCGGATGCCCTTCTAGCGGCACGTAGCGCGGATGGATGTTCAGGCTTCCGAACTTGCGGCCGAATGCCTTGTGCTGATCCTCCGTGAGGTTCTGGTCGCGGAAGAAGATCACCAGGTTCTCGTGGAAGGCGCGCTTGACCTCGCCGAGCCTTTGATCGTCGATGTCCTGGGATAAATCGATCCCGCTGATCTCGGCGCCGCACGCGCCGGCGATCGGTGTCACTTCGATATGCTGATAGCTCATGGCATCCTCCTGGGTCGGCCTTGGCATTGATGTACAATTATTCGGCGCGCCATCAACTTCCGCGCTTCGTCCGCGCCTCCGCCAGCAGGCACAATATCTCGTACATCATGGTGGCGCCGACGAGCGCCGTGTTGCCGCTGGGATCGAAGGGCGGCGAGACCTCGACCACGTCGCCGCCGATCAGGTCCAGCCCCCGCAATCCGCGCAGCATGCGCTGGGCGTCGTGGGTGGTGTAGCCGCCGACCTCGGGCGTGCCGGTGCCGGGGGCGTAGACCGGGTCGAGCCCGTCGACGTCGAAGCTGACATAGGTCGGGCCGTCGCCGACGACGCGGCGCGCTTCCGCGATCACCTTGTCGACGCCGATTTCGAAGAATTCCTCGATATAGACGACCCGCATGCCGCTGTCGTGCGAGAACTGGTGGTAGTCGCCGCCCGAGGTGGAGCCGCGAATGCCGATCTGGATGACCCGCTTGGGGTCGAGCAGTCCTTCTTCGACGGCGCGGCGGAACGGGGTGCCGTGATGGAATTTCTCGCCGTTATAGGCCTCGTCGGCGGTGTCCGTATGAGCGTCGAAATGCACCATGCCGACGGGTCCGTCCTTGGCGATGGCGCGGAAGATCGGCAGCGTGATCAGGTGATCGCCGCCGACCGAGAGCGGCGTCACGCCAGCCGCCGCCAGCGGTTCGTAGAAACGGGTGATCAGATCGAGGCATTTCAACAGATTGACCGGATTGACCGGCGTGTCGCCCGCGTCGCCGATCCGGCAGAGCTCGAACGGATTGACGCGGGTGACGTGATGAACGCGGCGGATCAGGCTCGACATGTTGCGGACTTCGCGCGGGCCGTGACGGGCGCCCGGACGGTTCGTCACCGCGCTGTCGAAGGGCACGCCGATCATCGCAATGTCGAGCTGCGTCGCGTCTTCGACATAGGGGACCCGCATGAATGTCGGGATGCCGGTGTAGCGCGGATAAAGCGTGTGGTCCGGCGGCTGGAAAATCGATTGGTCGTCCATGGATCGGCTCCCGAAATTAATTGTTGTACGCTTGGTCTCGCCCGGAAAAGAGTCTAAGTCAGTAGACTGTGGTTCTCCAACCTTTGCGCGGGAATTCTGCATGTCGCGTTATTCCGTTTTCAGCCTGCTGAAGAACGCCGTGGGCGGCCACAAGGGCTGGGAGCGGGCTTGGCGCGACCCGGAACCGAAGCCCGCCTACGATGTCATCATCGTCGGCGGCGGCGGGCACGGGCTGGCGACCGCCTATTATCTGGCGAAGCTGCACGGCGTTACCAACGTTGCGGTGCTGGAGAAGGGTTATCTCGGCGGCGGCAATACGGGCCGGAATACGACCATTGTCCGCTCGAACTACATGGCGCCCGGAAACACGCTCTTCTACGAGAAGTCGATGCGGCTTTGGGAGGGACTCTCCCAGGACCTGAATTTCAACGTGATGATGTCGCAGCGCGGGCAACTCAACCTCGGCCATTCGGACGCCAACATGGCGGTGCTGGCGCGGCGCGGCAACACGATGCGCGTCAACGGCATCGACGCCGATATCCTGACACGGGAACAAGTCCGCAAGATCGCGCCCTATTTCGACTATTCGCCGAACGCGCGGTTCCCGATATATGGGGCGCTGTGGCAGGGCCGCGCCGGGATTGCGCGCCACGACGCGGTTGCTTGGGGCTACGCGCGGGGAGCCGACAGTTACGGCGTCGACCTGATTCAGAATTGCGAGGTGACGGGCTTCCTCAAGGAAGGCGGGCGGATCGTCGGCGTCGAGACCACGCGCGGCACCATGCGCGCGAAGAAGGTGGGCACCGCGGTGGCCGGACATACCGGACATTTGGCGGAAAAGGCAGGCCTCAAGCTGCCGATCGAGACCCATGTCCTGCAGGCCTTCGTCTCCGAGCCGGTCAAGCCGATGGTTGATATCGTCGTCTCCTGCGGTGCCATGCATTTCTACCTCAGCCAGTCCGACAAGGGCACGCTGGTCTTAGGCGGCGATCTCGACGGCTACAATTCCTATGCCCAGCGCGGCAATCTGCCGTTGATCGAGCATGTCATGGCGGCGGGCGTCTCGCTGATGCCGAGCCTGTCCCGGCTGCGCTTCCACCGGCATTGGGGCGGCGTCATGGACATGACCATGGACGGCAGCCCGATCATCGCCAAATCGCCGATCCCCGGCCTCTATATCGACGGCGGCTGGTGCTACGGCGGCTTCAAGGCGACGCCGGCCTCGGGCTGGTGTTTCGCGCATACCATCGCCCAGGACCGGCCGCACGACCTGAACGCCAAATTCACCATCGAACGATTCTCCTCGGGTCATCTGATCGAGGAAAGGGGTGCGGGTCCGTACCCCTGGCATCAGTAGGGAGGGGAGGATGATCCGGATCGACTGCCCCTTCTGCGGCACCCGCGACCACGGCGAGTTCACTTATGGCGGCGACGCGACCAAGCGGCGCCCGGACCACGGTTCGACGGATATGGCGGCCTGGTTGGACTTTATCTATCTGCGCGACAATCCGAAGGGCCCGCACCGCGAGCTTTGGCATCACGCGCACGGCTGCCGGCAATGGCTGATCGTCGAGCGCGATACCGTCACGCATGACGTCACCGGTGTCCGCTTCGCCAAGCCGCCGTCGCACGGCGGGGGCTGCTGAGATGGGGACGCAAGCCTTTCGTGCGGCGGGTGGCGGTAGCATCGACCGCAACCGGACCATCCGTTTCTCCTTCGATGGCCGTTCCTACGAAGGCTATGCCGGCGACACCCTCGCCTCCGCCCTGCTGGCGAACGGCGTTCGCCTGTTGGCGCGGAGCTTCAAGTATCATCGCCCGCGCGGCCTCTTCGCCATCGGGCCGGAGGAGCCGAACGCGCTGGTGACCCTGCGCCAGGGCGGGCGGCGGGAGCCGAACATCCCGGCGACCATGGTCGAGATCCACGATGGCCTCGTCGCCGAAAGCCAGAACCGCTGGCCGTCGCTCGGCTTGGACGTGATGGGCGTCAACGACCTGCTGTCCTCGGTGCTGGTCGCCGGGTTCTACTACAAGACCTTCATGTGGCCGGCGTCGTTCTGGGAGCCGGTCTACGAGCGGATCATCCGCAAGTCGGCGGGCATGGGGATCGCCCCCGACCAACCGGACCCGGACCGTTACGAGCGCGCCCATGCGTTCTGCGACGTGTTGGTGATCGGCGCCGGACCCGCCGGATTGGCGGCGGCGCGCAAGGCGGGCGAGACGGGAGCGCGCGTCTTGCTGGTCGAGCAAATGGCCTGGCTCGGCGGCAATGCCGCGAACGCCGGGGCAGCGGTTCCAGATGCGGACGCGATTGCCGGGATGGGCAACGTCACCGTGATGACGCGGACGACCGCTTTCGGCCAGTATGACGGCAATTGCTTCGCGCTGGTCGAGCGCGTCGCGGACCACCTGCCGGTTCCGCCCGAGGGACAGCCGCGCCAGCGTTATTGGACGGTGCGGGCAAGGCGCGTGGTGTTTGCCACCGGCGCGCTCGAACGGCCGCTGGTGTTCCGCAACAACGATCTGCCGGGGGTGATGCTGGCCTCCGCCGCGCAGGGTTACGCCAAACGCTTCGCCGCGAGGCCCGGGCGGCGCGCGGTGGTGTTCACCAACAACGACAGCGCCTACCGGGCGGCGCTCGATTTGGCCGGGAGTGGCGTCGAAATCGCCCTGCTGGTCGATGCGCGGGAAGCGCCGCCGCCGGGCCTGGCGGCGGAGGTGCGCGCAGCGGGGATCGAAATTCTGGCCGGTCATGCGGTGGCGCGGGCGCGTGGGCGGCAGAAGCTGAAATCGGTCGAGGTCGCGAGGCTCTCCGCCGACGGGAGCGCGCTGCTCCCGCCGGGCCGGCGCATAGCGTGCGATCTGCTGGCGATCTCGGGTGGCTGGTCGCCGGTCGTCCATCTGATGAGCCACAAGGGCGGGCGGCCCACCTACGACGCGGATTTGCAGGCTTTCCTGCCGGGCGGACTGATCGGCCCGGATCAGGAAGCCGTCGGCGGCTGCGCCGGAGACTGGTCGGACGAGGCGCCGAGCCGCGCCCTCTGGCGCGTGCCCCAGCCGGACGGCGGCATGGGCAAGGCCTTCATCGACTACCAGCACGACGTCTCGACCAAGGATATCGAGCTGGCGCATCGGGAAGGGTATGTCTCGGTCGAGCATTTGAAGCGCTATACCATGCTCGGCATGGCGACGGATCAGGGCAAGACCGCGAATATCGCGGGGTTGGCGCTGATGGCGGAGGCGCGCGGCCTCTCGATTCCCGACGTCGGCACCACCACCTTCCGGCCGCCTTATACGCCGGTGGCGCTGGGCGCCATGGCGGGCGGAGAGATTGGCCGCAGCTTCGTGCCGGAACGGTTCTCGCCGATGCAGGACTGGCACGAGGAACAGGGCGCGGTGATGGTCGAGGCGGGTCTGTGGATGCGGCCTCGGTACTATCCGAAGGACGGCGAGGACATTCACGCCGCCTATCGCCGCGAAGCGCGGGAGGTGCGCGAGCGGGTCGGTATCGTCGACGTCACCAGCCTCGGCAAGATCGACGTGCAGGGGCCCGATGCCGGCGAATTCCTCGACCGGGTCTACGCCAATACCTTCTCGACACTGAAGGTCGGGCGCGCGCGCTACGGGGTCATGCTGCGCGACGACGGCATTGTCTTCGACGATGGCACGACTTCGCGGATTTCCGAAAACCACTATTTCATAACCACGACCACCGCGAACGCCGGGCCGGTCATGGCGCATATGGAACTGCTGTTGCAGACGGCCTGGCCGGAACTGCGCGTCCACGTGACCTCGGTCAGCGATCAATGGGCGGGGATCGCCGTCGCGGGGCCGAAGAGCCGCGAGTTGCTGGCCTCCTTCGGCACCGATATCGATATGTCCGACGTGGCGCTGCCCTTCATGGGGGTGGGGGAGGGCATGCTCGACGGTGCGCCGGTACGGGTCTTCCGGATCAGCTTTTCGGGCGAACTCGCCTACGAAATCTATACCACCTCGGACCATGGCGATGCGCTGTGGCGGCGGGTCTGGGAGGCCGGGCGCTCTTTCAATGTCGTGCCTTACGGGACCGAGGCGATGGCGGCGCTGCGGATCGAGAAGGGTCATGTCGCGGGCCCCGAACTCGACGGCAAGACGACGATGGAGGATCTCGGTCTCGGCCGGATGGCGAGCACCAAAAAGCATTATGTCGGCAGCGTCCTGATGAACCGCCCGGCGCTGCTGGAAGCGGACCGGCCGCGTCTGGTCGGATTGATCCCGGTGGACCGGTCGCGCAACCTCAAGGCCGGCGCGTTGATGCGCGAGACGCCCTTTCACCTCCACGCCCGCCCGGTGCGCGACGTCGGCTCTTTCGAAGAGCTGACCGCCGATCCGGATGCCGCCGGGGTGCTCGGTCACATCACGTCGGTCTCCTATAGCCCGGCGCTTGGGCATTATGTCGGGTTGGCGCTGGTGGCGGACGGCAACGCGCGGAAGGGCCGGCGCCTCTTCGCCTGCCATGCGGTGAAAGGCGAGAACATCGAGGTCGAGGTCGTCTCCCCGCATTTCGTCGACCCGGACGGGGAGCGGCTCCGTGGCTAGCGCAATGGCAAAACGGGGTGCGACCGTTGTCCTTCGACAAGCTCAGGATGACGATCTTGTTACTCGATACCGCCCGTCCGTCATCCTGAGCTTGTCGAAGGACGACGGACGAGTATTGCCGAACCACAGAGTCGTCATTCCCGCGACGGCGGGAATCCATCGAGTCAATCCGGCCGTTCTAGATTCCCGCCGTCGCGGGAATGACAGCTGGAGGATGACCTATGCTTGAGAGCCGCTCGGCCCTGGCCAATCATCTGAAACCCGGCCGCTTTGGCGCGGGCACAGACATTGGCGTCACGCTCTCCGAAGTGCGCGGACGCCATATCTTTCAGGCGGCAGGCTGGCCCGAGACGTTCCCGTCGATATCGAAACGGTTGGCGGAGACCGCCGGGACGACGGTACCGGGTGCGTTCCGTCTCGCCAGCGTAGCCGACACGGTGACCGCGATCTGGATCGGTGCGGAGCGGCTGTGGTTCACGACCGAGGATGCGGGATTGCTGGCGCGCCTGGCCGCGAGCGTCGACGACGAGGAGGCGGTGCTGCTCGACCTCTCGCAGAGCCGTACCATCATCCGTGTCGCGGGCAGCGCCGTCCGCGCCGTGCTGGCGAAGGGGGTCGCCATCGACCTGCATGCGGACGCCTTTCCGGTGCAGGCGGTGGCGCAAACCATGGTCGAGCATGCGGGCACGTTGGTCCACCGAGTCGGCCCGGAAGCGTTCGAAATTTACGTGCCGCGCAGCTACGCGGCGGCGATCTGGCATTGGCTGACCGTCTCGTCGGCCGAATTCGGTTATCAGGTGGAGGGATAGACATGGCGACACTTACAAGCGGCGGCGTTGAAATCTATTACGAGGATCACGGCGCGGGCCCGGCGGTCCTGTTGTCACATGGCTACAGTGCCACCAGCCAGATGTGGCGCGGCCAGGTCGACGCCTTCAAGGACCGCTACCGGATCATCGTCTGGGACATGCGCGGGCACGGCAACAGCGACTATCCGGACGATCCGTCGCTCTATTCGAAGGCGCATACGGTCGCGGACATGGCGGCGGTTCTCGATGCGTGCGGGCTGAAGAGCGCCATCATCGGCGGCCTGTCGCTCGGCGGCTATTCGACGCTGGCCTTTCATGCGGTTCATCCGGACCGCTGCAAGGCCCTGATGCTGTTCGACTGCGGCCCCGGCTTCAAGAAGGACGAGGCGCGGCTCAAGTGGAACGAGACGGCGGAGCGCCGGGCCGAGAAGCTGGAACGCGAAGGTCTGGCCGTTCTTGGCGACCGCGCGGAAATCCTGCTGGCGACGCACCGGGATGCGACCGGTCTTGCCCATGCGGCGCGCGGCATGCTGGCGCACGACGACTCGACGGTGATCCATTCCTTGCCCGGCATCGACAAGCCGACCCTGGTGCTGGCCGGTTCCGACGATACGCCGTTCCTCGGCGCCACCGACTACATGGCGGCGAAGATATCCGGAAGCCAAAAGGTGATCATCCCCGACGCGGGGCACGCGGCGAACATCGACAATCCGCAAGCATTCAACACCGCGATGGGCAGGTTCCTCGACGGGCTGGCGGCGTGAACAAGATTTAACAATCGGTTCGCGGAAACGCGTCGGCGTTATCCGGGATGACGAGAGCGGAGAATATGGACGGAAGGAAAAACGCATGACCGAGACCTTGGCGGACCTCTACGAAGCGCGCTTCGGCGAGAAGACGGAACTCGGCCGGGATCGCCCGGCGGAAGGCGAATTGGCGCGGCAATTGGCGCACCGCTCGCACCGGCGCTGGGCCGACAAGACGGTGGGCGAAGAGACACTGGCGTTGTGTTTCGCCGCCGCGCTGTCGATCCCGACCAAGTCCGACCTGATGCAATACGCGATCCTGCATGTGACCGAGCAGGCGAAGAAGGACCGGGTGGCGGAACTCATTCCCTCGATGGCCTGGATCGCCAATGCGCCCGAGTTCCTGGTCTTCTGCGGCGACGGTCGGCGCATCCGCCGCATCTGCGAGCTGCGCGGCACCGAATTCGCGCACGAGGATTTGGATTCCTTCTTCAATCCGACCGTCGACGCGGCGCTGGCGATGTCCGCCTTCATCCGCGCCGCCGAAGCGGAAGGCCTCGTGACTTGCCCGATCAGCGCGGTGCGCGAGCCGGTCGAGGAAATATCGGAGATGCTGGGCTTGCCCGACTACGTCTTTCCGGTCGCCGGGCTCTGCGTCGGATATCCCGATTGGGAGCCCTGGGTCAGCCTGCGCCTGCCGCCCCGCGTGATGGTCCACCGCGACCGCTACGACGACAGCAATTTTGAGGCGGAGATCGACGGCTACGACGCCCGCCGCGCCGAATGCAACCCGATGAACCGCCAGCGCGAGGTCGAAAAATACGGCGAGAAGGAACTCTACGGCTGGTCCGACGACAAGTCCCGCCAGGTCTCGCACCGCGAGCGCGACGGCTTCGCGGCCTTCGTGCGGCGGAGCTTCGGGTTTTAGGCCGATTTTCCCCTCCGCAATTTCCTTCCCGCAATTTCCGTCCAGAATACGAAAATAACCCCGTCCTTCCCGCGCAGGCGGGAAGGGCGGTACCGGCCTCGTTCAGTCGGCGGCGAGCGCGATGCAGGCGAAGCCGACCATGGCCTCCGTCGGCACGCCGAAGCGCGCGGTGTGGCGCGCCGGCAGGCCGCCCGGAAAGTGCTTCACGTATTCCTCATTGCAGGCGGCGTAGTTCGCGGGGTCGGTGATCAGCATCGTGACCTGCACGACGCGCTGAAGCGAGCTGCCTTCCGCGCGCAGGATTTGGTCGATGAAAGCAAGCGAATTCCGCACCTGCTCGGCCGGCGTCTCGCCGCGCAGGATGCCCTTTGCGGGGTCGTGCGGCGCGGAATGGCCGGAGACGAAGATCAGACCGCCGGCGCGCGTCGCGCGGCTGAAGGGTCTGATGGAGCCGGGCTCCGGCTGTCCGATGAAATCGATCATGGCGGTGTCCTCATGTTGTGGGCGGCTCGGCCCCGTCGACGGCCGCGCGCGATCACGCCGACCAGTCCGTGTCGCTCGACAGATGCTGCTCCCGCATGTAGCACAGGAAGGCGTCGACCTCGCGCTCGATGGCGGCTTCGTCCCAACCGAGGATCGGCGCGGCCAGTCCGGCGGCCTCGCGCACCTTCTCCTTCGGGATCCGAACATACCAACCGAGCCCCGTGCGGCGGTAGAGAATGCCGACCAGGTCCCGCGCGTGCTCCTTCTCGACGCTGCGGACGATCTGCGCGCGGGTCACTTCCGGCCAGGATTCGATGAAGGGGGGTGAGCTCTCTTCGGGCTCCGCGCCGCCGCCCAACCGGATCGCCTGCGCCGGCCGGGACGGGTGGATGCGTTTCCGAACTTCCTTGACGATTTTGCGGGCCGTCGGCTGGTGGAACATGAAGGCGGCCCAGGAGATGGTCAGCAGATTGGGGAGACCTTCCTTGCCGAGATCGTGGATGACGCTGAACGGCATGCGCTTGCCCTTGGCCCGGTCCGGGTCGTAGTTGACCGGCCGAACGCCGGCCCAGGCATGCAAGATCTTGGAGCGGTCCATTCCGATGCTGGGCATGAACAGGTTGATCTCGTGGATCAGCTCGTCAATGTCCTCGTCCTCCGGTTTTACGTCTTCGATATCGCCTTCGTAGACGGTCTCCGTGGGGCCGATATAGTGCAGCTTGCCCCAGGGCACGCACATGATGGCGTCGCCTTCGGAGTTGTAGCCGGAAATGCCGGTGCCTTCGTATTCTGGCGGCAGTTGGACGGCGATGGAGACGCCCTTGACCCCGACGATCTGGCGTCTGGGCCGGGCGCGGGCCGGGATGTCGGCATTGATCCGGTCGATCCACACACCGGTGAAGTTCAGCAATACCTTGCCGCTCACGACGGCGCGGTCCTCTTGCCGATTCCGGATCGCGACCCGCCAGACGGCGCCGTCGCGTTCGATGCTATCCGCAATCGTGTAATTGAGGGCGACCGCGCCCATCCGTTCGGCATCCATGATGCCGTCGATGCAGACGCGTTCGGGCCAGTGGAATTGCTGATCGTCGAGTGACGCGACGCTGTGCAGCTGATTGCCCTGCCGCAGCCACTGGACGAAGGGCAGACCGCGCGCGGCGTCGGCGGGACTTCGGCGGTAGTTCAGCGGGACCTTGCGTCCGGCGATGAATTCCAGAAAGCGGACGCCGAGGTCGACCTGCCAGCCCTTGTAATGGGACGATTCGAAAATCGGCAGGAGCAAGCGCGTCGTGCGGACCCGTTCCGGCAGGGTCGCGACCATTTCGTCCCCGACCTTGCTGGACTTCCGCGCGATGTCGACGCCGGCGAGAAAAGCGCTTGGTTTCTTGACGAAATCCCAGAGCGATTTGGGCGGGGCCAGATAGCGCAGGCCGCAATGGATCAGCCGACTGGAGCGCGAAGAGGCCGCGGACGCGAAATCGTCCTTCTCCACCAGGAGGACGCTGTATCCCGCCGCGGCCAGATGCTGGGCCGAACTCGAACCGCTGATGCCGCCCCCGACGATGACCACATCGAATTCGCTTCCGTCGAGTTTTTCCATGGATGGTCGCGTCATCTGGTCTTGCCCCTTGTCGCTAGTAGGTGTCCGGCCAGCCGTGATGGTCGCGGATGGTATTCCAGGCGGCTTCCGCCGTCTCTACGTAGGTAAATAGGTCGAGATCGCTCTGGGAGATGACCCCGGCCTCCACCATCGCCTCGAAATTGACGATTTTGCGCCAGTACTCCTCGCCGAACAGCAGAACGGGGATCGGGTCTATCTTTTGAGTCTGGATCAACGTGAGGGTTTCAAACAGCTCGTCCAAGGTGCCGAAACCACCTGGAAAGGCGACCATGGCACGGGCGCGCATCAGGAAATGCATCTTGCGCACCGCGAAGTAATGAAACTGGAAGCAGAGTTCCGGCGTCACGTAAGGATTCGGATGTTGTTCGTGCGGCAGCGTGATGTTGAGGCCGATACTCTTGGCGTCGACATCGGCCGCACCCCGGTTGGCGGCTTCCATGATGCCGGGCCCGCCGCCGGTGACGACGACGTAGTCGCGCAGCTTGTCGGACTGGCTGGCCGCCGAGACCACCGAGGCGAACAGCCGCGCCTCGGCATAGTATTTTGCAAGCGGTCCATCTGGGTTGCCGGTCGGGTCGGCGGCCCGCGCGCTGCCGAAGACGACGATGGTGGAGTGGACGTGCTGCTCCTGAAGGGCGATCTCCGGCTTCATCAGTTCCAACTGCAACCGCACGCCGCGCATCTCGTCCCGGACCAGGAAGTCGGGATCGTCGAAGGCGAGCCTGTAGGTGGGCGAGAGGGTTTGCGGGCTCTCGATGCAGATACTGGCGTGCTCGCGTCCTTCCTTGGCAGAAGGGTAGCAGATGGATCGCAAGAGTTCGTCGGGTGTCATGGGAGCTCCGGGATGGGGTGTCAGGTGCGGTTGTAGCGGTTCAGGAAAGCCTTATGGTTGCGGCGGTATCGCGTGAACATGATCCAGTCCACCGTACCCGCTAAAAGCAAATGAAAAGTAAAGCCGAAAGCGATGAAAAAACCAAGCACGAAGGCGAGGGCCACGGCCCGTTGCGATTCGCCAAGCGGATCGGCGAACGAGGCCCAGGCATAAAGGCCGCCGAAGTAAGCGCCCGGCAACAGAAGTCCTCCGACGACCTGCCGGCGGGCTTTCGCGATACGCGCCACAATGAACGCCTGCTCCTGCGGGGAGAGGAGCAGGCGCAACGGCTCGTTGACGACGGAATCAGGCGATTGGGGTGCTTCGGAGGACATCGCCCGCCGCTTAGCTCGGCATGTCCGGCATATGCGACAAGCTCTTCAGGCCGGCCATCTTTGCCTCGTACAGTCGGTCCCGGCTCGAGGCGCCTGCAGCGCGGTGCGCGGCCGTAGGGGTTACTGCTTGGCCGGTTACTTCTTATGCACCCAGGACAGAGCGTTCTTGATAAAGCCCGGCAATTCCCGTTCGTGCAAGGTATCGATCTTGACGACGACGCTCATGCCCGCCCGTAGCGGCGGATCGTACGGGCTGTCCAGCAGCTTGAACTTTATCGGGATGCGTTGCACCACCTTGACCCAGTTGCCGGTCGCATTCTGCGGCGGCAGCAGGGAGAATTCGGCCCCCGTCGCCATGCTGATGCTCTCTACCCGTGCCCGCCAAATCCGGTCCGGATAGGAATCGACCTCGATGTCTGTCTCCTGGCCGACACGCACATGGGTGAGGTCGGTTTCCTTCAAATTGGCCTCGACCCAAATATCGTTCGTGGCGACGACGGAGAAGATCGGCGTGCCGGCCCGCACGTACTCGCCGGGTTCGAGGGAGATATTGGTGACGATCCCCGTATCGGGTGCGCGGATCCGTGTCCAGGTGAGCTCGAGCGCCGCCCGCTCGCGCTCGGCGGCGGCTTCCTGGACAAGCGGGTGCTGGTCGATCTGCAGCGACAGATCGCCGCCGAGACGCGCCAAGGCACGCGAGATTTCCTGACGGATGGCGAGAATGCGCTGCTTGGTGCTGTTTACGTTACGTCGGGCCTCGTCGAGGCGCGACTGCGAGACGACACCGCGTTCCTTCAATTTCAGCTGACGCGCGAATTCGCTCTCGAAATAGGACAGATCGCTCTGCTGGACCTTCAGTTCGGCCAATTTCTGGCGGTGAAAGGCCTGCAGCTCGCGAATCTCGGTCTTCGTGCCGTTGAGCTTGGCTTCGGCCCGATTGAGCGCGATCTGATAGGGCTCCGGATTGAGCCGGAACAGCAGCTGTCCGGCCTCGACCTTGTCGTTCTCCGATGCCAGGACCTCGATGACGCGGCCCGCCACGTTGGTACTGATCGAAATCTTGTCGGCTTTGACGTAGGCGTTCTCCGTCGAGACGAAGCGGCCGCCGACGACATAATAATAGGCTCCTGCGATCAACACGGCGGCAGGGCCCAGAATCATCAGTCCCAGCCTGATCAGGTTGCGCATGCGGCGGCGGCCCCTTGGAGAAGTCTTCGAATACTCGGGTTTCTCCGGCGCCGCATCCACGGCATCTTGCCCGGTGGTTTCTTCAGCCTCGTTGGTCATTTAATCGGCAGCTCCCAATGCGGTTTGCGGTCCATTCTTGGCGAAAATGTCCGCGTCGTCCGCGTCAACTAAATTGGTTTTTATCCGCAACAGTGTTTCGATCAGCGTATCGCGTTCATGGGCGGAAAATCCATCCAGTGCGGTTTCCCGCGTCTCCATAAGGACCACGGCGAGTTTGTCCAGGATCGGCGTCGATTTGGCCGCCAAAAACAATCGCCATGCCCGTCTGTCCGACGGATCGCGGCGGCGTTCGACCCAACCGCTTTCTTCGAGCCGGTCGATATGCCGGCCGAGGGTCACGTTTTCGACTTCGAGGAGCGATGCGAGTTCTCCCTGCCGCGCCCCTTCGTGACGCCGCAGAAACATCATCACCCGCCATTGCGCGCGGGTGAGGCCGAGGGCGCGGGCTTGCCGGTCGAACCGGTTGCGCATCTGACGCGACACGTCGTTCAGCAAGAAGCCGAGACTGCGGTCGAGATTCTCGTCGAATATGCCATGGTCGTTCATAGCGGAATATTAGTGAGCCTGCTTACTATAAGCTAGCTCTTTTTAAGTCTGCTGTTTATCGCCTCAAGTATGCTAGTTTTGAGGCATGAAACCTAAAGACAGCATAGGGTTACGCCGCAGTTTGTCGCTGCCGCTCGTCACATTTTATGGATTGGGGACGACCATCGGTGCGGGCATCTATGTGTTGCTCGGGGAAGTCGTACAGGCGGCGGGGCTCTATGCGCCGGTCTCCTTTCTCTTGTCCTGTGCGATCGCGGGATTCAGCGCTTTTTCGTTTGCGGAGCTTGCGACCCGCTTCCCGAAAAGCGCCGGGGAAGCGGTGTATATCAACGAAGGGTTCAAATCGCGTCATTTTGCCATTCTGATCGGCCTAATGGTGGTGATGGCCGGGGCGGTCTCGAGCGCAACCATCGTCTCAGGATCCGTCGGATACCTGCGGGAGTTCGTCGATATCGCGAGCTGGCCGGCGATACTCGTCATTCTGGCCGGCCTCGGCTTGATCGCAATATGGGGGATCACGGAATCGGTTACGGTTGCCGCAGTCGGCACCGCAGTGGAAATCGGCGGGCTGCTAATGGTGGTCTGGGGAGGTCAGAACCAGCTCGGCGATTTGGCGTCGCAGTTGCCGACTTTAATTCCACCCCTGGACGGCAACATATGGCTGGGAATCGTCTCCGGCAGCGTACTCGCATTCTACGCCTTTCTGGGGTTCGAGGATATCGTCAATGTGGTGGAGGAGACCCGTGACCCCGAACGGAACATGCCGCGCGCGATCATCGCGACCTTGCTGGTCACGGCGGTCCTCTACACGCTGCTTTCCGTCGTTGCGGTGCTGGGC
>JAYPOZ010000060.1:0-26086 GCA_038131165.1 Rickettsiales bacterium | reverse complement strand
TCGCGAAGACGCTCAATGCGGGTGGCCTGGACATCGTGACCGGGGGAACCGATACCCATGTGGTTCTGGTTGACTTGCGGCCGATCAAGCTCACCGGCAAGGATGCGGAAGCGGCCATGGAGCGCGCAGGGCTGACCTGCAACAAGAATGCGGTGCCTTTCGATCCGGAAAAGCCGGCGGTGACGTCCGGCGTGCGGCTGGGGACGCCGGCGGCGACCAGCCGAGGCTTCGGGCAAGCGGAATTCAAACGGGTCGGCGAGCTGATCATCCAGGTCTTGCGCGGGCTCTCGGAGCGACCGGAAGAGCAGGATGCGACCGAGGCCGAGGTCCGGTCGCGCGTGGAGGAATTGTGTCAGCGATTCCCGATCTATCCGCACCTATAGGTCGGAGAAAAGGGGAGGAGACAAAGTAGATGCGATGTCCGTTTTGTGTTCATGAAGACACACAAGTTAAGGATTCTCGACCGACGGAGGACAACACGGCGATCAGGCGCCGCCGCTTTTGTCCGAATTGCGGGGCCCGGTTCACCACGTTCGAGCGGGTCCAACTGCGCGAATTGACGGTCTTGAAGCGCAACAATCAGCGCGAGCCCTTCGACCGCGACAAGCTGGCGCGCTCGATGACGATCGCGTTGCGCAAGCGGCCGGTCGAGCCGGAACGCATGGAACGCGTGGTCAACGGCATTGTCCGCCGCCTCGAGAGTTCCGGAGAAAGCGAAATCAAGGTCGATTCCATCGGCCAGTTGGTGATGGAAGCCTTGGCGACGCTGGACCAGGTCGCCTATGTGCGTTTCGCCTCCGTCTACCGGAATTTCCGGGAAGCCAAAGATTTTGAGGAGTTCATCACCGATGAACTCGCCGAAGACGCCGACTGAGGCCGCCGATAGGCGCCATATGAAGGCGGCCCTCGCTCTCGCGCGGCGCGGCCTGGGAACCGTCTCTCCGAACCCCGCCGTCGGATGCATTCTGGTCGCTCCGCAGGGCACCGTGGTTGGGCGCGGCTGGACGCAACCGGGCGGCCGGCCCCACGCGGAGACCGAGGCGCTCGGGCGCGCCGGCGCGCGCGCCGCCGGTGCGACGGCCTATGTCACGCTTGAGCCGTGCAGCCATCATGGAGAGACGCCGCCCTGTGCGGAGGCCTTGATCGAGGCCGGGGTGACGCGGGTCGTGGCCGCCATGGAAGACCCCGATGATCGGGTCGCCGGACGCGGCGTGGCGCGCCTGCGGGCGGCGGAGATTGCCGTCGATCTCGGCGTTTGCAGGCAAGAAGCGGAGTACCTCAATGCCGGTTTCCTATTGCACCGCCGGGAAGGACGCCCGCTGGTAACCCTGAAATCCGCCAGCACTCTGGACGGACGCATCGCCACGCATACCGGCGAGAGCCGTTGGATCACGGGCGAGGCCGCGCGGCGGCGGGCGCATCTCATGCGCATGTCGCAGGACGGAATCGCCGTCGGGATCGGCACGGCCTTGGTCGACGATCCCGAATTGACGTGCCGCCTGCCGGGGCTCGAAGGGTGCAGCCCGGTGCGGATCGTGATCGATGCGCGCCTGCAACTGCCCTTGGTCAGCAAGCTCGTCCGCACGGCGAGAGAGACCGCGACCTGGGTCGTGGTCTCCGAGGAGACCGACAAGGAACGTCGACAGGCGTACGAAGATTTGGGCGTCACCGTTCTGCCGGTGGAGGTCGGCGACGACCACTACCCGGCGCCGCTGTCGATCCTGCGGGCGTTGGCGGCGCGCGGCCTCACGCGCCTCCTGGTGGAAGGCGGCAGCGCCATGGCCGCGGCCTTGATGCGGGCCGGACTCGTCGACCGCCTGGCGTGGTTTCGTGCGCCCGGCGTGATCGGCGGCGATGGCACCCCGGTGGTCGCGGCCTATGGGGTCGATACGCTTTCGCAAATGCGCCGTTTTGAACTTGTCTCGACCGAAACTGTGGGCGATGACACGCTGGAAACCTACCGGGTCGCGCACTAGGGTTCTTTTCGGATATCAGTGGAGATTGAATGTTTACTGGCTTGGTCACGGATGTCGGCACCATCCGCAGTATTGTAGGTGCGGGCGACCGCCGAATTGAGATCGCGACGTTGTATCCGATTGCGGAGATCGCCATTGGAGCGTCGATCGCGTGTTCCGGCGTCTGTCTGACGGCGGTCGAACTTGGCGATGATTGGTTCGCGGTTGAAGCCTCCGAGGAAACCTTGTCCAAAACGACGGTTGGCGACTGGGCGGCGCAGCGCCGGATCAATTTGGAACGCTCGCTGCGGATCGGCGATGAACTCGGCGGCCATCTTGTGTTCGGCCATGTCGACGGCGTTGCGACGGTGGCGGATCGGCGGCCGGATGGCGACAGCATCCGCTTTACGATACAGGCGCCGGCGGAATTGGCGGCCTTTATCGCGTCGAAGGGCAGTATCGCCCTCGATGGGGTGTCGCTGACCGTCAACGAGGTCGACGGGACGCGTTTCGGCGTGAATATAATTCCTCACACCGCCGAAGCGACGACTTTCGGCGAACTTGAGGCGGGAAGCCGAGTGAACCTTGAGGTGGATATGTTAGCCAGATATGTTGCGCGGCAACTCGAAAGCCGGAAGGAGTAAGGCCATGGCCGAGGAACGTGGAAACCTCAGGTCCATCAGCAAGGACGACGTTCGGCGCGCGCGCCAGGATTTGGAGTTTCTCTCTCCGATCGAAGAGATCATCGACGACGCGCGAAACGGCCGGATGTTCATTCTCGTGGATGACGAGGAACGCGAGAACGAAGGAGATTTGGTGATACCGGCGCAAATGGCGACGCCCGATGTCATCAATTTCATGGCGATGCACGGCCGCGGGCTGATCTGTCTGGCGCTGACGCAGCAACGCTGCGAATTGCTTGGCCTGAAGCTTATGTCGCAGGCCAATGAATCCCGGCATACCACGGCCTTTACCGTCTCTATCGAGGCGCGCGAGGGGGTGACCACGGGCATCTCCGCCCCGGACCGCGCGCGGACGATTTCCGCTGCCATCGATCCCGCCAGCAAAGCGGACGATATCGTCTCGCCGGGCCATGTCTTTCCGCTGGTGGCGCGCGACGGCGGGGTGCTGGTCCGGGCCGGACATACCGAGGCGTCGGTGGATATCGCCCGCCTGGCTGGCCTCAATCCGTCGGGCGTGATCTGCGAGATCATGAACGAAGACGGCACGATGTCGCGGTTGCCGGACCTGATCAAGTTCGCGCAATTCCACAATCTGAAAATCGGGGCGATTGCCGATTTGATCGCCTATCGCCGGCGGCACGACCGAACCATCGAACGGATCGCGGATACCACTTTGCGCAGCCGGTATGGCGGCGATTTCAAGATGTATGTCTATGCCAACCGTGTCGAATATGCGGAGCACGTGGCCCTGGTCATGGGCGATGTGAGCCGCGGCGGGCCCGTCATGGTGCGGATGCACGCGCTGAATATCCTCGACGATGCCCTGGGGTCGCTTGATCGCGGCAAGGAAGGGGATTTGCACAGGTCGATGGAACTGATCGGCAAGGAGGGCCGCGGCGTCATTGTTTTGATCCGAGAGCCGCGGCGCACGTATTTGGCCGATCTGGTGAAGGCGCACTCGCTGGGCCGCTCGCCGGACAAGAGCGCGCAACGCCGCGAGTTGCGGGACTACGGCGTCGGTGCGCAGATTCTGCTCGACCTCGGCGTTTCCGAAATGATCCTGCTCTCCGATACCGTGAAGACCATTGTCGGTATCGAGGGTTATGGTTTGAGCGTAGTCGAACAAAGGTCGATCAAATGACGGTCATGACGCCGCCCAGAATTATGATTGTCGAGGCCCGTTTCTACGAGGACCTCGCGGACGAGATGGCGGTCGGCGCGATCGCCGCGTTGGAAAAGGCGAATGCGGAATTCGAGCGCTTCGCGGTCCCCGGTGCCTTCGAGATTCCGGCGGCCGTGAAATTCGCGGTGCGCAGCATGGATTTCGATTCCAAGCGCCGGCGGTTCGACGGTTTCGTGGCGCTCGGCTGCGTGATCCGGGGGGAGACGACCCACTACGACTATGTCTGCGGCGAGAGCGCCCGCGGCCTCATGGATCTCGCCACGCAGTATTCACTGGCGATCGGGTACGGTATTCTGACCTGTGAAAACCGGGAGCAAGCCTGGGCCCGGGCATCCCGCGATGGCGGCGACAAGGGCGCTGCCGCGGCGAATGCCTGTCTCGATATGATCGGGATGAAGAACAGCTTCGGCCTCTACCCCCGATAACGATGGCGCGCAAGGGCTCCAAAGGTGTACGTCGGCGTGCGTCGCGGTTGGCGGCGGTCCAGGCGCTGTATCAAATGGAAATCGCCAATAAGAGCTGCGCCGAGGCGATGGAGGATTTCCGCCGCCGCCGCCTTGTGGGTGTCGTGGACGGAGAAGATCAGATCACCCCGGAATCGGTGGACGAGGAGTTGTTCAGCGATATCGTGGAAGGGGTTACCAGATCGCTTGGCCAAATCGACTCGGCCATCGATAAAGCCATCGCGATGCAACGCGGCGTCGACCGGGTGGAAGTGATCATCAGATTGATATTGCGCGCGGGCACCTACGAATTGATGGACCGTCCCGATATCGACGCGCCGCTCAGCATCAACGAATACGTTGCCGTCGCGCAGGCGTTTTTCGGCGGCCCAGAACCAGCATTCGTGAATGGTGTTCTCGATCGTCTGGCGCGCGATTTGAAAAACCCGGAGACGGCCGTCGATGGGGAAGGGTGAGTTCGAGCGGATAGAAACGTATTTCGCGCCGCTTGCGGCGGATTTTGCAGGCGCGCTCGGGTTGCTCGACGATGCCGCCATATTAAGCCCTGGCCCTGATCAGTCCGTGGTCGTCACGACGGATACGATCGTTGAAGGCGTCCATTATATTGGTGACGAAGCGCCGGACCTGATCGCCCGCAAACTGCTCCGGGTCAATCTTTCCGACCTGGCGTCGATGGGGGCGGTCCCCTACGCCTATACCTTGAATGTCGCGTTTCCGCATTCGGTGAGCGACGACTGGCTGGAGGCGTTCGCGGCGGGTTTGCAGGCGGATCAGCGGGAGTTCGCCGTGCATCTGGCGGGGGGCGACAGTGTCTCGACGCGCGGGCCGACGGTGTTGACGGTGACGATGTACGGATTGCTCCCACAGGGTTCGGAGGTGAGGCGGTCCGGCGCGGCGGTTGGCGATTGGGTTTTTGTGAGCGGCACTCTTGGCGACGGCGCGCTCGGCCTCAAGGTGGCCGCCGGCGAATTGGCGTTGGATGACGAGCGGGACAGCGCCGAGCTTGCGGACCGGTATCGCCTTCCCAGGCCCCGAACGGCCTTGGGCGCGCGCTTGCGGGGGGTCGCCTCAGCGATGGCCGATATTTCGGATGGATTTCTGGCCGACCTCGGGCATATCGTCGAGGCTTCCGGAGTCGGCGCCACGGTCGACCTCGAGGATATCCCGCTGTCGCGCCCGGCCGCCGCATTGATCGAGAGGGACCCCAAGTGGTGGGAGACCGTTCTGTCCGGTGGCGACGACTACGAACTGGTGTTTACCTGCAAAGATCCATCGGCCATCGAACGAGTCTCGATCGAGACGGGCATGGCGCTGACCTGTGTCGGCCGGATCGATGCGGAGGCCGGCGTCGTTGTCCGTGATGGGGATGGCCAAAGGGTGCGATTCGCAAAATCGGGGTATCGTCATAACTGATCGTCGGCGGTTTGCCAGACGCCCCTTACCATAAGGCAATCTTCCTGATACAAGGGAGTTTGGGGGACGAAACAAAACATTCATGAATAAGATCGTCATCATCATTGTGGCCTTGCTGGTTATTGCCGGTAGCGGCGGTGCGGTTTGGTATTTTTTCCGCCAGGCCGACGCACCCGTTGTGCCTGAAACGGCGGATCGGGAGCGTTCGCTTGAAGAGCCGGAATTTGTCGACATCGAAAATTTGTCGATTCCGGTCATCAGGGAAGGGCGTGTTGACCGCTATATCACCATCAGCGTGAGTCTGGAGATGCGGGACAAGGATGCCAAGGAGCTTGGCGACGAAGCCTTTCCGAGGCTTAAGGACGCGATCTTCCGGGATTTGTATTCCTATTTTTCGATGCAGAAGGGCGAGGCCGGAATCAACGTCAGTCAGGTAAAATTAAGATTGCTCTGGGCCTCGGATCGGGCCATTGGCAGGGGAATGGTGCGCCAGGTAATCATTCAGGGCGCGTATGAACGTAAGGGTGAGGGAAATTAGCCTCTGCGCTTCGCCCTGTCGGGCCCCGTGTTGAAGCGGCGATCGGTTCATTCGGCCTTGGTCTTGGGGCCGTTCGACGTGCGTGCACAGGCATATTGCCTTTCCTCAATGCTTCTGGCATCTTCCCGGCGATTTTCAATGCTCGGTCGTGCATAGCAGGTTTGCTTGTGTCGGTTCGGACTTTAGAAAAGCAATAGGATTGTCTCAGCAACATTACGGGGTGGGTGAACGATGCTAACGCTCGTCATCGCCTGTGGCGTCATCGCAGTGATCTACGGAATTCTCGCCAGCCGCTCTATTCTGGCGGCGAGTGCCGGCACTGAACGCATGCAGGAAATCGCCGGTGCCATTCAAGAAGGCGCCAAGGCTTATTTGAACCGGCAATACCGGACCATCGGAATGGTCGGCATTGTCGTCGCTATCATCTTATACATCTTCCTGGGCAGCCAGGCGGCCATCGGCTTCTTGATCGGTGCGATCCTGTCGGGTGCGGCGGGCTATGTCGGGATGCTGATCTCGGTCCGGGCGAATGTCCGCACGACCGAAGCGTCGCGCCAAGGACTGGCGCAGGGCTTGTCGATTGCGTTCCGCTCGGGTGCGGTCACCGGTATGCTTGTCGCCGGTTTCGCGTTGCTCTCGATTTCCGTCTATTACAGTGTCCTGCTGTCGCAGGGCGCGACGGAGAAGCACCTGATCAACGGTCTGATCGGACTGGCGTTCGGCGCGTCGTTGATTTCGATTTTCGCGCGGCTCGGCGGCGGTATCTTCACGAAAGGCGCCGATGTCGGCGCCGATCTCGTGGGCAAGGTCGAAGCGGGTATTCCGGAAGACGATCCGCGCAACCCGGCGGTGATCGCGGACAATGTCGGCGACAATGTCGGCGATTGCGCCGGTATGGCGGCCGATCTGTTCGAGACCTATGTCGTGACCGTCGGCGCCACCATGGTGTTGTCGCTGATCTACGGCATCAGCGGAATCGAGTTGAGCCAGTTCCTGCTTTATCCGATGGCGATCTGCGGCGTCTGTCTCGTCGCATCGATCGTCGCGACGTTCTTCGTCCGCGTCGGAGCCAGCGGGAACATCATGGGCGCGCTCTACAAGGGCTTCTTCGGGAGTGCGATCATTTCGGCGGTGCTGCTCTGGCCGATCACCGATTACGTCATCGGCATGGATACGGCCATGACGATGGGTAAATCCACCTTTACCGGCATGACCCTCTTCTGGTGCGGCATTGTCGGCCTCGTGCTGACGGGGCTGATCATTTGGGTCACAGAGTACTACACCTCGACCGAATTCCGTCCCGTGCGGTCGGTCGCCAAAGCGTCCGAGACCGGCCATGGAACGAACGTCATCCAAGGCCTCGCGGTGTCGATGGAAGCGACCGCGATTCCGGCGGTGCTGATCTGCATCTCGATTGTCCTGACCTACCAGATCGCTGGCCTGATCGGCATCGCGATTGCGGTCACGACGATGCTGGCGCTGGCGGGCATGGTTGTTGCCCTCGATGCTTACGGCCCGGTTACGGATAACGCCGGCGGCATCGCGGAGATGGCGGAACTGGACGAGAGCGTGCGCAATACCACGGACGCCCTCGACGCGGTCGGCAACACGACCAAGGCGGTCACCAAGGGGTATGCGATCGGTTCCGCCGGTCTCGGCGCCCTGGTGCTGTTCGCGGCCTATACCGCCGATCTCAACCGCTTCTTCGGCGAGGTGGCCGTGAACTTCAGCCTCAACAATCCGTATGTCGTGGTGGGTCTCTTCATGGGTGGCCTGTTGCCGTACCTCTTCGGCGCCATGGGCATGACCGCTGTCGGCCGTGCCGGCGGCGCGGTGGTGGTCGAAGTGCGGCGCCAGTTCAAGGAGATTCCGGGGATCATGGAAGGCACGGCGAAGCCCGAATACGGCACCTGCGTCGACATGCTGACCAAATACGCCATCCGGGAGATGATTATTCCGTCCATGCTGCCCGTGTTGAGCCCGCTGGTGCTCTATTGGGTTGTGCTGATGGTTGCGGATCAGGGCGCGGCCTTCGCCGCGGTCGGCGCCATGCTGCTGGGCGTGATCGTCACCGGCCTGTTCGTTGCCATTTCGATGACGGCGGGCGGCGGAGCCTGGGATAACGCCAAGAAGTACATCGAGGACGGCAACCACGGCGGCAAGGGCTCCGATGCCCACCATGCCGCGGTGACCGGCGATACGGTCGGTGATCCCTACAAGGACACCGCGGGCCCTGCGGTCAACCCGATGATCAAGATCACCAATATCGTGGCATTACTATTGTTGGCGATGCTGGCGCACTAGACGCGCCACACGGCAGATCGAAAGGGACCCCGGCGGTCGGTAATCGCCGGGGTCTTTTTTTGAGGTAATCAGTAACGGGAGCCCGACGACGCCGGACGGTTGAAGCGTCCCAGATTGCCGATGATCTGTTCGACCACGCCCAATTCGCGGCCCGCCGTCGGGGTCTTGTCCTCGACGATGGCGATGTCTCGGCTGTCTGCTTCATCGTAGGTCTGAATGTGTTCGATCTTGTTGGCCGGATCGAAATAGATGGCAACGATCTGCTGCTCCAGGACAGACTCTTCGAAGAAGGCCCAGCGCTCCGTGCGGCGGCCGATGTAGTACCAAACGTTCTTGTCGAACGTGCCGACGGTCGACGGCGTGCCCAGTACGCCGCGCACATAGTCCTTGGAATGCTTGCCCACCTCCAGTTTTTCCAGTTGGCTGGCTGCCGGAAAATTACCGCGATTTGCGGTCCGAGGGCTGCATCCGGCGGCGATGGCCAGGAGGGTGGCAGCGATCGTGAGCGTTACGAAAGATTTACGCATGGAGTGTCTCTCGCCTTCCGTTGCGGGCTTATGGCATCGATTCGATGCCTATTATAGCGTTCAACTTGCATGATTGCAGCCTCAGTGCAATCCGCTTGTGTTTAGGTCGTTGTCATCGCACAAAGTTACAAGGCGGCGATGCAGAAATAACGATTACGACTGAGCCAATGGTTTCATTCATCAAAAAGCTGTTTCCGGGCGGCCGCGGCGCTGCCCGAGCGATCTATAGGGCCATTATCGATCAATCGCGCCAACCGGACTTCTACGTCCATTGCGGCGTGCCGGATACGCCGAATGGCCGTTTCGAATTGCTCGCCTTGCATTTGTTTCTGGTCATGCACCGGCTGAAGGACGAGGAGGAAGGAAAGGCTTTGGCGCGCGCCTTGTCGGAGCAGGCGGTTCAGGATTTCGACCAGAACCTTCGGGAGATGGGCGTCGGAGACCTGTCTGTCGGGCGCGAGGTCAAGTCCCTCGCCGAAGGCCTGTATGGGCGCATGGGCGCCTATACGGACGGTCTGGTGGACGGGGGCGATGCATTGGCACAAGCGCTGCGCAGAAACGTCTTCGCGGACGCCGAACCGAACGAGATACAGATTGCCGCCGTTGCGTCCTATTGTCGGCGGGAGGCGGACGCGTTGAAGTCATGCGAGCTTTCCAGCCTTATTGCCGGTCAGCTTAAGTTTGGGCACGCTCCAGGAGGACCTGAGACGACATGAACCCTGTACCAATGCCTGAATTTTCCCGTGTGTTGGAACTCGACGATATTGCACGCGGCGGCGTGCACCGTTCGCTCGAAGCGACGCCGGATGAACGCGCGGCGCTGGCCCGCAGGCTCGCGGTCTTGAGCATCGAGGCGCTTTCGGCGGATTTGAAGATTACCCTGGAGCGAGACGGGGAGATCGTAGCGATCACCGGGACTCTGTCCGCCGAGGTGACGCAGGAATGTGTCGTCACTTTGGAGCCCGTAAATGCGAGCATTCGCGCGTCGATCCGCGAAAAGTTCGCGCGGACCCCTGAAATTGCGAAGGAAATCGTGATCGATCCCGAACGGGAAGATGAAATCGACGATTATTTGACCGACAACAGGATCGATCTCGGGGAAATGGTCGCGCAATGCTTATCTCTGGACATCGAGCCCTACCCCCGCAAGGAGGGAGTGGACTACGGCGCGGCTGACGCGTTGGACGAGGAGGGGGCGCCGGCGGGGCCTTTTGCGCGGCTTGCCGAAATAAGGCGAAATGAAACTTGATCGGGGACAACAGTTGCTTGCCGTCGCCGCTGAATTTGGTTATGTAAGCGCGGATTTGCCGAGAGGCACCCGAAATTTCGAAAGATATTAACCGATGGCTGTACCGAAGAAAAAGGTATCCAAATCGCGACGCAATATGCGCCGTGCCCACGATTCATTGAAAATGATGAGCCACGCCGAGTGCGCCAATTGCGGCGAGCTGAAGCGGCCGCATCATATCTGTGGGGCGTGTGGTCACTACGACGGCCGTGAGGTTGTCGAAGTCGCCGCAATCTGATTCAATTCAATTTTTGCAATCGGGCGATCGCGTTGTGTCTGACCGACTCGTCATTGCGCTCGATGCGATGGGCGGGGATCGAGCCCCCGAAGTCGTGGTCGAGGGCGCCGAAATTGCGCGAGAGCGATTCCCGGACATTCGCTTTTTGATGTTTGGCGATCAACCGCGCTTGGAGAGGCTCGTCCAGAGCCATCCCAAGCTCGCGGCCGTGACGGACTACCGCCACACCACGGAAGTCGTCAGCAATGAAGATAAGCCCTCCATTGCGCTGCGTTCGGCCCGCGAATCGAGCATGCGCCTGGCGATCAATGCCGTCCGCGACGGCGACGCGAGCTGCGTGGTGTCCGCCGGAAATACCGGCGCGCTGATGGCGATTGCGAAGTTTGTTCTGAAGACCTTGCCCGGCATCACGCGCCCGGCCATTACGACCTATTATCCGACCATGCGCGGCGAGAGCTGCATGCTGGATCTTGGCGCCAACGTGCAATGCGATGCCGAAAACCTGGTCCAGTTCGCGGTCATGGGCGAAGTCTTCGCGCGTACCGTGCTGGGAATCGACAAGCCGACGATCGGCTTGTTGAACGTCGGGGTCGAGGCACTGAAGGGACGGGACGAGGTTCGCGAAGCAGCAGCGATCTTAAACGAGACGCCTTTGCCGATTGAATTTATGGGATTTGTCGAAGGAGACGATATACCGGCAGGTACCGTCGACGTCATCGTTACCGACGGATTTACCGGGAATGTCGCGTTAAAGACGGCGGAAGGCATGACCAAGCTCTATACGAGCTTTTTGAAAGATGCCTTTCGCAGTAGTTTTGCCGCCAAGGTGGGGTATTTGTTTATTCGTCGGGCGCTGGACAATTTGCGCCAGCGAACGGACCCGAGAAAATATAATGGGGCCATGCTGCTTGGGTTGAACGGGATCGTCATCAAAAGCCATGGCGGTACCGACAGCATTGGCTTTGCGAATGCGATTGGCGTCGGGGTCGACATGACGCAGCATGGCTTCATCGATAAGATCAAACAGGATTTCGAACGGTTGAAGGCCGCTCAGATCGAACAGAAAAAGGCTGCTGTCTCTTAAAATGCGCCGTTCAAGAATAGTCGGATTCGGTTCCTACCTGCCCGAGAATATTGTCACCAACGACGATCTGGCGGAAAAGATCGATACGTCCGACGAATGGATACGCAAGCGCACGGGGATTGCGCAACGCCATATTGCCGCCAAGGGCGAGTTCACGTCGGATATCGCCGAGCAGGCAGCCCGGGCGGCGATGGCGGACGCTTCGGTCGAGAGCGGCGATATCGATCTGATCGTGCTGGCGACCGCCACACCCGATAATACGTTCCCCGCGACCGCCACGCGGGTCCAATCTGCGCTCGGCGTGCGCCGGGGGGCGGCCTTCGACGTGCAAGCCGTTTGCGCCGGCTACGTCTATGCTTTGGCCATGGCGGACAATATGATCCGGCTGGGTCAGGCCGACACGGCCATTGTGATCGGTGCAGAGGTCTTCAGCCGAATCCTGGATTGGGAGGATCGGGGAACCTGCGTCCTCTTCGGGGATGGTGGCGGGGCGACTGTCTTGCGAGCGTCCGACGAGGCCGGCAGCAATCAGGATCGCGGCATACTTTCCACGCACTTATATTCCGACGGCGAATACTACGACATGCTGTATGTCGATGGCGGGCCAAGTACGACAGGTACGGCGGGCCATCTGCGGATGGAGGGCAAGGAAGTCTTTCGTCACGCGGTGCAACGCATGAGCGAGGTTGTCGAACATGCGGTTCGGGAGAACGGCCTTGCGATTGAGGATGTCGATTGGTTGATACCGCATCAAGCCAACAAGCGGATCATGGACAGCATCGCGAAGAAGCTGGCCCTTCCGATGGAAAAGATCATCGTGACCGTCGACAAGCAGGCCAATACGTCGGCCGCGACGATTCCGCTCGCCCTCGCACAGGCTTCGGCGGATGGACGTCTGAAGCCGAATGACCTGGTTGCCCTCTCCGCGCTGGGGGGCGGGTTTGCCTGGGGTTCAGCCTTGGTTCGGCTTTAACCCGGTGTAAATGCGACGGCGCTTCCGAATTGACCTTCGGGCCTGCTCGCACTACCGTAAAGGTTATAAAACAGTGGCCTCCAAGGGGCCCACGCCGATCAGGGAGAATTGATATGACGGGCAAAACCGTCACGCGGGCACAATTAACCGAAGCCGTCTATCAGGAAGTAGGTCTGTCGCGGAACGAGTCGGCGGATCTGGTGGAGTCTGTATTGAACGAGATGTCCGAAGCGCTTTCGGAGGGCGATACGGTAAAGATATCCTCTTTCGGCAGTTTTTTCGTGCGCAAGAAGGGGCAGCGGATCGGGCGCAACCCGAAGACCGGCGAAGAAGTTCCAATCCTACCCCGTTCGGTCCTGATATTCCGTCCAAGCCACGTCTTGAAGCATAGAATCAATGATGGATTGACGGGCGAATCCTCGGATTTCAATGGCGAATAAGATGGAGTCGGCCGGACCCTCGGAGCGGTCCAAGGTGTCGAAGGCGGCAGGCGCATTCCGCACCATCAGCGAAGTCTCGCGCGAGCTCGATGTGCCGCAGCACGTTCTCCGGTTTTGGGAAAGCAAGTTCACCCAGGTCAGTCCCCTGAAGCGCGGCGGCGGGCGGCGGTATTATCGACCGGAGGATATCCGTCTGTTGGAGCGGATCCGCGATCTGCTTTATGTCGACGGATTCACGATCAAGGGCGTCCAAAAGCTCATCAAGGAGCAAGGCGTGAAAGCTTTGCTCGAACCGCCCGCGGAAAATGCCGGGCCGGTCGCAAATGCGCCTTCTCCCGCGCCGCAGCCTGCCGCCGTGGCAAAAGACGAACGCCGCGCGATCATGACCGCGATCGCGGAATTGTCGGAAATCAGAAAACTCCTGACGGTTTCGACGTCCTAGAATTCTTACGGCATTGCACCGCCGCACGACGCGGAGTAGATTTCCCCCCGTGGCGAGACGACCCGCCACTCGGTCGGAGCATGGCGCAGCCTGGTAGCGCACTTCACTGGGGGTGAAGGGGTCGCAGGTTCAAATCCTGCTGCTCCGACCAATTCTTTTCCCGGAAATCCAGATGACCCGTCGCTTTGTCG
This sequence comes from Rickettsiales bacterium, assembly GCA_038131165.1. GTDB lineage: Bacteria > Pseudomonadota > Alphaproteobacteria > UBA8366 > UBA8366 > UBA6544. The sequence continues at coordinate 12,363 of JAYPOZ010000060.1, read as the reverse complement.
GCGACAGGGGCAGCCGGATGGCGGCGTGAGCCAGTCCGGCGACTCTATTCCTGCTTTGATGCCAGAATCTTGACGGCACTGGCATTGGCGAGCGAATGACTCCCGCCTTGCGCGATCTTATCCATCTGAATGGGGGCGGTCAGGCGCGTCGTCAAGAACAGCTTGTTGCGGATCGGCGGCAATACGATTTTGGTGTATTGGCGTTGCAACGAACCTTCGATCTCGTGCCGCAGGCGGTAGTATAGCGGCACTCTGACCTTCTTTACTTCCGCGTACTCCCAGGAAATGAGGTCCGCGAGGCGAAAGTGCGGCTCCTTGTTTCGGTCTTTCGAGAGCTCAGGCAAGTCGAGGATGCGCTTTCCGGTCAGATTGCCGAACGTCTCGCCGAAATGATCGACGTATTGGTAGTGAAGCGGATTGTCGCGATTGACGTCGACGCATTGAACCCGGATATCGAGGTCCTCGATCGGGTTGAAATCCCCGTGCCCCCAGTCCTTTTCACGCCAATAATCGAATAAGATACGAATCGGCGATTTCTGGCCCGTTTCGGCTTCGTAGACGGCTTCGTCAAGGACCATGCGCTCGACCGTCCAGCCGTTTGAATTCAAGGCGTATCCCGTACCCTTGATTTCCATTTCCAGCGCCGGGGTGCTGCCATGCGTCGGAATGCTCTGATTCATCACGCCCGACCCTCCGGCATTTCGCCCAAATCGTTCGAACGCTGAAATATATCGATACGGGCGATCCGGTCCCGGTCATCGACGCTGGGCAGAAGCAATCTTGCAAGGCCAAGCCGTGTGCGGTCGAGAGTCATCGAGATGCGGAAATAGAGCGGGCCGCGTTCGCGCAGACAATGGGTAATGGACGTCCGGAGGAAGCCGTCGAAGGGATGGTCATGGCCGACGATCTGCCGATCGTCCGTACTGGCGGCGTCGGGTGTGCCGTCTTCGTCGATCGGCACATACAGCAGGGAGTCAGATTGGGATAGGACATTGACCTTTTTGGGGCGGAACGCCGCTTCATACGGCAGGAGGAAGGCGGACTCCGTCGGCTCGCCGGCGCTCAGCCATTCTTGAAAGGCGTCGCCGAGAAAGGTCCGGTCTTCGAGATGCCGGAACGCTTCGCCGGGCAATGATTCGGCAAATAGCGACTCGGATCCGATCGACATTCGGATGGTTTCGCAACTGTAGTTTCCCAGCGCGTTCAATGCACCTGCTCCTCAATTATCCGAATTATGGTACATCCCGGTGTATTTACCAGTGTTATTGCGACCGATAGATGTATCTGCGGGTTACGCTCGTCGGAAACAGGCGCTATAGGGATACTTTTGCTTGCCGAAGCAATAGAGATACTCAATGTACTTCGCGGCGTCGAACTGGTTCTACATGCTCCGGAGACGAAAATGTTTATCGCAAAATTGGCCCTGCAAACCCTTCTCATGCCGCCGGTGGTTTGTTTTTTGGCGGTCGTTTTGGGTGCCCTTGGTTACCGGCGTGCAATCGGCAAGATATTGCTGTGGGCCGGATGCGCCGTCTTTATTGTATTTTCCCTTCCTGCGGTCGGCATTTCGCTATTACAGTCGCTTCCCGCTGGCAAGCCGATCGACGACGCGGGTCTCGCCGAAGCGCAGGCGATCGTATTGCTCACCGCCGGAATATATCCTAACGCCCCGGAGTATGACGGAAAAGACACCGCCAGCAATTCGACCCTTGTGCGGGCCCGATATGCCGCCAAGCTGCACCGAGAAAGCTCTCTTCCGATCCTTGCCCTTGGCGGCCGGGTCGTGCCGAGCGATCTTTCCGAAGCGTCTACGGCGGCCAGCCTGCTGCGCGACGAGCTTGGCGTTCCCGTCCGTTGGGTCGTCGGAGAGGGCCGGGATACGCTGGAAAGTGCGGTTGCCGCGCGTGCCGTATTGCGGCCCATCGGCATCGAAACCATCGCCCTTGTGACATCGCCTTTGCACGGTCCCCGAGCAGCGGCGGTCTTCGAGGATGCGGGCTTTACCGTTCGCTTGGCGGCCACGGGATTCAGGCCGATGCGGCGGATCAGCTGGCGGGACTTTCTGCCTTCGGCGAAAGGTTTCTCGATCAGCAATCGGGCGCTGAACGAAATATTGGGGCGGCTGTGGAGTGCGGTATTGGCTTCGAAAGATTAACACGCGACGCCACGAAAAACGCCGGTGCGCATGGCACCGGCGTTCTCCTTAATTAAGAGGGGCTCGGAAGCCTACCACTTCTTCTTTTTCGCGGCGCAGGGATTGCAGCCCTTCTTCGCGGCGCAGGGGTTGCAGCCCTTCTTCGCGGCGCAAGGATTGCAGCCCTTTTTCGCGGTGCAAGGGTTGCATTTCGCGAGCTGCACGGAGAAGTCCGGTGCATCGGCGGCCGAAACGGCGATGGGAGCAACAGAGGCGCTGGCGGCCAAAGCTGCGACGCTGACGGAAACGAGAGTCTTTTTGAACATGTAATGCCCTCCTGAGGCGACAAATGACTGCTTCTTCGCGGATGTTTCGTGCGGCATTTCCGGCGGACCTAATTCGGCCCGGAGGCGCGAATTTAGGGCCCGAACGGGCGCAACATCCACGCGCATTAGATACGCACCGGGTCACAGCGGCGAATCAAGTTCGCGCCGATTATATCACTTCTTGGTGATAAACCCGTTATTTCCGATGGCCTCGCTCGGCGGTCATTCGCCCTCGGAAAGCCGGCGGCCTTCTTCGGTCAGCTTGCAAACCAGCCAATCGGGTTTGGTGGGGTTCGCGAACCAGGGCTCGGCCCAGCCTTGGTCTATGCAGCTCCGGATGGTCCGTGTGTTGACCCTCTGACCGCCATCGTCGAAGAGCGGAAGCTTGCCGCCCGGTTGGGTCAGGCCGCGCTTGAGCCATGCCAATTGGCTTGCCGTGGGAGCGCCCGCGCGAGCGCCACTTCGCCGAGCTGCCGTTTTCCCCTTTGTCGTCGCCATAGCCGGACCACCATGCGATTGGCTGCGGGGATCATCGTACGGTAGAATGGTTTGATCGCCAAGTCGGCGGCGGCTATTCGTCGAATTTCAATTGGTCCGCAAGTCTGTGGAAATTTGTCTGGTCTATATAACGGCGAGCGATACGGAGGAGGCGGCGGCCATCGGCCGGATTCTCGTCGAGGAACGCTTGGCGGCGTGCGCGAACGTCCATCCGCCGATCCGTTCCATTTATCGTTGGGAGGGCGCCGTGGCCGAAGACGAGGAAGCGGTCCTGATCGTCAAGACCCGAGCGGATTTGGTCGACCGTCTGACGCAGCGGGTATTGGAACGGCACAGTTACGATTGCCCCTGTATCGTGGCGCTTCCCGTCAACGGCGGAAACAGCGCGTTTCTGGAATGGATAGAGAAAGAAACAAGTGCATGAGACGCGCGGTGAATCGATGACTCAGCATCCGATGGAAACGATCCGCTCGAACGACCCTTATACCCCGGCGGAGATCGCCGTCCTGGTCGAGAAGATCGGCGTCAAGAAGGCGCATCTGCCGTTCGGCCCGCTCATGATGCTGGCCGTCCTGGCCGGTGTCTTCATCGCGCTGGGTGCGATGTTTTTCACCGTGGCGGTCACCGGCGCCGAATTGGGTTTCGGCATTAACCGGGTTATCGGCGGCGTGGTCTTTTCGACCGGGCTGATCTTGGTCGTCGTCGGCGGGGCGGAGCTCTTTACCGGCAATAACCTCATCGTCATGGCCTGGGCGGGCCGACAGGTCGCCACCGGACAGCTGCTGCGGAACTGGAGCCTGGTCTATATCGGCAATTTCGCCGGCGCGGTGGCTGCCGCCCTCCTTGTCCACCATTCGGGCACCCTCGGGTTGGCGGATGGCGCGGTCCTGGCAACCGCCACGAGGATCGCGCAAACGAAGGTCGAGTTGCCTTTCGTCGAGGCGTTCGTGCGCGGAATCCTGTGCAATATTCTGGTCTGCCTCGCCGTTTGGCTGAGTTACGCAGCCCGGCATGTCGCAGGTAAGATTCTTGCCATTGTCCCGCCCATCGCGGCCTTCGTGGCGCTTGGGTTCGAGCATTCCGTCGCGAATATGTATTTCATCCCGCTTGCGATCATGGCTGGCGCCGACGGGGTGACGTTGGGCGGCCTCGCCGCCAATCTTGTCCCCGTGACGCTCGGCAATATTGTCGGCGGCGGGATTCTGGTCGCCTTTGTGTTTTGGGTGATCTACCTCCGCAACGCCAACGGGAAGGACCAAGCCTAGATGTCTTTGGCCGCCGCGCGCCTCTCGATGATCTTCTCCTGCATCGGGCATTTCTATATTCACATGATGACCGCCTTCTACTTCGTCATCGTGTTGACGCTTGTCGTCGAATGGGACGAACCCTACAGCGAGCTGCTGCAACTCTGGATCATTGCTTCGGCCTTGCTCGGCCTTGTGGCGATACCCGCCGGCCGGCTCGCCGACCGCTGGAGCGTGCGCGGCATGATGGTGCTGTTCTTCATCGGCATGGGCGGGGCGTCCATCCTGTGCGGGCTGGTGTCGAGCAAGCTGGCTCTGGTATTCGCGCTCTCGGGGATCGGCATTTTCGGGGCGATTTACCATCCGGTGGGCATTCCATGGCTGATCCGCAACTCCGGGCGCAACACCGGCAAGGCGCTGGCGATCAACGGTATTTTCGGCAGCCTCGGCAACGCCGGCGCCGGGGTGATTGCGGGCCTCCTGATCGAGTTCTTCGGCTGGCGCATGGCGTTCATCGTGCCGGGGGCCGTCTGCCTGATAACCGGAGCCGCCATGCTATGGTTCGTGCTGCGCGAGCAGATCGTCGATGGGGAGAACGTCGAATCGCACGCCGAAGACGCCAGCCGAGGCGATTTGATCAAGGTTTTTTGCCTGTTGCTGATCTCGCTGGCGGTGGGCGGCATCATTTATCAGTCGACCCAGGCCGCCCTGCCGCGCCATTTCGAGATCAGCCTTCAGGACCTGAGCTTTCAGTTCGGTCAATTTTCCTTCGGCGCGAGCAGCCCGGCGCAGCTCGGACTATTGGTCTCGATGGTCTATTCCTCGGGCGCGCTGATGCAGTATATCGGTGGCATTCTGGCCGACCGTTTTCCGCTGAAGGCCGTTTATGTCGTGTCGTGGTTCCTGCAGATCGCCACCCTGTCCGGCATCGCTTTCACCACCGGGATCGGCCTTATCGGCGCGGCGACACTCGCCGTCGTCGTCAATATTGCGATGCTGCCGGCAGAGAACATGCTGATCTACCGCTATTCTCCGTCGCGTCACAGAAGTCTCGTATTCGGGCTGAAGTTCGTGGTCACATTCGGCGCGGGACCTCTATCGGTCGCTTTGGTCGCCTGGATCGAGGATTTTACCGGCGGGCTCGACATGCTGTTCGCCGGGCTTGCCCTGGCGACGGTTGTGGTCGCCTGTCTATTGGTCCTGCTGCCGAAGGACCGGCCGGTGTCCGTCGGCTCCGCGCCCGCAGAATAGAACGCTCTGGCCTGTCTGCCGGGTTTCCTCTATCCCCATTCACAAGCTGTAACGCAACCGAGGGGCAAAGATGGCTACGATCATCGAATTCGAAGGAAAATCGCCGAAAATTCACGAATCCGCCTTCGTGGCGTCAACCGCCGTGTTGATCGGCGACGTCGTCCTCGACGAGCATGCCAGCGTCTGGTACGGCGCGGTCTTGCGCGGCGATTCGGGCAAGATTCGGATCGGTAAGGAAAGCAATGTGCAGGACAACGTCGTCATTCACGCCGACACGGAGCATGGCACCATTGTCGGCGACCGGGTGACGCTGGGGCACGGTTGCATCCTGCACGACACGAATGTCGGTGACGGTTGTGTGATCGGAATGCTGGCCACGCTGCTGCATCGCTCGGTTATCGGCGAACGCTGCATGATCGGCGCCGGCGCGGTCGTGCGGGAAGGCTTCGTGGTGCCGCCGAGGATGGTCGCCGCCGGAGTGCCGGCGAAGGTCATGAAGGAACTCGACGGCAGCGCCGCCGAATGGCTGGACATGGCCTACGAGGAATATACCGAGCTGGCCGAGCGCTACCGCACCGGCGCGCGGGTGATCAGCGAATAGGCGGGATTATTCCGCCGCTTGCGCCGTCGCCAGTCCGGCCAATGCCTGGTCGAGATCGGCGATGATGTCCGCCACCGTCTCGATCCCGACGGAAATGCGCACCACTTCGGGCCCGGCGCCGGCGGCGATCAGCTGCTCGGCGGTCAATTGCCGGTGGGTCGTCGACGCCGGGTGCAGGATCAGGGAGCGCGTATCGCCGATATTCGCGAGGTGGCTCAGCAGTTCGCAACGCTCGACCAGCGCGACGCCCGCTTCGTAGCCGCCCTTCAGGCCGAAGGTAAAGACGCCGCCCGCGCCCTTCGGCATATAGCGTTTGCCGAGCTTGAAATACTTGCTCGATTCCAGGCCCGCATAGGAGACCCAGTCCACCGCCGGATGGGATTCCAGATGCCGGGCCACCTGCAGCGCGTTCTCGCAATGGCGTTCCATGCGCAGCGGCAGGGTCTCGATGCCCATCAACGTAATCCAGGCGTTGATCGGCGATTGGCAGGCGCCGAGATCGCGCAGACCGACCGCATGGCTGTGCATGGTATAGGCGAGGTCGCCGAAAGTCTCGGCGAAGGTCAGGCCGTGATATTCCGCGGCGGGTTCCGACAGGCTCGGGAACTTCGACTTGCCGGCGAAATCGAACCGGCCGGAATCGACCACGCAGCCGCCGAGCGAACTGCCGTTGCCGGAGAGGAATTTGGTCGTCGAATGGACGACGATATCCGCGCCATGTTCGAAGGGTTTGCAGAGATAGGGCGTCGCCATGGTGTTGTCGACGATCAGCGGAATGCCGGCGTCGTGAGCGATGGCTGCGACGGCTTCGATATCGACGACGACTCCGCCCGGATTGGCGAGGCTTTCGATGAAGATCGCCTTGGTCTTCTCGGTAATGGCGCGGCGGAAATTCTCGGGATCGTCCGGGTCGACAAACGAGGCGTTCCAGCCGAATTTCTTATAGCTGATCCCCATTTGATTGATGGATCCGCCGTAGAGTTTGTTGGCGGCGATGATCTCATCGCCCGGGTGCATCAACGGGAAAAGCGCCAGGATCTGCGCCGCGTGACCGGAGGCGGTGGCCGTGGCGCCGCGCCCGTCCTCCAATGCCGCGATGCGTTCTTCCAGGGCCGAGACCGTTGGGTTCGTCAGCCGCGAATAGATGAACCCGGGCAGCTGCAGATTGAACAGCGACGCCGCGTGATCCGCATCGTCGAAGACGAAGGACGAGGTCTGGTAGATTGGCATCTGCCGCGCGCCGGTGGTGGGATCGGGCGGCGTGCCGGCGTGGACTGAAAGCGTTTCAATTCCGGGCGTGCGGTTGGTCATCTTCGAAGCTCCTTAGACCAGCTTGCGGCGCTTGCTGGAGATGACATGCGAGTTGATCCCATGCCAGCTCAGCTCGCCGTTGAGGCGGGCGTATTCGATTTTCGGACAGCGGTTCATGACCACGCGGAGGCCGGCGTCTTCGGCCCGTTTGGCGGCCTCGTCGTTGCGCACGCCGAGCTGCATCCAGACGATCTTGGCGCCGGCGGCGATCGCTTCGTCGGTAATGGCGCCGGCCGCTTCGGAATTGCGGAAGATATCGACCATGTCGATCGGCTCCTCGATTTCCGCCAGGTTGCCGGCGACGGTCTCGCCGAGAATTTCCTGCCCCGCGACACCCGGATTGACCGGGATCACCCGAAAGCCTCTCTGCTGCATGTATTTCATGGCGAAGAAGCTGGGCCGGTTCCAATTGGCGCTGGCGCCGACCATCGCCACGATCTTGGCGTCCCGCAGGACGTCGCGAATGTAGTTGTCGTCGTAGTCGTCGTGATTCACGGGCTGTTCCTTATTCTCCACGCCAGACAGGTTTGCGTTTCTCGATAAAAGCGCCGACGCCTTCTTGCGCGTCGTGCGACATCATGTTTTCCGCCATGACCTTGGCCGTATAGGCATAGGCGTCCTCGACCCCGGTCTCAAGCTGTCGGTAGAAGGCTTCCTTGCCAACCTTGATGGTATAACCGGATTTGTCGACGATCTTCGCGGTCATGGTGTCGACGGCATCGTCGAGCTCGTCCGCCGAGACGACGCTGTTGAGCAGGCCGAACGCCAGCGCGCGGTCGGCGGGGAGCGGGTCGCCGAGGACCAGCATCTCCATGGCCTGCTTGCGGCCGATGTTGCGGCTGAGGGCGACCATCGGGGTCGAGCAGAAAAGACCGATGTGCACGCCGGGTGTCGCGAATTGCGCACTCTCCGCCGCGACAGCGAGGTCGCAGGTGGCAACCAATTGGCAGCCGGCGGCCGTCGCCATGCCCTGGACCTTCGCGATCACCGGTTGCGGCAGTTGCATGATGCTCGTCATCATGCGGCCGCAGGCATGGAAAATGTCGTCGTAGAATTCGGGAGTCCGGTTCTCGGTCAATTCGCGCATGTCGTGGCCCGCGCAAAAGGCCGGGCCGTTCGCTGCGAAGACGACCGCACGGACCGAAAGGTCATCCTTGATCGCATCCAGCTCGTCCTGAATCGCCGCGATCATCGCCCGCGACAATGGATTGCGCGCCTGCGGCCGGTTCAGGGTAAGGGTCGCGACACCGCCTGCGTCCTCGCGCAGCAGCATCGCCTTGGTCTCGGATTTCGGTTCCGCGCTCACGTCGTTCCTCCCTCGGGTTCGCCGATTCCCGCCACATGCGGCCGACCGCGTCAAGATGCGCCGCCTAGATCGCCTTCTCCCGCGGATTGAAAACGCGCGGCGGCGAGGCGTAGGGCGGTTTCTGCGGCGGGACGGGCGGCGGGACGATTTCGACGTTGAGATCGCCGTAATCGTCGAGCGATTGCCGCGAGAAGAAGTTCCGCAGGACGACGTTGCCGTTCTGCCCGACCGCCTCTTCCAGTGTATCCTGGAGGTTCTCCGCCAGGGTGTTGCTCCACGGAAGGGAGTAGTAGCGTGGGCGCAAGTCGCCGTCGAGGCGAACCCAAAGATAGATCGCGTGTTCCTCGTGGAAGCTGACGCTGAGGACCGTCACCTTGTCGACGTTTCGCCGCAGCCATTCGTAATTCGCCGGTTTCGGGCGGCTGAGAAGTTCGGTGACCTGCAGGAACCCGATTGGCACGATCAGAATGGTGATGACGAGCGCGCTGACCCGCACCCAGGTGCGTCGCGGCGCCCAGGCGGCAATCGAAGCCAAGCCTGCCGCCAGCAGCACGACGGCGAGAATGAGATATGTCAGAGAGTCGATGACCATGCGCTCCTCCGGGTCAGCGCGGCGACGTTGTCAGGAAGCGCCAGGCAAGCGTACTGACGCTGCCCGGCACAAGGTCTCCGGCGTTGTCCATCTTGAAGCGAAAGGCGGTTTCTTCCTGGTTGTGCCGCTTCAGATCGATCACCGTCTTGAGAATCTGCCGCGTCTCTTGGCCCGGTTTCTTGACGCTGACGACGACGTTGACCGGGACCACCACGGTCTTCGGTTTCGGACCGTACATGTGGACGTTGACGATGAATTCTCCCTCCGGGATACCCCGGCTGTAGGTAATCTCGTAATTCTCCTTGGTCGCGTCCCCTTCGTGGCCGAGATCGTCGCGCAAGAGATTGAATGTCTCACTACCGAGATTCCAGAAGCCGACCGGATGTTCGTCCGGCCCCTTCACCCAAAGGTCGACGTCGTAGGGCATGTCGGTCGGCCAGTGCATCTCGACGATCATGTTGCCGGGCGCGCGGTGTTCCTGATCGTCTTTCTGGGTCGGCTTGATATGCGGGAGCAGCATGATGACGATGGCGACGAAGCCGATCAGCGCCAGCAGTATGACGTCCCGGAAGACTGTCCCGGTCGAATCGTCCTCGTCGAACTCGTCAAGTCCGGACACGCGATTCCCCCAACTCGATGATCGCGTTAATCAGGTTTACCGTACCCGACGCCAGCATCCGGTGGTTGACGATAAGCCAAAGGTACAGGACCGCGCCGACCAAGGTCGTATAGAGGGCGATCGACATGCCTTGGATCAGGTTCGCGACCATCGGGCCCACCGCCTCGGGACTGCTGACCGTCTGCGGGTCGACGCCCGAAAGGGCGACGATGAAACCGATGACCGTGCCGACGAGACCCAGGAAGACGAGGGAATTGGCCGTGTGCCGCACGATGGCGATGCGGTTGGAGAGTTTGAGCCGGACCATCTGCGCTTTGATCGACCGGCTTTCCCCGTCGTGATACTCAAGCTCCTTCAGGTACTTTCCGGCACGCGATTCCGGTACCGGCATACCTGTCTTCAGGTCGTTCAGTTCCTCGCTCGTGCGCCAGATCTTAGCCGCGCACACTGCCAGGCCGAACAGGAAGACGGCAAATATTCCAAAGGTCATGATGAAGGTGGTCGCGTCGTTCAGCATTCCGTCGAGCCATCCCTCCATATAGCCCGCGAACAACGCGGCGAGGGCGACGATGTTGAGCAGGCCGAAGCGAACGACCAAGAGATAGCGATATTCCAATCCAGGTCCTCCTACGCGGGAAGGGCGAGCGCGCCAGCTCGTTTCAAGCCTTCATTAGTAAGCTGGCGCGCATCCTTCTGCCAGTAGGATCACGGTCAAGTGAAGAGGAAAGATACGAGCTTAACCGCCGGCTCCCTTGATCGCCACGGCGTCGATTTCGACCTTCAGGCCGGGGGCGGCAAGCTGCGAGACTTCGACCAGCGTTGAGACCGGGAAGTCGCCGGTGAAGAATTCGCGCCGTGCCTTCCAAACCTCTTCGCGGACCCGGATGTCGGTGACGTAAATCTGGACCCGGACGATGTCGTCCATCTGACTGCCGGCGGTGTCGATCAGGTGTTTGATGCGGGTGAAGATTTCCTTCGCCTGCTCGTAGACGCCGACGGAGTCGAGGTCGTCCGACATGCCGCCGGCGGTCAATCCCGCGACATGAATGTGATCGCCGATGACGAGACAGTTCGACCACGTACCTTCCGGCGGTTCGTTCACATGCGGACTGGTGATGCGTTGCTTCTTCATGCTGTTCTCCCGTGTTGAATTCACAGAATGATGATGCGCCGCAAGCGTGACAGGCCAAGGGCGATGCCGTCTAATGGTTTTGATGACGGGCGAGGGCACATGAAGAGAATCCTGGGAATCATAACGGTGGTTTGGTGGACGGCGCTGTCGTCGGCCGCACTGGCGAAAGATGTTGCCGTCGACCTCGAGTTGGTGATGGCGGTTGATATTTCCGGCAGCATCGACGAGGTCGAGGCGCGCTTGCAGCGCGAAGGCTATGTCAATGCGATCATTCACCCGGAAGTGCTGGAAGCGATAAAAGGCGGGATGTTGCGGCGGATTGCGGTCACCTATATCGAGTGGGCCGGACTGTATCAGACGACGCTGGTCGATTGGCATTTGATCGAGGACGAACGGTCCGCCGCAGTCTTCGCCCAAAAGCTGCTTGAGGCGCCGATCTTCACCAGCGCCTGGACGTCGATCAGCGGCGCCATCAATTACGCGCTGCCGCTGTTCCAGAAGAACGGATATTCGGGCGTCCGCCAGGTCATCGACCTTTCGGGAGACGGTCCAAACAACGAGGGCGAGATGATGCCGGCCGCGCGCGACCGTGCCGTAGCCGCCGGCGTGACGGTGAATGGCCTGCCGATCGTCAACGACCGGCCGAGCCCTTACGGCTACCCGCCCTACAAGGATCTGGACCTCTATTATATCCATTGTGTGATCGGCGGGCCGGGTGCCTTTATCGTGGTCGCCGATACGCATCACGATTTCGCCCGCGCCATCCGCAAGAAACTGATTTTAGAGATCGCCGACCGGCAACCCGAGCCCTGGGAGATAAATGCCCGGCCCCGGTTGATCCGGGCCGACACGCGCCTGGCGCCCGCCTGCGACAGTGGCGAGAAGCGGCGCGAGCTGTATTGGAACGAAGACGAGAATTTCTGAGGCGGGCGCCGCCCTCACCCCATCTCCCGCCAATCGCGGTAGCGGTAGAGCGACAGCGTGAACGGGCGGGCGGTGGCGCGAAGGAAACCGTGCAGCGGGAGCGGCTCAATCTCCGTGAGGGGAAAGGCGAGATCATCTTCTGCGACGCCTTGCACCGCCTTTGCCAGCTCCCCGCCGAGCGCCACCGAGAGAGCGACGCCTCGGCCATTGCAGCCGATCCAGGTCCAGGCGTTGGGACCGAGCCTATGGAAATGCGGCGTGTGATCCCGGGTCGCGCCGACATAGCCGGTCCAGGAAAACTCGATCTCGGGCTCCAGATATTGCGGGAAGATGCGCTGCAGGCGCTTCGCGATGCGGGTGCGAATGCGGCGGTGGCCGTTGAACGGCATGGCGAGCGCACCGCCCGTGATCAGCCTGTTGCGGGC
>JAYPOZ010000059.1:0-26092 GCA_038131165.1 Rickettsiales bacterium | reverse complement strand
ATCTCACGATCCTGTTGTTCTATAACGATCTGGACGAAATACAGCGGCTTACGCAGAAATTATCTCCATTCGGCTATTCGGTAGAGAATTGCGAGAAAATCGCCGATATCGGCGACCGCATCTCCGCACTAAAGCCAGCGGTCCTCTTGGTGCGGGTTGACCGCGACCCGCTGCAGGGGCACGGGACTGCGATCGAAGCGGTCTCGAAGCTCTTCAATTCCGGCATATACAAGACGCCGACGATCTTCCTCGCCGATGATTACGATATGAAGACCCGGCTGGAATCTATCCGCGTGGGGGCCAAAGCCTTCTTCGTACGCCCCTTTAGCCCGATGGACCTCGTGGATGCGCTCGACCTCCTCACGGAACCGCAGGAGGAAGAGCCCTTCCGCGTGCTGATCGTCGACGACGACGAACGCATTTCCGAATTCTACACTACCGTCCTCTAACATGCCGGGATGCAAGCGATGGCGCTCGCAGATCCCATGAAGGTACTCGACGCGCTCTCCGATTTCCGCCCCGAACTGGTCCTCATGGATCAATACATGCCCGAGATCGAAGGACGCGAGCTGGGCGCCGTTATCCGACAGGAAACCGCGTTCCTATCTATTCCCATCGTTTTCCTGTCGGCTGAAAACGATCCCGACAAGCAACTCGAATTGATGCGAATCGGAGCCGACGAATTCTTAACCAAGCCCATCAGCCCAGAACGGTTGGTCTCCGCGGTCAGCATCCGCGCCGAGCGCTTCCGCCGCCTCCGCTCCATGATGTTGCGCGACAGCCTGACGGGGCTCCTGAACCATACGACCACGAAGGAACAGCTCAGCATCGAACTGTCGCGGATGCGCCGGAGCGGCCTGTCCTTGGCCTTTGCGCTGATCGATCTGGACCACTTTAAATCCGTCAACGACACCTATGGGCATCCGATCGGCGATCAGGTCTTGAAGACCATGTCGAACATGCTGAAACAGCGTCTGCGCATGACGGATATCATCGGCCGCTACGGCGGCGAAGAATTTGCCGTGGCCCTGCCGGACGTCTCGCCATCGAATGCGATGGTCGTTCTCGACAAAGTCCGAGAGGCCTTCGCCCAAATCCAGCAAATACACAGCGGCGGAGAATTTACCGTCACCTTAAGCTGCGGCGTTGCGATGTTTCCGGATTTCGACGACGTGCCTTCCCTGACCGAAGCCGCGGATCAGGCGTTGTACGAGGCCAAAAGCAAGGGGCGCAACCGCATTGTCCTGGCTGCGCCGCCGGAGACGCCGAAGAGAAGTGCCAAAGCCGATTGATCCGAGAGCCCTTTATTCCGCGAGTTCGGGCGTCTTGATTTCACCGGCACCGTCGTTCCTCGGCTTTCTCCCACCCTTTGGTCTACTGCCCTTCGGCGGCGACGCCTCATAAACGAAGGTCAATTCGCCGTCCTTCTCGTCGATCTTAACACTTCCGCCCTTATCGAGCTTGCCGAACAGCAATTCCTCGGACAGCGGTTGTTTGATCTTCTCCTGGATAAGTCTGCCCAGCGGCCGTGCACCGAAATTCGCGTCATAGCCGTTCTTCGCCAGCCAATCGTGCGCGGCTTCGGAGAGCGCAATGGTCACGCTGCGGTCGGCAAGCTGTTCCTCAAGCTGCATGATGAACTTATCGACCACCCGGCCGACGACTTCCGGCGTCAAATTCGAGAAGGGAATAATCGAATCCAGTCGGTTGCGGAACTCGGGCGTGAATAGACGGTTGATCGCCTCTTCGTCCTCCCCGGTCCTCTCGTTGCGGGCAAACCCGATGGCATGCTTCGCCAAATCCGCAGCACCGGCATTCGTGGTCATGATCAGAATGACATTTCTGAAATCGACCGTCTTGCCGTTATGGTCCGTGAGCTTGCCGTAATCCATGATCTGCAACAGCACATTGAAGACATCGGGATGTGCCTTCTCGATCTCGTCCAACAACAATACCGCATGCGGATTCTGGTCGACCGCATCCGTCAGCATACCGCCCTGGTCGAACCCGACATATCCGGGCGGAGCGCCGATCAGGCGGGAAACGCTGTGGCGTTCCATATATTCGGACATGTCGAAACGCACCAATTCGATTCCCAGCGTATTTGCCAGCTGGCGGGCGACCTCCGTCTTGCCCACACCGGTCGGGCCCGAGAACAGGTAGCTCCCGATCGGTTTTTCCGAATCCCGCAATCCGGCACGCGCCAGTTTGATGGCGCTTGCCAGCGAATCGATGGCCTTGTCCTGGCCGAACACGACCATTTTCAAATCGCGCTCCAGAGTCGAAAGAGCGACCTTATCATCCTTGGAGACCTGCTTGGGAGGAATCCGGGCCATCTTGGAAATGACGTTCTCCACGTCGCGTACGCCCAAGGTTTTCTTTCGTTTTGAGGGTGCCACCAGCATCTGCGAGGCGCCAACTTCGTCGATCACGTCGATGGCCTTGTCGGGGAGCTTCCGGTCGCCGATATAGCGCTCCGACAGCTCGACCGCCGCACGCAGTGCTTCCGCAGTGTAGCGGACCTGATGATGCTCTTCGTAATAGGGCTTCAAACCGCGCAATATCTTGACGGCGTCTTCCACTGACGGCTCGTTCACGTCGATCTTCTGGAACCGGCGGACCAACGCCCGGTCCTTCTCGAAATGGTTCCTGTATTCTTTGTAGGTCGTGGAGCCGATGCAGCGCAACGACCCGCTTTGCAGAGCCGGCTTCAACAGATTCGAGGCGTCCATCGCGCCACCCGAGGTGGCACCGGCACCGATCACCGTGTGAATTTCATCGATGAACATCACGGCGCCTTCGAGGTTCTCGATCTCCGTGATCACGGCCTTCAAGCGTTCCTCGAAATCGCCGCGATAGCGCGTCCCCGCCAGCAGGGCACCCATATCCAAAGAGTAGATGGTCACGTCCTGAAGTACTTCCGGCACGTCGCCCTTCACGATCCGCCGGGCCAGCCCTTCGGCGATCGCAGTCTTCCCGACCCCGGGGTCGCCCACGTAGAGTGGATTGTTCTTCGTCCGCCGGCAGAGAATCTGAATGGTGCGGTCGACCTCTTCGCCGCGGCCGATCAGCGGGTCGATCTTTCCCTCATCGGCCTTCTTATTGAGATTGACGCAATACGCATCGAGCGCTTCGGTCCCCTTTTTGTTGACCTTTTCGCCCTGCACTTCTTCCTCAGCGCCCTCCACGGTTCGGCTTTCACCGAAACCGGGCACCTTGGCGATGCCATGGCTGATGTAGTTCACCGCGTCGAACCGGGTCATATCCTGCTCCTGCAGGAAATAAACCGCGTGGCTCTCGCGCTCGGAGAACATGGCGACAAGCACGTTCGCGCCCGTCACTTCCTCGCGCCCGGAGGATTGCACGTGAATTGCCGCCCGTTGCAGGACACGCTGAAAGCCCGCCGTGGGTTTCGGATCTTCCAGCGAATCCGTGACCAACATATCGAGTTCGTTATCGAGATACTCGATCAGATCGCGCTGTAGTTTTTCGATCTCCACACCGCACGCCCGCAGCACGGCGATCCCATCCTGATCGTCGGTCAGGGAGAGAAGCAAATGCTCCAAGGTCGCATACTCGTGCCCGCGCTCAGTTGCGTAGGACAAGGCGCGGTGAAGGCTATTTTCTAAAACACGCGACAGCATCGACATTTCAATCCTTCTCCAAGGTGCACTGAAGGGGATGCTGATGCTGACGCGCAAAATCCATCACCTGGGTCACCTTCGTTTCGGCAACTTCATAGGGGAAAACCCCGCAAATACCGACTCCGCGCCGGTGCACGTGAAGCATCACCTGTGTCGCTTGCTCGGTATTCATTGCAAAAAACCGCTCCAGCACATGGACGACGAACTCCATAGGCGTGTAGTCATCGTTCAACATCAGAACCTTATACATAGAAGGCTTCTTTGTCTTCGGCCGTGTTTCGATGATTACGCCGGTATCGCCGTCGCCACCGTTTCCTCGGTCGCCGTCCTTGTCTTGGTCACTCATTCGAATTTCGAACCATCCATGCATGATAGACTATCATATTGGGTTTTGCGCTAAGTGATAAAGAGTTGACATAGCCCTTTTTGCGCACTTCCTCTTGAGCCTTGAGCCCGCCAATATAGGAAAGCGACGAAATGCAGTTGAATCTGCGGCAACGCCTGCACAGCATTCGGAGCGACAATACGCCGGTGGAACGCGCTTACGGTGAATCGAAGCGCCAAAAAGCGGGATTGGATGGCGGCCATTCGGGTGCGCGGTTCCACTGTCCGATCTGCAGCCGCTGGTACCGGCGTTTCGCCCCTTTTGGTCTTCGGGGGCGTCCCAACGCGCGATGCCCGGGCTGCGGCTCCTTGGAGCGGCACCGATTTTTGTGGCTCTATCTGCGCGATACGTTGAATGTTCACCGCCGGTTTCGCAGCATTCTGCATGTTGCGCCGGAGGCCTGCCTGCGCGAGTCACTGACAGGCATTGCGGGCATCCGATATCTTGCCATAGATCGCTACGACGACGATGCCCAGGCCGACCAGCAAGACCTCACCGACCTTCCCTACCCCGCGAACACTTTCGACCTGATCATTTGCAATCACGTGCTCGAGCACATCAGCGACGACCGTAAGGCCCTTGCCGAGATCGCCCGCGTTCTGACTCCGCAAGGACGGGCCCTTCTCATGGTCCCGATCGATCGTAATAGGGAGAAAACCTACGAAGACCCTGGCATTACCTCGCCTTCCGCGCGATTGGAGGCCTTCGGCCATCCTTACCATGTACGGATTTGCGGATGGGATTATGCCGCGAGAATCCGCGAGAGCCGATTTAACGTACTGGAGGCCCACAGCACGGCATTGGCACCGCACCATCGCCGCATCAATCGGATAAACAAGACCGTTCTTTACGATTGCTCGATTGCGCCCTGATCCGCGATCGGCAAGCAAACGGCCCCGCGGGGGAGGGGGAGGGGTACGCGGGGCCGTGCCTGTGCCCGCTCAATGACAGCGAGCCAAACTTAATTCTATAGGTCTTAGAGGGCCGGAACCTTAAAGGCCTTCTCAAAACCTGCATTGAACTGCGCCTTCAGCGGCTCGAACGCCTCGTTGGCGACCTTTACCGACATTTCCGAAAGGCGCGTGCTTTCGGCCAGGAAGTTGTCGAAACTCGTGCGGGCGAACTCGGACTGGATGTCGACGAAATCCTTAACGGTCTTCGCGGTCATCATCGCCTTGGACGCTTCGACGCCGGCTTCGGCGGACGCTTGCGCGAAATCGAAGTAAGCTTTGCCCACACTCTCAGCGCCCTTGGTGAGAACCTCACCCGCCTTAACCATGGCATCGACGCTTTCCTTATTCATTGCAGCGGCTTCGTCGTAGCTCTGGAAGAATTGCGCGCTGGCCTTCTCAACTTGTTCTTTGGTCATGTTGAGCGCCTGCTCATAGCCTTCGGTCGACGCTTTCATCGCCTGCTCGACGGATTTCTTGCCCGCTTCGACGGCATCTTCGATTTGCTTGGTGGCGTCTGCCGCCGGGCTTGTCTTTTTCGTGGTCATCTCAAGTCTCCTTGGGCTGTAACCATACGGCACCTTGTGTGCCGATCATGGGCTCCGCCTGAACCCCAACGGGCGGAGTAAAATTCCTTGCTGCAGTGCAGCATTGGCGGAAATATATGCAGTCCCGAACAAATGTCAATAAATTTTTTGTGCGCTGCAGCAAAATAAGATTGCGCCGCGGCATGGCCCTTCCGGCACGCCGTCGGCCCCTCCAATCCGTGCAACTCGTCCGACTGCATCACTGGTACGGAACTTGCGCGGCTTAACCGATTGCAGAAAAGCTTCAAGACCGAGCGACTCACTGAGAATGCGCGCATTTTGTGGATTTTGAGGTAGACACGACTCGGCGACGACAGTAGTATCTAATACTAAGGCAGCATGCGAAGTGTGCTCGGAAATGAAAGTTCACCGGTTTATTGTAAAAACGCTGGAATGATGCTTCGAGTTATTAAGAGACCATTAGTAATTATTGGCTTTTTATTTTCCATCCTGCTGGCAAGTTACCACCCTGCTCACGCGCGTTACGCGTCCATCGTCGTCGATGCCGATTCCGGGAGAGTGCTGCATGCATCGAATCCGGACCGCCAACGCTATCCGGCGTCACTGACCAAAATGATGACCCTTTACATGCTGTTCGACGCCATCGACAGGGGCCAGTTAAAACTCGACCAGCGCCTCCGGGTATCCCGGCGGGCGCAGGGGATGGCACCGTCCAAACTGGGGCTCAAACGCGGGCAAACCATACGGGTCGAAGATGCAATCCTCGCCCTGATCACGAAATCAGCCAATGACGTTGCCGTGGTCGTCGCCGAATCCATCGGCGATACCGAGATCAAGTTCGCCAAACTGATGACGGAGAAGGCCCGCGCCATCGGCATGCGCAAGACACGGTTCCGCAACGCATCCGGCCTGCCCAATCGGCGCCAGGTCTCCACCGCGCGCGACATGGCGACGTTGGCCCGCCGCCTGATCGATGATTTCCCGCAATTCTATCATTACTTCGGCACCGAGAAGTTCCGCTACAACAAGCGCACCTATCAAAATCACAACAATCTTCTGACGGGGTATCCGGGCGTCGATGGTATCAAGACAGGATATATCCGCGCCTCCGGATTCAACCTGGTGGCATCAACGAAGCGCCATGGCCGGCGCTTGATCGGGGTCGTCTTCGGCGGCAAATCCGCAAACAGCCGCGACACCCACATGCGCCGCCTTTTCGAGCGGGCCTATGCGCTCGTCCCGAAGAAGCGCGAGGACTACCCGACCACGACGGCGCAGGCGATCGACAACACCAAGGACAAGGAAATCCGCCTCGCGAAGGTGGCGACGAAACGCGAAATCGCGCCGGACCCCCGCGACAGAATTCGGCGTTGGGCAATTCAGGTGGGCGCGTTTTCGCAGTCCTCCGCCGCGCGCCTGGCCGCCTATGGCGCCGCCGGACGCCTGCAGGGCGTCGCCCAGCACGGTGAGGTCGCCATCGTCATGCATCAAAAAGAACGCGAACTTTTCTACCGCGCTCAAATTGTCGGCATGTCGCAACGGGAAGCGATGAAGTCCTGCACCTATCTGCGCGCCCGGCGCCAAGCCTGCGTCGCGATTCCGCCCGAGACCCAGTAGTCCCTATAACGCCGGCGCATCTACCTTGGCGGTGGCCAAATACGACACCACGGTCGCTTTCAATCTATCCAAGCCCACCTGGTCTCCGGATTCGCACCGCACGACCAAGGCATTTTGCGTATTCGACGCGCGCAGCAGCCACCAGCCGTCGGGACCGCTGACCCGCAGGCCATCGACATCGTTGATCGAGAGATTGGCGGCCCTTGCCTGCGCCATGACTTCGTCGACGATCGCAAACTTGCGTTCTTCCGGCACATTGATTCGAATTTCAGGCGTGTTGACCATTTGCGGCAAAGCGGAAATCATCTCGGCCAGCGACTCCTCCGATCTCGCAACGATGTCGAGCAACCGTACCGCTGCATATAAGGCGTCGTCGTATCCGTAATACCCGTCCGCGAAAAAGACGTGCCCGCTCATCTCGCCCGCCAGCGGGGCGCCGCTTTCCGCCATCATGGATTTAATCACCGAATGGCCGGGCGCCGCCATCACGGGAACCCCGCCGAGCCGCGCGACTTCATCGAACAGCACCTGGCTCGCCTTGACGTCGGCAATCACCTGCACGCCCGGCCGGCGCGCCAATAGATCGCGGGCATAGACCGCCAGCAATTGATCGCCCCAAACGATCCGGCCATTGCCGTCCACCGCGCCGATCCGGTCCCCATCGCCGTCGAAGGCGACGCCGAGATCGTAGCCGAGTCCGGTCACCGCGTCGATCAGGTCCTTTAGATTCTCGGCGACCGTCGGGTCCGGATGATGGGCGGGAAAGGTACCGTCCACGTCTTCGTGCAGCACGGTGTGATGGCCAGGCAGCCGCCGCACCAGTTCGACCACCGCGGGCCCGATCGACGCATTGCCGACGTCCCACACGACCTTCAACTCACGCTCGGATCGGAAATCGCGCCGAATCCGGCCGATATAGGCGTCGAGGACGTCAAGTTCGAGCCGCTCACCGTCGCCGCTCCGCCAGTCGGCGGCTTCGCTGCGGCGGCCCAACGCCTGTATATCCTCGGCCCAGAACGGCGCGTTCTTCAGCACCATCTTGAAGCCGTTATAG
This sequence comes from Rickettsiales bacterium, assembly GCA_038131165.1. Classification (GTDB taxonomy): domain Bacteria; phylum Pseudomonadota; class Alphaproteobacteria; order UBA8366; family UBA8366; genus UBA6544. Next base: position 17,894 of record JAYPOZ010000059.1, on the reverse strand, counting down.
TCCGACGGATTATGAGAGCCGGTGATCATCACGGCCCCCGGCGCATCGAGCATTTTCGAGGCGAAATACAACATCGGCGTCGCCGCGAGGCCGATATCGACGACGTTCACGCCCGATGCGATCAAACCTTCGGCCAGTGCCTTCGCCATGTCCGGCGAACTCAGGCGCCCATCCCGACCCAGACAGACAAATCGGCCACCCTCCTCCGCCACGATGCTGCCGAAGGTCCGCCCGATCGCCGTCGCGTCCGCCGTCGAGAGCGTGTCCCCGACAACACCCCGAACGTCGTACTTCCGCAGCAGCGTCGGATCGAAACGATGGCCCTTCATCGGAGGCTAATGTGCCGATTGGGGATTCGGCCGCCCCACACAGGAATAAGCGACGCCCGCGGCGATCACCTGCTCCGTATCATAAATGTTCCGCAAGTCGACCAGGATCGGGGACTTCATCGTCGATTTCATCCGCTCGAAATCCAACGACCGGAACTCGTTCCACTCGGTCACAATGACGGCGGCGTCCGAGCCGGCGATGGCTTCATATGTCTCGGCACACCAGACGACATCCTGCAGGACCTTCTTCGCCTCTTCCATACCGGCCGGGTCGAAGGCCTGAACAGTGGCACCGGCGCGCTGCAGCGCGGGCACGATATCGAGGCTCGGACTCTCCCGCATGTCGTCCGTATTTGGTTTGAAGGTCAGCCCAAGAACCGCGATGGTCTTGCCCTCGACGCTGCCGCCGCAGGCCTTTATCACGCGGTCTGCCATCGCTTTCTTGCGATCCGTATTGATATCGACCACGGCTTCGACGATTCGGATCGGTGTACCCGCCTCCTGCGCCGTGCGCACCAGGGCCAGCGTGTCCTTCGGAAAACACGAGCCGCCATATCCCGGCCCCGGGTGGAGGAATTTGCGGCCGATCCGGCCGTCCAGCCCCATGCCGCGCGAGACGTCGCGCACGTCGGCGCCGACTTCCTCGCACAAATTGGACAGCTCGTTAATGAAACTGATCTTGGTCGCCAGAAACGCGTTGGTCGCGTATTTGATCAGCTCGGCCGTCTCCCGGTTGGTGAACAGAATCGGCGTCTCGATCAAGGATAGCGGACGATAGAGCGAACGCATTAATGCTCGGGCTTCCTCGCTGTCGGTCCCGATGACGACCCGGTCGGGCCGCATGAAATCCTCGATCGCTGAGCCCTCGCGCAGGAATTCGGGGTTGGAGACGACATCGAACTTCGCATCGGGTCGGGTTTTGGCGATGATCGCCTCGACGTCGTTGCCGGTCCCGACAGGCACCGTCGATTTGGTCACCACGACCGTATAGCCGTCCAGTGCTTCGGCGATTTGTGCCGCCGCCGCATGCACGTAGATCAAATCCGCATGTCCGTCGCCGCGCCGGCTGGGCGTGCCGACCGCGATGAAAACAGCGTCGGAACTTGCTACGGCGGACGCCAAATCGGTAGTGAAAGACAAACGCCCCGCGCCGACATTGTTCGCGACCAGCGCTTCGAGCCCCGGCTCGTATATCGGCATGATGCCCTCTTCCAGACGCGCAATCTTATCCGCATCCAGATCAACGCAAACCACTTCAATGCCGAATTCGGAAAAACAGGCGCCTGAGACCAGGCCGACATACCCGGTGCCGATCATTGCTATGCGCATTTCGGAGGGTCGTCCTTTCCGCTATCGGTCGACATATTGTTTCAGAACGCGGGCTATATCGTCGCGCAGCTCGGATCGCTCAAGCGCAAAGGCGACATTGGCCTCGAAAAATCCGATCTTATCGCCGCAATCAAATCGCTGTCCCTCGAAACGCAGGCCGTGGAACGCCGCGCCGCCGATCATTTTGGCCATGGCATCGGTCAGTTGAATTTCGCCCCCCGCCCCCTTTTCGAACTCGGACAGGTGCCGAAAAATCTCCGGCAGGAGAACGTAGCGTCCGATGATCGCCAATCGCGACGGCGCCTTCTCCGGGCGCGGCTTCTCGACCAGTCCCCGGACCGCCGCCAGGCGCCCGTCCTCATCCTCGACATCGAGGATACCATATCGGTCCGTCTGTTCGGCAGGCACCTCTTCCACCGCGACCACGTTACCACCGGTTTCGCGATGCACATCCAGCAATTGCGCGAGGCACGGCGTCTTCGACATCACCAGATCATCGGCGAGGAGTATGGCGACAGGCTCGTCGCCGACATGATTGCGCGCACACCATACCGCGTGCCCGAGGCCAAGCGGATCCATCTGACGCGTGTAGGAGATTTGCCCCGGCTCCAACGTCATCGCCCGCACGGAAGCCAACGCATCGTCCCTATGCCGTTCGGCCAGCGTCTTTTCCAGCTCGTAGGAGACATCGAAATGATCTTCGATCGCCGCTTTGCCGCGTCCGGTTACGAAGATGAATTCCTCGATGCCCGCGGCGGCCGCCTCTTCGACCGCATACTGAATGAGCGGTTTATCGACGACCGGCAGCATTTCCTTGGGCATTGCCTTCGTTGCCGGCAAAAACCGCGTTCCCAATCCGCCGACGGGAAAGATCGCTTTACGAACGGGTGATGTCATTGCTTGCCGATTTCAATCAATTTCCGAATAAGCGCCTGTCTGCCACAGGCCGCTTCCCCGCGCAACCGCTGCGGTCGGTTCACCCTTTGAGGAGCAGGTCTTTCGCCTCGTTGATCTTGGACGCGAGGTAATCGGATCCGCCATGGTCTGGATGGTATTCACGAATCAACCGGCGGTGCGCCGCCTTGATGTCGGCGTCGCTGGCCTCGGGCGCCAGGCCCAGCACCTCGAAAGCCTCCTCCCGGCTCATTTGCCCGCTGCCCGGTGCCGTATGCGTCTCCTCGTCCCCGTCCGCCGCGCTGCCGGCCCGCTCGCGCCACAGATCGCCATGCATCCGGTCCAGATAGCTTTGCAGGACTTGGGCGGACTGCGCGTCTTCGCGGTTTGCGAGATGCAGCAGATCGATCAGAGAATCGAGGTCGAGGCTGGAGAGGCGCTGCCCCGAATACGGCCCCTCCAAAATTTCGCCGTCCATTTCGCCGGTATCGTGATCCAGTTCCATCGCGACAAAGCGCGTGCGGACCGTCGAGCTTTGCCCGCCGGCCTTCGGGCGGGCGGCACGGGCCCAATTGCGCATTCCCCGCAGGCGCAAGAACCAGGGCAACAGAAACGCGGCGGCGATCCAGAGAAACTGCAGGCCGCCCCGCAGCAACAGAAACAAACCCAGGACAATCGCGATGGTCAGCCCGCCCCAGCGCAGTACCTTCCACAAGGCTTCCGGGCTCGCGGTCGAATACCATTTCAAAAACACGATCAGGCCGATCAGCAGGCCAATTCCCAGGATTAGCGCGCCCATACGAGCGCCTACCTCTTCCCGCCGATTTGGTGGGTCAGGCGCAAAACGTCGCCACCCTTGGCATTGCCGTACTCGAGCAACGCCTTGCGCCCGCCGGCGGCGTAGACCGCGACCGCAGACAATAGATCCTTCAACTGGCGCGCGCTCCCCGCATCGAATGGGCAATAGGCCCCACCGGTCAGCCGGGCCAATTCCCGGAAACCCCGTTCGGCAATGGGGTCGCCCCCTTCATGGAACAAGAACATGGGCACGCCGAGCAATCCCAACTCGCCGGCCTTGTGGCACACCCGGTCGATGTCTTCTTCCAACGCATCGCCGACAAAGACCAGGGCATTGACCCGGTGCTTCTCGGTTTCCCGTTTGGCATGATCCAAAATCTTCGAGATCTGGGTCTGTCCGCCGCGGCAGCGGACCCCGGTCATCAGCCGCAGCAGTTCTTTTGCATTCGGCGCCCACTTGCTGGCACGGCACTCGCCAAATCCGCGATAGAATACAAGCTGCACCTCCAGGCCGCCCAGCGCAGCGGTTTCGCTGAACATCTCGCCCTGAATCTGGCAGGCCTGGTCCCAGGTAGGTTCGCGGCTCGCGGTGGCATCCATCGAAAAAATCAGCCGCCCCCGCTCGCCGGGTCTCCCCGCGGTCTGGGCCGGGGCCTCCTTCACCTTTTGAAGAAACGCCGCAACGTCGTCCTGCGTCGATGTCGGTAGCTTTGTCATCTCTCTTTATAAGGGGATCAGGGGGCGTTCCGTCCAGTACCGAGAGACGGATTCGTCACGGCGCCATCTTCGAGATTGAGCGCCGCGACGAGCTGCGCCACCTCTTGCCGGGCGGCGATATGCGACATGCTGAGTTTCACCTCGTCGCCGACGTCGCGCAAATCCAGCAAGGTCAGCCCCTTCAAGAACAATTCTCGGAAGATCACCCGCTCCGTCAGCCCGTGGATAAGCCGAAAACCAATCCGTGCCGAGAGCTCGCCGAGCGCCGTTTCCATCGCACGGTTGTTGTGACTGTCCAAGGTCCCGAGGCGGTTGCGCATCACCACCCAGTCGATCGCGCGCCCTCCCCGCGCCGCACGCGTCTTTCGTTGCTCCCAAACCACTTCCGAGTAATGGCTGAGGCGCGCGACCTTATAGGTCTCGGAATCGATCTGCCCCAAGATATCGAGATCGACGAAACTGTCGTTCATCGGCGTCAGCAAGGTATCCGCATGACCCAGCGCGCGCCGCGCCAGTGAACTGTCGCTGCCAGGCGTGTCGACGATCAGGAAATCGTGCGAGGCCTGAAATTCGCCGATAAAGGCGTCGAGCATCGCCTCTTCGCGCTTGATGGAATCGCTCCGGCTTTCCAGTTCCACCCGTTCGATTACCGCGTAGGTCGGGCTTGCGATTTGAAGGCCCTTCGCTTTCGCGAAATCCAGTCGGTTCTTGATATACCGGCGCAGCGTGCCCTGCCGCGCGTCGAGGTCCAGGCAGCCGACCCGGTATCCTTGCCGCAGCAGATGCACCGCGACATGCATCGCGGTCGTCGATTTGCCGGAACCGCCCTTCTCGTTGCCCAATACGATCACATGGGCCGGGCCCGGTCGCGGGGCGAATCCTATGCCTTGCGGAACGTTGCTGCTCATGAGGCACAGCATGTACGACGATTCGCCGGTATGGCGAAGCGAATTTTCGCGCTTTAGAGTGTATGCTGATCCACACGGATACTACGGGAGAGGCTCCATTGCGCTGGTCCGATGCACAACTGGAAGAGTTCGACCGCAACGGCGTGCTCTTCGTCGGTAATCTCTTCACGGCGGAAGAAGTGGCGCTCCTGAACGCCGAACTGCCCAATGTTCTGGCGCGGCAAGGCCCGGTCAATCTCAAAGAGCGCCAAAGCGAGTCGATCCGCTCTGCCATTGCCCCGCATCAGTCCAGCGACCTCTATCGGCGTCTCAGCCGCCATCCGCGCATCATCGAGCCCGCGATGCAGTTTCTCGGCGGACCGGTCTATCTCCATCAATTCAAAATTAACACGAAGAACGCCCACGATGGCGAGGTCTGGCACTGGCATCAAGACTACCGTACCTGGTTCGAAGACGACGGCATGCCGGAGCCCTGCGTAATCAACGCCGCCCTCTTCCTCGACGACGTCACGGAGTTCAATGGCCCCACCATGTTCCTGCCCGGCAGCCACAAGCGCGGCATGATACCCGCCGACAAGACCTTCGAGCGTGTCCCCGGTTACGGCCGCCTCGCCGAAGATGCCATCGGCAGTCCTTACACAAACGAGACCATAGACGGCCTGATCGCCGAATATGGGCTGGTGGCGCCGAAAGGTCCCGCGGGATCGGTCGTGTTCTTCCATGGCTGCACCGTGCACGGCTCCGCCCCAAATATGTCGCCGTGGAACCGCACCCTGGTTTTCTGGAGCCCGAACCGGACCGATAACCGGATAACGGCCCCAACCCGGCCGGATTATTTGGCGCTGCAGGATTTCGCGGCGATAGAGGCGCTGGAGGACGATTGCCTGCTCGCGAACGACCCGGCCGTGTCAGCAGCCGAATAGCGGACGTTTTCGTTGTCTCCATTCAACCCGCAACACATGCCGCATCGTTCATATGGAGAAGCATAAACCAACCCTCGACGCGGCTCCCTACAGGCTCTCCGCAATGGATGTCGTCCGTCAATTGCGGAGCGACCCCGAAGCTGGACTGACGACACTCGAAGTCCGGCGCCGACGCCGGCAGTTCGGACCCAACGTGCTTCAGGAAACCGGTAGTCGGCCCGTCTACCGCGTGTTCCTACACCAATTCAACGATCTGCTGATCGGCCTGCTGTTCGTCGCCGCAGCACTTTCCTATTACCTCGACGATCAGCGCGGGACCGCGGTTCTCATCGCCATCATCCTGGTTAACGCGGTCATCGGATTCTACCAGAAATACAAGGCGGAGCGGCTCCTTGAGGGGCTCAAGAAGCTGATACTGTCGCGCACGCGGGTCATCCGCGACGGCGTCCGCAGCCAGGCCGAGGAGCGCGACCTCGTGCCGGGGGATATCGTATTTCTGGAAGCGGGTGACGCCGTCCCGGCAGATATCCGGCTGATCGAGAGCCATGAGTTCGCCACCAACGATTTCACTCTCACCGGCGAGTCCGTGCCGCAGGAGAAGGATGCGGCGCTGGTCCTCGACCGCGTGGCACCGCTGTCCGATCAGGACTGCCTGGCCTTCCTGGGAACGACCGTCGCGCGCGGCAGCGCCACCGGAATCGTGTTCGCCAGCGGCATGTCCACGGCCATCGGCGACATCGCGAAGATCGGCCAGACGATCACCCGCGACCGCTCTCCGCTACAGCTTGAAATCGACACCCTGGCACGGACCCTCACCAAGATCGCCGGCGTGATCGTAATCGCCTTGTTCGCGACGAACATCTTGCTGCGGGCCGATTCCTTTCCGGATGTTCAGTCGTTGATCAACGCCAGCCTGCTGTTCGCCATCGGCGTCGCCGCGGCCTGCGTGCCGCAGGGATTGCCGGCGCAGATCACCGTGGCGCTGTCGCTCGGTATCGGACGCCTCGCGCGCGAGGCCGCCGTGGTCAAGCGCCTCTCGGCGGTGGAGACGCTCGGCAGCACCACCGTAATTTGCTCGGACAAGACCGGCACCATCACCACCAACGAGATGACCATCGTGCGCGGCTGGGCCAACGGACGCGCCTTCGAGGTGACCGGCCAGGGATACGACCCGGAAGGGACGATCCTGGAGGATGGCGCGGCCGTCCCGGCGGACGAGATCGAAGAGATCAAGCAGTTCTTCCAGCATGGCCTGCTCGCCAGCAATGGCCGCACGCATCCGCCCGACGATCAGCATGCGGGCTGGTACGCCATGGGCGATCCGACAGAGGCGGCCTTCATGCCCTTCGCCATCAAGGCGGGGCTCGATCCCAAAGAACGCCTTGCTGGGTTTCCCCTGCTGCAAGAATTGCCGTTCGACAGCCGGCGCAAGAGAATGACCATGCTGCGCACCCACAAAGGTCAGGTTATCGGCTATATGAAGGGGGCGGCCGAAAGCGTCCTTGCCGCCTGCAGCAGCGTCCATTTGCACGGCGGCGCGGTCCCGCTCGACGATGACCTGCGCGCCGATATCCTGGCGCAGGTCGAAGCTTTCAGCAGGGAGACGCTCCGCGTAATCGCCCTCGCCTATCGGGATTTCCCGGCCAGCCAGACAGAATTCCCGCTGGACGAGACGGAGCAGGATTTCGTCTTTGCCGGGCTGGTCGCGATGCTCGATCCGCCGCGCACCGGCGTCACCGATGCCCTCGCGGCCGTCCGAGACGCGCAGGTCCGGGTCTTCATGCTCACCGGCGACGACCCGGCCACCGCCGCCGCCATCGCCCAACGCATCGGGATGCCCGAGGGCCGCGTGATGACCGGTGACGACCTCGCGGCGCTATCGGATACGGAACTGGAGCCAATCCTCCGCGAACCGTCGCTCATCATTTCCCGCGTGTCGCCCACCGACAAATACCGCATCGTCAAACTCTTGAAGGCGCTGGGTGAAGTCGTCGCGGTCACCGGCGACGGCGTCAACGACACGCTGTCGCTGAAACAGGCGGATATCGGCGTCGCGATGGGCAAGCACGGCTCCGACGTGGCGAAAGAGGCCGCGGAGATCGTGCTGATCGACGACAATTTCGCGACCCTGGTGAACGCCATCCGCGAGGGGAGAACGATATTTCAAAACCTGAAAAGCGTGATCCTGTCTTCCATCACTTCCAATATCGGCGAGTTGAGTTGCGTCTGCCTCGGCTTTGCCGATGCCGCGGCGGGATTGCCGATCCCGATTACCGCAGTTCAGATTCTGTCGATCGACCTGATCGGCGAAATGCTGCCGCTGATGGCGCTCACGTTCGACCCGCCGGAACGCGCGACGATGCAGCAGCCGCCGCGCAAGCTCCGCGCCCACATCGTCGACCGCGCCCGCCTATTCGAGTTGATCGTCTTCGGCACCTTGATGGGGCTCGGCGGCTACGTGTCGTTCCTCATGGTGAAACTCGGCGGCGGCTCCACCGGGACGGCGCAGGCCGCCGCTTTCGCGGGCATTATCCTGGCGCAATACGTCAACATCCTGTCGCGCCGCACCGAGGAGACGATCTTCGGGCCCTCGCTTTTTTCCAATCGGCAAATCTGGTTCGCCCTCGGCATCTCCTTCGCGGTGGTGGCGGGGATCGTCACCGTCCCGGAGATCGGAAACTGGTTCGGCTTCGAGCCGCTCCGCGCCGCGGATTGGATCTGGCCGATCGGCGGCGCCGCCGCCTATCTGGCGTGTTTCGAAGCGAAGAAAGCGCTGACACGCCGTGGCGAAAACAAGGACGCATCTGCCGAGCTCTAAGCCGCGCGCACCCACACGGCCGTGTCGTGGAAGACGCCGCCGCCCTTGGGCTGGCCGGGCTCGGGGCTGATCAAGGCGTTGACACCCTTGCCCTTGCGATGCGCCTTGTTGGGCCACACGCTCTCGACCACGACGACGCCGCGCTGCAGCCCCTCGAAGGCGACCGCGTGCAGTTCAATCTCGCCAAGCCTGTTGCCGACCCGGACCGCCGCGCCGTCCGCGATGCCGAGCGCCGTCAAGTCGTCCGGATGCAGCTTGATGGTGGGGCGGCCTTCGCGCTTCTTGCTGGTCGGCGTCTCGGTGAAGCTGGAATTCAGATAGTTCCGCGCTGGGGCGGCAACCATGCGAAAAGGATGCTCGTCGGTGGCCAGATCAATGTTGGTATAATAGCCCGGCAGCGACGGCATGCCTTCGAAATACGGCCCCGCCGACGCCCAGTCCGGCTTGAAGCGGAACTTGCCGTCGGGATGACCGAAGCCGTTGCGGAAATGCATCTCGTCCTCGGAGAGCACGCAATCGTGCCAATGGTTCTCCCAAAGCGTCTCGGCGTCCGGGAAGCCCGAGCGTTTTACCGTCTCCTCGATGATCTCCCAGGCGGACATCTTGAAGCCCGGATGGTCGAGGCCGAGCCGCTCGGCGAGCGCGCACAGCACCTCGTGATTGGTCCGGCATTCGCCGGGCGCCCGCACCACCGGCTTGGTGACGCTGAAATAGACGTGCCCGCCCCCGGTATACATGTCGTGATGTTCGAGAAACATGGTCGCCGGCAGGACGATATCCGCGAATTCGGCGGTCTCGGTCATGAACTGCTCGTGGACGACGGTAAACAGGTCGTCGCGCATCAGCCCGGCATGCACCTTGTTCTGGTCCGGGCAGACGACGGCCGGGTTGGTGTTCTGGACGAACAGCGCCTTGACCGGCGGGCCGCCCTGCAGATCGGTCGCGTCGCCGAGCAGGATCGGTCCGAGCCGGCACATGTCGAGCTGGCGGATCGCCGTGTCCCGCACGTCGAGCCCCATCACCAGGGTCCAGTCGATCGGATACATCCCGGCATTGCCGTAGAGCGCCCCCGCCCCCTTGGTCGGCCACTTTCCGGTGACGACCGGCAGGCAGGTGACCGCGTGCATGTTGACCGCACCGTTGCGCGAGCGCGCGAAGCCGTAGCCGACGCGAATGAAGGCGCGCTCGGTCTTGCCGTAAAGCGCCGCCAGTTCCTCGATCTCCGCCACCGACAGGCCGGTGATCTGTGCCGCCCATTGCGGCGTCTTGTCCCGGACATGGGCTTCCAACTCGTCCGGCGCGTCGGCGAATTTCGCCATATAGTCCCGGTCCGCATAGCCGTCGCGGAAACAGATGTGCATGAGCGCGGTCGCCAGCGCCCCGTCGGTGCCGGGGCGGATGATATAGGCGTGGTCGGCCGCCTCCACCGTCGGCGTGCGGTAGACGTCGATCACCACGAGCTTGGCGCCCCGGCTCTTGCGCGCCTTGGCGATGTGGGTCATCACGTTGACCTGGGTCGAGACCGGATTGCCTCCCCACACGACGATGAGATCGGAGTCCGATATCTCGCGCGGATCGATGCCGTGCTTCACCCCATGTCCGGCGTTCCAGCCCGCATCCGGCAGGAAGGTGCAGATCGTCGAGAGCTGGCGCGACGTGCGATAGGCATGGCGGAACCGGTCCAGCCCGTCGCGCATGACGAGCCCCATCGTGCCCGCGAAATGATAGGGCCAGATCGCCTCCGAGCCGAATTCCGCCTTGATGCTCTCGAACTTCGCCGCGATCTCGTCGAGCGCCTCGTCCCAAGATACCTCCTCGAACGCCTCGATGCCGACCCCTTTCGCGCCGACCCGGCGCAGCGGTTTCGTCAGTCGGTCCGGATGGTGGATGCGTTCGGCATAGCGCGCGACTTTGGCGCAGACGACGCCCGCGGTGTAATCGTTGCCCTTGGCGCCGTGAACGCGGCCGATCTCGGTCTCCGAGAGCTTTTCGACCTCGAGCGAACAGGTGCTCGGGCAATCGTGGGGGCAGGTGGAGTGCAGGATTTCGACCATGGTACTGCTCTGCGGCGGTCGTCCTCCGACGAGCTCGGGACGACGGAAAGGGTTGCATCTAGACCGCCCTTCCTCCCAAGCCTGTCGAAGGACAAAGGGCCAGGCGATACTATGATTCCCTGCGATGCGCAGCAAGCCGTCCTCCCGGTTGCCGCCACGAGACGCTTCGCGCATAGTTCGGGAATGAGCGCATTCGACGACATCACCCGCCGTCACGCCCTGGCGCTGCTGGCCGGCGCAGCGGCCATCCTGCCCGCGCCGGGACGCGCCGCGGCCGAGCCCCTCCCCGAGATCTCGACCCGGCCCATCCCCTCGAGCGGCGAGCGCATTCCCGTCCTCGGCATGGGAACCTGGATCACCTTCAACGTGGGCGGCTCGGCGCGGCTGCGCGCGGCCCGCGCGGCGGTGCTGCAGAGCTTCTTCGACCGCGGCGGCCGCATGGTCGATTCCTCGCCGATGTACGGCTCCGCCGAAGAGGTGATCGGCGACTGCCTGAAGCGGGTGAGCAACCCGGACCGGCTGTTCTCCGCCACCAAGATCTGGACCCCTCTCGCCGCCCACGGGGTCGAGCAGATCGCGGAATCGGCGCGGCTCTGGGGCGAAGACCGCTTCGATCTGTTCCAGGTCCATAATCTGTTGAATTGGGAAGCCCATCTGGAGACCCTGAAGGCCCGCAAGGCGGCGGGTCGGGTGCGGTATATCGGCATCACCACCTCGCACGGCCGCCGCCACGGCGATTTCGCCGAGTTGCTGCAGACCCAGCCCCTCGATTTCGCGCAGTTCACATACAACATCCTCGACCGGGAAGCCGAGGCGCGGCTGCTGCCGCTCGCCGCCGACCGCGGCGTCGCGGTGATCGTCAACCGGCCCTTCCAGCGGGGCGGCCTCTTCGAGCGCTTCGCGCACCATCCCCTGCCCGGCTGGGCGGCGGAGTTCGAGGCCCGCAACTGGGCGCAATTCTTCCTGAAATTCGTGCTCTCCCATCCCGCCGTGACCTGCGCCATCCCCGCCACCTCAAAACTCGATCACATGGCGGAGAACATGGCCGCCGCCCGGGGGCCGCTGCCCGATGCGGCCATGCGCCGGCGCATGATCGACCATATCGAACGCCTCTAGCGCCATGCTGCCCTATTCCGCCGAGACCCATCTCGACCTGCTCCTCAGCTACAACTCCCTTATCCAGCCGCTGCAGATCACCGGCTATTTGACGGCCGTGTTCCTGCTCGTCCTGCTGCTCTGGCCGCGCGGCAACAGCGAGCGACTGGTGGCCGGCCTCCTGGCCCTTGGATGGGGCTGGACCGGCTACGCCTATTTCGTCGCCACCCTCAGCGACGTGAATTGGGGCGCCTATGTTTTCGGTGCCGCCTTCGGCGTCGAAGCGCTGCTGCTGCTCTGGAGCGGGACGCTGCGCGGCAATCTACGGCTTCGCGGCGACCGCAGCGCGGCCTCCTGGGCCGGCCTGTTCTTCATCCTGTTCGCGCTCGCGCTCTATCCGGGCGTGCCGCTGCTGCTGGGCCATGAATGGCAGGCCCTCCAACATGTCGGCACCGCGCCCGCGCCCACGGTCATCCTGACCTTCGGTGTTCTGCTCCTCGCGGCGGAGCGCACGCCGGTCCACCTGCTGGCGATCCCTGTGATCTGGTCGATCGCGGACGGCGCCACCGCCTGGGCGCTCGGCCTGTGGTGGGACCTCTCGCTGCCGGCGGCGGGAATGGCGGCGGTCTTTCTCTCCATCGTCCGACCGCGCGTCTGACCCGCGGCCGCCCCGCCCATGATCCGCAACCCCGCACTCAAGAACCGCGACTATCGCCGGCTACTGGCGGGTGCCGCCTTCAACCAGCAGGGCATGAGCGGCGAGCAGGTGGTGATCGGCATCCTGGTCCTGCAGGCCACGGGCTCGACCGCCTGGGTCGGCATCGCGCTCGCCGTCTATTTCCTGCCCTTCTTCGCCTTCGGCCTCCTCTCCGGCGCCGTCGCCGACTGGATCGACCGGCGGGTCCTGCTGCGCCGGCTGGAGCTGTCGACCGCGGCAAGCCTCGCCGCCTTCGCCACGACCTTCACCCTCGGCACGCCGCCGGTCTGGCTGATCATTCTCTTCACGCTTTTCGCCGGCAGCCTGCGCGCGCTCCACCAACCGGTGCGGTCCAGCTACGCCTACGATCTGGTCGGCGAAGCGAACGTGGTTGCTGGCATCGGCCTGTTGAACCTCGGCTCGCGGGCGGGCCAGCTTCTGGGCGCTCTGGTCGCCGGTTATGTCATGCAGCGCCATGGCGCGCCAGCGGCGCTCTATTGCCTCGCCTTCGGTCACACGATCTCGTTCGTCCTGTTTCATGGCCTGAAGAGCGCCGGAATCGCCGCTGTCGCGGTGCGCAAGCCGATCTGGCAGAACATTCTGGAGTATGTCGGCGAACTCCGCGCCAATCGCCTGTTGCTGATCCTGCTGGCGGTGACCGCCTCGGTCGAAATTTTCGGATTCTCCTTCGCCACGGCCCTGCCGGAGATCGCCACGGAACGCCTGAACCTGGGCCCGGAAGGCCTCGGCTTCCTGCAGGGGACGCGGGCCTTCGCCGGTATTTGCGCGGGCATCGCCTTTGCCACCTTCGGCTCGCGGCGGCGGACAGGCGTACTCTATCTCTCGATCATCGTCGCCTTCGGCGCCGCCATGGTCTTCCTCTCGGGGAGTACTCTCTTCGTCACGACGCTGGCGGCGGTCTTCCTGGTATCGCTCTGCGCCGCCTCCTGCGACATCCTCTCGCAAAGCATGATGCAGCTGAGCGTCGCCAACGAATTGCGCGGCCGGGCGATGGGCGTCTGGGTCCTGGCGCTCGGCTTCGGCCCGCTCGGCCATCTGGAGCTCGGCGCGGTGTCCGACGCGCTCGGGATTTCCAGCGGCCTGTTCCTGAACGCCATGATCCTCCTGGGAATCGGAACGTTCGCCGCCATGGCGATGCCGCGGCTGCGCCGTCTGTAAGAATGGGCCGGACGCGCCGGAGCGCGCGGATATCGAGAAGGACTCGCCAGCCGCGTCAATCCGGTTATCATTGCGGCGTCATGCGCAATTTATTGTCCCGGTACCGATACCCGAACGTCCTGCTCTTGCTGGCCGCCCTCGGCGCCTGCGAAAGCGTCGACGACTACGTCGGCGAGACCATCGATACCTTCACCGGCACGCCGAAAAGCCGACTGGCCGCCCCCGCCCCGCCGACCGGCGGCGCAAGCGGCAGGCCCCGGGCGCCGGAACCGTCGCCGCAGGTCGTCGTCAAGACCGGTCCGGCCCAGGGCATGCCGGCCGGCCAGGTCGCCGCGATCAGGAGCGCCGAGGCGCGCCTAACGCTCGCCTTGCAGACGCTGAACGGCGGCACGGTCGCGCGCCGCCGCTTCGCGAGCGCCGATGGACGCTACCGGGAGGAAGACGCCCATTGGACCGGTCCCGGCGAGAGCCCGGTGACGGCGGGCATGCTGCTGAGCGAGTCGCTCGCGGGTCCGCCCATTTCCGATGCGGAAGACCCGGCCGGCGTGGTCGACCATTGGGCGGTCTTTCGCGGCAACGACCGCACCTTCGGCGATTTGATCGGCTCGGAAAACGTGCTAGGTCCAGTGCTGTGGCGGCGCAGCCGCGTCGCCACGACGACCTGCGTCGTCTTTCTGCAACGCTGGATGCAAAACCCGCCGAGCGGGCCGGCCAGTACCCTGAGCGGGTACTATTGCGCCGCCCCGGGCGAAGCGCTGACGCCCGGCGAAGCGGAAACGGTTGTGCAATCGCTCGGCATCTCGCCGCCGTCGGGATAAACGCGCGGCGGCGCCTTGAACAGAAAAAGACAACGCCTTCGGAGGATACCTGCTTTATGACGCTTTTCGACCTTACCGGCAAAACCGCCGTCATCACCGGTTCTACAAAGGGGATCGGCAAGGCCATCGCCGAACGCATGGCCGAGCACGGCGCCAACGTCGTCATCTCGTCGCGCAAGCAGGACGCCTGCGAGGCCGTCGCCGCCGACATCAACGAGAACTGGGCGAAACGAGACAACCGCGCGGTCTCCATCCCGTGCCACATCCATCACAAGGAACAGCTCCAGCAGCTCGTCGACCGCAGCAAGGCCGAGTTCGGCAAGATCGACATTCTGGTCTGCAACGCCGCCGTCAACCCGTTCCACGGCGGCGCCCTCGACATCCCCGACAGCGCCTTCGACCGCATCATGGAGTGCAACATCCGCTCCAACACCTGGCTCTGCAACATGACGATCCCGGGCATGATGGAGCAGAAGGACGGCGTGATCATCATCGTCTCCTCGATCGGCGGCATTCGCGGCTCGAAGGAACTCGGCGCCTACGCCATCTCCAAGGCCGCCGACATGCAGATCGTACGCAATTACGCGGTCGAATTCGGCCCGCATAACATCCGCGCCAATTGCATCGCGCCGGGCCTAATCATCACCGAGTTCGCGCGGGCGCTTTACGAGAATCCGGAACGCCGGGCCAACCGCGAAGCCGCGACCCCGCTCGGCCGTCTGGGCGAGCCGGACGAGATCGCCGGCGCCGCGGTCATGCTGGCCGCACCGGCCGGCTCCTATCTCACCGGGCAGACCCTGGTGATCGACGGCGGTGCCGTCGTCTCGCCCTAGACCGCCCGAACGGCAATTGCCCCCTAGACCGGGGCGATCAGGCGGGCCAAAATGAAGGCGCGACTTGAATGCAGGAAAGGCACCGCATGGGCACAACAGCCGCCAGGCTTCGACGATCGATTCTCCGCGCCCTCGCAATCGGCGTTCTGAGTACCGCGCCCTTCGCCGGCACGGCCCTTGCGGAGACCATTCTGGTCGCCGCGGACGCGGGCGCGCGCGGCGCATCCGTCGCCGGCAACAAGGTCTATCGGACCGTCGCCGCGGAGGTCATCGCCCAGCTCGAGAAAGCCCGCTTCAAGGTCATCGAGCCGGAAGGTATTCCGCACCAATACCTGCCCCGCCGACGGCGCCCGAGCGCCGAAGACTGGGTGCACGTCTTCAACCGAAACGTTCCGAAAATGGACGGGTTGGTGACCATTACGGTGGTCAACCGGGTGATCCGCTCGACGGCCGCGAACGTCTCGAGCATCGACCTGATGGCGGAGATTTACCGCCACGGCAGCAAGAAACCCATCGCGGTGATCGACATTCCCTCGACCAAGGACGCGCCGATGAAGCAAGGCTGCTTCGGCCCCTGCATGATGCGCATCCTCTCCGAGAACGTCGCTGGCGCGGCGAAGAAACTCGGCACGCAGGTGGTACGCGGACTCAAGGGACAGAAGATCGAGAAGCAATACCGCGGAAAATAATCCGTTAAGCTCTTGGCAATTTTTCGTCTGTATCACTGTCCTCGCAATTTCAATCGAACGAGTGGCGACGATGAGCGACGATCTTGTCCAAATTATCTACGCGAGCGCATCGGCGGAGGAGATGTCCGGCCCCGCTCTGGCGGACATCCTTGCCTCCGCGCGGCGGAAGAACGAAGCACGGAACATCTCAGGCATGCTCGTCTATCATCGCGGATCCTTCCTGCAGGTCCTCGAAGGGCCGGAGGACGCGGTTAACGCTCTTTTCGAAAAAATTCAGCAGGACCCCCGGCACGGTGAGATCAACGTGCTTTTTCACGATAAAATCCCCGCCAAGGAATTCGAGGATTGGTCGATGGGATATATCGATACCAGCGGCGAGGCGGCGGCGGCGGAAGGCTATGTCGATTACCTTCGCGATCTACAGCGCATGACGCTCGACGGCACCCGCGGCCGCAGGGTTCTGAAGATGTTTCAGGACGGCAGCTGGCGTCAGAAAATCGAGCGCTAGCCCGGGCCTTTTCTTTCTCCGCCGCCCTCCCGCCTTATATCGTTGAAAAGAGCGCCGGAACCTTTGGGGAGGAAGACATGTTCGATCTGATCATTCGCGGCGACCAGGTGGTGACGCCGCAGGGCACCGGCGCCTGGGACATCTGCATCGAGGGGGAGACCATCGCCGCCGTGGCGCGCCCCGGCACCTTCGCCGACGATCAGGCGGGCCGCGTGATCGACGCCGCCGGCAAGATCGTCATCCCGGGCGGCATCGACCCGCACATCCACTCGCTCTGGCACATTCCGGCGGTCGGCGACGGCGAGCCCGGCCTCACCGACGGCCCCGACGTGGTCAGCCGCGCCGCGATCCACGGCGGCACCACCAGCCTGCTCGACTTCGCGACCTGGAGCCACGGCCAGACCATCGAGGAAGCGGTCAACATCCGCAAACAGGACTGGACCGGCAAGTGCTACGCCGATTACGGCTATCACATCATGCTGCAGGGCGCGATCCCGCCCGAGCTCTACCCCCAGATCGGCGAGGTCATCCAGGAAGGCCACCCCTCGATCAAGATCTTCACCACCGACATCACGCCTTCCCGCAAGGGCCGCAAGATCACCCACGGCCATATCTGGGAAATCTTCAAGGTGCTGAAGAAGGAAGGCGGCATCGGCGCCATCCACGCCGAGGACGACGAGATCGTCATGCACATGTACGACGTCCTGGAGCGCGAGGGGCGCACCGGCTTCGAGAACATGGCCGAGGTGCACAATTCCATGTCGGAGGACCTCTCCTTCCGCCGCATCATCCGGCTCGCCGAGCATGTCGAGGGTACGCCCTTGTACATGATGCACGTCTCCGCCGCCCCCGGCGTCGCCGCGATCGCCGCCAGCCGATCCCGTGGCTTCCCGGTCTACGGCGAGACCCTGCACCAGTACCTGATGTTCACGCACGAGCATTACAAACTGCCGAACGGCCAGATCTACCACACCTATCCGAGCCTCAAGGAAACTTCGGACCAGGACGCGCTCTGGGAGGGCCAGCTCCAGGGCTCGATCAGCACCATCGCCACGGACGAGATCTGCTGCAACCTCTCCACCAAAACCCAGGGCGACCGCATCGACGACGTGACCGGCGGCAACGCCGGGGCCGAGCCGCGCGTCTCGGTGATGTATACGGAAATGGTGCAGAAGCGCGGCTACAGCCTCGCCAAATTCGCCGACCTGGTCTCGACCAATGCCGCCAAGATCATGGGCATGTACCCGAAGAAGGGCGCCTTGGCCGCCGGCTCCGACGCCGACGTCTGCGTCCTCGACCCGAACG
>JAYPOZ010000058.1:0-27308 GCA_038131165.1 Rickettsiales bacterium | reverse complement strand
CGTCAGGCGGTGACGTTCTCCGAGAGGTCCAGTTCCTTCATCGCCGCCGCGCGCATTTTAAACTTCTGCGGCTTTCCCGTCACGGTCATCGGCAGTTCCGTGCGGAACTGGATGTAGCGGGGAACCTTATAGTGGGCGATCTGGCCCTGGCAGAAGGCCTTGATCTCTTCCTCGCGGACTTCCTCGCCCGACTTGAGGACGATCCAGGCGCAGATTTCCTCGCCGAATTTCGGGTCTGGCACGCCGAAGACCTGTACTTCCTGCACCGCCGGGTGGCGATAGAGGAATTCTTCGATCTCGCGCGGGTAGACGTTCTCTCCGCCCCGGATCAGCATGTCCTTCACCCGGCCGGTGATGTTGCAATAGCCCTCGCTGTCGATCACGCCGAGATCGCCGGTGTGCATCCAGCCGTCGCTGTCGATGGCTTCGGCGGTGCGTTCCGGCTCGTCCCAATAGCCTTTCATGACGGAATAGCCGCGCGTGCAGATTTCGCCCTGCACGCCGGGAGCGACGGTCTTGCCGGTCTCGTCCACGACCTTGCATTCCACATGCGGGTGAATGCGCCCGACCGTGGAGACGCGGCGTTCCAACGGGTCGTCGGCGGAGGTCTGGAACGACACTGGGCTGGTCTCCGTCATGCCGTAGGCGATCGTCACTTCGCTCAGATGCATTTCCGCGACGCAGCGCTTCATCACTTCGATCGGGCAGGGCGCTCCCGCCATGATGCCCGTGCGCAGGGAGGAGAGATCGAACTGCGAGAAGTCCGGGTGCTGGATCATGGCGACGAACATTGTCGGCACGCCGTAGATCGCCGTGCATTTCTCGGCGGCGATGGCCGTTAAGGTCGACTCCGGATCGAAGGCTTCCGCCGCGAAAACCATGGTTGTGCCGGTGGCGACGCAGCCGAGGCTTCCCATGACCATGCCGAAGCAGTGATAGAGTGGCACCGGAATGCAAAGGCGGTCCGCCTCGCCCAGCTTCTGCGCCCCGACGACGAAGCGTCCGTTGTTGACGATATTGGTGTGCGTCAGAGTCGCTCCTTTCGGCGCGCCGGTGGTGCCGGAGGTAAACTGGATGTTGATCGCGTCGTCGGCGTTCAGGCGCTGCGAGAGCGCATCCAGTTCCGCGACCGATCCGTCGCGTCCGCTGGCGACAACATCGTCGAAATTGTGCATCCCCGCCGTCTTCTCGGGTCCCATCCGGATAATGTGTTTCAGGTTCGGCAGCTTGGCGGCAGCGAGGCTGCCGGGCTTCGAGGAATTTAGCTCGGGCGCCAAGGTCTGCAGCATGGCGATATAGTCGCTAGACTTGAACGTGGCGGCCGTGACCAGTGCGGCGCAACCGGCCTTGTTGAGCGCGTATTCGACTTCGGAAAGCCGGTAGGCCGGATTGATCGTCACCAGGATGAGGCCGATCCGCGCGGTCGCGAACTGCGTGAGCACCCATTCGGCGCGGTTCGGCGACCAGATGCCGACCCGGTCGCCCGTCTTCAGCCCGAGGCTCAGGAGGCCGGCGGCGAGCGCATCGACCTCGCGGTCAAGATCGCGCCACGTCCAGCGGATATCCTGCTCGAGGAAAATGGCGGCTTCCTTGTCCGGCAGACGGGCGGCGGTCTCCTTGAAGAGGTCCGGAATCGTCCGCCGCCACAGATCGCTGGCCGTCTCGCCGACGACATGGGCCACTTCGCCGCGAGGACCAAAATCATGCACCGTCCCTGACGTACTCATGCTCATTCCTGTGTCTCCCTGTATTTTCCCGCAGTTTAGCCTCTTTCTCCCGGTTCCCAAACCGTGGAACGGGCCCGAACTTAACATTATTCGGAGGCACCGATGCCGCGAGGCACGTTACCGGGCGGCGGGCCTGGATTTACAGTACCCGCTTTGCCTCGTGGAATGGCATGCCGGTGCGATTACGATCCCAGGTAGGTGGAAGAATGGGCTGGTGTATTGCGCTTCTGGCGCTAACTTTCGCTACACCCGAAAACACCCTGGAAGCCCAAATTATGTCCACTCCTCTGCTTTTTACCCCGCTCACCATTCGCGGCATCGAGATGAAGAACCGCATCGTGGTGGCACCGATGCATCAATACGCGGCCGTAAAGGGATATCCGACCGATTGGCATCTGATGAACATCGGGCGGTTCGCGGCGGGCGGCGCCGGGATGGTTTTCGTGGAATCCACCAAGGTCGATCGGCGTGGCTGCGGCACCATCGGCGATACCGGACTTTGGAAAGACGATTTTATTCCGCATTTCAGACGGTTGGCCGATTTCATCCGCGCGCATGACTCGGTTCCGGCCATCCAGTTGGGACATTCGGGGCGTAAGGCTCGGCGGTTCCGGCCGTGGGAAGGGGGCGCGCCGCTGACCAGTCCGCCCGAAGGCTGCGACGACTGGGAGGATTGGGAGCTTGTGGCGCCGAGCGCGCTGCCCGGTGGCGACAGCGATCCGGAGCCGCGCGCGCTCTCGAACGACGAAGTGAAAAGTCTGGTACGGATGTGGGGCGAGGCCGCGCGGCGGGCGGACGAGGCCGGTTTCGAGGTGCTCGAAATTCATGCGGCCCACGGCTACCTGATCCACCAGTTCCTCTCCCCGCATGCGAATCGCCGGAACGACGAATACGGCGGCTCCGACCTGAACCGGATGCGGTTCGCGATGGAGGTGACGGCGGCGGTCCGCGCGAACTGGCCGGATCGCAAACCACTCTTCATGCGCCTTTCGGTCGAGGACAATGCCGGTTGGGGGCCGAACGAAAGCGTCGCCCTGGCCAAGCAGGTCGGACCCCTCGGCGTCGATGTCATCGATTGCAGTTCGGGCGGTATGATGGGGAGCCCCGTCGTCGGCGCCGATATGCGGCCCGGATATAATTACCAGGTGCCTTACGCGGAGAAACTGAAGGCGGAAAGCGGCGTGATGAGCATGGCCGTTGGCCTGATCGTGCATGCGGATCAGGCGGAGGAAATTCTGCAGAAGGGGCAGGCGGACCTCGTCGCGCTGGCGCGGGAAATTCTCTACAACCCGAATTGGCCAATGGATGCGGCGCGCAAGCTCGGCGTCGATGCAGAGTTCAAGAGCGTGCCGGCGCAGCAGGCATACTGGTTGGCGAAACGCGAGAGCTCGATCAAGGATATGACACCGTCCACCTATCAGGTCGGGATCGGCGGCAAAGGCTAACGCGGCACCACGTAGCCGACGCTTTCCCGGTCCCACGTCTCCGGCGTGAGCCCCGCATCCCGCAAATCCTGTTTGCGGAGCTTGCCGGTCGGCGTCTTGTCCAGTTCCGCAACAAACTCGATGTAGCGCGGCACCGCGTAGCGCGGCATGCGTGCGACGCACCAGTCCAGAATCGACGTCGGCTCCGGGCCGTTTCCTTTGGCGACGATGCACGCCTTGACCTCTTCCTCTCCGCCGGCCTCCGGGTCGCGCACGCCGATAACGCAGCTCTCCGCCACATCGGGATGACCGTTGATGACTTGTTCGACCTCGAACGCGGAGATGTTCTCTCCGCGCCGGCGGATGCAGTCCTTGATGCGGTCGATGAAAAACAGCCGTCCCGCTTCGTCCACGCGCCCCGCATCGCCGGTGTGGAACCAAAGATTCCGCCACGCCTCGACAGTGCGCTCCGGCATGCGAAAATAGCCCTGCATGAAGCAGGAGGGTTGTAACGGACGCACGACGATTTCTCCGGTCTCTCCGGTGGCGACTTCTTCGTCCGTCTCGGCATCGACGATCCGGACCTCGAAGAAATCGTCGTCGACATAGCCGGCGCACCCGGCCATTACCGGGTCCTTCATCTTGCCGTAGGTCGGGATGTTGCACTCGGTCATGCCGTAGGCCTGAATCAAGCGCAGACCGAACCGGTTCTCGAAGGCCGCGCCCCAATCTTCGCCGATGGGCACGGCCAGCATCATCCGCAGCTTGTGGTCCGTGTCGTGCGGCGTCTCCGGTTGGCGGAAGATGAATTCGGGAATGACTCCGAGACCGTAGGTCAGCGTGGCTCCGCTGGATCGGATATCGTCCAGCCAACTGGTCGCCGAAAACCGCCGGACCACATGTACGCTCGATCCGTAGAGGAGGCAGGAGGCGAATTGCAGCAACAGGCCCATTGCATGGAAGAAAGGCATGCAAATGAACATGCGGTCCTCCGGCGTCATGCTCATTGCGCGCCCGGCGCCGAAGCCGAACAGCAGGCAATGCGCGTGTGGCATCATCACGCCCTTTGACGGGCCGGTGGTGCCCGACGTGAACATGATCATGCCGATGTCGTTGGCCGCGGGTAGCCGCAGGTCGTCCGCGCGTGCCTCTGTCGCGAGCATATCCGCGAAGGTTACGGCGCGGGTGCCCGGTAGCGGCGCTCCCGCGCCTTCGATCGAGATGGAGGTCTCGATATCGAGACCGTCAATGGAGATCGTGTCGAACGCGGCGCGCAATTCATCGCCGACGAAGACGGCCCGCGGTTCGATATTGCGAATCTGATGCTCCAGGAACGCGCCTTTCAATTCGGTATTGATGGGCACAAAGACGGCACCCCGCTTGTGGACCGCGACCATTGCCAGCAGGAAGGCCCGGCTGTTGTACATCATCGCGACGACGCGATCGCCTTCGGCCACGCCGAGGTCCGCCAATGCGGAGGCAAGATGGTTTGTCTTGGTCTCGAATTCCGCGAAGCTCATGGTGTCGCCGTCTCCGAAACGGCAGAAGAGGCGGTCGCCGTATTGCTCGGCCCGGCGCCGGACGAATTCCGGAAAGGTCCAATGTTCGCGTTGAATATCGATCATCAACGTTGCTCCTCAGATGATCCCGGCCTCAAGCCCTGCCGCCATGGCCATGCCTAACTCCGCGCAAGGACCGATGAATTCCTCCTGCCAGTCGCCGCGCATGATCAAGGGCTCCTGTACCGCTTTCCATCTGAGGCCGGTCACGATGGTCTCGACCCCGCGCCGGGTTCCGGTCCCGTCGTGACCGGCCCGAATGTAGAGCGCATAAGGGGTGCCCTGTTTTTCCTCCAGACAGGGATAGTAGATGCGGTCGAAGAAATCCTTCAAGGCGCCGCTCATGTAGCCAAGGTTCTCCGTTGTCCCGAGAATGATGCCCTGCGCCGCCAGTACGTCTTCCGCCGTCGTGTCGAAGGGAGATTTGGCGACGACATGGACGCCCGAGATGTCCGTATTCTCCGCGCCCGCGCGTACGGCATCGAAAAGCCGCCGGGTGTTCGGCGACGGGGCGTGGGCGACGATAAGAAGTCTTTTTTCCGACATGACTGCCGGATATGGTCTGCGAAGCCTCGCGCAAAGGCAAGCGGGACACATTCCGGGAAGAGTCGATGAAGATACGACGGGGCATGAGAAATCTACTGATTGCGGCTACGGCATTTGCGGCCTGTGGCACTGTGGCGGCAGCCGCCGCCGAGCCGGTTCGCTTCGTGGTGATCGGCGATCTGCCCTATAGCGCCGATCAGTACCGAACCCTGGAGACGGAACTGCGCCCCGGTATTGCCAAGGGCGGGTTTCCCTTCGTCGTGCATGTCGGCGATTTTAAAGGCGGTGGTGTGCCGTGCTCGGATGAAGGGCTGGAGCGCGCCTATCGGCAGATCATGAGCCTGATTCCAGAGCGGGTCTTCTACACCCCTGGAGACAACGACTGGACCGATTGCGACCGTGGGAAATTGAATGCTCCTATTTCGGAACTGAAGCGCCTCGATCGGTTGCGCGAGGTTTTCTACTCGAAATCGCCGGCCGTTCCCGAGGGCTGGCACTATCGCCGGCAAGAGGATTATCCGGAAAACGCTATGTGGCGTTTTGGCGGGATTCAGTTTGCGACACTGCACGTCGTAGGGACCAAAAACGGTCGGGTGGAGATCGAGCTCGACGACAAATCGACGGCACTGGACGCCGTGGATGCGCGCGATGCTGCGAATGCCCGATGGCTGGATTCCGCCTTCGCCTCGGCTGTGACCTCAGCGGCTTCAGCGCTTGTCGTGGCGATGCAGGCGGACATTACGAAAGTCGGGTGGGATCGGAAATGCAGTAGGAAGCATCGCGCCAAGTGCGATGGCTTTGCCAGTGTGCGCGACCAGTTGATCGTGGCCAGCGCGGCGTTCCGCAAACCTGTTCTCCTAGTGCATGGAGACACGGGCCGTTACTGCATCGACCGCGATTTCGGCGGAGATGCCGCGCCGAATCTGTGGCGCCTGAATTCGGCGGGAGATTGGATCGTTGACGCGACGGTGATCGAGTTCGATCCATCGGCACCCGACGCCGGTTTTTCTTTCATTAGGATTCGGGAGAACGTTCCACTCGAATCGTTGTGCTAGCTGCGCCCTGGGTCGAGGTTGAAATGCCCGGCGCGCCGTCAACGTCTATAAATGTGTAAAACCGATGTTCCCCGCGCTTGGCAGCGAATGGGGGATGACGCATACTTTCGTGATAATAATAAAGTAATGCAAATCACCCATGGGAGGAAAACCATGAAACGAACACTCCAAATGCTCACCGTTGCCGCGACTGCGGCCGTTGTGACATTGGGCGCGACCGCAGCCTTCGCGGAGAAGAGCGGCGGCGTCCTTAAGTTTTATCACCGTGGGACACCGCCCAGCGGGTCGATCCACGAAGAGGCGACGAACTCGACGCTGGCGCCCTATATGAGCGTGTTTAATAACCTGGTCGTGTACGACCAGCATAAGCGCACCAACAGCATGGACACGATTATCCCGGATCTGGCGACCGAGTGGTCCTGGAACGACGATAAGACGAAACTGACCTTCAAGCTGCGTAAGGGTGTGAAATGGCACGACGGCAAGCCTTTCACGGCGAAAGACGTGAAATGCACCTGGGATCTGGTTCAGGGCAAGAGTAAGCCGGCGTTGCGCAAGAATCCGCGCAAGTCGTGGTATGAGAACCTGGAAGAGACAACTGTCGATAACGATTATCAGGTGACGTTCCATCTGAAGCGTAAGCAACCGGCTTTCCTGGCACTTTTGGCAGGTGGTTATTCGCCGGTCTACCCGTGCCACGTACCGCCGGCCAAGATGCGGACACATCCGATTGGCACCGGTCCTTTCAAGTTCGTTCAACTGAAACAGAACGAATTGGTCAAGTTCACCAAGAATGAAAATTATTGGAAGAAGGGCCGTCCGCTGCTTGATGGGCACGAGTGGACGATCATCAAGAGTCGCTCGACCCGGGTGCTCGCGTTTATCGCCGGCAAGTTCGATATGACCTTCGATGTGGATATCACCATTCCGCTGCTGAAGGACATCAAGGCGCAAGCGCCGAACGCGCAGTGCGATTTGGTGACGACGAACGTCTCGACGAACCTGATCGTCAACCAGTTCAAGCCGCCGTTCGATAATCCGGACATTCGCAAGGCGATGGTTCTGGCGGTCGATCGGAAAGCCTTCGTCGATATCCTGAGCGAGGGACAGAACGTCATCAGCGGCGCGCTGCTGCCGCCGCCGGACGGCGTCTGGGGCATGCCTCCGGAGTTCCTGAAGACGGTGGCCGGTTACGGTCCCGACGTCGCAGCCAACCGTGCCGAAGCCCGTAAGATCATGGAAGGGCTCGGCTACGGACCGGACAATCGTTTGAAGGTCAAGGTTGCGACCCGCAACATCGCCGTCTATCGCGATCCGGCGGTGATCCTGATCGATCACCTCAAGGAAATCTATATCGACGGCGAACTCGAAACCGTTGAGACGAGCAACTGGCACGCCAAGGTGGCCCGCAAGGACTATCAGGTCGGTCTCAATCTGACCGGTATCGGCGTCGACGATCCGGATGCGATGTTCTACGAGAATTATCACTGTGGATCTCAGCGCAACTACACCGGCTACTGTAATCAAGAGATGGAAAAACTCTACGAGCAGCAGTCGATGATGGAAGACGTCGAAGCCCGTAAGAAGCTCGTTTGGGAGATCGACAAGCGGTTGCAGGAAGATGCGGCTCGGCCGATCATCTTCAACGGCAAGGCTGCGCAGTGCTGGCAGCCCCACGTTAAGGGCTTCCGCATGATGACGAACAGCGTCTACAACGGCTGGCGTCTTGAAGACGTATGGCTCGATAAGTAGGCAGGATTGTTATCGGTCGAGGCCGGGAAGAAATTCGCTTTCCGGTCTTGACCATTCTTTTCTTTAGACATTTTTTTGAGATACGGGCGATATCCCGGTTCTGGTTTGGAAGGTAGGGGGACCTATGGCCAGCTATCTGGTGCGACGTTTCTTCTTGATGCTGCTCACCTTGATCGGCATGTCGATCGTCATCTTCTTTTTGCTCCGGCTGATGCCCGGCAACATTGCGGACATCATGTTCGATTCGGCTGGATTCGTGGATCCGGCGGAGAAAGCGGCGCTGGAGAAGGAACTGGGGCTCGATCTGCCGATCCCGGTTCAATACTGGAACTGGGTCAGTGCGCTGTTGGTGGGAGATCTCGGGATTTCCTATGTCTCGGAAATGCCGGCCTACGACGAATTGGCGCCGAGGATTCCGATCACGGCCAAGCTCGCTGCCTTGTCGCTTGGCTTCTCTGTTTTGTTCGGATTGCCGCTCGGCGTGATCAGCGCGGTGCGCCAGGATACGACCCTCGACTATACCCTGCGGGTGATCAGCCTGAGCGGCCTGTCCCTACCGTCCTTCTGGTTGGCGTTGCTCATCCTGATGGCCTGCGTCCATTACTTTGGCGAAATTCCAATCTATACGGATACGCCGGAGAATCTGTGGGACGAATTACTGCTCTATCTCCTGCCGTCGGCGGCGGTCGGGTTCCGGGCATCGGCGATCATCATGCGTCTGACGCGGTCGTCCATGCTCGAAGTCTTGCGGCAGGACTATATCCGGACGGCGCGCTCCAAAGGGGCATCGGACAATGCGGTTAACTATCATCATGCCCTAAAGAACGCCGTGCTGCCGGTGACGACGATTATCGGCATTGAAGCGGCGTTTCTCATCGGCGGGCTCATCATCACCGAAACCGTGTTCAACATACCCGGTGTCGCTCATTTCCTCGTCGAGGCGATTTTGATGCGCGACTATCCGATCGTACAGAACCTCGTGATGTTCATCGCCGTTATCGTCGTGGTCATCAACTTCATTGTCGATTTGCTGTATGCGGTCCTCGATCCGCGCATCAAATACGCCGACTAGGAAAAGCGGAGAAATATCATGGCGACACTCGATCATGATGCGGAACTTGAGAAAGCCGGAGCCAATGTCTCCGGGCGTTGGAGTGCGTTCCTGTTTTTCTGCCGCAAGTACCCCTTGGGCGCGGTCGGCGGTGTGATCTTTGCCGCTTTTGTCTTCGCGGCCGTGTTTGCGGAAGTCATCATGCCGCATGATCCTTTGGCCACCAACGCCGACGCATCCCTCACTGCACCCAATCAGAGCATGATTATGGGTGGCGACATGATGGGACGAGACGTCTACAGCCGGATTATTTCGGGCGCGCGCATTTCCCTGGCGGTCGGTATCGGCTCCACGTTGCTGGGTGGCATCCTCGGCGTTTTGATCGGTCTTATGTCGGGTTTTTTCCTCGGCTGGTTTGATCTCATGATGCAGCGGATCATCGACATCATGCAGGCTTTGCCTTTGCTCGTGATGGCGTTGGTCATGGCAGCATCGTTGGGGCCGTCGCTCGAGAATACGATTATAGCGATATCGATACCGCTGGTGCCCCAGGTGGCGCGGGTCATCAGGTCGAATACCCTATCCTTGCGGGAAATGCCGTTCGTCGAAGCGGCGCGGGCGCTCGGGATGAGCGAGGTTCGGATCGCTTTAAAGCATATCCTGCCGAATACATTGGCGCCCTTCATTGTATTGGCGACGGCGCAACTCGGCTCGGCCATTCTGACCGAGGCCTCGTTGTCTTTCCTCGGCCTGGGCATTCCCGAACCGCATCCGTCCTGGGGCCGGATGCTGTCGGAATCGGCGGCCGAATATGTCCGAACCGCACCATGGTTGGTGATCTTTCCGGGTATCGCGATCAGCCTCGCGGTTTTCGGAACGAACCTGCTGGGCGATGCGCTGCGGGACCAACTCGACCCGCGGCAGCGCAGTTAAGCGCCGAAGGTCTCCCAAGAAACTCGATCGATTGAAGGCGATGGAATGGCCGATACGATGAATAAAGAAATGGTGGAAGGGGGGGCGGTGTCCTCTCTCGCGACGCCACGAGAAAATGTGCTCGAGGTCGAGAATCTACAGACCTATTTCTTCACCCGCGGCGGAATCGTCAAAGCGGTGGACGACGTCTCCTTCAATCTGGGGCGCGGCGAGACACTGGGAATCGTCGGCGAATCTGGCTGCGGCAAGAGTATTACGGCGCTCTCGGTCATGCGGCTGGTCCCCGACCCGCCGGGGAGAATCATCGGTGGGCAGGTGCGGACCGGTGGTCGCGATCTGCTGAAACTCGATGAAGATGAGATGCGGAATATTCGCGGCAACGATATCTCGATGATCTTCCAGGAGCCGATGACGTCCCTCAATCCGGTGCTAACCATTGGGCACCAGATCAGCGAGGCCTTGATCCTGCACCAAGATATGAGCAAGCAGGAGGCGTGGAACCGTTCCATCGAAATGCTGGGATTCGTGAAGATCCCCGAACCTCAACAGCGCGTTAAGGAATACCCCCACCAGCTTTCCGGCGGCATGCGCCAGCGGGTGATGATCGCGATGGCGCTTTCCTGCAATCCGAAGATTTTGATTGCCGACGAGCCGACGACGGCGCTCGACGTCACCATTCAAGCGCAGATTCTAGATCTGATCGTCGAGCTGAAGGAGAAGCTCGGGACCGCGGTGATCTTGATTACACACGATCTCGGTGTTGTGGCAGAGACCACGCAACGGGTCGTCGTGATGTACGCGGGTCGAAAGGTCGAGGAAGGCAGCGTCATCGAGATATTCGAGCAGCCCTTGCACCCTTATACCCAAGGCCTACTTTCGTCGATTCCGAGCCTGAGTATCATGGCCGGCGGCGAGGGAGCGGTTGAAGAACGGTTGACCGAGATACCGGGCATGGTCCCGGCGTTGAACGACTTGCCGGAAGGATGCGCTTTCGCACCGCGCTGCCCGTTTGCCGATGGGCAGTGCACCGCACATTATCCACCCTACGAGGAAAAGCAGGCCGGGCACTGGGCCGCCTGCTGGCATTCGGAAAAATTGCAGGGAGCCAAGAATGTCTGACGCGCCCCAATCCGGCGACGCGCCGAAACCCGCGACAGCGATTGCCAATACGCCGGTCCTCGAAGTCGAAGGTCTGAAGAAACACTTCCCGATCAAGAAGGGCATTATTTCGCGCACCGTCGGCCATGTTTACGCTGTCGACGGCGTCAGTTTTTCCATCAATGAGGGCGAGACGCTCGGCCTTGTCGGCGAAAGCGGCTGCGGGAAGTCGACGGTCGGACGCACGGTCCTGCGCCTGCTGGAGCCGACCGCCGGGAAGATCAAGCTCAGCGGTACCGATGTGACCAAGCTCGGCAAGGACGATATGCGGCCGTTCCGCAGGGAAATGCAGATCATCTTCCAGGACCCCTATTCATCGCTGAACCCGCGCATGTCGGCGGGCGATATCGTCGGCGAATCGTTGGAAATTCACGAAATCGCCAGGGGCGCGGAGAAGGAGGAGCGGGTGGCCGCCCTCTTCGACCGCGTCGGACTGCGGCAGTCGCAGATGAAAGCCTTCCCGCACGAATTTTCGGGCGGGCAACGTCAGCGGATCGGTATCGCACGGGCTTTGGCGCTCAATCCGAAACTAATCATCGGGGACGAGCCGGTTTCCGCCCTCGATGTTTCGATTCAGGCGCAGGTCATCAATCTGCTGATGGACTTGCAGGACGAGTTCAAACTTTCCTATCTCTTCATTGCGCACGACCTCGCCGTGGTCGAGCATATCAGCGACCGGATCGCGGTGATGTATCTTGGCAAGATCGTCGAGTACACTGACAAGAAGACGCTCTTCACCAGTCCAAAGCACCCTTACACCGAAGCCTTGCTGTCCGCGGTGCCGATCCCGAATCCACGGATCAAACGGGAAAAGAAGATTCTACAGGGCGACGTGCCGAGTCCGATCAATCCACCCCCCGGTTGTCACTTCCATACACGCTGTCCTTATGCGGAGGAGCGGTGCCGGGTCGAGGAGCCGCCTTTGAAGGAGATCGCGCCGGGACACGTCGTCTCCTGCCATCTGCGCTAGGGACCTCGGCGTAGGGCGATCTGATGACGGTATTGATCACCGGCGGCACCGGACTTATCGGTTCGGAAATTGTCCGACAGCTTTTGGCACGCGGAGAACGGGTAGTGGTCCTGTCGAGGCAAATGCCGGATGCCGTCTCGCGGCTGCTTCCGCCCGGTGTCGAAGCAATGCGTGTGGACATCCGCGATGCGCTGGAAGTCCGGGAGGCCGTGCGCGAAAGTGGCGCCGACCGGATACTGCATCTGGCGGCCTACCTCAGCGAGGAATGCGAGCGCGAACCCGACATGGCGGTATCGGTGAATGTGGACGGTACCCTCAATTTGTTGACGGCGGCAGTGGCCAACGATGTTGGGCGGTTCGTCTTCGCCAGCAGCATCGCGCTTTACGGGCCCGGTGACATCGTTTTTGAGGAAGATACCCTGCCAATCGGTCCGGTCCGGCTCTACGGCCAGACCAAACAGTTGGGCGAGGCTCTCTGTGCTCGCTATCAGGAATTGCAGGGGCTCGATTATGTGGCGCTGCGGTATGGCGGTGTGTTCGGGCCGGGTGGCGAGGTGCGCAGCAGCGGCATGTCGGGGTTGCGCCATCTGCTGAAACAGACCATGTGGGGCCAGGATGTCGTGCTCGAAGGCGCCAGCGGGGAGGAATGTTTTCAGTACATCTATGCGAAGGACGCAGCACGAGCGAGCCTCATGGCGCTCGATTGTCCAGCTCTGCAGCATCGTTGTTACAATATCGCTGGACCTCTGGAGAACTACATCAGCCTGAAGGGGTTTCATGCGGCGATACGCAATGTGGCGCCACAGGTGGGACAGGCCCGGTTCGTCGGGCATTCTCAGAGCGGTCTTCGGGTTTCCATTGACCGCATTCGGAACGATCTCGGATTCACTCCAAGTCTGTCGGTGGAAGACGGATTGCGCGACGAGTATCGGCGCAGTTTGAATTAGCGTCCGCGCGGCTGGTTTTGCATTCGGTGGAAATTACCTCCTTCGCGGGACGGTACGGTATTTTCGGGAGTAGACGAGTGACGGAAACATTTCAGTTCGGCCTGGCGCTGCGCACCCAATATCCGATGGATGCGGATATCACCGAAAAGTTCGGGGATCTGCTCGAACTGGTGCGGCTGGCGGATGCCTTGGGCTTCGATTCCCTGACAAAGACCTCCCATTACAGCACCGCACCCTATCAGGCCTTTCAGCAGTTTCCCCTTCTGGCACGCCTCTCCGCGGAAGCGCCTAATATGCGGTTGAATGCGGGGATTATACTGCTCTCGTTGCACAAACCCCTCGATCTGGCCGAACAACTCGCTAGCATCGACGTAATGTGCGGCGGGAAATTAATCGTCGGCGCGGCGCTCGGCTACCGTGAGGTCGAGTTTAAGGCCTTCGGTACGAATGCCCGAGAGCGCGCGAAACGGTTCGAGGAAAATTTGATCGCCCTGAAACGGCTTTGGACCGAAGACGCCGTCGATATGGTGGGTACGCATTTCGAACTCGATGGCGCGACCTGCTTGCCGAAGCCGTTGCAGAAACCCTACCCGCCGATTTGGATCGGTGCCAATGCCGATCCGGCAATCGAACGGGCGGCGCGGATGGGAGATTGTTGGTATATCCCGCCGCATAATGCGATCTCGACAATCATCCGCCAAATGGATGTCTATAAGCGGGCACTCGACGCGGCGGGCAAGCCGTTCCCCGTGGAATTACCGATGCGCCGCGAGGTGTTCGTTGCGCCGACCAAGGCCGAGGCACTCCGTCTCTGCGGGCCATATCTTGCCAAGAAATACGAGAATTACACCGATTGGGGCCAAAGCGACCAATTACCGGACGACGACAGCAAACTCGAACAAGCCTTCGGCGACCTGGTGGGCGACCGTTTTCTTCTCGGCTCCCCCGATGAGGTGGCCGAACAGATCATCGCCCTGCACAAGCAGATCGGCACGAACCATCTTATTATGAGCATGGATTGGGCGGGAATGCCGCAACAGGCGACCTTGGATTGCATGCGCCTGTTCGCCGAAGAGGTGGCGCCGAAAGTGCGGAACGGCCTCTGACGTCAAACATCCCCAATGCGCGGTCTTGTGGCTATGCTGCCTTCCGTTTGACGCGTGGCTCGGCGCGTCTGTCTTTAACTTCGGTTTTCTTGCCGCAGCGCTCGCACTTCTTATAAATCCGGACGTCTTCCGTCAGGTTTGCTTCTTCGTAGAAGAACCAAAGGTGGAGCCCTGTCGTACACAACAGGCTGAACATTCGACAATTCCCCTATTAATCGTCAGTAAGTAAAAATTATGACATGAAATTATTAAATAAAAATAGGGGTTTATTACAGTAACGTGAAATAACGACCACGAATACACCATATATTGTGTGCGCGCCGACTCGGGCAACAAAAAGCCGAGAGATATTTCGGCCATCGTTTCCCACGAAACGGCGAATTAGGGCCGGATGCGATCAAACTTGGATAGATTCCGGGTGATCAGCCAAAGGCCATTTTCGCCATGGTATCGAGGCGCTGGCGCACGTCGTCGATGTCCTTCATTGGGACCAAATGAATGACCTGCTCCACACCAAGGTCCTCGTAACGCGGAAAAAGGTCGGCCTTGGGTGCTCGATTTGGCAGGGTGTAAATCTTGATGTCGGAGCGCTTGCGGCCCTGCTCGGCCAAGAGTTCGTCCAACTGCTGAAGCTTTTCCGGCATGTCTTCCGGCGTCAGGCTGGCGCCCATCCAGCCTTGTCCGGTCGTGGCGACACGTCGAAGGGCCGGTTTGCTCTCGCCGCCGAAGAAAATCGGGGGGTGAGGGGTCTGGACCGGTTTCGGACTCTGGGTGCATTCCGGTAAGGTATAGAACTCGCCATCGTAGTGCGGCCGCTCCATGGTCCAAAGCGCCTGCATGACGCGGATATAGTCGCTGGTTCGCGCACCGCGCCGCTCGAAGGGAACCTGCAGCGCCTCGAACTCTTCTCGCAGCCAGCCGGCGCCGACGCCGAAGTCGACCCGCCCGCCGGAGAGAAAGTCGACATCCGCGATTTGTTTCGCCGTATAGACCGGGTTGCGTTGCGGGACCAGACAGATGCTGGAACCGAGGCGGACCCGGTCGGTATGGGCCGCCACATAGGACAGCGTCGTCCAAGGCTCCATCATGCCATGGTCGAATCCCAGAAGCTTGCCGTGCTCGGAATAGGGATATTGCGACTGGTACTGCTCGAAGAAGATCACGTGCTCCGGCGCCCAGATCGATGCGAAGCCTCGTTCTTCGATGGCCTTTGCGGTCTCCGCGATCAGATCGGGCGGGGTGATCGCCGAGCAGGGCATTACAATTCCGACATCCATGTGTCATTCGCCTCCAGTCTTGCGTTTGTTGCAACTATGATAGGTCGTCCGGATTGGTTGAACATTGGCGAGCGAAGAAAGGGACGGGAACATGGCGAGGGTCGGTTTTGTCGGAGTGGGGTTGATGGGGCATGGCATGGCCGCGAACCTGATGGCAAAGGGCAACGAGCTTACGGTGATCGGGCACCGTAATCGGGTGCCGGTCGAGGATTTGGTCTCGCGTGGGGCGGCCGAGGCGGAAACGCTCCAGTCCCTCTGCGAGGCCAGCGACATCCTCTTCTTCTGTCTCAGCGATTCCAGCGTGGTGGAGCAGGTCGTCGCCGATTTGCGGCCGCGCTTGCGCGACGGGCAAATCATTGTCGACGCCACGACCGCCAATCCAGTCTCGACCAAGCGTCTCCACGCGGCTTTGCATAAATTGGGCGTGGCGATGGTCGACGCGCCCGTCACCGCGAACCCGGCGGCGGCCAAACTCGGCAAGTTGACGAGCCTCGTTGGCGCCGATGAGGATATTTTCCTGCGCGTGAAACCTCTGATCGAAACGTACAGCGCCACCGTTATCCATTTCGGTCCGCCCGGCATGGGTCATACGGCCAAGCTGATGAATAACTTCGTAACACAATCGACCGGGCAGCTATTGGCGCTCTCCTATAGCGTTGCGCGCCAGGCCGGGGTGGACTGGCGGAAGCTGCATCAGGCGATGTCCGGCGGGGCCGCGCGGTCGGGGACCTTCGAGAAGATGATTACGCCGGCGATCGAAGGCGATTTCCGGGGGCATGAATTCAGCCTTGCCAATGCGTGGAAGGATATCCGCTATTTTGCGGACTTTGCGGATAGTCTCGGTCGAAGAACGCCGCTGGTGGACGCGGTCGAAGACACGTTGCGGCGAATCAACGACGCCGGCTTTGGCGAGCGCTATGTGAGTGAGTTGCTGGCGCCAGACGTCGACGCAAAGTTGCGCTGAAACGAGGACGCACGCATGGAACAGTTTCTCTCCATTGCCGACCATATGGCGGTCGCCGTCTTCGCCGTCACGGGCGCCCTCATGGCGAGCCGCAAGCAGATGGATATCTTCGGGTTCATCATGCTCGGCACGGTGACCGGCGTGGGCGGCGGCTCCCTGCGGGATCTGCTGTTGGGGGCGCCGGTCTTCTGGATCGCGGCACCCGGTTATATCGCCACCTGCGTCGTTGCCGCATCGGCGACATTCTTCCTCGCCCATCTGGCGCAGTCGCGCTACCGGGTCATTCTCTGGCTCGACGCGGTCGGATTGGCGCTTTTTGCGGTGCTGGGCGCAGAGAAAACGCTGGCGCTCGGCGTCTCTTCCATCATTGCGCTGGTGATGGGGGTTATGAGCGCGACCTTCGGCGGCATCATTCGGGACGTTCTAGGCGGCGAGGTGCCGTTGTTGCTGCGCCGGGAGATATACGTGACCGCGGCCCTCGCAGGAGCGGCCGTGTTCGTGGGCCTGAGCGTGCTGGGCCTCTCGCCCCTCGTCGCGGGCGTGGCGGCCTTTATCGGCGGCTTCGGCGTCAGGGCGCTGGCCCTGACTTTCGGATGGTCACTGCCGGCTTATCGCAGCCGTCCCGGCCGTTCTCAGGGCGAGTTGGAAGCGATGGGGATCCTTCCGAGTGACGAGGAGCGATGACCGGCGACTTCACGTATTCAGATTGGCGGCGAAGGAGAGAATAAGCTTACCGAGATCTTCCTCGGCGACCGCGGCGGCGGCATCCGCCGGCGACATCCATTTCCGCGTGCGGCTCACATCCTCGGGCCAACTTTCCATCACGTCCAGCACCTGCATGGCGAAGACCTCGACCTGATAGGGTGATCCGCCGGCGACATCGTCCTTATTGTAGAGGTAGTACCCGATCCGTTCGGGCGCAATCCGACCGTTCACGCCGGCTTCCTCGAAAGCTTCCTTTTCGGCCGACTGCCGCGGCGTCAGACCGCTCTCGATATGGCCTTTCGGGATCACCCATCGTCTCGAGCGAACCGATGTGACGAGCAGAAATTCAAGAGTATCGCCCCGGCCCCGATAGGGCAGGATGCCGGATTGCGCGATTGTCTTCCTGGCTTTCGGCATTCTGGACGGAAGGGACGAGCCGTCAGCTGGCCAGTTCGTCGCGCTGTGTGAAGACCTTGGCGTGGGGCAAAACTTCATCGATCAACCGCTGCGTCTGCGCGATCATTTCCGCATCGCCGTCGCCCATCGGCCGCAGAATGAATTTGGCGATCCCGTGCGGGATATAGCTCTCGATCATGGTCAGGATATCCTCCGCATCGCCGACGGCCATACCGGTTTTCGGATCGCGTCCGGTCCGTTTCTCGAAGGCGCTGGCCGCTTCCTGGACGATGGGGTCGTCCCAACTGCCGAATCGGACGCCGAATCCCATACCCATGTGGTCGGCATCGATACTCTTGCCTTGTTCGGCCGCGTATTGATGGATATCCGCGACGACCTTGCCCGCCTCTTCGGGGGTCTGGAAGGAGGCTTGCCAGCCGTTGCCGTAGTTAACCGTTCGCTCTACCGCCGCCCGCG
This sequence comes from Rickettsiales bacterium, assembly GCA_038131165.1. Lineage (GTDB taxonomy): Bacteria > Pseudomonadota > Alphaproteobacteria > UBA8366 > UBA8366 > UBA6544. The sequence goes on along the minus strand of JAYPOZ010000058.1, from coordinate 9,261 downwards.
CGCTGCCGCCGATCCAGCACGGCATCGGGTTCTGCACGGGACGCGGCGAAATAGTCGCCTCTGTATATTGGAAATGCTTGCCTTCGAAGGTGACTTTCTCCTCGGTCCACAACCGGGTGATGATCTCAAGCGCTTCGTTCATGCGCTGTCCGCGGGCCTTGGTGTCCCGACCGCTGGCGATCCAATCGCGCGAACGGTTGCTGCCGAGCCCGAATGCCGGTAGCAGCCGGCCGTTCGACAGGTAATCGATAGTGGCGCATTCCTTGGCGGTGATAAGGGGATCGCGGATGCCTAGCGAGGCGACGTTCATGCCGAACTTGATCCGCTTAGTAGCACCCGCAAGGGCCGCCATCACGCTCATACATTCCAGAAACGGTTCTTTCGAAATCAAGCGGTCGGTCTGCCAAAGTGAGTCGACCCCGCTGTCGTCGCACATATGCACCCAGTCCCAATAGCCATCGGCGCTGGAGAAGGTGTAGTTGGAGAGCCCGAGCCCAATCCCTACTGTCATAATGATCTCCCGTTCCGGCTCGAAATACGGCGAGCCTATCGCTGAATTCTATTCGGCAGCGCTTGGCACGTCGAGGCCGGGGCGCACGAGGGTGTCTCGCCCTTCATTGCGGCCGTTCCGGCGCAACGGAGTCTCGACGATGGGGGTGACCGGCGCGGCGTCGAAGGACCGGGCCCGCCGCTCCGCCGGCGCATCGCCATAAAGCGTCGTTCGTTGGCGCGGTGTCCTGCTGCTTGCTGTGATGACCGCCTCCAGGGCCTCGGGCGGCATCTCCTGGCCGTGAGCGGCACCCGCGGAGCGGGTGATGGTTTCGTTCATCAAGGTGCCGCCAACATCGTTGCAGCCGGCGTCTAGGCACGCGGCAATTCCGTCGGTGCCCAGTTTCACCCACGAGGTCTGGATGTTCGTGAAATGGGGGTGAAGGGCCAGTCGCGAGACCGCATGCATCAGCACGCTTTCCCGCCAGGTCGGACCGCGCCGCGCCGCGCCCTTCAGATAGATCGGCGCTTCCATATGCACGAACGGCAAGGGCACCAGTTCGGTAAAGCCGCCGGTGCGTTTCTGCAGGTCCCGCAGCCGCAGCAGATGGCGTGCCCAATTCACAGGGCGCTCGATATGGCCGAACATGATGGTCGCGGTGCTGCGCAGGCCAAGCCCATGCGCAGTCTCCATGACTTCGAGCCATTGCGCGGTGTTGATCTTGTCGGGACAAAGGGTGGCGCGCACTTCGTCGTCGAGAATTTCCGCCGCCGTTCCGGGTAGCGTGCCGAGGCCTTCGTCGCGCAGCCGCCCGAGGTAGGTGCCGAGCGGCAAATCGAGCGTCTTCGCCCCTTGAAAGACCTCCAAGGGGGTGAAGGCATGGACGTGCAGATCTGGCAGGGCCGATTTCAGGGCACGCAGGATTTCGATATAGGTATCGCCGGTATAGTCCGGATGAATGCCGCCCTGCAGGCAAACCTCGGTGGCGCCTCGGTCCCATGCCTCATGGGCCCGGCGGAGAATTTCGTCCATCGCCAGGTCATAGGGGCGTCCCCGCAGCGCTTCGTGGGTCTTGCCCTTGGAGAAGGCGCAGAATTTACAGCCGAAGTAGCACACATTGGTGTAATTGATGTTGCGGTTGACGACATAGCTGACGGTGTCGCCGTTCACTTGGCGGCGAATTTCATTGGCGGCCGCCGCCACGGCATCGACCTCGCCGGCGCGGGCCGCAAACAACCGGACGATATCCTTCTCGCCGAGATCATTGCCGTTTCTAGTTTGTTTCAGGATCGAATCAAGTTCACGGCTGCGGCCTAACCCCGGCAGGATCATTGGCGCGGGCAGACCGATCCCCTCGTTCATGCCCGGCGACCAGCCGTCCGTCCGCGCCAGCCCGTCCGCGTCGATGCGCCGCAGGACGTCGCTGCGGAAAGCGGGATCGAGCCAGACGTCGCCCGCGAAAATATACTTTGGATAGACCGCGAGACGCTCGGTGAGGATCTTGTCCTGCCTTGCGGTTGCCTGGGCCAGGGTCGCCAAATGCGGCCATGGGGCCTCGGGGTTGACGTGATCGGGCGTTACCGGGGAAACGCCGCCCCAATCGTTGATGCCGGCCGGAATCAGATCGGCGGCATTGTCGCCGCTCAGGTTCGGCGGCGCCTGGATCGACATTTCGGGGCCCAATATCAGCCGGGCCGCCGCAATGGTCCATTGCAGGTCTTCGAGCGTGGGTTCCGGCGCATTCGCCATCAGGGTGTCGGGCTTGGCGCGGAAGTTCTGTACGATTATTTCCTGAATATGCCCGAACTCGTCATGCAGGCCGCGCAACGCCAGCAGTGCCTCGATCCGTTCTTCCCGCGTCTCGCCGATACCGATCAGGATGCCGCTGGTAAAGGGAACCTTTTGCCGCCCGGCCTCCGCCATCGCAGCGATACGAACCGCCGGGTCTTTATCCGGCGAGCCGTGATGGCAAGAACCTTTCTGCAGAAGGCGCGCGGAGCTGCTCTCAAGCATCATGCCCATACTGGCAGAGGCTTCTCTCAGACTGGCAATGTCGGTGGCTTCCAGAACCCCCGGGTTGAGATGCGGCAACAGGCCGGTTTCCTCATAGACGAGCAGGGCCATGGCGCGCAGATAGGACAGCGTTGTTTCGTGGCCGAGTTCCGCCAAGGCATCGCGGGCCGCCTGATAGCGGAGCTCCGGCTTGTCGCCGAGGGTGAAGAGCGCTTCCTTGCAGCCGGCGGCGGCGCCTGCACGGGCGATTTCCAGGACCTGTTCCGGCGAAAGGTAGGCTTCTTCCAGTTTGCGGGGCGGTTGCGCGAAAGTGCAATAATGGCAGACATCCCGGCATAATTTCGTAAGCGGAATAAAAACCTTTCGCGAATAGGTGATGGTTCGGCCGAAATGCCGATCCCTGATCGCCGCCGCCTCGGCCATCATTTCGGCCAGATTGGTGCGGGCTGCCAATGCACGCGCCGCGGCGGCATCCAGCCGAGGAGGTGTCGGATTGTGAGAGATCGTCACGCTGTTCATCGCCGCTGTTGAAACCTTCAGGCTTTCTCCGCCAACAGTCGCCTGCGGATTCCGCTCAAGTCAAGGAATGTGTGGGTCTCCCCGGTGCCGTCAACGGCGCAAAAGGCGATTAAATCCTCGGGCGTATCGATGTCGAAGGCAATGCCGGGGCCGGCGATGATCTCGATCCCGGCACCGGTCGTCTCGGCCGCCTTCTTGTGTCTTTCAAAACTGCCGATGCCAAAGGCCGTTTGCATCAGATCGGGGGGCGCGATCGCCAATCCGTTGGTCCCGTCGCCGTCGCGTGCCGCCGCGATGCGGATGGTCGGAGCCGTCGCGGGCGCAGATAAAGCGTCGATTTCGTCAGCGGTGACAGCCGGCACGTCGCCGGGCACAATGAGGATGGCGTCGGCATCCGCGAAAGCAGGTTGGGTCAGCGCGAAGCCAATGGCTTCGTTGTAGCCGTTGTTGACCGCCTCCTCGATGACCTCTGCCTCGAACTCCAAGTAGCCACGATCGTGGGCGACGATCACGACGCGCTCGATATGCCGCGCCGTGCGCAAGGCGATGAGGACATCGCGCAGCATCGCCGTCACCAGGTCCCGGCGTTCGGCGTCGGAAAGTATCGGCGAAAGCCGTTGCTTGGCTTTGCCCATATCTTTCATCGGCACGAGCGCGACCGTCATCCTCGGGCATCCGCTGCAAGGGTTTCGGCAAAGGCGCAGCAGGTCCGGGCGAGCGCTTTGCGGTCCTCAAGATCGCTCATGACCGTCTGCGCGACGACGACCTCCATGCCGAGCGCTTCGATTTCCTTGGCCTGTGCGGCGTCGGCTTGGTCGATGACAAAACCGTCCAAAAGACCTTGGTAATGCCGGGCGACGGCGAAGGCCGTGGAGGGGAGACCGAGTTCGGACATCATCTTGGCCGCCGGGCCCTTGATCGCCTTGCCGCCGACGATCGGGGAGACCGCGACAAGAGGGGCCGGTTGCGCCTTTAAAGCCTTTCGAACACCCGTCAGCGATAGGATGGGGTCGATGCTGACGAAGGGGTTCGATGGGGTGAGGATGACGGCGTCGAGGGTGCTGCCCGTCAAATGCGTCATGAGTTTCGCGTTCGGCCGGGCGGTTTCGATCCCGGCAAATCGGAATCCGGTGACTGCGGGCTCGCACCGGTCGCGAACGAAATAGTGCTGGAAAGGCAAAGGCCCGTCCTTGGTCTCAACGACCGTGGCGACGTCATCGTCGCTCATCGGCAGGATTGCCGGGCCGATTTCGAGCTCTCCGGCGATGGCCTGGGTGACGGCCGTCAAGCTTTGGCCCCGGGAGAGGGCTTGGGTGCGAAACACATGCATCGCGAGATCGCCGTCGCCGAGATTGAACCAATCTTCGCCGCCCAACTGTCCGAGCGCCGCCATGAAATTCCAGCTTTCGTGGTGGCGGCCCCAACCGCGCTCCTTATCCGCAAGGTCGGAGAGCGTGTAGACGAGCGTGTCGATGTCCGGGCAAATCCGCAGTCCCAGATGGGTGAAATCGTCTCCGGTGTTGGCGATGACGGTCAGGTTCTCGGGCGGCAGAATATGCGAAAGACCCAAAGCCAGTTTCGCGCCGCCGACACCGCCGGAGAGTGCTAGGACGCGGGGCGTCCGGCTGTCGTACGTGCTCACCGGAACATGTCCTGCTCGGTGGGGCGCAGCGCTGCGGTGGCGGGCTGTACGGGGGCGTCGGTCTCGAACCCGCGTATCAGGACAACTGGTTTGCCTTCGGCACCTTGGCCCTGCAGTAGCGAAGCGGCGGCCGCGAGTTCGTCGGCGACGGCCTCCTCGCTGACTCGCAATTCACGCCCGAACAGGTCCTTCTCTCCCCGCAGATCGACGACGGCGGGCAGGCCGGCGACGCCGATGGCAAGACCGACGGTGCCGATACGCCAGGCGCGGCCAACACTATCGTTGACGATCACGGCGATATCAGCGCCGGTGCGCTCCCCAAGTTCTTCTCGAAGTGCCGCGGCGCTGGCATCCGGGTCGATCGGCAGCAGCAACAGGGTTTCGTCGGGCCGCGCGCTTTCCACATTCGAATGATCGATCCCGGCATTCGCCATGATCAGACCGAGATTGTTCTCGACGATCAAAACGCCCGGCTTCGCCCGGATTACGGCCCGGCTTTCCTGTAGGATCGCTTCGACGACGCGAGCGTCTTTCTCCACCAATTCCGCAAGTTCACGGGCGCGGTCGCTCGGCTCGAATTGAGAGAGTGCGACGATCCGGTTTTCCGATTTCGAAACAATCTTCTGCGCGACCACCAATATATCGCCGTCTTGCAGCCTCTCGCCCGATGTTTCGAGCGCCGAGAGGATCTGTGCTGCGAGATCGTCGCCGGGTTGGACCAGTGGTATACCGTCGAGGACGCTCAATGTGAGGCGGTTGGGCATTCAGCCGATTTCACTCTTTGGCGGCGGAGCCGGGAGTGCCGGTGATGCGGATGCCGGCGCCGTCGATCTTGTAGCGGCCGTTCATAAAGATTAGAGCGGAGGTCAGGGCCTCGGCGATAGCTGAATTCGCAATTACCCCTGCGTGCCAGGCCTTCATGCTGGCGTCTTCAGCAAGCTTCACGACCGTCTCCCGTGCGTCGGGATCGTTGCCGCAGACGAGTACGTCGCAATCGATGGCATGATCCAGATCGGCCAGATGCGCCGCCGCGACGTTCTGGAAGGCTGAGACGACCCGGACGTCTTCGCCGAGCTGCTCTTGTGCTGCCTTGGCGCAGCTGCCGCCCTCCGGGAGCTGTACCGTGCGCACCTTGGGCGGCATCAGCGGCACGGTGACGTCGACCACGATCTTGCCCTTCACCTTATCGCGAATGGCCTCCAGCGTCGGCGCGTGATTGGCGTAGGGCACGGTCAGGACGACGATATCTGCGGCGGCGGCGGCATCGGTGTTTTCCATGCCGGAAATCGAGTTCGTGCCGGCTTCCTCGTTGAATTTCGCGGCCGTCTCCGCCGCGCGTCCGGCATCGCGCGAGCCGATGACGATTTCATGTCCCGTGCGTGCCCAGCGCTTGGCCAGGCCCGATCCTAAATCTCCCGTACCGCCGACGATGGCGATCTTATGCGTATCCGTCATTCGCGTAACTTTCCTCTCGGTCGTCCCGTGGGTGAGTGGCGGCCAGTATTTGGTGCGATTTCAGCGACCGCAAGACCTAGGTAATCTGGCTTTCCCGCTTATCTAGGCTAGATTCGATGGTGCGCTCAAGTGCCGTCCTCGAAATCATGGCGGCGTAATACCGGAAGGACCTGAAAATGGCAGTGAAACTTGGCCTCACGCTCGGCACCGGCGGCACGACCGCCGCGATAGATATGGATTATATCCGCGAGGCGGAAAACCTCGGGTACGATTCCGTTTGGACGGCGGAGGCTTGGGGTTCGGATGCGATTTCGCCTGCGGCCTGGGTTTTGGCGCAGACCAGCAAGATCAAAGTAGGTACGGGAATCATACAGATGCCGGCGCGGACGCCGTCTTCCGTTGCGATGACGGCGATGACCCTGGATCATCTTTCGGGGGGCCGGTTCATCCTCGGTCTCGGCCCGTCTGGACCGCAGGTGATCGAAGGTTGGTACGGCGTGCCCTACGGTCGGCCACTGACCCGCCTGCGCGAATATGTGGAGATCGTCCGAAAGATCCTGGATCGCAAGGAGCCGCTCCGTCACGAAGGTTTTCATTATCAAATACCGATGACTGGTGAGGGGACAACGGGGCTCGGAAAGCCGCTGAAAAGTGTGTTGCACGGCAACCCGAATTTGAAGATCGTCTCCGCCGCGATTTCGCCTTCGGGGGTCAAGGCAGCCGCGGAAATCGTCGACGGCTTCATCCCGATCTACATGGACCCGGACCGTTTCGATATTTTCGAGCCGGACATCAATGCCGGTCTTGAGAAAGCCGGCGGCGGCAAGAGCCTCGACGATTTCATGGTTCTTGCTTATTGCCAGGTGCGGATGAACGACGATCTCGAAGCAGCGCGTCAGCCCGTGCGGGAAAATCTAGCCTTCTATATCGGCGGCATGGGGGCCAGGGACAAGAACTTCTACAACGACTTCGCCAAGCGCATCGGCTATGTCGATGCCGCCGTGGAGATTCAGGATCATTTTCTGGCCGGGCGGCGCAAGGAAGCGGCCGACGCCGTGCCAGACGATCTGGTCGACCGCACGGCCCTGGTCGGTCCGAAGGAGCGGATTGTCGAGCGGTTGCAGGATTGGAAGAAGGCCGGCGACAAGGGACACGTCCACACCATCGTGACCCGCGGCGCCAGCATCGAAGCGCTGCGCGTGCTTGCCGAAAACGCGCTTTAGGCCGCCCGCATGCCGACGAACCGTTTCGACCTATCCGGCAAGATCGCGCTGGTCACCGGCGGAAGCCGCGGCCTTGGGCGGCAAATGGCGCTGGCCTTCGCGGAAGTGGGTGCGGATGTCGCGATCGCCAGCCGCAAGATTGAGTCCTGCGAAGAGACGGCGAAGGAGATCGAGGCGCTGGGCGTCCGGGCCTTTCCTGTGGCCGCTCATGTCGGTTATTGGGATCAGTGCGATGCCCTGATCGAGGCGGTCTATGAGAAGTTCGGGCGGATCGATATCCTGGTCAACAATGCGGGTCTCTCGCCGCTCTATCCCTCGCTCGCGGAGATCGAAGAAAGCCTCTACGACAAGGTCTTCGACATTAATCTGAAAGGCCCGTTCCGGCTCGCAACCCAGATCGGCACGCGGATGGTGGCGGACGGAGGCGGCAGTATCATCAACGTTTCCAGCACGGCGTCTTTCTTCCCGTCCCGACGTGCCGGCACCTACGGCATGGCGAAGGCAGGTCTCAATCATCTGACCCGAACCCTGGCGCACGAGTACGGCCCCACGGTGCGGGTGAACTGTATCGTTCCGGGCCCGTTCGCGACGGATATCTCCAAGGCCTGGCCCGATACGCCCGAGTTTAACGCGCGTTGGGAGAAACTCGCGATGAAGCGCGTCGGGCAACCGGAGGAAATCGTCGGAGCGGCGCTGTACTTCGCAAGCGAGGCGTCGAGTTATACGACCGGCGCCATCCTCCGCGTCTGCGGCGGGACGGAGGCAACCGATGTCTGAAGGGAGCGCGGGAAACATGTCGAACCCCATTCTCAATGCGATAAAGATTCAATCCCGGGTCGTCATCCCGATTACCCGCGAGCTTGAGAAGGAAGTCGGCAAGGAGAAAGCCCATGCCATCATCGGGCGCGCTATTGCCGCATCCTATGTCGCCTATCGGGAAATGAAGGGCTTCGAGAAGAATTCCCACCCGCGCGTGGAGCAGGAAGTCGACAGCGGCTTTCCGGTAGAGCGGGAGGTTGTCGAGGATACGGACGAGAGCTACGGCTATAACATCACCGGATGCCAGTTCGCGGAGTATTTCCGCTCCATCGGCGAGCCGGAAATCGGCGCGCTGATGACCTGCGGCGTCGATTATGCGGCGGAAGACCTGATCCGGCCCGGCTGGGCGTTTACACGAACGCAGACCCGCATGCAGGGTGCCGACCACTGCGATTTCCGCTGGCGCAAGAAATGACCGGGGCTGAAGCGAAACCCGTTGTCGTGGTCGCCGGTGTCGGCAGCGGCACGGGCGAGGCCTTGGTTCGACGTTTCGCCGAAGGCGGCTACCGGGTCGCCATGATCGCCCGCAAGGAAGCGCGGCTGGAGCGCATTGCGGGCGATGTGCCGGAGGCGGTCTCCTATCCCTGCGACATGGCGGATATCGACAAATTTCGCGCGACGCTGGCGCGCATCAAGCGCGAAATGGGTAGCCCCAAGGTCGCGATCCATAACGGGGCTCGGGCCTTGCGCGAGCGCTACGACAAGATCGATCCGCTTGAGTTCGAGCAAACGTTTCGGGTCAACGCCACGGCGCTTTTGGTTCTGGCCCAGGAAGTCTGCCCCGCCATGGTGGAGATGGGCGATTGTGCCCTGCTGGTCACCGGCAATACGGGCGCGTGGCGCGGCAAGCCTCATTTCACCGGCTTCGCGCCCTCCAAATCCGCGCAGCGTATTCTGGCGGAGGCGCTCGCCCGGGACCTTGGCCCGCAGGGCGTCCACGTTGCCTATATCACCATTGATGCCGCCATCGATATCTGGTGGGTGCGTGAGCGCCGCGGGCCGGATCATGTCGATGACAATTACGCCAAGCCGGCGGATATAGCTGGCGAATGCTTTCACATCGCCCACCAGCCGAAATCCACCTGGTCCTTCAACGTGGA